>JBBILR010000055.1:0-5020 GCA_037444825.1 Acidobacteriota bacterium | reverse complement strand
GAGATGGAGGTCTGGGCCCTGGAGGCCTACGGGGCCGCCAACATCCTCCAGGAGATCCTCACCGTGAAGTCCGACGACGTCTACGGCAGGACCAAGATGTACGAGAGCATCGTGAAGGGCCGGTACCCCGAGGAGCCCGGCCTTCCCGAATCCTTCAACGTGCTGGTCAAGGAGCTCCAGGGTCTGGCCATCGACGTGAACGTGCTCGAAACCGAAGAGGAGCCGGCGTCCACCGACGCCGGCGCGTGAAGGGGGTGTGACGGTGAGACCCGCACCTTTCCTCGAAAAGAAACTCAGCATCAACCGGATCCGCGGCATCCAGCTGATGCTGGCCTCCCCCGAGAAGATCCGCGAGTGGTCCCACGGCGAGGTCACCAAACCGGAGACCATCAACTACCGGACCTTCAAGCCCGAGCGGGACGGCCTGTTCTGCGCCAAGATCTTCGGCCCCGTCAACGACTGGGAATGCCTCTGCGGCAAGTACAAGCGCATCAAGTACCGGGGCATCACCTGCGAGAAGTGCGGGGTGGAGGTCATCCAGTCCCGCGTCCGCCGGGAGCGCATGGGCCACATCGAATTGGCCTCCCCCGTCTCCCACATCTGGTTCCTCAAGGGGACCCCCTCCCGCATTTCCATCCTCCTCGGCATGAAGCTGAAGGACGTGGAGAGCGTCAACTACTTCGAGCAGTGGGTGGTTACCGACCCGGGCTTCTCCACCGTCAACGTGGACGAGGTGAAGGAGGCCTACCTCCAGCGCCACCCCGGGGACTCCCCCCAGGAGCGCAACCGCATCCTCCGAAACATCGAGGAGGCGGTGTGGACCTACGAGTCGGCGGAGGAGGGGGGCGAGGAGGGCACCGCCGGCGCCTTCGACCAGCTCCTCACCCTCAACGAGAACACCCGCATCTACAACGAGGACCTCAGCGGGGAGGCGGTCCTCCGCTACAAGGCGCTGCTGTACGACAAGGCCCTCGACGCCTTCCGCGCCGTTCTGGGCAACGACGCCTTCTCCGCGGCCATCGGCGCCGCCGGAATCCAGGAGCTCCTCCGCCATTTCTCGGAGGACTGCCAGTGCGCCTCCTGCCAGCTGGCCAAGGGCCGCCGCCTGAGCCGCCTGGAGTGCGAGCAGAACATCCTCCGGTCCTACATCAAGGTCCTCGGCAACAACCAGAAACGGGCCAACCTCAACAAGCGCCTGAAAATCGTCGAGTCTTTCCTCAAGAGCGGCAACAAGCCCGAGTGGATGGTCCTGGAGGTCCTCCCGGTGATCCCGCCGGAGCTGCGCCCCCTGGTACCCCTGGACGGGGGGCGTTTCGCCACCTCGGACCTCAACGACCTCTACCGGCGGGTCATCAACCGGAACAACCGCCTGAAGAAGCTCATGGAGATGCGGGCCCCGGACGTCATCGTCCGGAACGAGAAGCGCATGCTCCAGGAGGCGGTGGACGCGCTCTTTGACAACGGCCGGCGGGGCCGGGTGCTCAAGGGCACCAACAACCGGCCCCTCAAGTCCCTCTCGGACACCCTCAAGGGCAAGCAGGGGCGCTTCCGCCAGAACCTCCTGGGGAAGCGGGTGGACTACTCGGGCCGCTCGGTCATCGTCGTGGGCCCCGAGCTGAAGCTCCACCAGTGCGGCCTTCCCAAGCTGATGGCCATCGAGCTCTTCAAGCCCTTCATCTTCAACAAGCTGGAGGAGCGGGGCCTGGCGCTCACCATCAAGCAGGCCAAGGAGATGGTGGAGCAGGGACAGCCGGTGGTCTACGACGTGCTGGACGAGATCATCCAGAAGCACCCGGTGCTCCTCAACCGCGCCCCCACCCTTCACCGGCTGGGCATCCAGGCCTTCGAGCCGGTGCTCGTGGAGGGCAAGGCCATCAAGCTGAGCCCGCTGGTCTGCACCGCCTTCAACGCCGACTTCGACGGCGACCAGATGGCCGTCCACGTGCCGCTCTCCCCCGCTTCCCAGGTGGAGGCGGCGGTCCTCATGCTCTCCACCAACAACCTCCTCTACCCGGCCAACGGGACGCCCATCATCGTGCCCACCCAGGACGTGGTGCTGGGGGTCTACTACCTCACCCACGCCCTGAGGGGAGCCAAGGGGGAGGGCCGGATCTTCGCCTCGCCGGAGGAGGTCCTTTTGGCCCTGGACAACGGCCGGGTCAACCTCCACGCCCAGATCCAGGTGCGGTACACCGGCGACGTCATCGACCTCACCCAAGCCGCCGACGACCAGGACATCTCCCACACCCCGCCGCGGCGCCTCCAGGGCGAACTGCTCGCCACGACGCCCGGCCGCGTCCTCTTCAACGACGTCCTCCCCAAGGGACTCCCCTTCATCAACGGCCTCATCAAGAAGAGCGGGCTCAAGGACCTCTTCTTCTGGGTCTTCCAGCACCAGGGACGGGACGCCCTCGTTCGCCTGGCCGACGCCGTGAAGGAGGCGGGCTTCCTGCACGCCACCCGGGCCGGTATTTCCTTCGGCGTGGAGGACATGCAGGTGCCCGAGGAGAAGACCGCCCTCGTGGAGGCGGCCCTGGAGGAGGTGGAGAGCGTCGAGCAACAGTACCGGGACGGCGCCATCACGAACCTCGAGCGTAAGAACAAGGTGGTGGACATCTGGAACCGGGTGACCGACCAGGTGGCCGACGCCATGTTCAAGCAGATGAAAAAGACCGAGGCCGCCGAGCAGGGTTTCAACCCCATCTTCATCATGGCCGACTCGGGGGCCCGGGGCTCCAAGCAGCAGATCCGCCAGCTCGCCGGCATGCGGGGCCTCATGGCGAAACCTTCGGGCGAGATCATCGAACAGCCCATCACCGCGAACTTCCGCGAGGGGCTGAACGTTCTGCAGTACTTCATCTCCTCCCACGGCGCCCGGAAGGGCCTCGCCGACACGGCCCTCAAGACCGCCGACGCCGGGTACCTGACCCGGCGGCTGGTGGACGTGGCCCAGGACGTGATCATCACCGAGGAGGACTGCCAGACCCTCGACGGCATCTGGATCACGCCGCTCATGGAAGGCGGCCGCATCATCCAGCCCATCCGGGAGCGCGTGTACGGCCGCGTGGCCCTGGACGACGTCCGGGACCCCTACACCAACGAGGTCATCGTCCCCGCCAACGAGGAGATCACCCTGGAGAAGGCCCAGGCCATCCAGGACGCCGGCATCGAGCGGGTGAAGATCCGCTCCGTGCTCACCTGCGAAACCAAGCGGGGGGTGTGCGCCAAGTGCTACGGCCGGAACCTGGCCGCCGGCCAGATGGTGGAGCTGGGGGAGGTCATCGGCGTCATGGCCGCCCAGTCCATCGGCGAGCCCGGCACCCAGCTCACCATGCGGACCTTCCACATCGGCGGAACGGCCAGCAAGGAGGCGGTGGAGACCAGCCACGTGGCCCGAAACGGCGGCGTGGTGCGGCTCCTCAACGTGAAGACGGTCCGGAGCCCCGAGGGCGACCTCATCGCCGTCAACCGGAACGGCTCCCTGGCCGTCGTGGACGAGAACGGCCGGGAGCGCGAGAAGTACCCCGTGGCCTACGGCGCCCACATCAAGGTGGAGGACGGCGCCAAGGTGAAGGCCAAGACCGTCCTGGTGGAGTGGGACCCCTACACCAACCCCATTCTCGCCGACGTGGCCGGCACCGTCGTGTTCAAGGACATCATCGACGGCACCACCGTTCTGGAGGAGACCGACGCCATGACGGGCCTCACCCAGATGGTGGTCATCGAGTCCAAGGACCCCACCAAGGAAGCCCGCATCGTGCTGAGGGAAGAGGGCAAGAAGTCCGGCGGGCGGGCCTTCTCCCTCCCCTCCGGCGCCCACATCATGGTCAAGGAGGGGGACAAGGTCAGCCAGGGCACCATCATCGCCAAGATCCCCAGGGAGACCTCCAAGACCAAGGACATCGTCGGCGGTCTCCCGCGGGTGGTGGAGCTCTTCGAGGCCCGGCACCCCAAGAACCCCGCCGTCATCTCCGAAATCGACGGGGAGGTCCACTACGGCGAGGTGGTCCGCGGCATGCGGAAGATCTTCGTGGACAACCCCCGGACCAGCGAGCGCCGGGAGTACTCCATCCCCAAGGGCATCCACATCTCCGTCCTGGAGGGCGAGTGGGTCCACGCCGGCGACCCCCTCTGCGAAGGCGCCGTGGACCCCCACGACATCCTGCGGGTCCTGGGCATCAAGGAACTCCAGCGGTACCTGGTGAACGAGATCCAGGAGGTCTACCGCCTCCAGGGCGTCGGCATCAACGACAAACACATCGAGGTCATCGTCCGGCAGATGATCCGCTGGATGAAGGTGGAGGAGGTGGGCGACAGCCGCTTCATCCTGGGGCAACAGGTGGACCGCTTCGAGTTCCAGCGGGAGAACCAGCGCCTCCTCGAAGAGGGGCTCACCCCGGCCGTGGGGCGGCCCCAGCTCCTCGGCATCACCAAGGCGGCCCTGGCCACCGACTCCTGGATCTCCGCCGCTTCCTTCCAGGAGACCACCCGGGTCCTCACCGAGGCCTCCATCAACGGCGCCACCGACTACCTGCGGGGCCTCAAGGAGAACGTCATCCTCGGACGGCTCATCCCCGCCGGCACCGGCTTCTACGCCTACCACGACGTGGAGGTGGAGTACGACCCCACCGTGAAGGTGGCCGAGGAGGCGGTGAGGGAGCAGTTCGTCACCGACCTCACCGCCGACCTCTCCGTCCAGCGCCTCCTCGAGGAGCGTAACGCCAGTTTCACCATCCCCGAGGAGAACCTGGAGGCGGAGCCGGGGGACGAGGGCGACGAGGACTAACGGGGCCTCTTCAATCGGTTTCCTCCGAGGGGCGGGCCCGGCCCGCCCCTCTCGTTTTCCTGGGACGACTCCTTCGGCGTTTTCGTTGACGGGCGGGGGCCTGAGAGCCTATAATGCCACCGGCCACCGGTTTGCGGAGAGGTGCTGGAGTGGCCGAACAGGACTGCCTGCTAAGCAGTTGCCCTGGCTAAAACCGGGGCCGGGGGTTCGAATCCCCCCCTCTCCGCCACCAGG
>JBBILR010000054.1:0-5567 GCA_037444825.1 Acidobacteriota bacterium | reverse complement strand
CCTCCTTCGAAGGAATCCCACAAAGGCAAACCCCGAGAGGGATGAGAAGGGCGGGGACACCCGTGGTTTTCAAGGTTTTTCGCCGACTGCTTGGCGAAAAACCGCAGAAAACGAGGGAGGGGCTCCTTCGAAGCAAGACCCGGCCGTTCCCCGAAGGACGTGGCCGCGAAGCCGATGGAGCGGCCGATGCTGGCATCGGCCGAAAACCGGCCTTGGGGAGCCTAGGCCTCTGGGGGAGGGAAAGGCTTCGAAGAAGGGCGCCCCAGGCCGAAAAGGCCGGCCCGATGCGGGCCGGCCTTTCTTCGACTCCCGGAAACCTCGCTGGCTTCAGGGGGCCGTGAGGTCCGATCCCTGGGGCCGGGCCTTGATGGGATAGGGCGGGGGCGGCGGAACGTCCGGCACGGCGGCGGCCTTTTCCAAAAGATAGGAAAGGGCGGCGTCGAGCTGAGCGTCCTTGCCCTGAAGGACGTCTCCCGGAAGGTTCTGGACTTCCACGTGGGGGTCCACCCCACGTCCCTCGATGAGCCAGCGCCGGTCCAGCCCGTAGAGGCCGAACTGGGGAGGCGTGACCGTGCCGCCGTCCACCAGGTCCTCGTGGGGTTCGATGCCGAAGGACCCCCCCCAGGTCCGCATGCCGAAGATCCGGGCGAGCCCCTTGATCTTCACCGCCTCGGAGAAGAGTTCCCCGTCGCTGCCGGTGTCCTCGTTCACCAGAAGGGCGTAGGGGCCGGCGAAGGCCGCCTCGGGGTTCAGGGAGGGCTTTCCTTCCCGCGGCTTGCTGGCCGACCAGACCTTGCGCTCCAGGTGGTCGATGATCATCCCGCTGACGAAGCCCCCGCCGTTGTAACGGGCGTCGATCAGCAGGGCCTTGCGGCCCAGTTGGGGGTAGAAGTACCTCGCGAACTCCACGAGGCCGTCCTCCATCATGTCCGGCAGGTGGACGTACCCCACCGTGCCCTTGGAGAGGCGGTCCACGTAGGCCCGGTTCCGTTCCACCCATTCGCGGTACCGCAAGGGCTGTTCGCTCTTCAGGGTCCGGACCGCGAAGGAGCGGGCCCCCTCCCGGGAGGGCCGGTCGTTGACGGAGAGAACCACCGTCTGGCCCGCCCGGTTTTCGAGGAGGCGGTAGAGGTTGTCGGTGGAACGGACCTCCTCCCCGTTCACCGCCACGAGGTAATCCCCTTCCCGGACAGGGAGTCCGGGGGCGGCCAGGGGGGACTGGGTCTCCTCGCTCCAGGGCCAGGAGGGAAGGATGTGGGCGATGCGGGGGTAGGGGCCCGTGAAGTCGAAGTCGCACCCCAGGAGCCCCGTGGAGCCCCTCCGCGGCCCGTCTCCCAAATCACCCCCGTAGACGTAGGTGTGGCCGGTGTTGAGTTCGGCGATCATCTCGCCGATGAGGTAGTTGAGGTCGCTCCGGTTGCCGCAGTCGGGAAGGAAGGCCCGGTACCGGTCGCCCACCCCCTTCCAGTCCACGCCGTGGAGGTTGGGGTCGTAGAACCAGTCCCGCTCGATGCGCCAGGCCTCGTCGAAGATCTGGCCGAACTCCGCCAGGCGCTCCACGCGGATCTTGGCGGCGGACAGGTCCACCGTCTTGCCCTTGTCCTTACCGCCCACCTCCAGGACGGTGAAGGCGCCCCCCGACCGGACCACCATCTTTTTCCCGTCGGCCGAGAGGTGGTAGTTCTCCACGCCCTCCCGTACGGACTCGGCCTTCTTTTCCGCCAGGTCGTAGGCGAAGAGGGTGAGGCCGTCGGTGTTCCGGTCGGTGACGGTCTGGTACTTGAGAAACTCGGGCTTGCTCTTCACGAGGTAGAGGAAGCCCTTCTCGGTGGCCTCGAGGCGGAAGGCGTTGGCGGGCTCCGCGCCCGGGACGGGGAGGATCCGGCCCGCGAGGCCCTCCACGTCGATGGAGGGTGAGGCCTTCGCGCCCGCGCCCTTGGTCGGAGCCGCCTCCTGTTCGGGAAGGGCGTCGTCCTTGGGGGCGAAGGGGGAGGGCGTTCCGGCCTTCAGGAGGACCACCTTGGGGGTGGCCATGTCCAGAAAGACGTGGTCCTGGCCCACGGTGCCCATCACCGGTCGGAAGGCGTCGTGGCTCAGGAAGAAGAGGTAACGCCCCTTGGGATCGAAGGAGGGGCTCCAGGCGTTGGTGAAGCCGTCGGTGAGGGGGGTCGTCTTTCCGCCGTCCAGGGAGTAGAGGAAAATCGCCTCGTTGGTGTTCTCGAGCTTCTTCGTGTAGGCGATCCAGCGGGAGTCGGGGGAGAAGACGTAGTCCTGGATCCCCCAGCGGTCCCAGCCGTCGTCGTACTCGCCCTGGTCCACCACCGTGACCTTTCCGGTGGAGGCCTCCACCAGGTTGAGGCGCATGAACTTGTCGGCGAAGAGGAGCCAGCGGGAGTCGGGGGACCAGACGGGGGCCATGCGGTAGCCGAGGCCCCCGGTGGTGAGGGTGCGCGCCGGCTTCTCCCCCTGGGGGTCGGCGAGGACGATCTCCTCCTCCCCGCTCCGGTCCGAGAGGAAGGCCACGGTCTTGCCGTCGGGGGAGAAGGCCGGCTCCCGCTCCCGGGAGGCGGAGCCGAAGGAGAGGGTGAAGACCCGGCCCTGGTCCTTTTCCACGGGGATGGAGAGAACCTCCCCCCGGAACTCGAGAAGGAGGCGGCTCCCGTCGGGGTTGAGGCCGAAGCGCCCCGTCCCCGCCTTCACGTCCACCCACTCCTCCCGGATGGGAACCCGGTCGCTGGGGATGCGGATGTCCAGAGCCTTCACCGTTTCGGCGGCCAGGTCCAGAAGGTGCAGGCGCTCTCCGTACTGAAAGACGATGGCCCCCGGGCCCTGGGAGGGGTACTTGACGTCCTGGTCGGTGTAGTGGGTGAGGGCCCGCACCGCCCCGGTGCGCAGGTCGTAGCGGAAGAGGTTCACCGTTCCCGCCTCCCGGTCGGAGGCGAAGTAAATGGCCTCCCCCTGCCACATGGGGTAGTTGTCGATCCCCTTCCACGGCGCGATGACGTGGAAGTCCCCCTTCTCCAGGGAGCCCACCCAGATCTCCTGGGCGTCCCCTCCCTGGTGGCGTTTCCAGGTGGCGTTCTCGTTGGAGAGGCGGCAGTAGGCGAGGCTCTTGCCGTCCGGAGAGAGGCTGGCGAGCCCCGCCCGGTCCACCCGGGCCTTTACCTCGGGCCCCCCCGAAGCCGGAACGGTGTAGAGCTGTTCCCCCCGAAAGGGGTACCCCCGCCGGGACCGGAAGAGGACGGACTTCCCGTCCGGGGTCCAGTCCACCACGATGTCCGCCGCCGGGTGGTAGGTCAGCCGCTTGGGCACACCCCCCGCCGCGTCCACGACGTAGACGTCCGTCCCGCCGTCGTACTGGCCGGTGAAGGCGATCTTCGTCCCGTCGGGACTGAACTTGGCGTAGCGTTCGGCGCCGTCGTCCCTCGTGAGCCGGACGGCGTCCCCCCCCGAAACGGGGGCCACCCAGAGGTCGTCCTCGTAGGTAAAGACCACCCGGTCCCCGTGGACGTCCGCCAGCCGCATGAGGTGGGTGGCGCCCCCCTCCGCCCGGGCGGAAAGGGCCGTCAGGGCGGCGAACAACGCCAGCGTACCCATCGCGTTTCGCATGGAAACCTCCCGAAGAATGGCCGTGGGGCGGAGGGGGCCGTCCCTTCCCCCCTTTCAGAACCCCTACGAGTTTTTCCGCTCCGCGGTTTCTTGCCGCGGCGGCCTCAGGAGCAGGGCCGCCGCCAGGCAGGGCAGGACCACCGGAAGAAAGGCGAGGAAGAAAGGCCCCGCGTAGGCCCCGGGGCGGAGGGCCAGGGCCAGGGAGGCCGCCGCCCCCCCCAGGAGCGCCGCCGGGGCCGCCGCCCGGTCCCGGAGAAAGGAGAGGGCCAGGGCGAGGAGAAGCCCCCCCGCCGCCCCGCCCACGGCCACCAGGTCCGCCGCCGGGTGGGGGGGGACGAAGGGCGCTCGAGGCCCCCCCCGGAAGAGCCAGATTCCCCACCCCACCAGCGCCGCCGCCGCCAGGATCCTGCCCGCCTTCTTCACCGCGCCTCCCGGAAGGCTCAGTCTACCCCATGGGGAGCCCCGGTGCAGGGTTCCCTTGCCGCCCCCCCAGGGTCGCAGGTACCCTGGGGTGGCCTCCGTGCGGGAAGGCCGGGCGCCCCGAAGGCGTTTTTTTCGGCCCGGAGGCGAGGAGCGCGCCAATGGACCCCAAGACGTGGAAACCCCGGCGAGATTCCATCGGGGTGAAAGTGGGTTCCCTCCAGGTGGGGGGCGGGGCGCCGGTGGTGGTCCAGTCCATGGCCAACACCGACACGGCGGACGCCGAGGCCACCGCCGCCCAGTGCATCGATCTGGCACGGGCCGGATCGGAGATGGTCCGGATCACCGTCAACACCCCCGAGGCCGCGAGGGCTGTGCCGGAGATCCGCGCCCGCCTGCTCGACGCCGGGGTGGGCGCCCCCCTCATCGGGGACTTCCACTACAACGGCCACCTGCTCCTCACCCAGTTCCCCGCCTGCGCCGAGGCCCTGGACAAGTACCGGATCAACCCGGGGAACGTCGGCCAGGGAAAAAGAAGGGACGAGCAGTTCGCCACCATTTGCAAGGTGGCCGCCGACCGGGGGAAGGCCGTCCGGATCGGGGTGAACGCCGGCTCCCTGAACCCCGAGCTGGTCCTCCGGAAGATGCAGGAGAACGCCGAGAGAAACCTCGGAAAGACCTCCGAGGAGGTGATCGCGGAGTGCATGGTCCTGTCGGCGCTGGAATCCACCGAGCTGGCCCTTCGCTCGGGCCTCGGGGAGGACCGGATCGTCCTCTCCTGCAAGACCAGCCGGCCCTCGGAGCTGGTGGCCCTCTACCGGGACCTCGCCGGGAAGACCCGCCAGCCCCTCCACCTCGGCCTCACGGAGGCGGGGATGGGCCTTAAAGGCCTCGTCTGGTCCGTCTCCCCCATGGCGGTCCTCCTCGCCGAGGGCATCGGGGACACCATCCGCATCTCCCTCACCCCCCGCCCCGGCGGCGACCGCCGGGAGGAGGTCCACGCCTGTCTGGAACTCCTGCAGGCACTCGGCCTCCGCCGCTTCGCCCCCTCCATCACCTCCTGCCCCGGGTGCGGGCGGACCACCTCCACCACCTTCCAGCGCCTCGCCGAGCGGGTGGACGCCTTTCTCAAGGAGCGGCTTCCCGAGTGGCGGCACCGCTACCCGGGGGTGGAGACCCTCACCGTGGCCGTCATGGGCTGCGTGGTCAACGGCCCCGGGGAATCCAAGGCCGCCGACGTCGGCATCAGCCTCCCCGGAACGGGGGAGGCTCCGAAGTGCCCCGTCTACGTGGACGGCAAGCCCTTCACCACCCTCCAGGGGACCTACGACGAGCTGGCCCGTGGCTTCGAGGAGCTCCTCGAAGGGTACGTGGCCCGAAGATGGGGCGCCTGAGGTTCGCCGCCTCCCTCCCCGAAACGAGGGCCGGCCGGCCCGGACGGCCGGGCGGGGGGGGGGGGAGGGAGGGCAGGAAACGCGAAGGGTTACCGGATGCGGGGGCGGGGGGGGGCCTTCCGGGTCGCTTCGGCGGCGGGGTGA
>JBBILR010000053.1:0-5844 GCA_037444825.1 Acidobacteriota bacterium | reverse complement strand
AACCTTGCTACCCCATCGTTATCCGAATGGGCAGCACCACCGTCTGCATCCCCGCGAACTGGAGCTCCCGCTGAAGCGAGTAGGCCGTGTCGTTGTGCAAGATGCGGTAGAAGAGCCTCTCCTTCGAGAAGATGAGCTTGCCGAGGAAGAACACGACGCGCGGGTACTCCTTCTGGATCTGCCGGCAGAGCTCCTGGCCCGCCTCCAGGACGTCGGTCCCGAGGTGGTAGCGGTAGTCGGCGTTGAAGCCCAGGCTGTTGGCGAATGCCACGTAACGCTGGAGCGCGTGCTCGGTCTCCCGCTCCAGGGCCTGGATTTCGTCCTTCCCCTTGAAGCGCCCCGAGTCCACGATGCCCACCGAGAGGAACATGAAGTTCTTGTAGTAGCCGGGGAAGAGGCGCTGGACGCTCAGGATCGAATGGATCCCCAGCCCGCTGTAACCCGACACGAGCAGGGCCGCCACGGGCTGGTCTGGGTCGAGCTTGGTGTGGCCGGCGGGGCCCAGGCCCGAGGGGATCTTCGTGAGGATCTCGTCCGCCTCGCGGATCTGCGCCTGCACGCCCCGGTAGTGCCTCTGGATCCGGAAGCACAGGAGGATCAGCGAGGTCGTGATGACGAAGGTGAGCCACCCGCCCTCCCTGAACCTCTCGAAGGTGGTGATGACGAGGATCGTCACGCACAGGAGGAGCCCCGCGCCGTGGACGATGAGGAAGCGCCACCAGTGGCTCGATCGCTGGCGGCCCTCTCCGATCCAAAAGCACGACATGCCGAGCTGGGTCAGGCTGAAGGTCAGGAAGACGTTGATCGAGTAGAGGACCACGAGGAACGGGACTCGGCCCTTGGTGTAGATCATCAGGGCGCCCGCCGCGATCCCCATGAGGAGGATGCCGTGCTTCGTGACGAGGCGCTCCGAGAGGTTCGCGAAGCGGTGGGGCAGCCAGGAGTCGATGGCCATGTTGGCCAGGACGCGCGGGCCGTCTATGAAGCCCGTCTGCGCCGCCACGAAGAGGAGGGCGCCCTCGGAGACGAGGGTCAGGACCACGAGCCACGCGCCGACGGGCAGGCCCCACAGCGACCACGAGGAGAAGACGCGCTCGAGGAGGACGGCGTTCATGGTCTTGCCTTCCGTGGGCGAGGCGCCCCAGAGGAGGTAGCACAGGAGGATGCCGCCCGCCGTGAAGGCCAGGGAGAGGGCCATGTAGAGCATGGTTCTCTTGGCGGTGGCGACGCGGGGCTCCCGCAGGATCTGCACGCCGTTGGAGACCGCCTCGATGCCCGTGTAGGTGCCGCCGCCCAGGGAGTAGGCCCGCAGGAAGATCAGCAGGAGCGCCACCCAACCTAGGTTCGGCGAGCCGTGCCAGCTCATTTTGGAGACGTCCGAGGCCATCTGCGTGTGCGCCGTCGCCAGCACCTCCGGGAAGCGCCCCAGTTGGCTGAACACGCCGTAGAGGATGAGGAGCAGGTGGGTGGCGAGGAAGACCAGGAAGATGGGCAGGAGGACCTTGATCGACTCCTTGACGCCCCGCAGGTTCAGGACGAGGAGCAGCAGGAGGATCGCCAGGTCGGTGGGGACCTTGTGGCCCTGCCAGGCGGGGGGGAGGAAGCTGAAGATCGCGTCCACGCCCGAGGCGACCGAGACCGTGATGGTGAGGACGTAGTCCACCACCAGCGCCGAGCCGGAAACCACGCCGGCCTTGGGCCCAAGGAGCTTGGTGGCCACCACGTAGCCGCCGCCCCCGCTCGGGAAGTGCTCGAGGAGGAGGCTGTAGGCGAAGCACATGAGGCCCACCGTAACCGCCGTCAGGAGGGCGAGGTAGAGCGCCAGGTACTCGTGGCCCTGGATGGCGCGGAAGGCCTCGTCGGGCCCGTAGGACGAGGAGGAGAGCCCGTCGGCGCCCAGGCCCACCCACGCGAGGAAGGCCACCAGGGAGATGGTGTGGAACCCCTTGGGATCGGTGGGGTCCCGGGGCTTGCCGAAGAGGATGTGCTTGAGGGGGGTCATAGGGACGGAGCCTTCCGGAGGAATGCTCCGGAGGCGAGTTCTGGAGGTTGGTCGCCGTTGTCCATAATGTCCTCTCGGGCCTGCCGGGTTAGCTGTCGGGCTCGGGTCGAGGTCCACCCTACGCGTCGCGATTCGCCCCGGGTTCTCGGGTCCCCGGTCGCCCCAGTCTCCCGGGGCGTTCGGCCAGCTGTCCTCAAACGCCTCTTTGCCGCCCGAGTCAAGCGGGACGGGGAGAGCGCCTGCCCAGTGCCTTGAAAATGAACGGCTTCTGGGCGTCAGAACGGCCGGCCCTCAGGGAGCCTTCGGCGGCACGGCGCCCATCACGTGCTCGGCGAGCGCGGGGATCGTGAAGGAGGGGCCCACGCCCATGTCGGAAGCGACCTCCTTGAGCGCCTCGTCCGCGGGCGTCATGCGCGGGTTCACGGTGACGCCGACCATGCGCCTCGCCGTCTCGTAGCGGGGCGCGAGGGCCGTCTGCCAGTCCTCCAGGTCCCGCCACGTGGGGTCCTGGAAGGCCTCACGGTGGGGCGTCATGAGCGTGTTGGCGTAGACGAGGCTCCCGCCGCCCACGCCGGCGCTGTGCAGGACGGGCACGTCCCGCAGGAGCGTGAGCCGCTGGATGCCCGAGCAGAGCGCCCGCAGGGCCCTATGAACTTCCGCGTGTTCCCGTTGCTCCTGGGGAAGCCCTCGGGGGCCCACCGCTTCCCCATCTTCACGACGAGGACACGGTAGCCCTTCTCCGTCAGGCGCAGGGCGGCGACGCTTCCGCCGAACCCCGATCCCACGACCAGGGAGTCCTGGCGTTCTGCCAAGGGGACCTCCGTTCTCGCCACGCAGAGAGCGCGCCAGAGACGGGGCGTGGATGCAACGCCGGGCTGCGTGGGGTACACGCAGGCACCCGGCCCGGGCCTCCCGGCCGCCGGTCAGGAGGGACCCTGTGCGGCCTCTTCGGCATGGTCCCCAAGGATGAACAGCCCCTCGGCCACCCGTTCGCCGAGGCGGGCAAACGCCTCTCCCACCGCGGCTGCGACTCGGGGGGTTGGCCTTCCTCCGCGGGGACGGCTCGGTGGACCTGGAGGGAGCCAGGGCCAAGGCCCGCTCGGTGGGGTCCACGGGAGCCGTTCTGGAGGGCTCCACCTGCGCCAGACCTTCGAGGCCCTCGTGGCGACCCGTAAGCCGCGGTGCAAGCCCCCCGGGGAGGGAATCGCAGAGGGCCTCCAATGGGGGGGCGATGCCAGGAGAAGAAAAGCCCGGCCCTTGCAAGGAAATCTCCCAACGGGGGCGAACCGTTTTGGGGCGGGCCTTGGAAGGTGGGCGTCGTCGGCCGTGAGGCCGCTGCGGCGCGGGCGGTCAGGCCAGCAGGCGGAAGGCCCAGACGGCGAGGATGAGGAGGATGAGGCCCACGAGGACGGGAAGGGCGGGTTTGAGGTCGAAGAGGTGGTCGAAGGGGCGGCGCTTCCGCCAGGCGAAGGGAAGGTAGAGCCAGGTGGCGAGGCCGACGGCGAAGACGGCCACGCCGGCGGGCTGGGTCTTCAGGGCCTTGAGGGGGTGGCCGTGGAGGAGCCAGGCGAAGGCGGTGGTCATGCCGCAGGAGGGGCAGGGTTTGTGGAAGACGGTGTAGAAGGTGCACGGCGGCAGGTGGAGGGCCGTGTGGGTTCCGATGCCGGCGGGGTCGGGGGTGAGGTGGCGGGCCAGGGCGAGGACGGCGGCGAAGCCCAGCCAGGAGAGGGCGTAGAGGAGATGGTCCAGGAGGCCGAAGGGGCGTGGCGTCATGCTCCTGGTTCCCGCATTTTCCGGATGGCGCGCAGGATGGTCTCGATGGAGCGGGGGTCGGGGAGGAGGAAGAAGTGGCCGGCGAAGGAGCGGTCCCGCGTGGAGAAGTCCGTCTGGATCACCAGGGCCTCGTCGGAGACCTCCGCCAGTTCGATGAGGAGAAGGTCCACCACCGCCTGGGCCATGTCCAGGGAGAAGGCGGGGATGGAGGGGATGAGGGGGATCTGGAGGAGGCCGCCCACGGCGTTGAGGTAGGAGGAGGTGAGGATGTTGCCCACCTCCTTGAGGGCGGAGATCTCCATGTCGCCGAAGGGTTTGGTCGCCTCGCCGTTGAAGAGGGCCAGAAGGAGCCGGTCGGCGGAGGGCTTGGGCATGACCACCAGCATGTTGCCGCGGGAGCCGCCGTAGACCCGGAAGAAGAGGCCCACCACCTCCTCCTCGGGCCCCCCCAGGGCCTCCACCACCTTCCGAAAGGGGACGAGGTTCACCGAGGGCACCTCCAGGGTGATGACGCGGCGGGTCATCTGATGGAGGGCGGTGACGGCGTGGCCGGCCCCGATGTTGCTCACCTCGCGGAGGGCGTCCAGTTCCATGGAACCGATCTCAGACAGCATGGCTCTCTCCATCGCCGCGGCGGACCACCGCCCGGCCGTCGAGCACGTACGCCACCTCCCCCGTGGAGAGCAGGGCCGCGCCCATCCACTCGGGGACCATGTCCAGCGGCGGCCCCAGGGGCTGGATCACCACCCGCTCCATCTGGTGGACCGAACCCACCAGGAGCGCGTGGTCCTCCCCCTCGAAGGTGAGGCGCAGGCCGAAGCCCTCCCGCCCCACCTCCCCCCGGCGCCAGGGCAGGACGGGGATGAGGGTCTCCCCGTCGGCCAGGAAGGGCCGTGCCCCGCCGGTGAGGGGAAAGGCCGAGAGGGGGTAGATGCGGCTGACCTGGGAGACGGGGATGCCGAAGCGGGGCCCCGGCTCGCCGTAGGAGAAGACGAGGATCCGCGTGAGGGCCGAGGCGGAGGGCACCACCAACGTGAAGGCGCTTCCCTTTCCAGGGGCGCTGCGGATCTCCAGGTGGCCTCCCAGGCCCTCCGCCGCCAGGCGCACCACGTCGAGGCCCACCCCTCGGCCGCTCACCTCGCTCACCTCCCGGCGGGTGCTGAAGGCGGGGAGGGTCAGGAGGTCGTAGAGGCGGTCCTCGGTGAGGAGGGCCGCCTCCTGGGGCGTGCAGAGGCGCCGCTCCACCGCGGTCCTTCGGACCGCCTCGGGGTCGATGCCCCGCCCGTCGTCGGAAAGGGTCACCAGCAGGGCCTCCGCCGCCCGGCGGATCTCGAGGCGGAGGCGGCCCTCAGGGGGCTTGCCGGAGGCCCGCCGCTCCTCCTCCCCTTCGAGCCCGTGGTCCAGGGCGTTGCGGACGAGGTGGAGGAGGGGGTCCTGGAGCCGCTCGAGGAGGCTCCGGTCGATCTTCTCCTCCGCCCCGGAAACTTCGAGGAGGGCCCGCTTCCCGAGACGCCCGCACAGCTCGCGCACGGTCCGCTGGAGGCGCTCCACCAAGGCGTCGAAGGGGACCAGCCGCACGGCGAGGACCCGGTCGGAGAGGTGGCCCAAACGGGCGCGGTGGGATTCGAGCCAGAAGCGGTGGCGCTTCCGCTCCGCGCCGTCGAGGGCGGCCTCCAGTTGGTTGAGGCTGTGGAGGAGCTCCGCGGCGCGGTCCAGAAGGTCGTCCAGGTCCCGGGCGGAGACCTTGAGGTCCCGAATGAGGGCTCGGTCGGCGGCGGGGGCGCGGGGGGCCTCCTCCTCCACCGTGACGGAGGCCACCTCCGGAAGGGTCAGGAGGAGGCGCGCCAGCTCCTTGAGCCCCCGGCTCTCCGGGAGGGCGAAGACGGCCTTGCGCCCCTGGGTCTTCTGAAGGGTGACCAGGTCCGGCTCCATGCGGGCCCCGGGGTAGGCCTCCCGGACCTTCTGGGCCACCACGAGGAAGCGGGCGGCGGGGAGGGCGGAGGCCGGGTCCACGGTGACGGTCAACGTGGCGGCGGCCCGTGCCGCTTCTTCGATCGGCCCGACCACGT
>JBBILR010000052.1:0-7255 GCA_037444825.1 Acidobacteriota bacterium | reverse complement strand
GCCTCCGCTCGCGGGGTTGCTGGTAGCCCGTACGGGACTCGAACCCGTGTTACCGGCGTGAGAGGCCGGCGTCCTAACCGCTGAACGAACGGGCCACGTTTGGCTGGGGAGGGAGGACTCGAACCCCCAACATCCTGGTCCAGAGCCAGGCGTTCCACCAGTTGAACTACTCCCCAGCGGAACGGCGTTTCATTCTACGGAAGCCCTCGAGGGCTGTCAAGACCCCAAGGCGCCCCATCCACACCTGAGCAGGCCGGGAGGAGGGGAGGAAGCGAGGAAGGGGAGGATCTGCGGGGTGCAGGCACCGGGCCGCCTTCCCCCTTGGGTCTTTTTTCCTTCCTCCCTTCCTAACTTCCTGACTTCCTGACGGGGCTTCTTTCCGGAGGCTCCGCGGGGAGGCCGCCTCGAGATCGGCCGTTCGGCCGGACGCCCCTGTTACCGCCGGGGCTCCCTTGCATCTTCCCGGGTGCCGGCCGGTGTCCGACGGCCGCGGCCATGGTAGAGTGAACGTGCCTTTCCCACAGGGGGTACCATGAAGCGAAGTCGAAGCCGTCTCTCCCTGCCCGGACTCCTCGCCGCCGCCCTCCTTCTGGGGGATCCGGCCGGGGTCTTTGCCCAGGAGCCCCCCCTCCCCTCCCCTCCGGAAGCCCAGCCGCTCTCCGTGACGCTGGAGGAGGCCCTGGAGCGGGCCTCGCGCTCCAACCCCATGGTCCTGGCGGCGCGGGAGGAGGTGAAGGCCCGCGAGGGACAGCGGAAGGAGGCCCGCTCCTACTTCCTGCCCGATCTCACCTTCTCCGAGACCTTCACCCGCACCGACAACCCCGTCTACGTCTTCATGGGGAAGCTCACCCAGGAGCGCTTCGGGATGATGGATTTTTCCATCCCGAGCCTCAACACCCCCCCGCCCCTCAACAACTTCCAGAGCCGGGCGGAGGTGACCCTTCCTCTCTTCACGGGGGGAAAGCTCACGGCCGCCTACCGCGCCGCCGGTCTGGGGGTGGAGGCGGCGGAGGGCCTGTCGGCCTTCGCCGAGTCGAGCCTCCGCAAGGAGGTGGCCGAGGCCTTTTACGGGAGTCTCCTCGCCCGGGAGGCCGTTTCGGTCATGGACGAGACGGTGAAGACCGCCGAGGCCCACCTCGAGCAGGTGGAGGCCATGCACAGGGAGGGGCTGGTCCTCGACTCGGACCTGCTCCGCATGCGGGTCTTCCTCGCCGACATGCGCCAGCAGAGGGCCGCCCGGGCGGCGGACGCCCGGGTGGCGAGGGCCTATCTGGCCTACACCCTGGGGTACGGAGGCGAGGTGGAGCCCCGGGGGGAGTTCACCGTTCCCGCGGAGCCCCTGCCTTCCCTGGAGGAGGCGGTTCAGGCCGCCCTGTCGGCCCGGGGGGACCTCGCCGCCGCCGAGCGGGAGGCCCGGCAGGCGGGGCTGGGGGTCCGAATGGCCCGCGCCGACTACCTGCCCCAGGTGGGGGCCGTGGCCGCCTACGAGCAGGACACGGAGGACTTCTCGGGCCACGGCAAGAACTGGATGGTGGGCGTCCAGCTCCGCCTCCCCCTCTTCGACGGCGGGGCGCGCTCGGGAAGGCTCCTTCTGGCCTCCTCCCGCCAGTTCCAGGCCCAGAAGGCGCTGGAGGACGCCCGGAACCGCGTCCGCGTGGAGGTCCAGGAGGCCCTCCTGAGGTCCGAGGCCGCCGCCGAGCGGGTGGCGGTCACCGCCCAGTCGGAGGAGCAGGCCCGGGAGAACCAGCGGATCGTGGCCCTGAGGTACCGGGAGGGGCTGGCCGCCATCACGGACCTGCTGGACGCCGACACGGCGCTCACCGCCGCGGCCCTGGCCCGGGCCCAGGCGGTCCACGACCTGATCGTCTCCAGGGCCCGCCTGTCGTGGGCCATGGGGAAATGAAGGTGCGAGAGAACCAAGACCCTTTCCGATTTCGAGAGCGAGAGGCGAAGAGATGAAAAGAGCCTTGTGGATCGTCACCGTGATGGGCGCCGCCACCCTGGCGGCCTGCGGACACCGGCCGGAACCGCGGGAGTCCGGAACGCCCGTGCCGGTTCGCACCGTTCCCGCCGCCGTGAAGCCCCTCCCCGCCGCCGAGGCCTACACCGGCACCGTGAAGAGCCGGGACGCCGTCGTCGTCTCCACCAAGATGATGGGCCGCGTGCTGAGGATCTACGTGGAGGAGGGGCAGGCGGTGAAGAAGGGCCAACCCCTGGTGGAAGTGGACGCCGCCGAGGCCCAGAGCGCCCTGGAGCAGGCCAAGGCCGGCCTCGCCGCCGCCGAGGTGGCCGCCGCCAACGCCCGGAGGGACCTGGAACGCTTCACCGCCCTCCGGGAGGAAAAGGCCGTCACCGAGCACCAGCTGGAGCAGGTGAAGGCGGGGGCCGCCCAGGCCGAGGCGCAGAAGGCGCAGGCGGAGGCCAACGTCCGGATGGCGAAGACCCTCCTCACCTACGGGAAGATCCTTTCCCCCGCCGACGGGATCGTGACGCGGAAGTGGATGGACCCCGGCAACCTCGCCTTTCCCGGCATGCCCATTCTCACGGTGGAAAACCCGGGGAACCTCGAGATGGCGGTGGCCGTGCCGGAGGAGCGGGCCCGGCGCCTGGCCCCGGGCCAGGGGGCCCTCGTCTCCGTGGACGGCCTCGGGAAGGACCTCCGGGTGACCGTCACCTCCGTGGTGGCCGCCGCCGACCCCATGAGCCGGACCTCCTCGGTGAAGCTGGCTCTGCCCTCCGAGGCGGGGCTGAGACCCGGCCAGTTCGCCCGCGTCCGCTTCGAAGCCCTGGCGGAGGAGGCCCTGGCCGTCCCCGAGGAGGCCCTCGTCACCCTGGGCCAGATGGACGCCGTCTTCGTGGCGGAGGGCGGGCTCGCCCGGCTCCGGTACGTCCAGACGGGGCTCAAGTCTCAGGGGAACGTGCAGGTCCTCAGCGGCCTCAAGGCCGGCGAGGCGGTGGTGTGCCCCGTTCCCGAAGGGCTCGCCGACGGGCGTCCGGTGGAGGTCGCGCCATGATCAAGGTCGGCCCTTCGGGCGCCATCGCCCACTACTTTCTCAAGAACAAGCTGACCCTGCTCTTCGTCCTCACCTCGCTCCTGCTGGGCCTCTTCGCCGTGCTCATGACGCCCCGGGAGGAGGAGCCCCAGATCAAGGTCCCCATGGTGGACATCTTCGTCCCCATGCCGGGGGCCTCCCCGCAGGAGGTGGAGCAGCGGGTGGTCACCCCCCTGGAGAAGCTGCTGTGGGAGATCCCCGGCGTGGAGTACGTCTACTCCACCTCCAGCGCCAACATGGGGATGGTGATCGTCCGCTTCCAGGTCAACTCCAGCGAGGAGACGGCCCTCCTGCGGATCTACGACAAGGTGGCCGGCAACCTCCACAAGATGCCCCCGGGGGCCCGGATGCCCCTCATCAAGCTCAAGTCCATCGACGACGTGCCGGTCCTCTCCCTGACCCTCTGGGGGAAGGGCTACGACGCCTACACCCTGACCCGCGTCGCGGAGGAGCTGGAGCTGGAGCTCCGTTCGGTGCCCGACGTGGCGGCGGTGGAGATCCTGGGCGCCCAGAAGCGGGAGCTCCGGGTGGTCCTGGATCCGGTCCGCATGGCCGCCCACAACGTGAACCCCCTCTCCGTGGCCCAGAGCCTCGCCGCCTTCAACGAGCGCCTGCCCGCCGGGTCGCTGGTGAAAGACGGGCGCGTCGTGCGGCTGGAGGTGGGATCCTGGATCCGGGACGCCAAGGACGCCGCGTCGGTGCTGGTGGGCTTTTTCGGGAACCGCCCCGTCTACCTGGGGGACGTGGCGGACTTCGAGGACGGGCCGCCCCTCCCCCAGGAGTACGTCCTCTTCGGCGTGGGTCCCGCCGCCTCGGAGCGCGGCATCCCGAAGGGGGCCGTCGGGCAGTACCCCGCCGTCACCCTGACGGTGACCAAGAGGCCGGGGGTCAACGCCACGGCCCTCAACGAACTCCTCTTGAAAAAGGTGGAGGCCCTGAGGGGGCGCCTGATCCCCAAAGACCTCCAGACCACCGTAACGAGGGACTACGGCCGCACCGCCGGGGAGAAGTCCGACGAGCTCATCAAGCACCTCCTCCTGGCCACCCTCTCGGTGGTGCTGCTCATCGCCTTCATGCTGGGCTTTCGCGAGTCCCTGGTGGTGGCCGTCGCCGTGCCCGTGACCCTCGCCTTCACCCTGCTCATCTACTACCTGGGCGGGTACACCCTGAACCGCGTGACCCTCTTCGCCCTCATCTTCTCCATCGGCATCCTGGTGGACGACGCCATCGTCGTGGTGGAGAACATCTACCGCCACTTCACCATGAAGGACGGCCGGTCCCTCACCCGCCGCGCGGTGGAGGCGGTGGACGAGGTGGGCAACCCCACCATCCTGGCCACCTTCACCGTCATCGCCGCCATCCTGCCCATGGCCTTCGTCCGGGGCATGATGGGGCCGTACATGCGGCCCATCCCGGTGGGGGCTTCGGCGGCCATGGTGATCTCCCTCCTGGTGGCCTTCATGGTCTCCCCCTGGGCGGCCTTCAAGCTCCTCAAGAACAAGGTCCACGCCGGGGAGGAGGAGGAGAAGGGGCTCATGGGGCGTCTGCTCCGCCTCTACCGGAACGTCATGACCCCCCTGACCCACGACCGGAGAAAGGGGCTCCTCTTCCTGGCCGCCAACGTCGTCCTGCTGGTCCTCTCGGTCTCCCTGGTGGTTTTCAAGGTCGCCAAGGTGAAGATGCTTCCCTTCGACAACAAGAGCGAGTTCCAGGTCGTCCTCGACATGCCCGAGGGCAAGGCCGTGGAGGAGAGCCTCCGGGCGGCCCAGCGGCTGGCGCAGAAGCTCTCGGAGATGAAGGAGGTCACCGACTACCAGATCTACGCCGGCACCTCCGCCCCCATCACCTTCAACGGACTCGTCCGCCACTACTACCTGAGGCGGATCCCCCACGCCGCCGACATCCAGGTCAACCTGGTCTCCAAGGACCGGCGGAGCCGCCAGAGCCACGACCTCGCCAAGGAGGCGCGGAAGCTCCTCGCCCCCCTGGCCGAGGAGATGGGGGTGGCCCTCAAGGTGGTGGAGATTCCGCCGGGCCCGCCGGTGCTCTCCACGCTGGTGGCGGAGGTCTACGGCCCTTCGCTGGACGGCCAGTTCGCCGTGGGCCGGGAGGTCCTGAAGCTCTTCCGGCAGACGGCGGGGGTGGTGGACAGCGACATCTACGCCGCCGATCCCCAGGAGCAGGTGAACCTGGTGGTGGAGCCGCGGAAAGCGGCGGCGGCGGGGCTCTCCGTGGCGGAGGTGGCCCGGGCCGTCTCCATGGCGGTGCAGGGTTACGACGCCGGGCTCGCCCACCTGCCCAGGGAGCGGGAGCCCGTCCCCCTGCGCCTCCAGATGCCCCGGGAGGCCCGCTTCGATTTGCCCGCCCTCTTCTCCCTCCAGCTCCAGAACCGCCAGGGGACCCTGATCCCCCTGGGGCAGGTGGTGGACGTGGAGAAGACCCCCATCCCCCAGGAGATCTACCACAAGAACCTCAAGCGCGTCGTGTACGTGGTGGGGGACGTGGCGGGCGTGGAGGAGAGCCCCGTCTACGCCATGTTCAAGCTCAACCGCGCCCTCAAGGCCCTCCGCCTGCCCGACGGTTCCGTGGGCCTGGAACGCTTGTACACCGAGGCGCCCCTCCTCCCCGACCGGTACGCCATGAAGTGGGACGGGGAGTGGCAGATCACCTACGAGGTCTTCCGGGACCTGGGCATCGCCTTCGCCCTGGTCCTCGTCCTCATGTACATCCTGGTGGTGGGCTGGTTCAGGAGTTACCTCACCCCCCTGGCCATCATGACCCCCATCCCCCTCTCGCTGGTGGGGATCCTGCCCGCCCACGCCGCCTTCGGCGTCTTCTTCACCGCCACCTCCATGATCGGCTTCATCGCCCTGGCGGGGATCGTGGTCCGGAACTCCATCCTGGTCATCGACTTCGCCGAAATGAAGATGCGCCAGGGGATGCCCCTCAAGGACGCGGTGGTGGAGGGGGGAGCCGTCCGCTTCCGCCCCATGCTGCTGACGGCGCTGGCGGTGGTGGTGGGCTCCTCGGTGATGCTGGCCGACCCCATTTTCCAGGGAATGGCCGTGGCCCTCATGGCCGGCGAGGTGGCCTCCACCCTGCTCTCGTGGGGGGCCATCCCCATCCTCTACGTCCTTTTCTACGGAGACAAGGCCCCCGTCCAGGACGAGGCCTTCGAGACCGAGGAGTGAGCCCGCCCGCGACAGGGAGAAACGCCATGAAGATGCTCTTTTTGGTGACGGACAGCGAATACGAACCGCAGTGCATGACCGCCCTTCGGGAAAAGGGCGTTACCGGCTACACCGTCATCCCGGACGTCCAGGGCATGGGGCGGACGGGGCTCAAGCTGGGGGACCGGGTTCACCCCGGAGCCTCGGTGGTGGTCGTCGCGGTGATCCATGACGACGCCGTCCCCCACATCCTGGAGTGCATCCGGTCTTGCAAGGCCGAGAAGAAGCTCTGCGAGTCCACCCACGCCTGGATTCTCCCGGTGGAAGGCGTCCTGCACGAAGGCTGAAGCCGGCCGCCCTGGCGTACAATGGGGCCATGGGGCGGCGAGGGAACGGCACGCTGAAGGGACGGCTTCTCTGGCCGGAACGGTCCCGCCCCCGGTGCGGGGCCCCGCCGCGGCGCGTCCCCTGGAGTTCCCTGGAGCGGCTGGCGGGGCTCTTCGTCCCCTCCCAGAAGTTCCGCTGCACCGGCCCCTCCTGCGGCTGGGAGGGCCTGGGGAAGATGGAGCGGTCGCCCTTCGCGCGCCCCTCCCCCTGGGTGCGGCGGGCCGCCCTGGCCCTTCTGGGAGTCCTGCTGGCCCCGGAGGCCTTCTGGCTGGCCCGCTTCCTGTCGGAGCGCCGGTGAGAAGAGGGTCCTCGCAGGGGAGGAGCGAGAAGCGGTGAGCACCCGCTTTTGCCTTCGGGCCCCCTTCCAGCCCACCGGAGACCAGCCTTCCGCCATCCAGGCCCTGGAAAGAAGGCTCCGGGCCGGGGATCGCCACGCGGTTCTCCTGGGCGTCACCGGCTCCGGGAAGACCTTCACCCTGGCGGCCCTGGTGGAGCGGCTCCAGCGGCCCACCCTCGTCATCGCCCACAACAAGACCCTGGCCGCCCAGCTCTACGGGGAGTTCAAGCAGTTCTTCCCCGAGAACGCCGTGGAGTACTTCGTCTCCTACTACGACTACTACCAGCCCGAGGCCTACGTCCCCCAGA
>JBBILR010000051.1:0-7956 GCA_037444825.1 Acidobacteriota bacterium | reverse complement strand
AGATCTCGGCCAATCGCTCGTTCATCACTTTGGAGAGAGCGTAGGGGCTCAGGGGGTTGCCCTCCTCGCCTTCCTTCTTGGGGAGTTTCTCGCTGTCGCCGTAAACGCTGGAGGAGGAGGCGTAGACCACGCGGCGGACCTGGGCCTCTCGCGCGGCTTCGAAGAGGCGGGCCGTCCCGCCGACGTTCACGTCGAAGGTCTCGGCGGGGTGCTCCAGCGACCGGGGAACCGAGCCCAGAGCCGCCTGGTGGAAGACGTAGGCGGCGCCCTCGGCGGCCCGGGCGCAGGCGGCGCCGTCTCGAAGGTCCCCCAGGAGGACTCGGAGGGGCGGGCCCTCCGCCGGGGGATCGAGGACCCGGCACGGCCGGGACGCGGGGGGGGCGGGGTCGCCCTTGTACTCTTCCAGGAGGGCGAGGGTGGAGGGTTCCACGAGGTGGGCGAGGTTTCCGGGCCTTCCGGTGGCCAGGTTGTCGAGGATGGTGACGCGGCATTCCAGGGCGAGGAGGGCGTCCAGGAGGTGGGAGCCGATGAAGCCCGCCCCGCCGGTCACCAGGACGGCGCGGCCCCGCAGGGGGGAAAGGCGATCGTCCCGTGCGGTTTCCGTCCAGTCCAGGGCGCTCACGCCTTCACCACCTTTCCGTCCAGGCCCCGGAGCTTCCCCCGCGTGTCCACCACGAGGGGGGCGTGGCGGCGGACGGCCTCGTAGTCCACGGCGGTGTGGTCGGTGACGATGAGGACCGCGTCGTGGGCCCCGAGGGTCTCCGCGGTGAGGGGAAGGGACCGGAGGCGGGGCAGGTGGGGCCACTCCCGCATCCGGGGCAGTTCGGGGATGTGCGGGTCGTGGTAGCTCACCTCGGCGCCCAGCTGGAGCAGGAGGTCCAGGATCTCGAAGGCGGGGCTCTCCCGCGGGTCGTCGATGTCCTTTTTGTAGGCCACGCCCAGGACGAGGACCTTTGCGCCCTTTACGGCCTTGCCGCGGTCGTTGAGGGCGAGGGTCAGCTTCTCGACGACGTACTCGGGCATGCGCCGGTTGATCTTGCCGGCGTGCTCGATGAAGTCGGAGGTGAGACCGTACTCGCGGGCCTTCCACGTGAGGTAGAAGGGGTCCAGCGGGATGCAGTGGCCGCCCCAGCCGGGGCCCGGGTTGAAGCGCATGAAGCCGAAGGGCTTCGTCGAGGCGGCGTCGAGGACGTCCCAAACGTCGATGCCCATCTTGTCGTAGAGGATCTTCAGCTCGTTCACCAGGGCGATGTTGACGGCGCGGAAGACGTTCTCGGTGAGCTTGGCGGCCTCGGCGGTGCGGGCGTCGCGGACGCGGACCACCTTCTGCACCACGGCGCCGTAAAAAGCCTCGGCCAGGTCGCCCGAGACGGGGTCCACCCCGCCCACCACCTTGGGGGTGTTGGTGGTGCCGAAGTCCTTGTTGCCGGGGTCCTCCCGCTCGGGGGAGAAGGCGAGGAAGAAGTCCGACCCGCAGGCGAGCCCCCGGCCCTCCAGCACCGGCTTCATGCGCTCGTCGGTGGTGCCGGGGTAGGTGGTGGATTCGAGGACCACCAGCTGGCCGGGGCGGAGGACGCGGGCGACGGTCTCGGTGGTGGCGTCCACGAAGCGCAGGTCGGGCTCGCGATGTCGGGTCAGCGGCGTGGGGACGCAGATCACCAGCACGTCGGCGGCGGCCAGGTCGGATTCGTCGGCCGTGGCGCGGAACCTGCCGGAGGCGGCCATCTCGGCCACCTTGCCGGGGCGGATGTGCTGGATGTAACTCTCCCCGCGGTTGAGCTTCGCGACCTTTTCGGCGTCCACGTCGAAGCCGAGGACGGAAAAGCCGGCGTCGTGGGCCGCCATGGCCAGCGGCAGGCCCACGTAGCCCATGCCCAAGACGGCCACGGTGGCCGTGCGGTGGACCAGTTTCTCGCGGAGGATGTCGGCGTGTGGAGTCAAGGTTCCCTCGCTCTTTCTAGGGCGGGCAACAGCCCGCCAGGTTGCAGCCCAATGACCCTTGTGGGTGCCGGGAACCACGGCCTCTGCGAGCAAAGGCCGCTACGGTGAACGGGGCCCTTCCGGGATGAGCCACCGGTCAGGCCCGGTGGAGCCATTTCTCGAAACGTTCCGCGAAGGGCTCGCCCAGGGAAGAGGAGAACTCCCCCAACCAGCGCCGGACGTAGTCCAGGTTGAGGTCCGGATTCTTCGCGAGAACGGCTCGGACGTCCTCCTCGTCCCTGGGGCGGCCGGCGATGACCTTCTGAAGAATCAGGTCTTCCGGCGAGGCAAACTGGACGGCCGCCCCTTCCAGATCCACCGCGCGCGCACGCGCGATGGCCTGCCGCTCGTAGGCGGACCAGGAGAAGACGAAATCCACCCGGATCCCGGTGGCCTTCTCCTCGCACGGGAACACGAAGGAGCGCCGCGTGAAAGCCTCGTCGGCCAGCGGCGTCAGGCCGAGGCCGGAGGCCAGTTGGCGCACGTCACCCTGGCGGTCGACCCCGAGGCCCAGGGTGAGGTCGATGTCCCGCGTCATTCGCGGCTCGCCATAAAGCAGGACGGCCTGTCCACCCATGACCATGTACGGGATGCCCTGGGCGGAAAGGGCTTGGGCCAACTTCTTAAGGAGCGCTTTGAACATTGGCGGCTTTCGCCCAGCGCAGTGCGGGCTCGAGGTCCGACGGGGAGGCGGCCGGCGGCCAAACCTTCAGAGCCACGGCCTCCTCCACCATGGCGTCGAGGAGGTCCAGGCGGGCGGCGAGCGACTTCGGCCCCCGCGCGAGCTGTTCCCGCTCGAACTCGGCCAGAAGAGCGAAGTCGGGCTTGTCCATTCCCTTCACACCGCGCCGTTTCGAGGGCCTTTGTCCGGTCCGGCCATCATGGCGTTCGAAGAGGGGCCCGCGCCACCGCGTAGGCGGCGCTCCGGGGGAGGAAGCCCCGGCCTTGGCGAGCCAAGGCCGCTACGGTGCCTTCGGGCCTTCGCGGGGGACGGGCCCCGGTTTGCGGTGCCAGGCCCAGGCGGTCTTGACGATGGTCTTCAGGTCGGAGAGGCGGGGGGTCCACCCCAGGACGTGCCGGGCGCGGGCGGAGTCGGCCACCAGGCGCGGAGGGTCGCCGGGCCGCCGGGGGCCGACCTCCACCGGGATGGCCCTCCCCGAGACCTCCTCGCAGGCGCGGATCACCTCGCGGACGGAGTGCCCGCGGCCGGTGCCGAGGTTCAGGGCCCCCAGGCTCTTCCCCCCCTGGAGGAGTCGCCTCAAGGCCAGGACGTGGGCCTCGGCCAGGTCGGTGACGTGGACGTAGTCGCGGATGCAGGTGCCGTCCGGCGTGTCGTAGTCGTCGCCGAATAGGGTGAGGGAGGGTCGAAGGCCCTCCGCCGCTTGAAGCACGAGCGGGACGAGGTGGGTCTCCGGGTCGTGGGCCTCGCCGGTCTCTCCCTCGGGGTCGGCGCCGGCGGCGTTGAAGTAGCGGAGGCTGGCGTGGCGGAGGCCGAAGGCCGCGGCGTGGTCCTCCAGGATGGCCTCGATCATCCGCTTGGAGCGCCCGTAGGGGCTCACGGGGAGGGTGGGGTGGTCCTCGGGGATGGGCAGGCGCTGGGGGTCGCCGTAGACGGCGGCGGTGCTGGAGAAGACCAGGGTTTCCACGCCCGCGTGGCGCATTTCCGCCAGGAGGGACAAGGCCCCGCCAAGGTTGACCTGGTAGTAGAGGTCGGGGTGCTCCACCGATTCCCCCACGTAGGTCACGCCGGCGAAGTGGAGGACGGCCGCCGGCCGGTGGCGGGCAAAGACCTCGCGAAGGGGCCTTGCGTCCCGGAGGTCCAGGCGCTCCAGGGGCCCCCACTTCACGGCCCACGCGTGGCCCCGGGAGAGGTCGTCCACGGCCACGGGGAGGAAGCCCGCCGCCGCCAGGGCCTTGCAGGCGTGGGAGCCGATGTAGCCGGCGCCGCCGGTCACCAGGATGCGCTCAGCCATGGGTTCCTTTCGCGGTCAGGGCTCTTCGCGGGCAAAGGCCGCCGCGGGCGCGAAGGTCGCTCAAAAGAGGGGCCGGTACTCCCGCACCAGCCGGACGGACAGGCCCCGGCGGGGGGGGAGGGCATCGCTGAAGAAGAGAAGCCGGGAGGGAAGGCGCCCCGCCCGTTGGCCCACGTCGGCGACGGTCCAGCGGCCGGGCTCCGCGGGCCGGACCTCCCGTGCGGGGCCCCGCTCCTCAAGGAGAAGGGCCGTGCCGGCGGCGAAGGGGCCCGAGACCTCCAGGGCCGAGGGGAAGGGCAGGGACCCTCCCCGGAGGTCCAAGACCACGCCCAGGACGAAGGCGCGCGCGGGCCAGCCGGGCCGGGCCTCCAGGGCCACCGTGGCGGCGGGGCTCTTCTTCGTGAAGCGGTGCCAGGCCGTCCAGAGGGGCCAGAGGCCCGTCCACTCGGCCTCGGGGGCGGCCCCCCAGTAGGTGCGGCCGTCCGGCCGCAGAAGGCCGTAGGAGAAGCGGGTGACCCGTCCCCCCGTGGCCTCCAGGGCCCAGCCCTCCGCGGCGGCGGCGTCCCGGGAAAAGTCCGGGGAGAAAAGGGCGAAGGCCTCCAGGAAGGGCCAGGCGGCGGCGAAATCCTTTCTTAGCAGGTCCTTCCCGGCGAGGCCCACCCGGTTCCGGACCCGCTCGGCGAGGCCCGACTGGGCCTCGTGGCGGGTGCGGACGTAGGCCGCCCGGAAGGCTTTCAGCGCCTCCCCCCGGCGGCCCGCCGCCAGGGCCTCCTCCGCCCGGGCCAGGACGGCGTAGGCCCCCCGCTCGAAGGGGGAGGGGCGCCGCTCCAGGGCCGGCAGGTGAAGGACCACCGCCGCGGAAGAAAGGAGGACGCCCAGAAGGGGCCAAAGGGCCTGGGAACCGGCGGGGCGCCTCACGGGTCCCCCTCCCCCCGGCTGCCCTCCCCCGACGGGCGGTGCTTGTTGTGGAGCGCGCCCGCCGCCAGCGCCGCCGCGAGGGCGTAGGCGAAGAGCACCGGCCAGAGGTGAAAGTGGAAGTCGGTGGCGGCGTGAAGGGCCTCCCCCCAGAGGGCCGGCACCAGGAGGAACGAGCTTCCGCGGGCCGCCAGGGCGCCCACGCCGAGCCGGAAGACCCAGGCGAGGGCGAGGAGCCCCGCCGCGGCGCCGGCGACGCCCCCCTCGAAGAGGAGCTGGAGGTATTCGTTCTCCGGGTGGAGCCAGAGGACGGCGCTCCGCGTGGGCGTGTCCAGGAGGACCGACGGGAAGCGCTCCGGGAAGGCCCCCAGCCCGTTCCCCAACAGCAGGTGGCCGCCCTCCAGCGCGTTCCTCCAGATGCCCACCCGCCCGTGGAGGTCGGTGAAGCCCCAGAGGAGCAGCGCCCCGCCGGCCAGGGCCAGGGCGGCGAAGAGGAGGGCCGAGGCGGCCGCCAGCGCCCTCGGCCTATCCTTCAGCAGTCGAAGGGCGAGGACCGCCGGGAGGAGGAGGGGCGTCCAGAAGCCGGCGCCCGTGGTGCGGATGAGGAGGAGGGCGCCGTGAAAGGCCGCCAGGGCCGCGGCCAGGACGAAAAGGCCCAGGCGGTTGGTGGGGTGGGCGTTCTTGCGGGCCTTGCGGTGGAGCAGGTAGTAGAGGAGGCAGAGGGCGAGGTTCACGTAGCCCATGCCGTTGTTCTCGTTGATGAAGGGCCCGAAGGCCGACGCGGCGTGGACGCTCTCCCTCAGCCCCAGCACCTTCTGCGCCCCCGGCCGGAACTGGACCAGGGCGAAGGCCCCCGCCGCCACCCCGGCGATTCCCGCCGCCAGAGCCAGCCGCCGGAGCTCCTCCCGGCCGTTCTCCGCGACCCTCCCCAGAAGGTGGAGAAAGGCCAGGAAGGCCAGGAGGGCCAAGAGGGCCCGGGCCGTGGCCCTGGGGGCGAAGGTGGCGGGGACCCACGACGGCGCCGGGGGCGTCAGGGCCGGGTCCCGGTCTTCCGGAAGGACGGCCCCCGTGAGGGCGTCGGTCCGGTACGGCTCCGACCGGAGGAGGCTCTCCGCGCGCGCCGCGTCGGAGGCCAGCGTGGCCCGCTCGTCGCCGGCGAGGGCCCAGAGGGCCCGCGGGAGGGGGACGAGCTGGAGGGCGGCGGTGAGCGCCAACAGGAGCGCCAGGGCGAAGGGCGCGAGAAGCGTCCTGGGCGGCCGGAGGAAACCCCGCTCCCGGAAGGCCGCCGCCCCCGCGACGAGAAAGAGGCCGACCTCCACCGCGGCCGCCGCCCAGGGCTCCACGGCGGCGAAGGCGAAGACGGAGAAGAGGAGGAGCCCGCCGAGGGCCAGCGTCAGCGGAGGCAGGGGGATTCCTTCTTCGGCGAGGAGGGCCGGTGAGCCGGGAGTTCGGAGGCCCAGGGCTTTCCTGGGGTGCCGGGGAGGTCCCTCCGGCGGGGGTTTCGAAGGCCTTCCAACGTCGTCTCGGAGATCCCGGGGGGCCTTCCGGCGCAACAGAACAGGCAAGAATTCACGGAATTTACCATCCCGTCCAGGACTCGGCTCCGCCCTTCAACTATTGAATATGTGGCTTTTTTTCCGGCCCGGACAACCGCGGAGGCGCTTCCGGGCCCTATCTCCCCTTCCGAGAGGGGGAAAGGGGGCGCGCCGGTTTCGGGGCCGGCGGGCAGGGTGCGCCACCGGTACTCGAGAACGGGGGCCGGGGGCGCCCCCGAGCGCAGGCGGCCTTGGGGCGTCCGGAGCCGGGATTTGCCCCGGGCCGGTTCCCGCGCAGCCCGGGCACCCTTTCGCCACTCCCCGACGGCCGCGGCGCCCAAAAGGGCCCCGGCCGACGTTCTGCCGATCCCTCCCTTCTCGGAGTCTGGTTACCTCACGGGGCTACTGTACCTGAACGCGGGAGAGGTCGTCAAGGGGAAACGTCCGCTCCATCGGAGGTTCCGGCTCTGGCTCCCCCCCCGGCGCCGAGGCCGGCTCCGTTCCGCCGCCTCTTCTCCACGCGGAAACGCGGTCAGGGCAAGGGTTCCAGGACCCGCCGGCGCCCTTCCCAGGGGACGGCCAGGTGGTTCCCCGTTTGCCATTCCCTCCCGAACTGGCCGTGGATGGCCCCCCGGGCCACCGCCCAGGCCGCCCGGAAGCGGCCTCGAACCAGCCGGGAGAGAAAGCGGAGCGGCCACCGAAGGTACGCCGAAAGAAGAAGGAACACGAGGCGCTGGGGAAAAGAGCCGTACTGGGCCACCACCCACGCGGCGTTGCGGGTGCCCAGGTAGGACACCCGGGGGCTCCGGGCGCCGGCCTCCGTCGTGTCGGCGTGGCGGACGCGGCTCTGGGGGATGGCGAGGGTCGAGAAGCCCTCCCGCCGGGCCCTCAGGCCGAACTCCACGTCTTCGTAGTAGAGGAAGTACGGCTCGGCGAGGAGCCCGACCTCCTCGAAGAGGGCGCGCCGGACGAGGACGCAGGCGCCGTGCGGAAAGAGGACCTCCGTCCACTTCGGCTCGGGGAGGGAGGCCAGCGGCGCGCCGTAAAGGCGCCGGGCGAAGCGCCCGGTCCAGAGGCTCCCCTCCCCGCCGAGGGACTGGACCGTCTCGCCGTCCTCCTGAAGGACCAGGGGGCAGGCCATGCCAGCCTTGGGCGAGGCTTCCAGCGCGCGGAGGAGCGGGGGGAGGAAGTCGGGCTCCACCACCACGTCGGGGTTGAGGATCAGGACGTAGTCGGCGCCCCACCGAAGGGCCTCCCGGATGCCGACGTTGTTGCCGCCGGCGTAGCCGAGGTTGGCGCCGGTCTCGAGGAAGACCTCGCCCTCGCGAAGGAGGGGGGGGATGCGCTCCGCCGACCCGTCTTCCGAACCGTTGTCCACCACCCACGTGCGGCGCTCCCCCCCCCGGGCCTTCCGGAGGGCCTCCAGGCACCGCAGGGTCTCCCCCGCCGCGTGGTAGTTGAGGATGACGACGCCGATTTTAGAAGGTTGAATGACCATCATGCCTGTCCAAGACGATCCCAGAAATCGCCTTGAAAGCAATGCGGGACGGGGG
>JBBILR010000050.1:0-8047 GCA_037444825.1 Acidobacteriota bacterium | reverse complement strand
ACCCCAGCGCCCCGTTCACCAGGGCGCCCAGCGCCGGCAGCACCGGAATCAGCCACAACAGTCCCACGGCGGTCATGAGAGCACCTCAGAGCGGAAGACGGCCGGTCTCCAAGCGACAGGCGAAAGGCGAAGTTTCAACGGCATGGCCCTACCCCTTCAACTCCTGGGCTTCGTCCACGTTGACCGTGTGGCGGAGGCGGTAGAGGGCCAGGAGGAGGCCCAACCCCACCGCCGCCTCTCCGGCCGCCACGGCGATGAGGAAGACGGTGAAGACCTGCCCCGTGAGGTTCCGCCAGAGGGCGGAGAAGGCGACGAAGTTGACCCCCGCTCCGGCGAAGATCAGCTCGATGGAGAGGAGGACGACGATGAAGTTCCTCCGGGCCAGAACCCCGAAGAGGCCCAGGCAGAAGAGGAGGAGCCCCAAGACCACCAGCGCCGAAATTCCCATGCCACGCCCCCGCTGCGACCCTTTCGGTCAGACTTCCTTCTTCGCCAGGAAAACGCCCCCCGCCACCGCCGCGAGGAGGAGGACCGACGCCGCCTCGAAGGGGTAGAGGAAGTCGCCGTAGAGAACCTTCGCCACCCGGCGGGTGTTGGTGTCGGGAGCCCCCGCGCCTTCCGGGGCTGGGGCGGCCGCCACCGCCGCCGGCGCCGGCGAGGCGGCGTAGTCGCTGTGGTAGAGCTCGTGGCCCATCCACAGGAAGAGCAGGAGGACGAAGAGGAAGGCCGGCCACGCCTGGAAGTGGACCTGCCGCTGGAGGCGGAGGGCCTCGTTGTCCACCAGCATGATTCCGAAGAGGTACAGGACCATGATGCCGCCGGCGTACACCAGCACCTGCACCGCCGCCACGAACTCCGCCTGGAGGACGAGGTAGAGCACCGCCACCCCCAGGAACCCCACCAGCAGGGACACGGCGGAGGTGATGGGGCTCCGGGAGAGGACCACCCCCAGAGCGCAGGCCGCGATGAAGGCCAAGAGCAGGATCCAGAGAACCGTCATCCCCTCCTCCAACGGGAAGCCGCCCGGGGCGCTCCCCTCACTTTTCCGCCCTCGCGTTTTCCAGGCCGTTCCAGCGGTAGCGCGGCTGGTCCAGGTCGCAGGGCAGCCGCTCCTTGTCGAAGAGCAGCTCCCGGTAGTCGAAGACCACCAGTTCGAACTCCTGCGAGTGATGGATGGACCCGGTGGGGCAGGGGTCCACGCAGAGCCCGCAGTGGAGGCAGTGTTCCTGGTTGATCAGGAACTCCGCCGGGCGCTTGTCGGTCTTGAAGACCTCCTTGGGCGGCGGGAAGACCTTGATGCACCCCTCGGGGCAGGCCTTCTCGCACATCCGGCAGGAGATGCACGTCTCGATATCCACGTGGAGGCGGCCCTTGGTGCGGTAGGGAAGGACCGGACGCTTGTCGGGGTAGAGCTCGGTGACCTTGGGCTTCACCAGGTACTTGGTGGTGACGCCCAGTCCCTTCACGAGCTCCCAGAAGGTCACCATCTTGGCGAAACGGGCCAGGGCCTTCATGCGGTCACCTCAGGAGCCACAGCCGGAGGAGGGCCATGAGGAGCAGGTTGACGAGGGCCAGGGGGAAGAGGACGAACCACCCGATCCTCAGGAGCTGGTCGTACCGGTAGCGGGGCCAGGTGGCGCGGATCCAGACGAAGAAGAAGGCGAAGAGGGCCCCCTTCACGGCGAAGGACGCGACGCCCAGGAGGCTGGTGAGGGCCGGGTGGGCGGCGTAGAGGGCGGCGTCGTTCACGAAGGGGATGTCGTAGCCGCCCAGAAAAAGGGCCGCCGCCAGCACGCTGGTGAGCACCACGTTGGCGTACTCGGCCACGAAGTAAAAGGCGAAGCGCATCCCCGAGTACTCCGTGTGGAAGCCGATGATCTCGCTCTCCCCCTCCGGGAGGTCGAAGGGGGTGCGGTTGGTCTCCGCCACGGCGGCCACCAGGTAGACGCCGAAGGCCACGATCCCCGGGAAGAGGAAGTACCCGCCCAGCTTCTGCTGCGCGGCCACGATGTCGCTCATGCGGAAGGAGCCGGCCAGGAGGAAGACCGAGAGGACCGAAAGGGTGAGGGGAACCTCGTAGGCCAGCATCTGGCTGGCGGAGCGCAGGCTCCCGAAGAGGGGGTACTTGGAGCCGGAGGACCACCCGCCCAGGAGGATGCCGAAGATCCCCATGGAAGAGAGGGCCAGGATCACCAGGAGCCCCAGGTCCACGTCGGCCACCACGAAGCCGTGGGTCTTCCCCGAGGCCGTCACCCACGGCAGGGCCCAGGTGATGACGGAAAAGCCCACGAAGGCCGGAAAGAAGGAGAAGACCGGCGCGATCTTGAAGAGGAAGGGGCGGGCGTTGGCCGGGACCACGTCCTCCTTGAGGAGGAGCTTCAGGCCGTCGGCGATGGGCTGGATGAGGCCCAGAGGCCCCACCCGGTTGGGGCCGAGGCGGGACTGGAAGAAGCCCAGGACCCGGCGCTCGAACCAGACCATGTACGCCACCACCGTGAAGACCGGAACCAGGAGGATCAGGATCTTCAGGAGGGGCATCCCCACGTGGGCCGTCACCCAATCGAAGTTCATGGATTCGCCTTCCCCGTCTCGCAGGGTGCCGGGCCGCTCACCGGTCCACCTCGCCCAGCACGATGTCGATGGAGCCAATGACCGCCACCACGTCGGCGATGAGGCCGCCCTTGCACATGGTCTCCATGCCCTGGAGGTTGATGAAGGACGGGGCCCGGACGTGGACGCGCCAGGGCTTCTCCGCCCCGTCGCTGACGATGTAGTACCCCAGCTGGCCCTTGGCCGCCTCCACGGTGAAGTACGCCTCCCCCACGGGGGGGCGGATGATCCGGCTCACCTTCCCCCGGAGCTCCCCCTCGGGCATGCCGTCCAGGGCCTGCTGGATGATGCGGACGCTCTGCCGCATCTCCCTCACCCGGCAGAGGTACCGGTCGTACACGTCCCCGTTCTGGCCCAGGGGCACCTCGAAGTCGAAGTCCTCGTAACTGGAGTAGGGAATGGCCTTCCGGACGTCGAAGTTCACCCCCGACCCCCGCAGCGTGGGCCCGGAGAGGGAGAGGGCCACCGCCTCCTCGGCGGAGATGACGCCCACCCCCTTCGTCCGCTGGACCCAGATCCGGTTGGTGGTGAGGAGGGTCTCGTAGTCGTCCACCTTCTTGGGGAACTCCTGGAGGAACTTGCGGCAGACGGGGACCCACCCCTTGGGGAAGTCGAAGCGGACCCCCCCGATGGGGAAGGCGTTGGGCAGGAGGCGCTGGCCCAGCATGGCCTCGAAGAGGTCCATGATGGCCTCCCGCTCCCGCACGGCGTAGAAGAGGACGCTCTGGGCCCCCACGTCCAGCCCGTGGGTCCCCAGCCAGAGGAGGTGACTGGCGATGCGCTGGAGCTCGTCCAGGACCACCCGGATGTACTGCGCCTTCTTGGGGACCTCCACGCCCAGGAGCTTCTCCACGGCCCCCACGTACCCGTGGCAGTTGAGGACCGCCCCCAGGTAGTCCAGGCGGTCGAAGATGGGGGTGGCCTGGGTCCACGTGCGGTACTCCGCCCACTTCTCGATGCCGCGGTGGAGGTACCCGATGACCGACTTGAGCCCCACCACCTTTTCGCCGTCCAGGCGGACGAGGGCCCGGTAGACGCCATGGGTGGCCGGGTGCTGGGGCCCCAGGTTCAGCTCCACCTCGCGGCTTTCCAGCACTTCCCTCAGGGGGGAGGTCACCGACAGGTCCGTGCGGTCAGCGGCCATGGCGCCCCTCCTCCAGGATCTTCCGGGCCTCTTCGAGGTCGTCGGGGAGGTAGACCGGCTTGCCGTACCGGTTCCCCCGGATCATCTCCTCCTGGTCGCCCCCCAGGGGGTACTCCTTCCGCAGGGGGTGCCCCTCGAAGTCCTCCGGGAGGAGGATCACCTCCAGGTTGGGGTGGCCCTCGAAGACGATCCCGAACATGTCGTGGGCCTCCCGCTCCATCCAGTCGGCCCCGGGCCAGACGCCGGTGGCGGAGGGGCAGGACTCCCCGTCGTCCAGGCGCACCTTGACCCGGAGAGCGTGCCTCTTTTCCAGGGAGAAGAGGTGGTAGAGCACCTCGAACTTCTTCTCGTTGACCGGGTAGTGGGCCGCCGTGAGGTCGCTCAGGTAGTTCATGGCGGTGCGCCCGTCGTCCCTCAGGAAGCGCAGCACGTCGAGGAGGACCCCTTTCTCCACGAGGACCGTCGCCTCCCCGCAGGGGCTGGGGACCCCCTGGACCGCCTCGCCGAAGCGCTCCTTCAGGGCCGCGGTGGCGTCGTTCTCCACCACCGTCCCCGTGGGCTCCCACTTCTTGGGCCCCGGCGGGGCCTTGGGGGGCGCGGGGGCGGCGGGGCCGGGGGCGGGCTTCTCCGCCTCCGCCCTCCCCCCCGCCGGTTTCTCCGCGGCGGGCTTCGGCGTCTCGGGGGTCTTGGTCTCGTCGGTCATGGGGTCTTCCTAGCCTTCGAGGATCTGTCCGTCCTGGACCACGTGTCCCTTGGCCTCGTACTCCGCCACCACCTCGGGGATCTCCTCGCCCTTGGCCATCCAGCCCTTGGTGGCCCGGTCCTTGAGGACGCCCCGGAAGGTGGGCTCCTCCGCCACCCTGGGGTTGCGGATCTTCTCCTGGAGGCGGAGGAGGGCGTAGATGAGGGCCTCGGGCCTGGGGGGGCAGCCGTTGACGTACACGTCCACGGGGACGATGAGGTTGGCCCCCTGCAGGACGGCGTAGTCGTCGTAGGGGCCGCCCTTGATGGCGCACGACCCCATGGCGATGACCCACTTGGGGTCGGGCATCTGGTCGTAGAGGCGCCGCACGATGGGGGCCATCTTCCGCGTGATGGTGCCGGCGATGATCATCACGTCCGCCTGCCGCGGGGAGGGGCGGAAGACCTCCGAGCCGAAGCGGGCGATGTCGTAACGGGAGCAGGAGGTGCAGATCATCTCGATGGCGCAGCAGGCCAGGCCGAAGGTCATGGGCCAGAGGCTGTTGCGCCGGCAGTAGTCGAAGAGGACGTCCAGCTTGGAAAGGCCCACCCAAGAGGGGTAGCCGCCGTTCTCCGCGCCGTTCATTCTTCCCACCTCAAGGCCCCCTTGAGCCAGGCGTAGACGTAGGCCGCCAGGAGCAGACCCAGAAAGACGAAGACTTCCACCACCCCGAAGAGGCCCATCCGGTCGAAGGCCACCGCCCAGGGGAAGAGGAAGACCGTTTCCACGTCGAAGACCAGGAAGACCACCGCCACCAGGTAGAAGTGGACGGAGATCCGGCCCTGGGGCGCCTCTTTCACGTCGATCCCGCACTCGTAGGGCTCCACCTTGACGGGGTCGTAGCGCCGGGGGCGCACGAGGCGTCCCAGCACCATGGTGAGGGGCACGATGGCCAAGGCCAGGACCAGAAAAATCCCTACGGGAAGGTACTCCAGCATTGAGGTCCTCCCTCCGGCGGGTTCGGGCCGAAGCCCAAAGGCGGGGAATATAGCGGAGAGGTTCCGCCCTGTCAAGGTTTTACCGGTGCGCCTTCGGCGGCGAGGGGCTCCCGCCCCCCTCCGGTGTGCGCGGGCGGCGCCCCTTCGCGAAGGGGCGGCCCCTTCCACGAAGCGTCAAGGAGAGACGGGACCCTGGGGCATCTGCCCCACTTCCCGGTCAGACCACCTCCAGCTTGGCCAGGGCCGCCGCCAGCCGCTTGCGTCCCATGCGGTTGAAGGAAACCGTCACCTTCTGGGATGGCCCCTCCCCCTCCAGGGCGAGCACGATGCCGAAGCCGAAGGTCTTGTGGTGGACGCGGGCCCCCACCCGGAGGACCTTTCCCCCGGGGGCCTCGGGCCTCTCCGATTCCCGCTGCAGGAGGGCGGCCGCCTCCTCGAAGGTCCGGGGCGCCGGCGAGAGCCCCCGGACCTCCTCCAGCCGGGAGGGGGGGATCTCCCGAAGGAACGGCGAGGGGAGCCGGTCCTGGAGGACGCCGAAGACGTACCGCTGGCGGGCCCAGGTGAGGGTGAGGCTGTCCATGGCCCGGGTCATCCCCACGTAGCAGAGCCTTCGCTCCTCCTCCACCCCCTCCTCCGTCTGCGAGGAGAGGACGTGGGGGCACAGGTCCTGCTCCAGCCCCGCCAGGAAGACCACCGGGAACTCCAGCCCCTTGGCGGCGTGCAGGGTCATGAGCCGGACGGCGTCGTGGCCCCCCTCTTTGAGGTCGTCCTGGTCGCTGGAGAGGGCCTGGCGCTCCAGGAAGAGGCGGAGGTCGCCCCCCTCCCGGGTTTCGAACTCCCGCAAGGCCGACACCAGCTCCCGGACGTTCTCGAGCCTCGCCTCCGGGTCCGGCCCCGCCTCCCGGTGCTCGGCCAGGTAGGCCAGGTACCCCGACGCCTCCAGGAGCCACCCCACCACCTGGGAGGGGGGCTCCGCGGCCGCCCGCCGCCGCACCCCGCCCAGCAGGCCGGCCAGGTCCTTCAGGGAGGCCGCCGCCCGGGGGGAAAAGGTCCCCGCCTCCCCGGCCAGGGCCAGGGCCTCCCCCAAGAAGACCCCCCGCTCCGTGGCCAGCGCCTCCAGTTTCTCCGCCGTGGCGGGCCCGATGCCCCGGGGCGGGACGTTGAGGATCCGCAGGACCGCCAGGCGGTCCTGCGGGTTCAGGGCCGCCCGGAGGTAGGCCAGGACGTCCTTCACCTCCTTCCGCTCGTAGAACTTGAGCCCCCCCACCACCTGATAGGGGATGCGGCGGTTGAGGAAGGCCTCCTCGAAGGAGCGGGACTGGGCGTTGGTCCGGTAGAGGACCGCCATCTGGCGCCAGGCGTAGCGGCTTCTCCGTTCCAAGAGGGAATCGGCCACGAAGGCCGCCTCCTCCCGGTCGGAGAGGGCGGCGAAGAGCCGGACGGGGGGGCCCTCCTTCCGCTCGGTCCAGAGGTTCTTCCCGATCCGGCGCGTGTTGTGGGAGACCAGGCGGTTGGCCGCCTCCAGGATGGCGGGGGTGGAGCGGTAGTTCCGCTCCAGCTTGATCACCTCGGCGCCGGGGAAGTCCCGCTGGAAGTCCAGGATGTTCTGGAGGTCCGCCCCCCGCCAGCGGTAGATGGACTGGTCCTCGTCCCCCACGGCGAAGAGGTTCCCCCACCGGCCCGAAAGGGTCCTCAGCAGGCGGTACTGGATCCGGTTGGTGTCCTGGTACTCGTCCACCAGGATGTGGTGGAACTGGCTCTGGTACTTCTTCCGGACCTCCTCCCGCTCCTCCAGGAGCCGCAGGGCCAAAAGAAGAAGGTCGTCGAAGTCCAGGCAGTTGGTCCCAAGGAGCTGGCGCTCGTAGGCCTCGTAGACGGGAACCAGCGTCCGCTGGAAGTGGCCCTGGGCCTTCTCCGCGAAGGCGGCGGCCGAGAGCCCGTCGCACTTCACGCGGGAGATGGCCGAGAGGACGGTCCGGGGCTGGAAGTTCCGCTCCGAAATCCCCCGCTCCCGCAACAGGCGCCGGACGAGGGAGAGGGTGTCGTCGGCGTCGAGGATGGTGAAGTCGCGGGTGAAGCCCTCCCCCAGGGCCTCCACGTCCGCCCGCAGAATCCGGGCGCACATGGCGTGGAAGGTGCCGATCCACAGGAAGGGGAGAGCCGGCTTGTCCAGGAGGGAGAGGACCCGGTTCCGCATCTCTTCGGCGGCCTTGTTGGTGAAGGTCACCGCCAGGACCGACGCGGGGGAGACGTGGCGGACGGAGAGAAGGTAGGCGATGCGGTGGGCGATGACCCGCGTCTTCCCGGAGCCCGCCCCCGCCAGCACCAGCACGGCGCCGTCCCGGGCGGTGACGGCCTTGCGCTGTTCGGGGTTGAGGGGGTCCAGCAAGCGGTCGGCCACGGTGGAAATCCCTTTCTCGGCGTTCCGGACGGGGTCCCGGGGGCGGGAGGCCTCCGCAGAGGGCCCCCGCGGCTCTCGATGATGCGCCTTCGCGCCGCCGGCGGCAAGGGGCCGTCTTTCGCGCCCCCCGAGGGAAAAACGCGAAAGCGGAGGCTTTGCCTCCGCTCGCGGGGTTGCTGGTAGCCCGTACGGGACTCGAACCTACGGGCCGT
>JBBILR010000049.1:0-8314 GCA_037444825.1 Acidobacteriota bacterium | reverse complement strand
TGGTGCGCCCGGCAGGACTCGAACCTGCGGCCGTCTGCTTAGAAGGCAGATGCTCTATCCACCTGAGCTACGGGCGCCCCGGGAGTTGCAGTATACTCCACCCACCGCGGGGAAACAGGTCGGCGGAGCCCCCGGGGAGGCAGGATGGACCGAAAGCAACGGGTGGCCCTCTCCTCGGTGGCGGCGGCGGTCTTTCTCACCGCCGCCAAGCTGGGGGTGGGTCTGTGGACCGGCAGCTTGGGCCTTCTTTCGGAGGCGGCCCACTCGGGCCTCGATCTGCTGGCGGCCGGGCTCACCTGGTGGGCCGTCTCGGTCTCCGCCCGGCCCGCCGACGGGGACCACCCGTACGGCCACGAGAAGATCGAGAACCTCTCGGCGCTCCTTCAGACGCTCCTCCTCCTGGTCACCTGCGCCTGGATCCTCTACGAGGCCGTTTCCCGGCTCTTTTTCCGGGCCGCCACGGTGGAGGTGAACGCCTGGAGCTTCGCGGTCATTCTCCTCGCCGTCGTCGTGGATTTTTCCCGGAGCCGGGCCCTCTCCCGGGTGGCGCGGGAGACGCGCAGCAAGGCCTTGGAAGCCGACGCGCTCCACTTCTCCAGCGACATCCTGTCCTCCCTGGTGGTGCTGGGCGGGCTCCTGTTCACCCGCTTCGGATACCCGGAGGCCGACGCCCTGGCCGCCGTGGGGGTTTCCCTCTTCGTGGCCTGGATCTCGCTCCGTCTGGGCAAGAAGGCGGTGGACGCCCTCACCGACCGCGTGAGCGAGGACCACGTTCGCGCCGCCGCGTCGGCGGCCCAGTCGGTGAGCGGCGTCGTCCGCGCCTACGACGTCCGGGTGAGGGAGGCGGGAGCCCGGCACTTCGTGGACCTGAAGGTGGGGTTGGACCCGGGCCTCTCCCTGGAGGAGGTCCACGGCGTCACGGAGGAGGTGGAGCGGGCCATCCAGAGACGGCTCAGCCGCGCCGACGTCCTCGTCCACGCAGAACCCCAGGGCGCCCCGGAGGCCCTCGAGGAGGCCCGGAGGACGATTCGAAAGGCCGTGGAGGCCCTCCCCGCCGTCTCTTCCTGTCCCTCCGTGGAGGTCTTCCGGGGCCTCGGGGGAATCCACGTGGCCCTGACCGTGAAGATGCCGGGGGGCCTTTCCTTCGCCCAGGTCCACAGAGTTGCCGACGAAGTGGAGCGCCGGGTGCGGGAGGCGATCCCCGGCCCCCTTTCCATCGCCGTCCACGCCGAGCCGGCTGACCCCGAGCCCCCGCACCGCTGACTCTTTCTCACGCCTCGCCGAAACGGTCGGGGAGGAGCGCCGAGAGGACGGCGTTGGACAGGAGGAAGCCCCGGGGCGTGAGCGCCAGCATACCCATCCGACGGCGGAGGAGGCCCCGGCCCTCCAGCGCCCGGAGGAGGGTCTCCACGGCCTCCCGCCTCCCCTCGAAGAGGGGCTCCACCTCCTCCAGCGGGACTCCTTCGGCAAGCCGGAGGCCGAAGATGAGGCGGTCTTCCCGCATCCGGCGGAGAGAGAGTATTTCCGGCGACTCCCACGGGATCCTCCCCCCCCGGATTTCCCGGGCCCACCGCTCCAGGCTCCGCGGGTTCCCGGCCAGGACTCCGCCCAGGCGGCTCCAGGCGGAGGGACCCAGGCCCAGGTATTCCTCTCCCCGCCAGTACTTGAGGTTGTGCCGGCATTCGCCCTCACCCCGGGCGAAGTTGGAAATTTCGTAGTGGCGCCACCCGGCGGCGGTGAGGAAATGGTGGGCCCTCTCCCAGAGGCGGGCGGTGGTGTCCTCCGCGGGAATCCGCATCCGGCCCGAGGAGACCTCCCCGTGGAGAGGCGTGCCGGGGTGAAGGTCCAGCGCGTAGAGGGAGAGGTGGTCCAGGGGGGCGTCGGAGGCCCGCCGGAGATCCTCCGAAAGGTCCCGGGGTGTTTGGCCGGGGATGCCCACCAGGAGGTCGGCGGAGAGCCTGCGAAAGCCGCCCCGAGAGGCCATCTCCAGGGCCCTCGCGGCCTGCCGGGCCGTGGCCCGCCGTCCCAGGTGCCGAAGCAGCTCCGGCCGAAAGGTCTGGACGCCCACCGAAAGCCGGCTGAGACCCGCTTCCCGCCAGCGCTCCACCCGCTCCTCCGTCACCGTTTCGGGGTTGGCTTCCATCGTCGCCTCGGCGCCGGCGGGGAAATGAAAGGTGCGGGAGAGCGTCCCGATGAGCCGGGCCAGCCGGCGGGGCGGCAGCAGGGAGGGGGTTCCCCCTCCCAGGTAGAGGGTGTCGGCCCGCAGGGCCCGTCCCGCGGCGTGAAGGGCCGCCTCGGCGAGCACCAGATCGTCGAAGTCCCGGGGAAGGACCCGTCCCGCCTTCAGGCGGTAGAAGTCGCAGTAGGCGCACAGGGAGGCGCAGAAGGGGACGTGCACGTAGAGCCCCAGCGGAGGCGGCAATACGGCCCGGCCGGCTGACTCCGATGGGTTCGGCCTTCTCACGGCCCCTCCGTCTCCACGAGGGCCCAGAGGTCCCGCAGGTTGTTCCCCGTGGCTCCCCTGGGTACGGTTCCCCCCACCGTGCGCCAGAGGCCCGCCGTGTTTCCCCTTCGGATCGCCTCCTCGAGGAGCGGGGCGGCGGGGGCGCACCGGAAGCAGGTGAAGGCGCCGCCATCCCCGGTCCCGTCGGCGCCGTCGGTGGCCAGGGCGGCGAAGGCCCACCGGGACTTTCCTCGACGCTGCAGGGCGAGGGCCACCGCCGCCGCCAGGTGGCTGCAACGCCCCCCGGCCCCTCCCCCATCCGGAGCCGCCACCGGGGCCTCCCCCACTCCCACCAGGGCCCTCCGCCGCTTCCCGCCCGTGGAAACGCGCCATCGTTCCGCCACCACCTCGGCCAGACCCTCCGCGGACCGGCCCTCGGGCACGGCCACTTCCGTCACGACAAAGCCTGCCCGCCGGAGGCGCGCGGCCAGGCTCCTTCGGAGGTCCAGGGGCCGGGCCAGCACGAAGACCGGCCCGGCCCCTTTTCTGGGGGGCGGGTCCGGCGGGGGAAGCGGCTTCGGGGGCGCGAGGGAATACCGGCGGAGGATCTCCTCCGCGGACCCCCCGGAAGACCACGGCAGGGTGGGTCCCGAACCCACCATGGCTTCGGCCCCCAAGGCCACGTCGGACCAGATCCCCGTGGCCACGGGCCATCCGGACGTGGAGGAGAGCAGGCCGCCTCCCTTGATCCGAGAGAGCCGGACCCTCACGGCGTTCACCTCGCCGATGGAGGCGCCGCGGCGCAGGAGCTCCGAGACCACGCCCGCCTTCTCGGCGAGGTCCCACGGGGGGGAGGGCTCCACGAGAAGGGCCGAGGTCCCTCCGGAGAGGAGGACGAGAAGGGGGCCCTCTCCGGCCTCCAGCCAGCGCCGGACCTCGGCGGTCCTTTCGGCGTTTTGGGGCGAGGGGGTGGGGTGGTCCCCCTCCAGGGAAACCCAGCCCGCCGGAGGGGCGCCGCCCCCTTTCACGCCATAGGAGAGGCCCGGCAGGGACCCGAAGGCCCGCTCGGCCGCGTGGGCCAGGCCCGCGGCGGCCTTCCCCAGCGTGAGGATCCGGATGACCGCCGGAAAGCCGGCAAGGGGGGTCAGGAGGCGGTGAGTCGGCAGGCTCCCGGGCCGCGCCCCCTCCTCCACCTCCCGCAGAACGGACATTACAGCGCCCCCCGACTCGCAAAGCCCCGCCACGAGAAACTCCTTATCCTGTATACCAAAACCTTCTCGCCAAGGCCCTTTCAGGGAACCCTTGCCCCCCTATCCCTTGACAGCCGGACTTTCCAGCACTATATTACCCCCGGAACCTTGAAAGGAGGTACGGATGAACAAGGCGGAACTGATCAATGCCATCGCGACCGGTGCGAACCTGAGTAAGGCCGAGGCCTCCAAGGCGCTGGACGCTTTCACCGGCGCCGTGAAGAAGGCCCTCAAGAAGGGCGACAAGGTCACCCTGGTGGGCTTCGGCACCTACAGCGTCGGCAAGCGGAACGCCCGCACCGGCCGCAACCCCAAGACCGGCAAGCCCATCAAGATCGCGGCCAAGAAGGTCGTCAAGTTCAAGGCCGGCAAGGGCCTCGCCGACAGCGTGCGCTAGCGGCGCACCCGCTGGGCGAAATGGGAGGGGCCTTCGGGCCCCTCTTTTTTCGCGCCCCACGGGGCCGCTCACCCTCCTTCCGCCAGGGGATCGAGAACCACGAGGTCGGCCCCGCCTTCCACGCCCTCCCCCTCCCGGGCGCGGAGCTCCCGGACCACCCCGTCGGCCAGGGCCTGAAGCTCGTTCTGCATCTTCATGGCCTCCACCACGATGACCCCCTGGCCCTTCCGAACTTCCTGCCCCACCTCCACCAGAACTTTCACGACCCTTCCGGGCATGGGGGCCCGCACCGACGACCCGCGCCCCCCGGCCCCCGTGGACTGGGCCCGGAGGACGAGCCCGATGGGGCTCAGGAGCTCCACGCGCCGCGCTCCGTCGTAGAGGTGGACGTGGTAGACGTCCGGCTCCGGGGAGTAGACGTTCACCTCCCACGACTTCCCGTCCACCAACAGGGAATAGAGGCCGGGCAGGAGGAACTCGCTGTCCACTTCGTGGGGGACGCCGTCCACGGTCACCCGGTACCCCCCTTCCCGGGGGACGACCTCCACGGGGATCTCCCTCTCGTCTCGAAGGATGACGTAGCGCACCGCATCTCCTCTCAGCGCAGGGCGCGCCGCCAGGCGCTCACGGACCTCTGGGCGGGCGGGGCGGCCTGGCCGCGTACCGCCGACTCGTAGGCGGCGATGGCGGCGGCGATGTCCGCCACGGGGTGGGGTTCGGGGCGCCGGTACTCGCCGGGGCCCAAAAACCTCGGGATGAAATCGGTGGAGAGGTTCCCCGCCAGGAACTCCGGGTGGGAGACGATCTGCAGCAGGAAGTGGCGGTTGGTCCGGATCCCCACGATCTGGAACTCCTGGAGGGCGCGGTTCATGACCGCCGCCGCCGCGGGACGGTCCTCCCCCCAGGCGATCACCTTGGCGATCATGGGGTCGTAGTGGATGCTCACCTCCCCCGAGCCGTAGACCGCCGAGTCCACGCGCACGCCGGGCCCTTCGGGGAGCCGCACCGCCACGATGGGGCCGGGGCACGGCAAGAAGCCGTTTTCCGGGTCTTCCGCGTAGATCCGGCACTCCATGGCCCACCCGCGGAGGCGGAGATCCTCCTGGCGGATCCGAAGGGGCTCCCCGGAGGCGATGCGGATCTGCTCCTTCACCAGGTCGAGGCCCGTGACCATCTCCGTCACCGGGTGTTCCACCTGGAGGCGGGTGTTCATCTCCATGAAGTAGAACTCCCCCTCGGGGCTCACCAGGAACTCCACCGTTCCCGCGTTGACGTACCCCACGGCCCGGGCCGCCCGGACGGCGATCTCCCCCATCCGGGCCCGCATGTCGGGGGTGACGAAGGGGGAGGGGGCCTCCTCCACGATCTTCTGGTGGCGGCGCTGGATGGAACACTCCCGCTCCCCCAGCCAGAGGCAGTTCCCCTTTCCGTCCGCGAGAACCTGCATTTCGATGTGCCGGGGACGGAGGACCGCCTTCTCCAGGTAGACGGACCCGTCTCCGAAGGACTGGAGGGCCTCGGAGGAGGCGTTGCGGAAGGCCCCTTCCATCTCCTCCTCGCTCTGGACCAGCCGCATCCCCTTTCCGCCGCCTCCCGCGGCCGCCTTGAGCATCACCGGGTATCCGATCCTCCGGGCTTCTCGGAGGGCGGAAGGGAGGTCCTCCAGGGGTTCCAGCGTGCCGGGGACCACGGGGACCCCGGCCCGGGCCATGATCTGCCGGGCCCGGGTCTTCTCCCCCATGGCCTCGATGGCGGCGGGGGGAGGGCCGATGAAGGCGAGGCCGGCCTCCCCGCACCGCCGGGCGAAATCCGCGTTCTCCGAGAGAAAGCCGTAGCCGGGGTGAACGGCGTCGGCCCCCGAGCGGCGGGCCGCCTCCAGGATCGCCTCCGCGCGGAGGTAGCTCTGGCTCGAGGGGGCCGGCCCGATGGGGTAGGCCTCGTCGGCCAGCCGCACGTGGCGGGCCTTCCGGTCCGCCTCGGAGAAGACGGCCACCGAGGCGATCCCCATGTCCCTCAGCGCCCGGATGATGCGGACGGCGATTTCCCCGCGGTTGGCGATGAGCACCTTTCGAATCACCGCTCTTCCTCCAGAAAACGAAACTCTTCCCCCACGAGGCGCAGGCGGGTCTTTCGGCCCCACCTCGCGTCGTCCCTCTCCGGGTAGTCCTTTCGGAAGTGCCCCCCGCGGCTCTCCGTCCGGTAGGCGGCGCAGGCGGCCATGGCGTCCCCCAGGAGGGCCATGTTGGCCGTCTCCAGGACCCGGCGGTGCAGGCATCCGTCTTTCAGGGTCCGGCGGATCCCCTCCAGTTCGATCCGGGCGGCCCTCAGACCTCGCGCCTCCCGAACGATGCCCACCCCCTCCCACATGACCGCCGCGATGCGCTTGCGGAGGGCGTTCACCACCTCGATGTCCCGGCACCCCAACAGGTGGAGGGGCGGAACCGCCTTGGGTTCCGGGGGCGGCCCCGGCTGGGCCAGAGCCGCCGCCGCCGCCCGGGCCCCGAAGACCAGCCCCTCCAGGAGGGAGTTGCTGGCCAGGCGGTTGGCCCCGTGGACGCCGGTGCAGGCCACTTCCCCCGCGGCGAAGCACCCCGGGAGGCTGGTCCTCCCCTCCCGGTCGGTCTCGATGCCGCCCATCACGTAGTGGGCGGCGGGGTATACGGGAATGAGGCTCCGGGTGATGTCCAGCCCGTACTGAAGGCACGTGGCGTAGATGGTGGGAAACCTCGCCTTCACGAAGGCGGGGTCCAGGTGGGTCAGGTCCAGGGTCACGGGCCGGCCTCGCTGGGCCTGAATCTCGGACACGATGGCCCGGGTCACCACGTCCCGCGGCGCCAGCTCCCCCAGGGGGTGGTATCGGTGGGCGAAACGCTGGCCCTCGGCGTTGCGGAGGACCGCCCCCTCCCCCCGCATGCTCTCCGAAAGGAGGAATCGCGGGGCCCCGGGTAGGAAGAGGGCCGTGGGGTGGAACTGGACGAACTCCAGGTTGGCCAGGACCAGGCCGGCCCTGAGCGCCATGGCCATCCCGTCCCCGGTGGCCACGGCGGGGTTGGTGGACTGCTGGTACAGGCGCCCGATGCCGCCGGTGGCGATGAGAACCGCCCGGCTTCGCACCGCCCGCGGGTGGTTGCCCGTTTCGTCCAGGAGCCACGCCCCGGCGCAGCGGCCCTCCTCCTTGATGAGCGCGATCCCGGTGTGGTAGGGCAGAAGGGTGATCCGCTCCTCCCGGGCCGCCGCGGCCGAAAGGACGCGTTCCAGCTCCTGCCCCGTGGCGTCGCCGTGGGCGTGGAGGATCCGGTTTCGGCTGTGGGCCGCCTCCCGGGTGTAGTCCAGCTCGCCGTCCCTGCGGTCGAAGTCGGCCCCCCAGGCGATGAGCTCCTCCACCCGCCGGCGGCCGTCCTCCACCAGGACGCGCACCGCGCCCTCGTCACAGAGGCCGTCCCCCGCCGCCAGCGTGTCCGCCAGGTGGCGCTCCCGGTCGTCGGGGTCGGGCAGGGGGACGGCGATCCCCCCCTGGGCGTACTCGGTGTTGGATTCGCGGGGGGCGTCCTTGGTGGCCACCAGGACCCGCCACCCCGCCCGGGCCGCTTCCACCGCCCCCCGCAGGCCCGCGATGCCCGAGCCCAGGACCAGCAGGTCGCAGAGGAGGGGGGCCTCCTGGCTCAAGATCGTTGCCCCCCCGGCCCCGCCGCACGCCGCCCCGTGGTCTGCATCGGCCCCATCTTCGCCTCCGGGAACCATTGTACGCAGGCCCCGGTACACCGGGCAACCGGCGCGGCCTTCTTCGAAGGCGACCCCGGGTGGCGGCCTCTGCTCGCAGAGCCGGCCCTTCGGCCGTCGCGAGCATGGGCCGCTACACGAGCCTCCGGTTCGGCCGTCAAAGATTCCTCTGCGGTCGCGGCCTCGTAACCGCCGCCGGGAGGTCTCCCGCCCTTCTCATCCCGCCTTCGCTTCCTTCGGGGGCACAGCAAGAATGGTGCGCTCGGCGGGATTCGAACCTACGGGCCGTAGCGTGCTCGGGGGCGTCGGAGTCCGCCCCCTTGCGCGCGCAACGGCCCCTACGGTTCCCGGGGCGGGTCTCTCCTCCCCGGCGGCGTAACTCCGGCCGCTCCCTCTGCGGTCGCGGCCTCGTAACCGCCGCCGGGAGGTCTCCCGCCCTTCTCATCCCGCCTTCGCTTCCTTCGGGGGCACAGCAAGAATGGTGCGCTCGGCGGGATTCGAACC
>JBBILR010000048.1:0-8447 GCA_037444825.1 Acidobacteriota bacterium | reverse complement strand
TCCTCCTGAACAAGTACTACGTCGACGAGGTCTACTCCGGCGCCTTCATCCGGCCCTTCGTGGCCCTGTCCCGCATCGCCTCCGGCGTGGACAAGTGGCTCATCGACGGCACGGTGAACGTGGTGGCGTACGGCAACGAGGTCCTGGGCCTCATCCTGAGGTTCTTCCAGACGGGCTACATCCGCAACTACGCGCTGTTCCTGCTGGTCTCGGTCCTCGTCCTGCTGTACTTCTTCTCCTGAGGGGGGAGCCTTCATGGGTGAATTTGTCTACGGCGTCCTACCGGTGGCCGGAATGGGCCTCGCCGCCTGCCTCCTCTTCCTGCTGGCGGCGGTGGTGAAGAACGCCCGGACCCTGGGCATCCTGGGCCTGATGGCCGTGCTGGGGCTCGGCGGGGCGCCGGTGGTCCTCCTCTGGGGCGAGGGGGGAAAGGTGGTGCCCGCCACCCTCCTCTCCTCCGACCGCCTGGCCCTCTTCTTCGACGGCCTCTTCGTCCTCAGCGCCGCCCTGGTGGCGGCCCTGGCGCTGGACTACTTCCGGAGGAAGGGCTCGGAGCGGGGGGAGTTCTACGGCCTCCTGGCCCTCTCGGCCACGGGGATGATGGTCCTGGCCTCCGCCACCAACCTGGTGGCCTTCTACCTGGGGCTGGAGACCATGTCCGTCTCCTTCTACGTCCTGGCGGCCTTCCTGAGGAGCCACGAGAACGCCGTGGAGGCCTCCCTCAAGTACTTCCTGCTGGGGGCCTTCTCCTCCGCCTTCCTGCTCTTCGGCATGGCCCTCCTGTACGGCTCCGCCGCCTCCCTGGACTTCGGGGGCCTGGCCCTGGCCCTGGGGACCGGCGGCCCGCTCCTGGGCCGTCCCTTCCTGCTCCTGGGCTTCTTCCTCTTCCTGGTGGGCCTCTTCTTCAAGCTCTCCCTCATCCCCTTCCACTTCTGGGCCCCGGACGTCTACCAGGGCGCCCCCACCCCCGTGACGGCCCTCATGGCCGTGGGGGGCAAGACCGCCGCCGCCGCCGCCGCCGTCCGGATCTTCCTCTCGGCCTTCCAGGCCGACGCCGAGCTGGCCCGGAAGTGGCTCCTGCTCTTCGTGGCGGTGGGGCTCCTCACCATCTTCGCCGGGAGCATGATCGCCATCACCCAGCGCCAGATGAAGCGGCTCCTGGCCTACTCCTCCATCGTGCACGCCGGCTTCATCGCCCTGGGGCTCGGGGCCCTGGCCCTTCCGGAACTTCGGGCGGCCATGGTGGAGGCGGTCCTCTTCTACCTGGCCGCCTACCTCTTCATGAACATCGGGGCCTTCGCGGTGGCCTCCGCCGTGGAATCCCCCTCGCGCACCGACGAGCCCCTCTCCTCCTACGCCGGCCTCGGCACCACCGCGCCCTACGCCGCCGCCCTCTTCTCCCTCTTCCTGTTCAGCCTGGCGGGGATTCCGCTGACCGTGGGCTTCCTCGGGAAGTTCTACGTCTTCAAGGTCCTGGTCAACGGAGGGCAGTACCGGGTGGCCTCCCTGGGCCTTCTGGGCGCGGTCATCGCCACCTACTACTACCTGAAGGTGGTGGTGGCCCTGTACTTCCCCTCGCCGGACGCGGAGATCCCCCCCCCGCCGCGGATGGGGGCGCTCACGGCGGTGGTCCTCACCCTCACGGGCGCGGCCACCCTGGTCCTGGGGGTCTTCCCCGGCTTCCTCAACGGGCTGGTGGCCGGCCTGACCGTGGGCTGAGGCCCTCCCGGGCGCTTCCCTGCGGGGGGCGGCGGGCCGCCCCCCGCGTCGCTTGAAAGGGAGGGAATCCCGAGTGGACAGAGGGAAGGAGGTCCTCCGGCTCCACCTGGCCCTCCTCTTCGTGCAGGCCACCTTCGGCGCCTTCCACGTGGTGGGGAAGTTCGTCCTGAGGGACGTGGAGCCCCTGGCGGTGGCCTCGGTGCGCGTCCTCGTCTCCACCCCCCTGCTCCTCTTCCTGGCCCTCCGGGAGGAGCGCCGCCTGCCCTCCCGGAGGGACCTCGCCGGGCTGGCCCTTCTCGGTTTCCTGGGGGTCTTCGCCAACCAGGTCCTGTACATCACCGGCCTCCGCATGACCTCCGCCACCAACGCCGCCATCCTCATGCCCTCCATCCCGGTCTTCGTGGCCCTGCTCCTGCTCCTTTCCGGGAGGGAACGCCCCACGCCGCTCCGGTGGTGGGGGATCGCCCTGGCCTGCGCCGGGGCCCTGTCGCTCCTCGACTGGAGGGGGGCCGACTTCGGTCGAGGGGCCCTCCTCGGGAACCTCCTCCTGCTGGTCAACTGCCTGGCCTACGCCCTGTATCTCGTTCTCCAGCGCGGGATTCTCGAGCGCCTTCGCCCCCTCGCCGTGGTGGCGTGGGCCTTCCTCTTCGGCGGCGCCGGCGTCCTCGCCGTCGGGGCCCCGGCCCTGGCCCGGACCCCCTTCGGCAGTCTCGCCCCTGCGGTCCTCTGGGGGCTCCTCTTCATCGCGGTGGTGCCCACCGGGGTGAACTACGCCCTCAACGCCTGGGCCCTCACCCGCTCCTCCCCGGCGCTGGTGGCGGCCTACACCACCCTCCAGCCGGCCGCCGCCTCCGTCCTCGCCGTGGCCTTCCTGGGGGAGCGCTTCGGATGGCGGGAGGGGGCTGGCTTCGCCCTCGTCACCGCCGGCCTCCTCCTCGTCAGCCGGCAGAGGGGCCGGGACGCCCCGTGACGGTGGTGGGAACCGGGAATCTTCCGAAAAGAAAGGCCGTTCCTTGAGCATGCCGAACGGGAACGCAGGATTCACCATCGAGGCGTACCACCGGAGGACGAAGCACGGGTACGGGCGCTTCGCCGCGGGCCCCCGCTTCCTGGACTGGGCCAGCCAGCCCTCCCCCTTCCGTCTCTGGGCCGGTGCCCCCACCACCGAGCTTCCCTTCGAGGCTTCCCCTCCTCCCGTCTCCTTCCACACCCTCCACGCCGCCGGGGCCATTCCGCCCCGCGAGGCGAGCCGGGAAAGCCTCGGCCTCTTCTGGGCCCTGGCCCTGGGCCTCACCGCCGTCAAGGAGCAAGGCTCCGTCCGTTGGGCCCTCCGCGCCAACCCGTCCAGCGGGAATCTCCATCCCACCGAAGGCTACCTGGTCTGGCCGGGGGGAGGGGGCGTGGAGGCCGGGGTCCACCACTACCGGAGCCGGGACCACCTCCTGGAGGGAAGGGCGCTGTTGCCGGCGGGCTCGGTTCTGCCCTGGAAGGGCTTTTTCGCGGCCCTCTCCTCCGTCGCGTGGCGGGAGGCCTGGAAGTACGGGGAGCGGGCCTACCGCTACGTCCTCCTGGACGCCGGCCACGCCCTGGCCTCCCTCCGGTACGCCGCGGCGGTCCTGGGGTGGTCCGTGGAAGTGGACGGGCGGTGGGGAGACGGGGAGGGGGAGAGCCTGCTGGGCCTCCAGCGGGAGCGGGACTTCCGCTCCGCCGAGCGGGAAGAGCTGGAACTGCTGGCCTGGGTTTCGGCGGGCGGGGAAGCCGCCCCGGCCCCCGAGGAGGTCCTCGCGGCCCTTCGCGGCTCCGCCTGGAAGGGCCAGGCCAACCGCCTCAGCGCCACGCGCGTTTCCTGGGAGGCGGTGGAATGGGCGCGGGCGGCGTCGCGGATTCCTTCGGGGGGCGACCCGGAGGCCGCCCACCGCCCCCCGCGGGACCTGCCGGCCCTCCAGGTTCCCTCCCGCAACCTTCGGGCGGTGGAGATCCTCCGAAGCCGCCGGAGCGGCGTGGCCTACGACGGAAAGACCCCCCTCCCGCGGGAGGCCTTCTTCCGCATGGCCGACGCCCTCCTGCCGCGGCCCGGGGTCCCCCCTTTCGACGCCCTGCCGTGGCCGCCCCGTGTCCACGCCCTCTTTTTCGTCCACCGCGTGACGGGACTGGATCCGGGCCTCTACCTCCTTCCCCGGCGCCGGGAGGCCCTCCCGGACCTGCGCGGCGCCATCGGGAGCTCCTTCCTCTTCGAGGAGGTGGAGGGGGCCCCCGCCCACCTGGGCCTCCGCAGGCTCCGGCGGGGGGATCTGAGGAAGGAGGCGAGATTCCTTTCCTGCAACCAGGAGATCGCCTCCGACTCGGCCTTCGCCGTCGCCCTCGCCGCCGAATTCGAACCGGTGCTCCAGGGTCGCCCCTGGGCCTACCGCCATATCCACTACGAGGCGGGCGCCGTGGGGCAGGCCCTCTACCTCTGGGCGGAGGCCGAGGGCCGCCGGGGAACGGGCATCGGCTGTTTCTTCGACGACGAGGTCCACCGCCTGCTGGGCCTCCGGGGGGAGCGCCTCCAGGTCCTCTACCACTTCACCGTGGGCACCCCCCTCGAAGACCCGAGGCTGGCCACCCTCCCCCCCTACGGCCACCTGCCCCCGGAACGGCGCCCCTGACCCTCAGAAGAGGACGAGGAGCCAGGGGAGTCCAAGGGCGAGAAAGACCGCAAAGTTGAGGAGCGTCACGAGGCCGCCCCAGCGGTAGACCTCCTCTGGGGGCAGGAGGCCGCTGCCGAGGAAGAGAACGTTGGCGCTGGATCCCTGGGGCGTCAGGCAGGAGAAGAAGTTCGTGGCGAAGAGGAGGAAGTAGGCGGCGGGCGCGGCGGGGAACCCCGCCGAGACGGCGATTCCCAGGAAGACGCCGTAGAGGGCGAAGAGGTGGGCCGACTGGCTGACGAAGAAGTAGTGGAGGAGGACGTACGCCGCGGCCAGGGCCGTGAAGGCCGCCCAGGGGGGGAGGCCTTCCAGCGGCCGGGCCAGAAGGAGCCCCAGCCACTTCATGAAGCCCACCTTGTTGAGCTCGCTGCTGAGGGTGTAGAGAAGGGCGAACCAGATCCAGATCTCCAGGGCCTCCCCTTCGCGCCGGAGGTCCTTCAGGCGGTAGACGCCGGTGAGGAGCAGGACCGCCAGCCCCCCCAGGGCGGCCGCCGTCCGGTCCACCCCCAAGGAAGGGCCCAAGGACCACAGGAGGACGAGCCCCCCGAAGACCGCGGCGGTGATGCGCTCGTCCCTCGAGAGGGGTCCCCGGCGGGCCAGGTGCTCCCGGGCCAGGGCCGGGGCTTCCGGCGTCCGGGTGACCTCCGGCCGGACGGCCCGTTTCAGGAGGAGGGGAAGGAGGAGTCCGGCGGCCACCACCGGCGGGGCCGCGGCTAGGAACCAGGAGAGGAAGGAGACGGAGACCCCCGCCTCGGCGGCCAGCGCCGCCCCCGCGGGGTTGGCCGCCATGGCCGTGAGCCAGAGGGAGGAGGAGAGGCTCAGGGAGGCCATGCCCCCCATCATGAGCAGGCTTCCCAGGCGGCGGCGCTCCCCTCCCGGTCCCGCCCCCAAGCCCTCGCAGAGGGAGTCGAGGACCGGGTAGAGGACGCCGCTGCGGGCGGTGTTGCTGGGGAAGGCCGGCGCCAGGAGGGCGTCGGCCAGAAAGACGCCGTAGAGGATGCCGGTGGGGGAGGAGCCGAGGCGTGCGATGACCATCAGGGCGATGCGGCTTCCGAGGCCCGACCGGATGACGGCGCGGGAGAGGAGGAAGGCGGCCACGATGAGCACGATGAAGTCCTCCGAGAAGCCCGCCAGGAGCGAACGGACCGGGAGGACGCCCGAGAGGGCCGCCGCGGCGGAAAAGGCGAGGGCGGCGTGGAGGATGGGAAGGGCCCGCGCCACCACCGAGACGATGGCGGCCAGGAAGAGCACGGCCAGGGCCCGGACGGGGGGGGTGAGTCCCGAAGGGGCGGGCAGAAGAAGCAGAAGGCCCATGCCGAGGAGCACCGGCACGAGCCGCCCCCAGCGCACCTCCCCCCGCTCCGCTTGCGGTGATAGACCCTCTTCCGCCATGGGGCCATTGTACGGGCGAGCCTGGCGCGAAAGAAGCGGGCTTCGCCCCCCGGTGAAAGAAGACCCGCCTCCGAAGGGTTATACTTCTCTGGACACTTTCCTTCGGTCCGCCGATTCGAGAGGAGGGCCCATGGCCACCGTGATGCTGAAAGGAAACCCCATCCACACCTCCGGCGACCTGCCCCCCGTGGGCGCCGCCGCCCCGGACTTCCGCCTCACCCGCAACGACCTGTCGGACGTCTCCCTGGGGGACTTCGCCGGCAAGCGGGTGCTCCTCAACATCGTCCCCAGCCTGGACACGGGCGTCTGCGCCGCCTCCGCCCGCCGCTTCAACCAGGAAGCCGCCGCCGTCCCGGGGGCCGTGGTCCTCACCGTCTCCCGCGACCTCCCCTTCGCCCAGTCCCGCTTCTGCTCCGCCGAGGGCATCGCCAACGTGGTCACCCTCAGCGAGCTGAGAGACCTCTCCTTCGGGGAAGCCTACGGCGTCCGCATCGTGGACGGCCCGTTGAAGGGCCTTCTGGCCCGGGCCGTGGTTGCCCTCGACGAGGGCCGCCGCGTCCTCTACACCGAGCTGGTGCCCGAAATCGCCCAGGAGCCCGACTACGAAAAGGCCCTGGCCGCCCTCCGCGGGTAGGGGAGGGTCCGGGGGAAACCCATGGCGGCGGCGGGCCCCTCCAAAGGCTCCCGCCCCCGCGCCCCCGGCGCTCCGGAAGGTCGCCGAGTCCCCGGCGCGGTCCCCCTTCCCCCGCGCGATTCGGCGTGGCGGGACCCGGCCCCGCCCCACGGGGCGCCCGGGGCTTGAGTGGCCGAAGAACGTTGAATAACTTGAGGTTACGAAGCGGGCCTGGGGAGGGGTCACGGACAGGCCGGCACGTCCCCCGCCGCCTCGCCCCTTCCCGGGGGTCCATTCTCGGGTGGGCCGCCGCGGAAAGGAGGGGCCGAAAGGGATGCGAGCACGGATCGGGTCCTCTTGTGGGCTCCGAGGGTACTGGGCATTCTCTGCGTGGTCCTCGTGGGTTCGTTCGCCCTGGACGTCTTCGGCCAGGGGGCCGGGCCGTGGAAAACGCTCGGCGCCCTGCTCGTCCACCTCGTTCCCGCGTTCCTCGTGGCGCTGGCTCCGGCCGCCGTGTGGCGGTGGCCGGGGGCCGGGGCCGTTCTGTTCCTCGCCCTGGCCGTCCTGTACGTGGTCTGGGCCTGGGGGCGCTTTTCCTGGACCGCCTCCGTCCCCATTTCCGCCCCCCTGGCCTTGACGGGCGTTCTTTTTCTGGCCGACTGGCTCTATAGAAACAAGCTGAAAAAGGGCTAGCCGCGGCCCGTCCGAGGCCTGCCGGCGGCGCGGGCCCCGGCCGCAGGGGCCTCTTCCGGCCCTCGACGACAGGGAACCCCCCGACACCCTCGGGCAACCCTTCCGGACCGGCGGCTTCACGGGTTTGTGTCCACGGGGTGCACTTCGAAACCCTATCTTTTATCCCGGACGGATCCGGAGGGCGGTGGGGCCTTCGATGGAGGTACAATGAACCGAGCGGTCGGGCGGCGGACATGAGACGACGCGAGAATCCATGGGTTCGGGGCTCCGGCGGGCCTGGCGGGGGCCCGGCGGGGAGGCCCGAGGGGTCTTGCGGCGGCGCGGCCCGTGTGGCGCCGGGAAAGGCCTGCCCTCGGAGCCGCATTGGCAGGGAGAGGCTTTACGTCGAAGGAGGGGGCTCCCGTGCCCGGTAAAACCACCCGCCGGCGAAAGAGGCTCCGGCGACAGATCCACAGTTTCTGGCGCAAGCTGGCCGAAAGGCACAGGAATCAGCTGGCCGCCGAGTTCATGGAGGGCTTTCGGAAACGCACCCCTCCGACGGAGGAGGAGTGGGAGAGGGGCCAGAGATTCCTCGAAGAGATGAAAGCGCGCCAGGAGGCGTGGAGGCTGGCGAAAGAGACTCCCCCCCACGTGGCGTGGCGCTTCGTGGGGCTGTTCCCCCGCGGGACCTTGTACCACGACTGGGGGCGGGAGGTCTCGACGCGAGACGGGAAGAAATCGCTCCTCTACAGGATCTCCGTTCCGGCGAACTCCTTCGTCCCCATGGGATGGACATTTGAGCGCCAGTGGAAGTCCGGGAAGGGGATCCTGTACGACACCTACAGAATCGATGACCCCTTGCCGGATCAGCGGGTCGAGAAAGAAGAAAGAGACGACGTGGAAGAATTCGACCTGCTGGCGGGCGGAGAGAGGGTCGAGCTCCGGTACAACCGGACGAAATCGGCTCTTGCCGTCCTGTTCCGGGGCGAGTGGGCCATGTACGTGGGCGTTTCCCCCCGGACCTACCGGAAGCTCATCCGCGCCATCACCCGGGACCCGGCCAGCGCCGCCAGGATCGAGGACGTGGCCGTTCGGGTGGGGAAATGAAAGGGGTGGCGCGGCGCTCGCCGTCTTCTTCTGTTTGGTGCCGCCCCACCGGCCCAGATCGTCTTGAAGAGGCAGGAAGAGGGGGCCTATAGGCGACCCTGCCCCGCATCGGAGGAAGGGGCGGAGAGATTCGACGCGGCGCACCGAGCGCCTCCGCCTTCTTCCCCCTGCGGGGGTGCGAAACTTCCCCCTCCAGGGGGAGGCCGCTCGATGCTATACTGTGCCCGAGAAATCAGGGGCGGGAAAATTGCGGGGTT
>JBBILR010000047.1:0-9362 GCA_037444825.1 Acidobacteriota bacterium | reverse complement strand
GCCCCGAGGCTTCTAGGCCGCGTAGGTTCGAATCCCGTCGCCCGCTCCAAGGCAGCCGGGAAACAGGAACGGCATGAGGCGTGTGGATCGTAGGAGGAGGTGAGCGGGATTCGAAGGGCGGGCCACCCGGAGCATTCACCGGAGGGCACCTTTCCGGGGCATCTTCGAAGCAAGACCCGGCCATTCCCCCAGAGGACGTGGTTGCGAAGCTGGGTCTTCGAAGAACCCGCCAATCCGGAGGGAGGGGCCCCGCCCCGGGAACCGTAGGCGGCCTTGAAACGCAGGGGCCTCTGGCCCCGAGGCTTCTAGGCCGCGTAGGTTCGAATCCCGTCGCCCGCTCCAAGGCAGTGAGGAAGCGAGGAGGTGAGGAAGTCAGGAAGCGAGAGGACGAAAAGGAAGAGAGAGGCGGGTTCGCCAGATGCCTTCCTCAGTTCCTAACCTCCTGACTTCCTTGCCTCTCCAGGCCCGCGTAGCTCAGTCGGTAGAGCGCGTCCTTGGTAAGGACGAGGTCACCAGTTCAATCCTGGTCGCGGGCTCCAGTTGAAATTCCTTCGGCGGCGGGCGGCGGGCCCGAAGCCGAATGTCAAGTGACATCGAAGCGAGGCGGTCATGTCGAAGGAAAAGTTCCAGCGGACCAAGCCCCACGTGAACGTGGGAACCATTGGTCACGTGGACCACGGCAAGACGACCTTGACGGCCGCCATCACCAAGGTCCTGGGCAGCCGGGGCCTCGCCGCCTTCACCGCCTACGACCAGATCGACAAGGCCCCGGAGGAGAAGGCGCGGGGGATCACCATCAACACCGCCCACGTGGAGTACCAGACGGAGAACCGCCACTACGCCCACGTGGACTGCCCCGGCCACGCCGACTACGTGAAGAACATGATCACCGGCGCCGCCCAGATGGACGGCGCCATCCTGGTGGTCTCCGCCGCCGACGGCCCCATGCCCCAGACGAGGGAGCACATCCTCCTGGCCCGCCAGGTGGGGGTGCCCACCATCGTGGTCTTCATGAACAAGGTGGACATGGTGGACGACAAGGAGCTCCTGGACCTGGTGGAGATGGAGATCCGGGACTTGCTCTCCACCTACGACTTCCCTGGGGAGGAGGTGCCGGTGGTGAAGGGTTCGGCCCTCCAGGCCCTGCACTGCGGCTGCGGGGGGGCGGAATGCCCGCGCTGCCGGCCGGTCTTCGACCTCCTGGAGGCCTGCGACCGGTACATCCCTCTGCCCCAGCGGCCGGTGGACAAGCCTTTCCTCATGCCCATCGAGGACGTCTTTTCCATCTCCGGGCGGGGCACCGTGGTCACCGGGCGCATCGAGCGCGGCCGGATCCAGGTGGGCCAGGAGGTGGAGGTGGTGGGTCTCCGGGAGACCCAGAAGACCACCGTCACCGGGGTGGAGATGTTCCACAAGATCCTGGAGGAGGGGCAGGCGGGGGACAACGCCGGCCTTCTCCTCCGCGGCGTCAAGAAGGAAGACGTGGAGCGGGGGCAGGTGGTGGCCCAGCCGGGGTCCATCCAGCCCCACCACCGCTTCCGCGCCGAGGCGTACATCCTCACGAAGGAGGAGGGAGGCCGGCACACGCCCTTCTTCAAGGGCTACCGGCCCCAGTTCTTCTTCCGCACCACCGACGTGACGGGGACGGTGGAGCTTCCGCCGGACCGGGAGATGGTCATGCCCGGGGACAACGTCTCCGTGGAGGTGGGTCTCATCACCCCCGTGGCCCTGGAGAAGGGGCTCCGCTTCGCCATCCGCGAGGGGGGGCGCACCGTGGGCGCGGGAACCATCACGGAGATCCTGGAGTAAACCATGCGCGACATCATCCATTTGCAGTGCACGGCGTGCAAGCGCCGCAACTACTCGACGACGAAGAACAAGAAGAAGCAGCAGGGAAAGCTGGAGGTGCGCAAGTACTGCCCCTTCTGCCGTTCCCACCAGGTCCACAAAGAGGTGAAGTGACCTTCGCGCAGGCGAGTAGCTCAACTGGTAGAGCACCGGTCTCCAAAACCGGGGGTTGGGGGTTCGAGCCCCTCCTCGCCTGCCAACCTTTTCGAGGCGAAGGCCGCCGGGAGGCGGCGCGGCCCGGGGCTCCAGGAAACCGGGGGGCGCGAAATGAGGGCCCTCCGAAACGAAGCGAGGCGAACCGTGAAGTGGCTCGAATCCTTGAAGCGCTTTCCGGCCTTCTTGAAAGACGTCCAGATGGAGGTCAAGAAGACCTCGTTCCCCAGCCGGAGCGAGGTGATCAACACCACCAGCGTGGTGGTGGTCATCGTCATTCTCTTCGGCGTCTACCTCTGGGTGGTGGACCAGCTGGTCTTCAGCGCGCTCAACAAGCTCTTCGCGCTGTTCAAGTGAGTCTTCGATGGCGGACATGAACTGGTACATCGTCCATACCTACTCGGGCTTCGAGAACCGGGTGAAGGAGAGCCTCCTCAACCGGATCCAGGCCTTCGGGCTCCAGGACCTCTTCGGCGAGGTGATGATCCCCACGGAGAACGTGGTGGAGATCCGCAACGGCAAGAAGCACGTCTCCTCCAAGAAGTTCTTCCCCGGCTACGTCCTCGTCCAGATGGTGATGAACGACGAGACGAAGCAGGTGGTGGTGAACACGCCGAAGGTCACGGGCTTCGTCAGCGGGGAGGCGCTGAGCCCCGAGGAGATGGACCGGATCCTCGGCCACATGACGCAGGCCACCGAGGCCCCCAAGCCCAAGTACACCTTCGAGCCCGGCGAGAAGGTGAAGATCATCGAGGGCCCCTTCGCCTCCTTCCAGGGGGTGGTGGACAAGGTCAACGCCGACCACTCCACCCTCACGGTGCTGGTCACGATTTTCGGGCGTTCGACGCCCGTGGAGCTGAACTTCCTCCAGGTGGAGAAGCTGTAGGGGAATACGCCGCGGCCCGCGCCGGGCCGGGGGGCTCTCCCCCGCGGCCCGCCGCCGGATCGCCGGACGGAGCGAGAAATGGCCAAGAAAGTCGTCGCCGAAGTCAAACTCCAGATCCCCGCCGGGAACGCCAACCCGGCCCCGCCGGTGGGCCCGGCCCTGGGCCAGCACGGCGTGAACATCATGGGGTTCTGCAAGGAGTTCAACGCCAAGACCAAGGGGCAGGAAGGCTTCATCATCCCGGTGGTCATCACCGTCTACGCCGACCGCTCCTTCACCTTCGTGACCAAGACCCCCCCCGCGTCGGACCTGCTCAAGAAGGCCGCCGGCATCGCCAAGGGCTCCGGCGAGCCCAACAAGAACAAGGTGGGGAAGGTCACCCGGAAGCAGCTCGAGGAGATCGCCAAGACGAAGCTCCCCGACCTCAACACCAAGTCCCTGGAGAGCGCCGTGAAGACCATCGCCGGGGCGGCGCGCAGCATGGGCCTGGAAATCGTGGACTGAGGAGGCCGGCCATGGCCAGAGTGGGCAAGAAGTACAAGGCGGCGGCGTCGCGCGTGGAGCCCCGGGATTACTCCATCCCCGACGCCATCGCCCTCCTGAAGGAGATCGCCTTCGCCGCCTTCGACGAGACGGTGGAGATTTCCCTGAACCTGGGGGTGGACCCCAAGTACGCCGACCAGATGGTCCGGGGGACCACGGTGCTTCCGCACGGCCTGGGCCGCAGCGTCCGGGTGCTCGTCATCGCGCAGGGCGAGAAGATCCGGGAGGCCGAGGCGGCGGGGGCGGACTACGCCCTGGGCGAGGAGGCGGTGGCCAAGATCCAGGAGGGCTGGATGGACTTCGACGCCGTGGTGGCCACGCCCGACATGATGAAAGAGGTGGGCAAGCTGGGCAAAGTCCTGGGTCCACGGGGCCTCATGCCCAACCCGAAGCTGGGCACCGTCACCTTCGACGTGGCCCAGGCGGTGAAAGACCTCAAGGCCGGCAAGGTGGAGTTCCGGGTGGACAAGACCGGCATCGTCCACTGCCCCGTCGGGAAGAAGTCCTTCGAGACGGAGCGCCTGGTGGAGAATACGCAGGCCCTCATCGACGCCGTGGTGAAGGCCAAGCCGGCCTCCGCCAAGGGCAAGTACGTGAAGAGCGCCTACCTCTGCACCACCATGAGCCCCAGCGTCCGTCTGGACGTGAGCGGTTACTAAGGAGGACGCCGTGAACCGGGCTGAAAAACTGGACACCATCCGCGAGATCCAGGAAGTCATCCAGCAGAACGGGGCGTTCTACCTGGTGGACTTCAAGGGCCTCAAGGTCAAGGAAATCAGCGCGCTGAGGGACCGGGTCCGGGAGACCTCCGGGCGCCTGCGCGTGGTGAAGAACACCCTCCTCAAGAAGGCCTCCGAGGGGACGGACCTCCACGGCGCCGCCGAGTGGATGGAGGGCCCCACGGCCCTGGCCTGGTCCCCCAAGGACCCCGTGCCCCTGGCCAAGGTCCTGGTGGCCTTCGCCAAGGAGAACCCCCACCTGAAGGTCAAGGGGGCGGTGGTGGAGGGGAAGGCCATGGACGCGAAGAGCGTGGAGGCCCTCTCGCTCCTGCCGGGCCTGGAGGGGGTCCGGGCCCAGCTCATCGGGCTGATCCAGGAGCCCGCCGCCAAGCTGGCCCGGCTGCTGCAAACGCCGGCGAGAAACGTGGCAGTGTGCCTGTCCGAACGGGGCAAGCAAGCCGAGGGTTGATGGGGGCCCAAGCGCCCCGTGGTGTGGATCTCTCCCGAAGGAGCGCCAAAGCGCCCGGGAGTTTCGAGGAAACCGCAAGGAGGATTTTCCAATGGCCGACCTGAACGCGATCGTCGAACAGCTGAGCGCCCTCACCGTCCTGGAAGCCGCCCAGCTGAGCAAGATGCTGGAAGAGAAGTGGGGCGTTTCCGCCGCCGCCGCGGCCCCCGTCATGATGGCCGCCCCCGGCGCCGCCGCCGCCGCCCCCGCCGAGGAGAAGACGGAGTTCGACGTCATCCTCAAGAACGCCGGCGAGAAGAAGATCAACGTCATCAAGGTGGTGCGGGAGATCACCAACCTCGGGCTCAAGGAGGCCAAGGACCTGGTGGAAGGCGCTCCCAAGACCATCAAGGAAGGCGTGAGCAAGGACGAGGCGGAGTCCATCAAGAAGAAGTTCGAGGAGCAGGGCGCGACTGTCGAGATCAAGTAGCGTTCCGCTGGCCGAGTCCCACCTGGGCAGGGCGCCTTCCGGCGTACCCTGCCCGTGTGCCTTTTCCGCGCGCGGCCGCCACAGCGGCGGCCGGGCGGAGCACCCCGGACATGCATCCCCGCGGCCTTTGTAGCTGAGGAGACGGCCCGATGCCCAAAGAAGTCGATGTCGGGAAACGGAAGCGGCTCGAGTTTTCCCGCATCCACACCACCATTCCCATCCCCAACCTGCTGGACCTCCAGCGGGAGTCGTACCGGCGGTTCCTCCAGATGGACCTCCTGCCCGAGGAGCGGGAGAACGTGGGCCTGGAGGAGGCCTTCCGCTCGGTCTTCCCCATCAAGGACTTCCGGGGGGAGTGCTCCCTGGTCTACCTGCACTACTCCCTGGGGGACTGGAAGTGCCGGTGCGGACAGCTCCAGGGCCTGGAACACCTGCGCCAGCGGTGCCCCCACTGCACGGCCCGGGTGATCATCCGGGACCCCCAGGCCCGGGAGGTCCAGTGCGACTCCTGCGGCCAGGTCATGCCGGTCCAGATCCAGCGCTGCCCCCAGTGCGACGACGTGGTGGACCTGCGGGTCCCCACCACCGTGGAGGAGTGCCAGGAGCGGGGCATGACCTACGGAATCCCCCTGAAGCTCTACGTCCGCGTCGAGACCTACCAGAAGGACGCGGCGGGGGGCGTGCCGTCGGTGCTGGACTTCAAGGAGGAGGAGGTCTTCTTCGGGTCCGTGCCCCTCATGACGGAGAAGGGGACCTTCATCATCAACGGGACGGAGCGGGCGGTGGTGAGCCAGCTCCACCGCAGCCCGGGCGTCTTTTACCAGGCCAACGAGAACCGGACGGAGTTCGTGGCGAAGGTCATCCCCGCCCGCGGCTCTTGGGTGGAGTTCGAGCTCGACGCGAAGAACGTCCTGCACGTGCGCATCGACCGGAAGCGCCGTTTCCCCGCCACCGTTTTCCTGCGGGCGCTGGGCCTGGGGGACAACGCCACCCTCCTCAAGCGCTTCTACCCCGTGGACGTGCTGGAACTCTCCCCCGATTCCCTCCGGCTCCGGGTTTCGGACCGGCTGGCGGGCCTCGTGGCGGCGGAGACCGTCACCGAGGGCAAGGAGGTCCTGGTGGAGGCCGGCAAGAAGATCCGCCGGAGCCAGGTGGCCCGCCTGAAGAAGTCCAAGGCCGCCTCCGTGAAGGTGGACCCCGCGGAGTTCACCGACGTTTACGCCTTCAAGGACGTGGCCGATCCCGAGAGCGGGGAGCTCCTCTGCGAGAGCGGCCAGCTCCTTTCGGTGGAACGGCTGTTCGAATTGGCCTCCCAGGGGCTGGAGACGCTGGAGGTGATCCTCCCCAAGGCCACCGACGTGGGCACGGCCCTTCTGGACACCCTCTCCAAGGACGTCTGCAAGACCCAGGAAGAGGCCTACGTGGACTTCTTCCGGAAGGTGCGCCCCGGCGACCCGGTGACCCCCGCCGGCGCCAAGACCTTCTTCGAAATGATGTTCTTCGACGAGAAGCGGTACGACTTCTCCCGGGTGGGCGCCCTCAAGTTCCTCACGAAGCTCCACCCCGACCTGTACCGGAGCCTGAGCAAGAAGGCCCTGGCGGAGGAGCTGGAGCGGCGGCGCATCCTCACCCTGGAGGACTACTGCGAGATCGTGGAGTACCTCCTTAGGCTGAAGAACAACATCGGCACGCTGGACGACATCGACCACCTGGGGAACCGGCGGGTCCGGTGCGTGGGCGAGCTCCTCGAGAACCAGATCCGCATCGGGCTGTCCCGCATGGAGCGCGCCACCAAGGAAAAGATGAGCGTCTACCACAACCTGGCCCAGGCCGGGCCCAAGGAGCTCATCAACGCCAAGCCGGTGGTGGCCTCCATCCTGGAGTTCTTCGGCTCCAGCCAGCTCTCCCAGTTCATGGACCAGACCAACCCCCTCTCGGAGATCACCCACAAGCGGCGCCTGAGCGCCCTGGGCCCCGGCGGGCTCAGCCGGGAGCGGGCCGGTTTCGAGGTGCGGGACGTCCACACCAGCCACTACGGGCGCCTCTGCCCCATCGAGACGCCGGAAGGCCCCAACATCGGCCTCATCTCCTCCCTCTCCACCTACGCCCGGATCAACGAGTTCGGCTTCATCGAGTCCCCCTACAAGAAGGTGGAGAACGGTCGCGTCCTCAACCATTACGAGATCACCTTCCCCGGGGACGGCGCCTTTTCGCTGGGCCAGGTGGTGGAGGAGTCGGAGCTGAAGGCCGAAGTGGCCCGGTGCAAGAAGGCCAAGAAGACCCCGCCCCGGGGGGAGCCCACGGCCTTCTACCTCACCGCCTGGGAGGAGGACGTCTACACCATCGCCCAGGCCAACGCGCCGGTGGACGAGCAGGGGAACTTCCTCAACGAGAAGGTCCAGGCCCGGAAGGCCGGCGAGTTCGTGCTGGCCCCCAGGGAGGAGATTCAGTACATCGACGTTTCCCCCAAGCAGCTGGTCTCCATCGCCGCGGCCCTCATCCCCTTCCTGGAGCACGACGACGCCAACCGCGCCCTCATGGGCTCCAACATGCAGCGCCAGGCGGTGCCCCTGCTCCGGCCCAAGGCCCCCGTGGTGGGCACCGGCATGGAGCTGGTGGTGGGGAAGGACTCGGAGTCCACGGTGGTGTGCCGCCGGGGCGGCATCGTGGACGTGGTGGACGCCAACCGCATCATCGTCCGGGTGGCCGGCGGCACGGAGGGGGAGGACCTCTACGACTTCGGCGCCGACGTCTACCCCCTCACCAAGTTCCAGCGTTCGAACCAGAACACCTGCATCAACCAGAAGCCGGTGGTGAAGCAGGGGGACGTGGTGAAGGCCGGGGACGTCCTGGCCGACGGGCCCTGCACCGACGGCGGGGAGCTGGCCCTGGGGCGCAACGTGCTCGTGGCCTTCATGCCGTGGCGCGGGTACAACTACGAAGACGCCATTCTCCTCTCCGAAAAGCTCGTGGAGGAGGACGTCTTCACCTCCATCCACATCGAGGAGCTGGAGATCGAGGCGCGGGACACCAAGCTGGGCAAGGAAGAGATCACCCGGGACATCCCCAACATCTCCGAGGCCTACCTCAAGGACTTGGACGAGAGCGGGATCATCCGCATCGGCGCCCACGTGAAGCCCGGGGACATCCTCGTGGGGAAGGTCACCCCCAAGGGGGAGACGCAGATGACCCCCGAGGAGAAGCTCCTGAGGGCCATCTTCGGCGAGAAGTCCGCCGAGTACCGCGACGCCTCCCTCCGCTGCCCGCCGGGGATCTCCGGGGTCATCGTGGACGTCAAGGTCTTCACCCGGAAGGGGGTGGAGAAGGACGAGCGGACCCGGGCCATCGAAGAGGCCTACGTGGGCCGCATGGAGAAGAACCTCCGGGACCAGATCCGGATTCTCCGGGAGGAAAACCGGAAGAAGATCTCCGACCTGCTGGACGGGACGGTGGCCGCCCAGCCGCTCTACGACGACCTGAGCGGCGAGGAGCTGGTGGCCAAGGGCGAGAAGCTCACCGCGAGGCTCCTCTCCACCATCCGGGCGGACCTCCTCCCCAAGATCCAGATCCAGGCCAAGTTCAAGGAGGCCATCGCCCGCATCCGGGAGATCGAGGAGCGCACCCGCCGGAAGATCGAGGTCCTGGAACAGCAGTTCCGCGACAAGATCGCCAACCTCGAGCGCGGCGACGAGTTGCTGCCCGGCGTCATCAAGATGGTCAAGGTGTACGTGGCCATCAAGCGGAAGATCCAGGTGGGCGACAAGATGGCCGGCCGCCACGGCAACAAGGGCGTGGTGAGCCGCATCCTGCCGGAGGAGGACATGCCCTTCCTCCCCGACGGGACGCCCGTCCAGATCGTCCTCAACCCCCTGGGCGTCCCCAGCCGCATGAACGTCGGGCAGATCTTGGAGACCCACCTCGGGTGGGCCGCCAAGGCCCTGGGGCTCCACGTTTCCAGCCCCGTCTTCGACGGCGCCAAGGAGGAGGACATCAAGCTCCTCCTGGACAAGGCCGGGCTCCCCTCCGACGGGAAGATCGTGCTTCGGGACGGGAGAACCGGCGAGGCCATGGAGCAGAAGGTGACGGTGGGCTACATCTACATGATGAAGCTGGCGCACCTCGTGGAGGACAAGATCCACGCCCGCTCCATCGGCCCCTACTCCCTCATCACCCAGCAGCCCCTGGGCGGCAAGGCCCAGTTCGGCGGCCAGCGCTTCGGGGAGATGGAGGTCTGGGCCCTGGAGGCCTACGGGGCCGCCAACATCCTCCAGGAGA
>JBBILR010000046.1:0-10726 GCA_037444825.1 Acidobacteriota bacterium | reverse complement strand
CCCTGAACCCGGTGGCGGGCCTCCCCGCCGCCCGGGAGCGCCTGGCCCGTCCCGACGCGGCGGAAGCCCTGGCCCCCGCCGTGCGGCGCCTGGTCGAGGAGCACCGCCTGGACCCGGCGGCCATCCGGGGGACGGGCCGGGACGGACGGATCACCAAGGAGGACGTCCTTCGCTTCCTGGCGCAGGGGGAGCCTCCCGCCCAGGGGGAGCCGGAGCCCGCGGAGAAGCCGGCGGCGGCCCCGGCCCCCCCGGCCCCGGCGCCTCCGCCGCCCGTGGAGGGCGGCCAGGTCCGCAGGCCCTTGACCCCCATCCGGGCCCGCATCGCCGAACGGCTTCTGCTCTCGAGGCAGTCCACCGCCACCCTGACGACCTTCACGGAGTGCGACTGCGGCGAGGTGGCCGCTCTGCGGGCCCTCTACCGGGAGGAGTTCAAAGCCCGCCACGGCGTGCCGCTGGGGTACATGGGCTTCTTCGTGAAGGCCGTCTGCGACGCCCTGCGCGCCTTCCCCGACCTCAACTCCTGGATCGAGGGCGCGGAGATCGTCGAAAACCGGGAGATCCACATCGGGGTGGCCGTGGCGGCCGAACAGGGTCTCGCCGTCCCCGTCCTGCGCCACGCCGACCGGCTCTCCTTGCCGGAAGTCGAACGGGAGATCGCCCGCCTGGCCGCGCGGGTCCGGGAAAAGAAGGTCACCCTGGAGGAGCTCTCCGGGGGGACCTTCTCCATCACCAACGCCGGCTCCTACGGGGCCCTCATGGGGACGCCCATCCTCAACCCGCCCCAGAGCGGCATCCTGGGGACCTACGCCATCCAGGAGAAACCGGTGGTGCGGAACGGCCAGGTCGTCGTGCGGCCGGTGATGGTCCTGGCCCTCTCCTACGACCACCGCCTCATCGACGGAAAGACGGCGGGGCTCTTTCTGAGGCGGGTGGCGGACTTCGTGGAGCACCCCGGGCGGGCCCTGCTGGAGATCTGAGCGAACCGAAGAGGGGCGGCCGGCGCCGCGCGGAGACCGCGTGCCGCGAAGCCGCCCGCGAAGGGGGTATGGACCATGGAATCTTTCGACGTCGTCGTGATCGGGGCGGGGCCGGGGGGCTACGTCTGCGCCATCCGCGCCGCCCAGCTGGGGCTGAAGACCGCCCTGGTGGAGAAGGACGCCGCCCTGGGCGGCACCTGCCTCAACGTGGGGTGCATCCCCTCCAAGGCGCTCCTCGAGTCCAGCGAGCGGTACCACGAGGCCCTCCACGCCCTTCCCGCCCACGGCGTGGAGCCCTCGGGGGTCCGCCTGAACCTCCCCGCTCTCCTGGCCCGCAAGGACGCCATCGTGAAGGACCTCACCGGCGGCATCGGGCTCCTCATGAAGAAAAACAAGGTGACGGTCCTCCGCGGCGAGGGGACCCTCCTCGCCCCCGGGCGGGTGGCCGTTCGCTCCCCGGAGGAGGCGAAGGAACTGGAGGCCCGGTCCGTGGTCCTCGCCGTGGGCTCCGTCCCCGCCGCCCTGCCCTTCCTTCCCTTCGACGGCCGGCGCGTGGTCACCTCCACCGAAGCCCTCTCCTTCGAGGCGGTCCCCGAGAGCCTGGTGGTGGTGGGCGCCGGGGCCGTGGGGCTCGAACTCGGGAGCGTCTGGTGCCGGCTGGGCGCCCGGGTCACCGTGGTGGAGATGCTCCCCCGCGTCGCCCCCTTCGCCGACGGGCAGATGTCCACCCTGCTTGAACGCTCCCTCAAGGCCCAGGGGCTGGTCCTCAAGACCTCCACCACCCTCAAGACCGCCGAGGTCCTCCCCGATGGCGTGGCCCTCACCCTGGAAAACGCCAAGGGGGAACGGGAGGTCCTCCCCGCCGAGAAGGTCCTCGTGGCCGTGGGCCGGAAGCCCGCCGTCCACGCCGCGGGCATCCGGGAGGCGGGCGTGGCCCTCGACGAAGCCGGCCGGGTGGCGGTGAACGACCGCTTCGAGACCAACCTCCCCGGCGTCTACGCCATCGGGGACCTGATCCGCGGCCCCATGCTGGCCCACAAGGCCTCCGAGGAGGGAATCGCCGTGGCCGAGATCCTCGCCGGAAAACCCGGCCACGTGAACTACGGCGCCATCCCCAACGTGGTCTACACGAACCCCGAGCTGGCCTGCGTGGGCAAGACCGAGGAGGAGCTCAAGGCCGAAGGCGTCCCCTACAAGGCCGGGAAGTTCTACTTCAAGGGCAACGGCCGCGCCAAGAGCCTGGGCATGGAAGACGGCATGGTCAAGGTCCTGGCCCACGCGGAGACCGACACCCTCCTCGGCGTCCACGTCGTGGGCCCCAGGGCCTCGGACCTCATCCCCGAGGCCGTCCTGGCCCTCGAGTTCAAGGCCAGCGCCGAGGACCTCGCCCGAACCAGCCACGCCCACCCCACCCTGAGCGAAGCCCTCATGGAAGCCTGCCTCGCCGTGGACAAGAGGGCCATCCACGGGTGAGGACGGCCCGGCCGGGGCGAGGGGGCGCGCGGAAACGGGGATCCGCCCCCCTACGGGCTTCCCGCCGCACAGCGGCCTTTGCCCGCAAGGCCGGTGGGGCCATCCCCCGAAGGCCCGCGCCACCGACGCCGCTTTTTCCCGCCCAGGCCGTTTTTTGGCCGATGGCGGGCGTCGGCCGCCGCATCTTCCGCAGGTCCTGACGCGCCCGACGGCCTTCAGACCGCTTTCAGAGCTCCACCTGGACGCCCAGCTCGATGACGCGGTTGGGGGGAAGGCCGAAGAAGGTCATGGCGCCCTGGGCGTTTCGGGACATCCAGGCGAAGAGGCGCTCCCGCCAGCGGGCCATGCCGGGCCGGGAGGTGGAGATGAGGGTCTCCCGCCCGAGGATGAAGGAGGTCTTCATGGGCTCGAAGTGGAGGCCCACCCGCGCCGCCTCCTTGAGGAGGGCGGGCACGTCGGGGCTCTCCATGAAGCCGTAGCGGGCGACGAGGCGGTACACCCCCTGCCCCAAGTCCTGCACCTCCAGGCGGTTCTCCTTCCGAACCGCGGGACGCTCCTCGTCGGTGAGGACGGTGAGAAGCACCACGCGCTCGTGGACGACGTGGAAGTGCTTGAGGGTGTGCAGGAGGGGGACCGGCGCCCCCGCCGGGCTGCCGGTCATGTAGATGCCCGTCCCGGGGACGCGGGTGGCCAGATGGAGGTCCCTGAGAAAGAGGTCCAGGGGGATGGATTCGGCCCGAAGGCGTTCGTAGAGGAGGGTTCGCCCGCGCTTCCACGTGGTCATGAGAACGAAGAGCACGGACGCCAGCAAGAGGGGGAACCAGCCACCCTTGGGAATCTTGACGAGATTGGCCGACCAGAAGCCGAGGTCCACGGCGAAGAAGAGGGAGAAGAGGGGGACGAGCCCCCACAGCGGCCACCTCCAGGCGCCTTGGGCCGTGAGGAAGAGCATGGCGGAGGCCAGGAGCATGTCCGTGGTGACGGCCATGCCGTAGGCCGCCGCCAGGTTGTCGGAGGAGCGGAAGGCCGCCACCAGCAGCAGCGTGGAGACCATGAGCGCCCAGTTCACCGCCGGGAGGTAGATCTGCCCCTTTTCGGCCTCGGAGGTGTGGCGGACGGTGAGGCGGGGGCAGAAGCCCAGCTGGATGGCCTGTCGGGTGAGGGAAAAGGAGCCGGTGATCACCGCCTGGGAGGCGATGATGGTGGCGGCGGTGGCCAGAACCACCAGGTACAGGGCCGCCCAGGGCGGGGCCAACCGGAAGAAGGGGTTCTCGAGGGCCTCCGGGGATTGGAGGAGGAGGGCCCCCTGGCCGAAGTAGTTGAGGAGAAGGGAGGGGAAGACGAAGGCGAACCACGTGAGGCGGATGGGCCTCTTTCCGAAGTGGCCCATGTCCGCGTAGAGCGCCTCCCCCCCCGTCACGGCCAGGAAGACCGCTCCCAGAACCAGGAAGCCCGCCATTCCGTTTTCGTGGAGGAAGCGCACGGCGTACAGGGGATTGACCGCCCAGAGGACCTCCGGGGTTCGGAGGATCCCCGCCACGCCGAGGAGGGCCAGCGCCGAAAACCACGCGAGCATCACCGGCCCGAAGAGGGCGCCCACCCCCCCGGTGCCCCGGTGCTGGAGGAGGAAGAGGCCCACCAGAAGGAGGACGGTGACGGGAACCACCGCGTGGCCGAGTCCCGGTGCGGCGACCTCCAGTCCCTCCACGGCGCTGAGGACCGAGATGGCCGGGGTGATCACCCCGTCCCCGTAGAGAAGGGCGGCGCCGAAGATGCCGGCGGCGGTGACGGCCCAAAAGGTCCTTCGGCTGTCCTGCAGGGGCTTTCGGGCGAGCGCCATGAGCGCCAGCACTCCCCCCTCCCCCCGGTTGTCGGCCCGCATCATCAGGGCGAGGTACTTGGTGCCGATGACGAGGACGAGGGCCCAGAAGATCAGGGACAGCACCCCCACGACGTTGGGGGGCGTGAGGGCCAGCCCGTGGCTCTCGTCGAAGCAGACCCGGAGGACGTAGAGGGGGCTGGTGCCGATGTCCCCGAAGACCACCCCCAGCGCGGTGAGCGCCAGGCGGAGGAAGCGGCGGTCGTGTTTCGGCTCGGATTCCTTCGTCATGGGCGGAACTCCCCCGGCGCGGCCCGGTCTCCCGCCGAGACCGGGGATGGAGCGGGCGGGGCGGTCACTCCAGCGTCTGGCCCTCGTCGAGGTAGAAGAGGTCCAAGTCTCGGTTGTAGCCGAAGATCTCGGCGTACCGGCCCCAGGCGACGAGGGCGTGGAACTGCTGGTCGGGGTTGCTCTTGGGGAGGAGGCGGGCGAGTTCCTCGAGGACGTCTTTCCGCGACATCCGGTGGTCCTCCTCGCCCTGGAGCTTCTGGATGAAGTACTGGAACAGCGGGATCTTCGCCATCCGCTCCTTGAGGAGGGACTTGATGGCGTTCATGTCCCCGGCGTTGACCTTCCGGCCCGCTTCCAGAAGTTCCACGTCCCCCCCGGGGGTGGTGACGAGGCCCAGGAGTTCGGCCCCCCGGATCACCTCCACCAGGTCCGAAGACTCGAAGTGAAGCTCCCGGGCCAGCTTGTAGATGTCCTCCCTCCCGCCGTGGTCCTCCAGAATCTCGAGGAGTCCGAGGATGCGGCTGATTTCCGATTGGGGTAGCGGATCCACGTCCATTTTCGGCGCTCTCCTTCAGGCGATCTTTTCGAAGACCCGGTCCACGTATTCGGAAAAGCGGGGCTCCCGCCGGTTCCGGGGCCGGGGCAGGTCCACGGGGCCGTCCTCCACCAGGCGCCCCGGGCGGCCGTTGAAGATGAGGATGCGGTCGGCCATCTCCACCGCCTCCTCGATGATGTGGGTGACCATGAGGACGGTCTTCACGGGAATCTCCCGATCCCTCCAGAGGTCCACCACCTCCTCCCGGAGGGAGGCGGCGGTGAGGGCGTCCAGGGAGGAGAAGGGCTCGTCCATGAGGAGGATCTCCGGCTCCACCGCCAGGGCCCGGGCCAAGCCCACCCGCTGTTTCATGCCCCCCGAGAGTTCGCGGGGGTACGCCTCCTCGAAGCCGTCGAGACCCACCTTGTCCAGGTAGAAGAGGGCCCGGCGGCGGCGCTCCTTGGGGGGAACGCCCCGGGCCTCCATCCCCAGCTCCACGTTCCGGACCACGGAGAGCCACGGCAGGAGGGCGAAGGACTGGAAGACCATCGCCATACGGGTGTTGACCCCCGCCACCTCTTGGCCCCGGTAGGTAACCACCCCGCTGGTGGGGGGCGTGAGCCCGTGGATGACGCGGAGAAGCGTGCTCTTGCCGCACCCGGAGGGGCCCACGATGGCGGCGAACTCGCCCTCCTCCAGGGTGAAGGAGACCTCCTCGAAGGCGGGCAGGAGTCCCCGGGGGTGAGGAAAGGCCTTCGTCACGTTCGTGAGTTCGAGGAGCGCGCCCATCGAAGCCACCTTACCAAAAAGGGCCTCAAAGTTCCAACCGGAACCGCTCGGAGGCGAACTCGTACAGCCGCCGCCAGAAGAAGTGGTTCACGGCCACGATGACCGTCACCATGGTGAGGAGGGAGAGAACCATGAGCCGCATGTCCCCCTGCTCGTAGGTGGCCCGGTCCAGCATAGCCCCGATGCCGGTCACCACATGAACCGTGCCGGCGTACCTGAAGTACTCGGAGACGATGAGGGCGTTCCACCCGCCGCCCCAGCCGGTGACGCTCCCCGTCAGCAGGGCGGGGAGGACGGCGGGGAGGGTCAGCCGCCGGAAGGTCTGCCACCGGGAGAGGCCCAGGGAGCGAGCCGCCTCCTTCAGCTCCATGGGGATGCCGTCCACGCCCGAGAGGAGGTTGAAGAGGAGGTACCACTGCATCCCCGTCAGGATGAGGAGCACCGAGGCGACGTTCATCCCCCCGGCGTACCGGATGATCAGGTAGACCATGAGGGGGAAGAGGGCGGTGGCGGGCAGGGACGCCCCGATCTGGGCCAGGGGCCTCACGACGTTCATCACCCTGGGGCTCTGCCCGGCCCACACGGCCACCGGAACCGTCCAGGCCAGGGATACGGCGTAGGCCGCCAGCATGCGAAGAAAGGAAAAGGCCATGGCGGCGGGAAGGATGCGGGCCTCCGAAGGCCAGGGACCCGCCAGCAGGACGGCGATTCGGACCCCTCCCCACAGCAGGATCCCCAGGGCCCCCGCCGCCAGGACGACCTCCAGCACCTTCCAGGCCCAGCGGAAGAGTCTCTTCCCGGGTTCGGCGGCCCTGGAAGCCCTTTCCATCAGTTCGCCCAGGGCAACCCGGCCGCGGTGCCAGCCCAGCCGCACCCCCCGCCGCATCCAGATGCGCCCCTGTCGCACCCAGCGCCCCCCCCGCAAAGGCCGCCTCCCCGAGCCCAGGAGCCGCTCCGTCCCCGTGGAGAGCGCCTCGTACCGGAAACGGCCCGACCACACTGCCAGCGGCCGCCACAGGAACGTGTCCACGGCGACGATGATGAGCAAGAGGGCCGTGACCCCCGTGAGGAGGAGGTCCAGCCGCCCCTCCTCCGCGGAGCGGGACAGAAAGTAGCCCAGCCCGGGCAGGTTGAAGGTGACGGGGCCCACGGTGATGATTTCGCAGGCGATGAGGAAGTACCATCCGCCCGCCCAGGAGAGCATGGAGTTGTAGACCAGCCGGGGGGCGGAAAAGGGGAGGTAGAGGCTCCGGTAGGTCTCCCCCCGGCTCAAGCCCAAGGAGAGGGCCGCGTCCTTCAGGTCGGCGGGGACGGTGGAGCAGGCCTCGTAGACGCCGAAGGCCATGTTCCAGGCCTGGCTGGTGAAGATGAGGAAGACGGCGGCCGCCTCGATCCCCCACCGATGGCCCCCCGCCAGCGTGATGAAGAAGTAGACCGCCGCCGGAAAGAAGCCGAGGACCGGCACGGACTGGAGGATGTCGAGGACGGGGATGAGGACCTTGCCCAGGCGCGGCCGCGTGGCGGCGTAGTAGCCGTAGGGGAGGCTGAAGAGGAGGGAAAGGGCGTAAGCCCCGAGAACCCGAAGACAGGAGGCCAAGGTGTACCCCGGCAGGACCGAGAGGGTAAGAGGGGGGGCCCCCTCGGCTTCGGGGCTCTTCCACGTGAAGAGCTGGGTCATCCCGGCCAAGACGAGAAAGGCCAGAAGGACGCCCAGGAAGGTTCTCGTGTTTCCCTTCATCGGACCCCGCCGGTTCCCGCCCAGGGACGCTTCGTCACTTCTTGAAGAACAGGTAAGCGGCCAGGGCCACGAGGAAGCCGGCGAAGATCCTCTGGAAGCCCTGGGTGGAGACGTGCTGGACGAGGCGGGCCCCCACCTGCGCGCCCACCAAGCCCCCGAGACCCAACAGGATCCCCGCCGTGTAGTCCACGTTGGCCAGCTTGTTGTGGGCGGCCAGCGCCGAGACGGAGATCACCAGGATGGCCAGGAAAGAGGTCCCAACGGCCCGTTGGGCGGTGAAGCCCATAAAGAGCAGGAGGGGCACCATCAGGAACCCGCCCCCGAGCCCCGAAAAGGCGGCCCCCAGGCCCACCAGGACGCCGAAGAGAGGCAGCAGCAGGGTTCTCATGGACGCCGCCCCTTTCGCGGAATGGCCGGAGGCTTTCGCCGGCGGCCCCTGGAGGCTCTCGCGGCATGAGGCTTCGGGGGGGTTGCCTTCTTGGGCGGCGGGGCGATCTGGAGCGGTTCCGGGCCCACCTCCACCGGCTCCTCCCGCAGGGCCTCCGCCGCCACCGTGTGGAAGGACATGAGGACGAGCCCCTCGTGGCCCGGCTGGAAGGCGTGGGGGGCCCCCTCGGGGATCACCAGGAGCGACCGCTCCGGGAAAGCCGGGTCGTAGGGCTGGAGTTCGAAGCGCCGCCCGGCCACCCATCCCCAGCCCCCGCCCGCGATCACCGCCGAGTGCTGGGCCGACCCGGGGTGGCGGTGGGGAGGGGTGGGTTGATCGGGGGGCAGGACGAAGACCCAGGCCGAAAGGATCCCCGCCGGGAGCCGGCCCCGCACCAGGTCTTCCGGGAGCGGCGCCCCCTCGTAGGGGGCCCGGCTCCGGCGAAGACGCGCTTCGAGGTCCCGGCAGAGGGCCCGGACGGCGGTGGTCTCCTTGAGGCCTCCGATGAGCTCGTGAAGCTTCCGCACCCGGTAGGTGGTCATGGCCTCGCCGCCCTCCGCCGGTGAGTATACCCCGAAGGCCGCCTCAGGGGGCTTCCCGGGAGGGAGGCGGAGGGGCTCCGCCACCCGAGGAGTGCCGGGGGCCATCTTCGTGGCGGCGGCGGAAAGCCCCTTCCAGGAGGGGGTAGACGTGAAGGCGGCATTCCATGGGCCCGTTCCAGACGGGAATCCTTCGGGCCGGCCTCAGCCCCACACACTTGAGAAGGCGGGGGTCCCCGCAGAGGATCCCCGCCGTCCAGCCGGACCCCCTCCGCTTCAGGGCGTCCCCGAAGGCCCGGTAAAGAGAAGGGAGGTCCTCCCCCGCCCCCGCGTGGTCTCCGTAGGGGGGGTTGCAGACCAGGAGCCCCCCCTCTCCCGGCGGCCTCCAATGCCGGGCGTCGGCCACCGAGAAGTGGAGAAAGGGGGCCATCCCGGCCTTCTCGGCGTTCCGCCTCGCCGCGGCCACCGCCTGGGGGTCGAGGTCCGACGCGGCGATTCGGCAGGCCGGACGCGTCACCCGGGAGGCCGACTCCTCGCGGATCCTCGCCCACCGCGCCGGCCGGAAGCCCGGCCACCGTTCGAAGCCGAAGGGGGACTCCCGCAGGAGGCCGGGGGCCGTCCCCGACGCCAGCAGGGCCGCCTCCACGGCGAAGGTGCCCGAGCCGCAGAATGGGTCCGAAAAGGGCGCCGTGCCGTCGTAGCCGAGCAGAAGAAGGATCCCCGCCGCCGTGGTCTCGTTGAGGGGGGCGGGCACGCTCCGCACCCGGTAGCCCCGTTTGTGGAGCGGACCCCCCGACAGGTCCAGGGAGACCTCCGCCCGGCTCCCGCGCCACCGAAGAAGGACCCGCACGTCCGGGTCCCTGCGGTCCACGTCCGGCCGGCCGCCGAAGCGGTCCCTCAGCCGGTCGGCCGCCGCGTCCTTCACCTTGAGGGCGGCGAAACCCGAATGGGAGACCGGCGCCTTCTCCACCGACGCCTCCACGGCGAAGGTGTGCCGGGGCGTGAGGCGCTCCTCCCAGGGGATCTCCCTCACCGCCTCGTACAGGGCCTCGGCGTCGGCGGCCTCGAAGGCCGCCAGGGGAAGGAGGACCCGCCGGGCGGAGCGCAGGTGCAGGCAGGCCTTCCACCCCGCCTCCTCCCTGCCTTCGAACTCCACCGCCCCCGGGCGTACCCCGAGGACGCGAAGGCCCAGTCCCCGGATTTCCCCGGCGCAGACCTCCTCCAGCCCCTTGCTCGCCGTCGCCACGAAGCGCATGGGCCTCCCCTTCGGCCATCATAGGCCAGAGGGGCCCGGTGGCGATAGGGCGGCCGCGGTGTGGGGCCGTCCCGGCCGGTGATCGCGCCCCCCGTTCGCCCTTCGCCTCCGGGCGTCCGGAAGCGCCGCGACACCCGCGGGGAGGTCTTTTTGACGTACCCGGACCCCATGCGTACCATTCAGGCATGGCGCCTTGTTCCGGGTGCGGGAAAAGCCTTCCAGAAGGGGATCTTTCCTGCCCCTCCTGCTGGGGCACGGCGGTCCCGTCGCGCATCGAGCGGGGCCTCCAGCCGCTCAGGGAGACCGGGGAGGTGCTGGAGGGCCGCTACCGGGTGGAGAAGGTCCTGGGCACCGGCGCTTCGGGCGTGGTGTACGGCGTCTTCGACGAGATGGCCCGGTCGCGCGTGGCCCTGAAGGTCCTCTGGGAGCGCGCCGAGGACGAGAAAGGATCGCTGGAGCGCCTCCGGAGGGAGATCAAGGCCTCCCAGCGGGCCCTCCATCCCAACCTCCTGCCCATCCATGACCTGTTGTTCGTGGAGAGGCGGCCCGCCCTCCTGATGGAGTGGGTGGAAGGCGAGACCCTGAGGGAACGGATCCGGCGCGGGGGCCCCCTGCCTCAGCAGGAGGCCGTGACGACGGCGGCTTCCATCCTGGAGGCCCTTTCGCACCTCCACGGCCTGGGGGTTCTGCACCGGGACGTCAAGAGCGGAAACGTCCTCCTGGCGTCCGACGGCTCGGTGAAGCTCGGCGACTTCGGCCTGGCCAAGGGGGAGGACCTGGGGGAGAGCCTCACGCTCACGGGGATGGCCCTGGGGACGCCGGGCTACATGGCCCCGGAGGTGATCCGGGGGGAAAAGGCCTGGGCGCGATCGGACCTCTACGG
>JBBILR010000045.1:0-11188 GCA_037444825.1 Acidobacteriota bacterium | reverse complement strand
CGGTTCCGCGGGGGCGGCGGGCTTGGGCGGAGGGAGCTTGGCACCGATGGAGGAGGCCGGGCGGTGGAGGATGGGGACCGGCTTGGGCTTGGGGGGCGGCGGGGCCGCCCGGGCGGGCGGCGGGGGGGCGGCCGCCTTGGAAACGGCAGGGGCCTTGGGGGGCGCCGCCTTCGCCGGAGCCGCCTTCGCCGGAGCCGCCTTGGCGGGCGCCGCCTTGGCCGCGGCCTTCCGGGCAGCTTCCGGAGGGGGGGCCTTGGGGGCTTTCAGACGCTCCAGGACCTCCTCGTCCACCGAGCTGAAATTGGAGGAGACCTCCACCCCCTTCTCCTGCAGGTCCTTCAGGAGTTGGGCCGCGGGGACCCCGATCTTTTTCGCCAGTTCGTAAACGCGGATCTTCGCCATCGCTCAGACCTCCCCCTCCTTGGAACCTTCCGTACCACCGGGGGAAGCTGGATCTTCCTCGGTGCCGCTCTCCGAAGCCCCGTCCGAAAGATCCCCCTCGGGGGTTTCGTCCGGACCGGCCTTCTCCTCCGCCCCCTCGGCCACCCCCGCTTCCCCCTCCGGGGACGGCGCGGCCCCCATGAGGGAGGACATGGCCGCCAGGATCTCCTGCTTCTTGTCCTCCTCGGACTTCACGTCCAGCTCCCATCCCACGAGCTGGCCCGCCAGGCGGATGTTCTGGCCCCGCTTGCCGATGGTGAGGGAGATCTGGTCCTCCGGGACCACCACCTCCATCCGCTTGGCTTCGGGGTCCACGATCTGAACGCGGGTGACGGTGGCCGGGGCCAGGGCCGCCTTGACCATCTCCTGGAGATCTTCCTTGTAGGGGATGATGTCGATCTTCTCCCCCCTCAACTCCCGGGTCACCGCCTGGACCCGCATGCCCCGCATGCCGATGCAGGCGCCGATGGGGTCCACGTCCCGGTCCTTGCTCATGACGGCGATCTTGGTGCGCTCCCCCGCCTCCCGGGCCACGCCCTTGATGACCACCGTCCCGTCGTAGATCTCCGGGACCTCGGCCTCGAAAAGGCGGACGACGAACTCGCCCCGGGACCGGCTGAGGATGATCTGGTTGCCCTTGGCGTTCTCCTTCACCTCCACGATGAGGGCCCGGATGCGGTCGTTCTGGAGGAACCGTTCCCCGCGGCTCTGCTCCGACGGCGGCAAGAGAGCCTCCGTCCGGCCGATGTCCACGATGATGCTGCGCTTCTCCAAACGCTTCACCACGCCGTTGATGATGGTGCCCACCCGGTCCTTGTACTCCTTGTAAATGATCTCCCGCTCCGCCTCGCGGATCTTCTGGGTGAGGACCTGTTTGGCCTGCTGGGCGGCGATGCGCCCCATGTTGGGAGGGGTCTCCTGGGGGAACTCGAGGATGTCGCCCGGGAGGACGTCCTTCCGGTACTCCAGGGCCTCCTCCAGGGACATCTCGATGGCGGGGTTCTCCACCTGGGGCCCCTCCACCACCCGCTTCACGGTGGCGATGGTGAACTCGCCGGTCTCCCGGTCCAGGTGGCAGACGAAGACCTCGGGGGACCTCAGGACCCGCTTGGCCGCGGCGGCGTAGGCGTCTTCCAGGGCGGCGATGACCACTTCCTTGTCGATTCCTTTCTCGCGGCCCACGGCCTCGATGGCTTGCAGAAGTTCGTTGGACATGCCTTTTCTCCGAATCGGTTCTCTAGGGGAACTCGAAGACCAGGCGCGCGCTCTTGATCCGTTCCGGAGGGATCCTCCGCACCTCCTGGTCCACCTTCACCAACACCGCGCCCTCTTCGCACCCCTCGGAGAACGCCTCCAGGGTCCCGCCGGGCTCTCCCTCTCCCGGTGCGAGGACGAGGTGCACCTTCCGGCCGCGGAACCGAACGAAGTCCGCGGGCGTTCTCAGGGGGCGCTCCACGCCGGGGGAGCTGACCTCCAGCTCGTAGGCGTGGGGAACGACGTCCTCGGCGTCCAGGCTCAAGGAAAGGCGCCGGGACACCTTCTCGCAGTCCTCCAACGTCACCGGCCCGTCCAGCCGGTCTAGGGTCACCCGGATCCACCACCGGCGGCCGGTGGCGCGGCTCTCCACGTCGAAGAGCAGAAGCCCGTAAGCCGCCGCCGACTCCTCGGCCAGAGCGCGGAGCCGGTCCAACCAGGATCCCGCCACGCCATCCCTCCAACGAAAAACGTGGGCTATGGAGCCCACGTTTGTGGAAACGATAACACCTTTTTCACAAAGTTTCAAGGCCCCTGGGGGCCGCCGGGGAGCGCCCCCCGCAAGCAGGGGGGGAGGCCCACGAAGGGTCGGTGATGGTAGACTGGGGCCCCGCCGGTCCCGGCGGGAAAAGGAGGAGAGGGTGACCGTCCCGCTCATCGCCGCCAACTGGAAAATGTACAAGACCCGGGCGGAGGCCCGGGCCTTCTTTGCGACCTGGGGCTCCCTGCCCTTCCCCCCCGGCCGGGAAGTCCTCTTCCTGCCGCCCTTCCCCCTCCTCGACACCGTCCGGGCCCTTCTTCCGCCGGGCCAGGCGCTGGGGGCCCAGAACCTCCACGAGGAGGAAGAAGGGGCCTTCACGGGGGAGGTCTCGGCGGCCATGGTGAAGGACGCCGGGTGCGCCTACGTCCTCGTGGGCCATTCGGAGCGGCGGCACCTCTTCGGCGAGGGGGACATGCGCCTCAAAGGCAAGTTCCGGGCCGCCCTCCGCCACGGGCTCCGTCCCATCCTGTGCGTGGGGGAGCTCCTTCCGGAGCGGGAGGCGGGGGCGACGCTGGAGGTGGTGCGCTCCCAGCTGGAGGGAGCCCTGGGCGAGGAGCCGCCCCGCGAGGGCTTCGACGTCGCCTACGAGCCGGTCTGGGCCATCGGAACGGGCAAGGTCGCCCGGCCCGAAGACGCCGGCGAGGTCCACCTCGCCATCCGGCGGTGGCTGGCAGGAAGGGGCGTTTCCTCCTCGGTGCGGATCCTCTACGGCGGCTCGGTGAAGCCCCAGAACGCTTCGGCGCTCCTTCAGGCCCCCGGCGTGGAGGGCCTGCTCGTGGGCGGCGCCAGCCTGGACCCCCTCGCCTTCCACGGCATTCTCACCGCTTAGGGAACACCGTGATCCCCTGAGCGGGGATTTGGCCCTCCATTCCCTCCCGCCTTCCGCTTCTCGCTTTCCGACTTCCGCCTAGCGCCTTGGTGCTATACTCTCCGCCTGCCGGGAGGACCGACGATGCAGATGCCGATGGTCATCGTGGGCGGCCAGTGGGGCGACGAGGGCAAGGGCAAGGTGGTGAACCTCCTCTCGGAGGCCGCCGACGTGGTGGCCCGCTACCAGGGCGGCCACAACGCGGGCCACACGGTGACGCTGGGCGGAAGCCGGTACGCCCTCCACCTGGTCCCGTCGGGGATCCTGGCCGCCGGCAAACTCTGCGTCATCGGCAACGGGATCGTCATCGACCCCGAGGCGCTGGTGATGGAGATCCGGTCCCTCAAGGCCGCCGGCATCGACGTGGGGGGCCTGCGCATCTCCGACCGGGCCCACTTCATCCTCCCCCACCACGTCCTCCTGGACCAGCTCCGCGAGGAGCGCCGGGGGAGCGGCAGGATCGGGACCACCGGGCGGGGCATCGGACCGGCCTACGAAAGCAAGTACCACCGCGAGGGCGTGCGGGCGGTTTTTCTGAAGGACCTGGGCCGTCTCGACGGGGAGCTGAGGCGGCTCTCGGAGGCGAAGAACGCCCACCTCAAGGCGGTCTTCGGCCACGACGGCATCCCCGCCGAGGAGGTCATCGGCCGCTTCCGCGCCTTGGCCCCGGAGATCGCCCCCCTGGTGACCGACACCTCGGCCCTTCTGCGCAGGAGCCTCGACGAAGGCAAGCGCCTCCTCTGCGAGGGGGCCCAGGGAACCCTTCTGGACGTGGACCACGGGACTTACCCCTTCGTCACCTCCAGCAACAGCACCGCCGGCGGCGCCTGCACCGGCCTGGGCATCCCCCCCACGGAGATCCGGACGGTCCTGGGGGTCTTCAAGGCCTACTGCACGCGGGTGGGAGGCGGCCCCTTCGTCACCGAGCAGGACAACGAGGCCGGGGCCCTCATCCGGGAACGGGGCCGGGAGTACGGCACCACCACCGGCAGGCCCCGGCGCTGCGGCTGGTTCGACGCCGTGGCGGCCCGGTACGCCGTCAGGGTCAACGGGCTCCACGGGGCCGCCCTCATGCTCCTGGACGTCCTGGACGCCTTCGACGAGGTGAAGGTCTGCACGGCGTACGAGTACGAGGGACGGCTCCTCACCGACTTCCCCGCGGAGCCGTGGATCCTCGAAAAAGCCCTCCCCCGCTACGAGACGATCCCCGGCTGGAAGGCCGAGACCTTCGGCCGCACCCGGTGGGAAGACCTTCCGGAGAAGGCAAGGCGCTACGTGGAGCGGCTGGAGGAGCTCTTGGGCGTGAAGGTGGCGCTGATCTCCACCGGCCCCGACCGGGACCACACCATCGTGCGGGACGGGACCCTCCAGGGGCTTCTGCGGCGATGAGAGGGTTCCTTCGCCCGGCGGCCCTGGGCCTCCTTCTTCTGCTGACCTTCGCCCTCCAAAGCAGCCCGCCTTCCCCGCGAAAGGTGGTGGTCCTCGGCTTCGACGGGGCCGACCCGAAGCTGGTGCGCCGGTACATGGCCGAAGGGGCCATGCCCCACTTCCGGCGCCTCATGGAAGGGGGGTGCTTTTTCGACCTCGAGGTCACCAACCCGCCCCAGACCCCGGTTTCCTGGGGAACCTTCCTCACCGGTTGGAACCCCGGCCGCAACCAGGTCTTTGACTTTCTCGTTCGGGATCTGGCCACCTACAAACCCCGCTTCGCGCTCATGGAAGAGGGCTCCCGAAGTTTCCTCTTGGGGAGGAAAACCCGCTGGGCCGCCTTGGGGGCGGGGGTTCTCCTGGGGCTTCTCGTGGGATACCTGTCGGGCTTCCTTCCCCTCCTGAAGCGGAGGCGAAGGCTCGCGGCGCTCCTTGCCGCCGCGGCGCTGGGGACGGGGGGCTTCGTCTTCACCTCCTCCTTCCTGCCCGCCCGGGTGCCCTCCCCCATCAACCACCTCAAGGGAAAACCCTTCTGGGAGCGCGCGGCGGAGAAGGGCCGGCGGTGCCTGGTCTTCCGGGTTCCCGACACCTTCCCCGCGAACCCGTACCCCGAGGGTCGTCTCCTGTCGGGTCTGGGCGTCCCCGACATCCGGGGCCGCGTGGGAACGCCCTACCTCTTCACCACCGACCCCTCGCTGACGGCGGGGGACAACGAGTTCAGCGTGGACATCGTTCCGGTGCCCAAAGACGCGCCCCGGCCGGTGACGGTGAAGATCCAGGGGCCCTTCAACAAGCTTTTCCACGAGTACGTCCTCGACGACGCCGGGGGGTGCTCCACCGACCCGCAGGTCAGGTCCCGCCTGCGGAAGGAGGCGGAGGAGAGGCTCGCCAAGAAGGGGGTCCCCGCCACCCTCGACGCCCCCCTGGCCCTGTCCTGGGACGGCACCGCCCGGACGTGCACCTACGAGGTGCAAGGGAGCCGGGGCACCCTGAGGGAGGGGGAGTGGTCCCCCTGGGTCACCCTGGACTTCGCCTTCAACCCGCTGATCCACGTCCACGGCCTCTGCCGCTTCTACCTCCTCTCCGCCGAGCCGGAGCTGAGGCTCTACCTCTCCCCCATCCACGTCCACCCCGAGGACCACGGAATCCCCATCTCCTACCCGCGGAACTACGCCGAGCGGCTCATGAAGCGCTTCGGCGCCTACAAGACCATGGGCTGGGCCATCGACACGTGGACCATCTCGTCGGGCCTCGCCGACGAACGCCACTTCCTCTCCGACGTGGAGTGGACCGAGTCGGACTTCGAGCGGATGATGGAGGCCCTCCTCCGGGACGGGGACTGGGACCTCTACGTGCAGGTCTTCGAGTTCACCGACCGGGTGGCCCACATCCTCTGGCGCTTCATGGACGAGGGCCACCCTCTCTACGACCCCGCCCTCGCCCCCCGGTACCAGGAGGCCATGAAGGCGGCCTACGCCCGGATGGACCGCATCGTCGGGAAGGCCATGGCGGCGCTCCCTCCGGATGCGGCCCTGGTGGTCCTCTCCGACCACGGCTTCGCCTCCTTCCGGAAGGCGGTGAACCTGAACCGGTGGCTTCTGGACGAGGGGTACCTGGCCCTCACGTCGGACACGGGGGTCATGACGCTGGAGGACCTCTTCGACGACGACCGCCTCCTCTTCAAGAACGTGGACTGGTCGAGGACCCGGGCCTACGCCCTGGGCCTGGGCAACGTCTACATCAACCTGAAGGGACGGGAGCCGCGGGGAATCGTCGCCCCGGGGGCGCAGTACGACGCCCTGGTCCGGGAGATCCAGAAGAGGCTCCCCGAAATGGTGGACCCCGAAACGGGGGAGCACCCCATCTACGCCGTCTACCACCGCGATCAGCTCTACAGCCGCTACGACCCGAACCTGGTGCCGGACCTGAGGGTCACCAACACGCCGAACTACCGCGTCTCCTGGCAGACCTCCCTGGGAGGGGCCCCGGAGCGTCTCATCGAGACCAACGAGAAGGCGTGGAGCGGCGACCACTGCTCTCTGGACCCCCGCTTCGTCCCCGGCATGATCCTCAGCAACCGGCCCCTGCGCGCCAACCCCCGCATGATCGACCTGGCGCCGACCATCCTGGACCTGCTGGGCCTGCCGCCGGAAGAGGACCTGGAAGGCGAGAGCCTGGTGGTGAAGGAGGGCCGGTGAAAGCCCCGATGGCCCTGGTTTTTCTCGGCCTGGCCACCCTCCTTCCCGCCGCCGGGCCGCAAGACGGCCTCGAGGTGGAGATTCAGCGGCTCTCCGACCAGGTGGGGGAGATCGCCGGACGGGAGCGGGGGCTCCTCGACCAGGCGGATTTGCTGAGGCGGCGCATCCGGCTGGACGAGGCGGTGATCCGCAAGGCCGAGGCGGAGAAAAGGGCTCTGGAAGCCCGGAGGGCCGAGGCGCTCCGGGCCGAGGAGGAGGCCGCCCTTCGACAGCGCCGCGCCGAGACCTACCTCAAGGTCCGCGCCCGCCAGCAGTACGCCCTGGGTCTGTTGCAGGAGTACCGCCTCCTCTTCGCCGTGCGGTCCACGGAGGACGTCCGGACGGCGGGGCTGTACCTGGGGGCCCTCTCCCGGCGGGACGAAGCCCGGCTGCGGGAGTTCCAGGGACTCCGTCAGGAGCGGGAGGCCGCCCGGAGAAAGCTCGAGACGCTGGCCCTGGACCTCGAGGTCCGGACGAAGGAGGCGGAGCGGGAGAAGGCGGCCCTGGAGGAGGAGCAGGGGCGCCTCTCCGCCCTCCTCCGCCGGATCCAGGGGGAGCGGTCGGCGGCCGAACGGGCCCTTTCGGAACGCCTGGAGGCGGCCAGGGCCATGGACCGGTACCTCAACGACCTGGACTTCCGGCGCCGGGTGGAGGTTTTTTCCCAAAACATGGCCGAGGCGGAGGGACGTCTCCCCATGCCCTGCCGAGGCCCGGTGGTGCGGGGCTTCGGCGACTTCGTCCACCCCCGCTTCAAGACCCGCGTCCCCCACCCCGGCCTGGACATCCAGGCGCCTCTGGGCACGCCGGTGCGGGCGGTCTTCGACGGCACGGCGGAGTACGCCGGCTGGCTGAGCGGGTACGGCTACACGGTGATCCTCCGCCACCCGGGAGGCTTCTTCACCGTGTACGCCCACTTGGACCAGGTTTCGGTGGCCGCGGGCCAGGTGGTGGGCTCGGGCGACCTCGTCGGAAACGTCGGGGAGGACGCCGCCTCCGGAACGGCGGCCCTGTACTTCGAACTCCGCCGGGGGGCCAAAGCCCTGGACCCCGCCCCCTGGTTCGCGGGAGGTTCCCATGACCGGTGAACGAACGCCCCTTCGCCTTGGGTCGGCCCTTCTCCTGCTGGCGCTCGCCGCATCGGGCCTTTGGGCCCAGACCCCGGAAGGGCCGGACCAGGCGTCCAGGGAGCTCTTCGACACGGTCCTCACCATGGTGCTCCGGGACTACGTGGACCCGAAGAGCCCCCGGGAGGTGATCCGGGGGGCCCTCCAGGGAATCGCCCAGGCGGCGGGGCCCGAGTCGGCGTACGTTTCTCCCGAGGAGGTGGAGGCCCTCCACCGGAAGACCCTCCTGCCGGCCACGCTCCCCCTCTACGTCACCAAGGGCGAGGACTTCGCCCGGATCCTGGCCCCCTTCCCCGGCTCCCCCGAGGGACTTCGCCCCGGCGCCATCCTCCGCTTCGTGGGCGGTGTCTCCACCTACGACCTGACCTACCCGCAGATCCTGGCGGCCTTTCGGGGGGCGGAGGGCGAGAAGGTCCCCCTCACCGTCATGGACCCGGAGAGCTGGCACGCCACGGAGGTGGCGGTGACCCGCGTCCCCTTTCCGGTCCCCTCGGTCCTTCCTCTCACCGGAGGAGCCTCGGCCCTGGTCCTCCCCGCCCTGGAAGCCTCCCTTCCCCCCAAGGCCGCCGCCGCACTCCGGGCCGGCGGCGGCCCCTGGGTGGTGGACCTCCGGGGGTGCGCGTCGGGCGAAGCCGCCGACGTCGCCCGCTGGGCCGGCCTTCTGCTCGGCCCCGGAAAGGGGCCCCGCTTTCGGGGCGCCGGTGGCCGGGAGGGCCGGGAGGCCTCCGAAGGACCTGGCCTCCTGTCCGGAAAGGCCGTGAGGGTCCTCGTGGACGGGACCACCGCCCGGGGGGGGGAGGCCCTGGCCTCGGCCCTCCGGGAGGCGGGGGCGCTCCTCGCCGGCCAGCCCACCTACGGGACGGCGGCGAGGGTGGAGGAGATCCCCCTCTCCGACGGGGGCCGTCTCCGCCTCGCCACCGCCTACTACCTGGCGCCGGACGGCAAACCCCTCAAGGAACACCCCCTGGAGCCGGCCCTCCCCCTCTCCGTACCGCCGGCGGAGGCTCCGGAGAAGACGTACGCCACCGTGCTGAAGGCCCCCGCGCCCGACTCCCCCGGCCATGGCAGCCAAGACCCGAAGCCGCCGAAAACGCGCTGAATTCCGCCTCCCCGCGGCCTGGCTCCTGCTCCTCCTGGCCCTCCTGGCCGCGGCGGTGGCCCTCCGCCTGGTCCTGCCGTCCCGGCGGGGAGTCCCCGCCCCGCCGCCGCCGTCCGCCGCCAAGCCTCCCTCCCCTCCCCCGGCGAGCCCACTGCGGCGAAAGCCCCGCCGGGCGCCGGAAAGGCCTTCGGCCCCCGAACCCCCGCCGCTGGTCCGAGAGGGGGAGGCGGCGGTCTCCCTGGTCCTCGACGACACCGGGCAGAGCCTCGAACTGGCGCAGGAGGCCGCGGCCCGCCTCCCCCCTTCGGTGACCTTCGCCGTCATCCCCAACCTTCCGGCCTCCCGCGCCAGCGCCGAATTCCTCCACGCCCGGGGCTTTCCGGTGATCCTCCACACCCCCATGGAGCCCCTGGAAGGGAGGAGGTGGCGGGCCACGGGCGGCATGCTCCTCGTCGGGATGGACCGGGCGGAGGTGCGGCGGATCCTTCTTCGGGACCTGGGGGAGGTCCCCTGGGCAGAGGGGGCGAACAACCACATGGGCTCCCGGGCCACCCAGGACCGGGCCCTCATGCGGGCGGTGATGGAGGTCCTTTCCGAGAGGGGCCTGTACTTCCTCGACAGCCGCACCACGCCGCTCACGGTGGCCTACGATGAGGCCCGGGCGGCCGGCGTTCCGGCGGCCTTCCGGAGCGTCTTCCTTGACGGGGAAGACGAGAGCGGTGCTATCATGGCGCAGTTGGATTCGCTGGTGGACCGGTCTCGCAGGGAGGGCGTGCTCGTGGGCATCGGTCACCTTCGTCCCCGGACGGTGGAGGCCCTGGCGGCCCGCATTCCCTACTGGAGCCGCCGCGGGGTTCGCTTCGTTCCCCTCAGGGAGGTGGCGCGGTGACCCTCCCCGGAACCCAGGTCCCTCTCCCCTCCTCCATCGGCAAGTACCGAATCCAGCGCGTCCTGGGCCGGGGGGCCATGGGCGTGGTCTACCTGGGGCTGGACCCCACCATCGACAGGCCCGTGGCCGTCAAGACCATCGTCCTTCCCGACGGGCTGGAGGAGGAGAAGGTCAAGGAGTTCCGGGCCCGCTTCCTGAGGGAGGCCCGGGCGGCGGGAAAGCTCTCCCACCCCGCCATCGTGACGGTCTACGAGGCCGACGACGGCTCCCTTTCGGGGGTCCCCTTCATCGCCATGGAGTACGTCGAGGGCCTCCCCTGGAACTACAAGGTCCGGCAGGGTATCAAGCAGGACCCCGACGCCATCCTGCCGCTGGTGCGGGAGCTGGCCTCGGCCCTGGACTACGCCCACAAGAACGGGGTGGTCCACCGCGACATCAAGCCCGCCAACATCGTCCAGACCCCCGAGGGCCGCGTCAAGCTCATGGATTTCGGCATCGCCAAGGTCCCCACCTCCGAGCTGACCCGGGAGGGGCAGTTCCTGGGGACGCCGGCCTACATGTCCCCCGAGCAGGTCATGGGGAGGCCGGTGGACGGCCGCTCCGACCTCTTCTCCCTGGGGACGGTGCTCTACGAGCTCTTCTGCGCGCAAAAGCCCTTCCCGGGCGACGACATCAGCGCGGTGGCCTTCCGCATCGCGCGGGAGGATCCCCCTCCTCCCTTGGAGTTGAATCCCTCCCTGCCCCAGGAGGTGGACCAGATCCTGAGGCACCTCCTGGAAAAGGACCCGGAGAGGCGGTACCTGTCGGCCTCGGAGCTCGTGGAGGACATCGACGCCTACCTGGCCGGCGCCGCCCTGCCCCACGCGGGGATGGCCCCGGACGCCGCCGCCTCGGAAAAGACCTTCCTCGTCCCCCAGCCGGCGGCTGGGGCGGCCCCCAAGGGGGCGGCCCCCGCGGCCTCTCCCCGGGCCGGCGCCCCCAAGTCCCCGCCGGCCCCCGTGACCAGCCCCTCGGGGAAGCCCTCCCGCCTTTCGCTGGTGGCCCTTCTCGTTCTCGTGGCCGTGGTGGTCCTAGGGGCCGCGGTGGCCGGCGGGGTGGCCCTCTTGTCCGGCTCCCGGGGACGGACTCCCCCGGTGCCGTCCGACGAAGCCGAGGCGACGGCCTCCCCCAGCCCCTCCCCTGCCCCGCCGGCCACGGAGGCTTCCACCTCCTCGGGGCCCGGAGGCGCCTCCCCCGCCGCCCCGGTCCAGCCGCCCCCCTCCAGCGCGGCCCCGGCCCCCGCCCGCCCCCCGCGAAGGGCCCCCGCG
>JBBILR010000044.1:0-11566 GCA_037444825.1 Acidobacteriota bacterium | reverse complement strand
CGCGCTCCGGGGCGGGGGCCGGGGGGGGGGCGGGGCCGCGCTTCGCCTCCGCCGGCGGGGCCGCCGGTGCGGGCGGAGGGGCCTCTTCCCCGGACGCTTTCGGGGCTTCGAGGACGTCCTGGATGACGTCGCCGAAGAGGTCCTCGGAGGTCACCTCCTCGGGGGGCTGCGCCTTCGCCGGCGGCGCCGGGGGCGGGGCCTCCGGGGCGGGGGCCGGCGGAGGAGCCTCCGGGGGGGGAGGCGGGACCGTGCCCAGGGGGACGGTGGCCTCCACCGAGGAGGCCTTGGGCTTCTTCACGTCGAGCTTGAGCCCGGAGAGGGTCTCCTCCAGGACCTTGTCCACGCCGGAAAGTCCCCCCTTGGGGCGGGGCGGGGCGGGTCGGACCGCCTGAGGCGGGGGAGGTTCCGCGGCCTTCGCTTCCGGAGCCTTGGGCGCCGCCGGTTCCGGCGCGGCGGGCTTCACGGGCACCGCGGGCGGGGCTTTCACCAGGAAGCGCTCCAGGACCTCCTGGAGGGTCTTTTCCTCGATGGGGTCCTCCAGGTACTCGGCGGCGCCGTAGATCTTCATGGCGTCGCTGCGGTACTTCCGGCTCTTGTAGATGCTGCAGTGCATCACCACCGGCACGTACCGCGACCCCGCCCGCTCCACCATCTCCTGGCACACCTGGAAGCCGTGCTTCTTGGGAAGCATGGTTCTCAGGAAGACCAGGTCCGGGTGAAAGCGGTCGAATTCCTCGAGGGCCTGAAAACCGTCCTGCGCCGTGGCCACCTCGTACCGGTCGGCGGGCAGCATGGACTTCAGCCTCTCCAGAAGCTTGGGCTCGTAATCCACGAGGAGTATCCGCTTCCTGGCCATGGGTCCCCTTTCCCCCTAACCCTCAGAAGGGCAAGGTCAATCTAGCACGCGCTCCCGGGCCTGTCAACGCTCGCCGGCTCCTCTCACCGGGGCCACGAAGAAAGGACGCGCCTCAGGTTCTTGAGGCCGCCCCGTTTCACCTGGCCCATCATCTTCCGCATGGTGAGGAACTGTTTCAAGAGCTGGTTGACCTCCGCCACGGTGGTCCCCGACCCGGCGGCGATCCTCCGCCGGCGGCTCCCGTTGATGGCGGAGAAGTGCTCCCGCTCGTAGGGGGTCATGGAGTCGAGGATGGCCTGGGCCCTGCGGAGGCGCCCCTCGTCCACCTCGCCCCCCTTGAGGGCCGCCCCGGCGCCGGGAATCATGGAAAGGACCTGGTCCAACGGCCCCATTTTCCGCATCTGCTGGAGCTGGGTCCGGAAGTCCTCGAGGGTGAACTCGGCCCGCCTCAGGCGGCGGGCCATCTCCTCCGCCTCCTTCTCGTCCACCGCCGCCTGGGCCTTCTCGATGAGGGAGAGGACGTCCCCCATCCCCAGCACCCGGGAGGCCATCCGTTCGGGGTAGAAGGGTTCCAGGGCGTCGTACTTCTCCCCCACCCCGACGAACTTCACGGGAAGCCCCGTCACGGCCTTCACCGAGAGGACCGCCCCTCCCCGGGCGTCTCCGTCGGCCTTGGTGAGGATCACCCCCGTGAGGCGGACCTTCTCGTGGAAGGCCTGGACGGTGGCCATGGCGCTCTGGCCGGCCATGGCGTCGGCGACGTAGAGGCTTTCGTCGGGCTTCACCGCTTCGCCGATGCGCCGGAGCTCCTCCATGAGGCCCTCGTCCACCGCCAGGCGGCCGGCGGTGTCCAGGATGAGGCGGTGAATGCCCCTCTTCCGGGCCTCCTCCAAGGCCTTGCGGCAGATGGCCACGGGGTCGTCCCCCGGATCGGGGGCGAAGACCGGGGCCCCCACGGCCCGTCCCACCGTCTCGAGCTGCTGGCGGGCGGCAGGCCGGTATACGTCGGCGGGCACCAACAGCGGGGGGTGGCCGTCCTCCAGGAAGTAGCGGGCGAGCTTTCCGGCGGTGGTGGTCTTGCCCGACCCCTGGAGGCCCACCAGCATGACGACGCCCGGCGGGAGGGGGGAGAAGTGGAGGCGGCGGTCCCCTTCCCCCAACACCCGAACCATCTCCTCGTGGAGGATCTTGATGAAGTGCTGGTCCGGGGAGAGGCTCCTCAGGACCTCTTCCCCCAGCGCCTTGGCCTTGACGCCCTCCAGGAAGTCACGCACCACGGAAACGTGGACGTCGGCCTCCAGGAGGGCCATGCGCACGGCCCGAAGCCCCTCCTGGATGTTGGACTCGGTGATCTTGCCCTGGCCGCGGAGGCTCTTGACGGCGTCCTGGATCCGCTCGGTCAGTCTTTCGAACATCCCGCTCCCGTCTCCCGTTCCGATGGGTCAGGCGGCCGCCTTGGCCCCCGCCTTGAGTTGCTCCAGCGCCTTCTGGAGCTGCAGGTCCAGGGGCACCATGGCCCGGTACCCCGCCGCCTGCCCCTCCAGCATGGTCCCCGCCTCCCGTTCCAGGGCCGCCCGGATGTACGCCTCGCTCTCCGCCCACTCCGCGTCCGTGGGCGCCGTCCCGTGTTCCTGGAGCCAGCTCCGGAAGCGGGCGCTCCAGGCCGGTTCCCGCACGGCGGAAAGGGCGAGCTTGCCCGTCTCCACCTCGTGGGCGGTGAACTCCAGGAAGGAACGCTTGCGCTCCAGGGAGAGGGCCAGGGGCGGGATCTCCGGAGACTTCACCTCCACGTCCGGCGCGATGCCTCCCCCGCCGAAGACCTTCCGGCCGGCGTCGGTGCGGGCCTCCTGGGCGGGGATCGCCTCGTCCTTCTCCTGCCGCGGCTGCTGGTCGGGGAAGAAGTACGCGTCGTAGGAGGTCCCGTAGTCCCGCTGGATAAGCCTTCCCGACGGGGTGTAGTAACGGCCGGTGGTGATGGCCGCCGCCCCGCCGTTCTGAAGCGGCGAGACGGTCTGCACCAGCCCCTTGCCCCAGGAGCGCTCCCCCACCACCATCGCCCGGTCGTGGTCCTGGAGGGCCCCGGCGACGATCTCCGAGGCGCTGGCGGAGCCCAGGTTCAAGAGGACCGCGAGGGGAAGGTCGGCGAACTCCCCCCGCCTCACCGCCTTGAAGGTCCGGACCAGCCCCACCGAACGCCCCCGGACGCTGGCCACCGTCTGGCCGCGGTCCAGGAAGAGGGAAGCCACCTCCACGGCGGCGTTGAGGGCGCCCCCGGGGTTGTCCCGCAAATCCAGGATCAGGGCCCGCATCCCGTTTTCCTTCAGCGCCTCGAGGTGCTCTCGAAGCTCCTGGGCGGTGGTCTGGCCGAAGGTGTTGACCTTGGCGTAGCCCACGCCGTCTTCGAGAAGGAAGGCGTAGGGAACGGTGTGTTTCGGGATGGGGGCCCGCTTGAGGGTCAGCAGGGCCGGCGGGGCGGAACCCCGCCCCAGTTTGATGGTGACCGAGGTTCCCTCCGGCCCCTTCAGCCGCCGGACCGCCTCCCGGCTGGTCATTTTATCCGTGGGATCCCCGTCCACCTCCAGGATGACATCCCCCGCCCGAACCCCCGCCCGGTAGGCAGGCGTGTCGGGGATGGGGGTGACCACCAGGAGGGGGCTGGTGGCCGAGGGCTTGGTGACCAGGAGGCCCAATCCCGAAAACTTACCCTCCTGGTCCTCCATGAGGTCCCGGTAGACCTCCGGCGGATAGTAGGCCGAGTGGGGGTCCAGGCCCTTGAGGAGGCCGTCCAGGGCGGCCTTGAGCAGAACGTCGGAGGCGGGCGCTTCGGCGGAGCGGTTTCGCACCCATCCGGCCACCTCGTCGAAGATCTTCTCCGCCGCTTGCCGGTCTTGGCTTTCGCCCAGGCCCGCCTCCAGGTGCTCCGCCGTCCTTCCCCCGAGGCCGAGGGCGAAGAGGACCAGTACGGCGGCGTAGGCGGCTCGGCGCAACATCCCGCCCCATTGTACGGCCCCGAGAAGGAGATGTCCACCGCCAGGGGGTTCGCCTCGGGGAGCTCGTTGACTATACTGGAAGGTCCTGGAGGTCTGCATGAGCCGATCCGCCCTTCGCGCCGCCCTTCGCCCCCTCGCCGCCCTCCTGGGGGCCGCCGTCCTTCTTCCCGCCGGCGCCGCCGGCCTTCTTTCCCCCTACAAGGGGGACGCCGCTTCCCTCTCGACCCTCCGCCGCGGCGGGGAGGCGGTGCTCCTCGCCTCGGGTCCCGTGGACCCTTCGCGCTTCGATCCCGCGGAGCGGGAGGCCCTGGAGCGGGACCTCGCCTCCCTCGCGCAGGTCACCCCAGCCGTACGGGAAGCCCTTCTTTGCCGCTTCCAGGATAGGCTCTCCGCCGGCGAAGTGAAGGCGCTGGCGGAGGAGGGCCTTCAGGTGGTGGGGGCCATCCCCTCCCGGGCCTACCTCCTCCGGGGTCGCCCCGAGGTCCTTCGGAACCTGCTCTCCCGACCGGAGGTCTGCTGGGCGGCGCGGTGGGCCGCCCCCTGGAAGGTGGACCCCGCTCTGCTCTCGCGCGCCCCCTCCGCAGGCCCCGCTTTTCTCTGGGTCCGCCTCTTTCCCGGCGAGGGCCCGGCCGCGGCCGCCCCGGCGCTGGAAAAGGCCTCCCTTCCCTTCCGCCTGGCATCGGCGGCCGGACGGCCCGAGGAGGGTCTTCGCCTCCTGATCGCGGTTCCTGGCGAGGCGGTGCCCCGGGCCGTGGAGGTTCTCGCGGACCTCCCCGCCGTATGGAGCGTTGCAGAGCGGGCGGAGCCGAAACTCCTCAACGACGACTCCGTCTGGGTGGTGCAGAGCTACGATACGGTGAACCGCACCAACTACGCCCTCTCCGCCACCCTCTGGAACCACGGCATCACCGGCACCGGCCAGCTGGTGGCGGTGGCCGACTCGGGCCTCGATTCGGACATGTGCTTCTTCCACGGATCGGCGGAGAGCCCGGCCAACGCCCAGTTCCCCGTCCCGCCTTCCCCGGGGACCCTGGACCCCTCCGCCAAGGTGGCCGCCTACGTGGTCCTCCCCGGGGCCACCCCCTACGACGGACTGGCCTTCTTCTACCACGGCACCCACGTGTCGGGCAGCGTCCTGGGCGACAACTTCCTCTCCCCTTCCACCCCCACTTCGGGCGGGCACGACGCCGGGGACGGCATGGCCCCCAACGCCCGGCTCTTCTTCCAGGACGCGGGGAACGAGGCCCAGCAGTCCCTGGCGGGCCTCATGACCGACTACGCCGACCTCTTCGACCAGGCCCGGAACGCCGGCGCCTTCCTCCACTCCAACTCCTGGGGCTCCGACACCCAGGGGGCCTACACCCCCGACTGCGCCCTGGTGGACGCCTACCTCTGGGAACGGGAGGACATGGCCATCCTCTTCGCCAACGGAAACGCCGGGGCCCAGGGCCCCATGACGGTGGACTCGCCGGCCTCCGCCAAGAACTGCATCGCCGTGGGCGCCCTCACCAACGGGTCCGCCGGCGCGGACGCCGTGGCCTCCTTCTCCTCCCGGGGACCCACCCAGGACGGCCGGGTGAAGCCCGACGTCTGCGCCCCAGGCTCCTCCATCCGCTCGGCCGGGGGGGACGCCTCCCACGCCTCCTTCAACTGCGGCATCGGCGTCATGAGCGGGACCTCCATGGCCACCCCCACCGCCGCCGGCGCCGCGGCCCTCCTCCGGCAGTACTTCACCGACGGCTTCTACCCCACCGGGCAGAAGAACCCCGACGACGTCCTCACCCCCACCGGGGCGCTCCTCAAGGCGGCCCTCCTCGCCGGCGCCATGGACGTGGGGACCGCCGGCTTCGGCAACGGAGACGAGGGGTGGGGCCGGGTGAACCTGGACAACGTCTGCTTCTTCTCCACCCCCTCCAGGGACCCCTCCCGAACCCGCCTTTGGAGCCGGCCCAACGGCGCCGGGCTGAAGGAGGGGGAGAGCGACGCCTACACCCTCTCCGTGGCGGCGGGACGCCCCCTGAAGGTGGTCCTGGTCTGGACCGATCCGCCCCCGGCGGACGGGGCGGGGCCGTCCCTGGTCAACGACCTGGACCTCACGGTGGAAGCCCCCGGAGGGGCGCTCTACCGGGGCAACGTCTTCTCCGGCGCATCCAGCGTCACCGGCGGGAACCCCGACGCCGTCAACAACGTCGAGGTGGTGGTCCTCCCCTCCCCCGCGGCGGGGACCTACACCCTCACCGTCCACGCGGCGGAGGTACCCGGAAACCCCCTGTTGCCCGAGTCGGACCGGCAGGGGTACGCGCTGGCGGCGGTGTTCGCCGACTGCGCCACCGCCCCAGCGGCCCCCTCCTCCCTCACGGTGGAAGACCGTCCCGCCGAAGGGCTCTCCCTCGCGTGGGCCGCCGTGGCGGGAGCCTCCTCCTACCAGGTCTACCGGACGGACGGCGCCTGCGGCTCCTCCACCGAATGGTCCCTGGTGGGACAGAGCACCGCTCCCGCCTTCACCGATTCGCGGGTGGACGGGGGCTTCACCTACGCCTACCGGGTGCGGGCGGCCGACGGCTGCTCGGAGGGGCCGCTCTCCCCCTGCGCCTCGGAGGCCTTCACGGGCAACTGCGAGCGGAAGCCGGAGTTCGCCGGGGCCCTCGAGGCCGAGAGCGACCCGGCCACGGCGGCCTGCGACATCCTCGTCACCTGGAACGAAGGGACCTCCCGCTGTCCCCTGGCCCCCGGCCTGGTCTACAACGTCTACCGCGGCACCACCCCCGGCTTCGTCCCCTCCGCCGCCACCCTGGTGGCGGCCGGCGTCACGGGTACGGCCTACCGGGACGAGGAGGTCCTGCCCGGCCGGACCTACTTCTACGTCGTCCGGGCGGAGGACGCCACGTGGGACCACGGGGGGCCGGCCCGCGGAGGGAACGAGGACGGCAACCTGCGGACGGTCCTGGGCACGGCCTTCGGGGACGGGTACGAGCCGGGGACGTGGACCGACGACGGGGGGGACACCGCCGCCCTGTTGCGGCTGGAAGGCCCCTGGTCGGTGGCCTTCGGCGCCAACCACACCCCGGGCGGCCTCCTGGGCTACCTTTCCGCCCCCCAAGGCTCCGCCTACCCCCCCAACACCTGCGCCGCCGCCGTCACCGGCGACGTCCCCCTCCTGGGGGCTTCCCCCGCCCTTTCCTACTGGGCCCGCTACAACCTGGAGCGGGACTACGACGGCGTGGTGGTGGAAATCAGCACCGACGGCGGCTCCACCTGGACGGTCCTCACCCCCGCCGAGGGCTACCCCGGCTCCTTCGCCCAGACCGGCGCCGTCCCCATCAACGCCTGCGGCTACCCTCCGTCCCAGGCCTGCTTCTCCGGTCCCCTGGGGAACGCCGCCCCATCCCCGTGGACCCTGTACACCCACGACCTATCGGCCTTCTCCGGCCAGACGGTGCGCCTCCGCTGGCGCCTCTCCACCGACCCCGGGGCCGAGTACGAAGGGTTTTTCCTCGACGACATCCAGATCACCGGCGCTTCCGTACCCTCCTCCTGCACGGGGACCTCGGACGCCCCGCCCTCCGCGAGCCTCACCGCCCCCGCCCCCGGCGCCACCCTGAAGGGGACGGTCTTTCTGGAGGCCGAGGCCGCAGACGACCACGGCGTCGTCCGGGTGGACTTCTTCGCCGACGGCCAGCTCCTGGGCAGCGTCCCGAACCCGCCCTACCGATACTCCTGGGACACCTCGGGGAGAACCGGTTCGGCCGTCCTGACGGCGCGGGCGGTGGACACCTTGGGACAGACCGGCGCCTCCTCCCCCGTCTCGGTCACCTTCGGAAACCCCACCCTGGCCTCCGTCCGGAAGGCGGTCAACCCGTTGAGGCTCATCGTGGAGGGGGCGGGCTTCCAGAACGGCGCCCAGGTCCTCCTCGGCACGGCACCGGCCCCCCAGACGGTTTTCAAGAGCGCCGGCAAGGTGGTGGCCAAGGGGAGCGCCCTGAAGACCCTGCTCCCCAAGGGGCAGGCCGTGGAGGTCCGGGTGGTCAACCCCGACGGAGGCCGCTCGGGCCCGCTCTCCTTCACCCGGTGACCCCCGCGGCCCCCCCGGGGCGGGGATGGACGGGTAGGGGCTCTCCCCAGGCGGGAATCGCCGGGGGAAGCCTCACTCCGCGCCGTGTTGCACGAGGAGCCAGTAGGCCGAAGGCTCGAAGAGGGGGGAATCCCTTTTCGTGTGGCAGCCGGAGCAGACCTTCTCGAGGGGAGGCACGGCCATCTTTCCCGGCGGGTGGCCGGCGCCCGGCCCGTGGCAGGCCTCGCACTGGACCCCGGAGAGGTCCACCCCCCGGGCGGGGTACCCCCCCGCCTTCCCCACCCCCGTGGCGTGGCAGCGCAGGCAATCGGGGTTCTCCGTCTGGTGGTCCACGGCGAGGTCCTCCGTTGCCCTGGCGTGGCGGGTCTTTCGCCAGACCTCGTGGGCCTTCCCGTGGCAGGGGCCGCAGGCGGAGGCACCGACGTAGGAGCCTTCGGGAGGGGCGGGGCGCGTGAGCCGCTCGAGGGCCCCGCCGTTCTCCGCCTCCACCTCCCCCAGGGTCTCGGCCACCGCCGCCGCCACGGCCCGGTCCTCGGGGACCTCCGGGCCAAGGTAGTCCACCCGGGGGAGGATCTCCCACCCGCGGGGTGTCCGGGTGGCCACCACCGTCGCCGCCCGGCGGCCCCGGTCCCCCACCCAGATCACCCAGGAGCCGTTGACGCGCTGGGGGGTGCTGGTCACCTGGGTGCCCCACTGGGCCACCACGGCGAGGATCTCGGGGTGGGCCTTCAGGATCCGAAGGACCGTCTCCGTGGAGAGCTGGCCGGTGACGAGGACCCCGTCCCGGGAGCCCCGGGAGAGCTCCTCCTCCAACACCTCGAGGGGAGGCCGCAGCGGAACCCCTTCCGGCTCGCTCTCCGAGAGGAAGACGATCCGGAGCCTCCCCGTGGGGCGTCCCCAGGGGCCCACCCCCCACCCGCCCAGGGGGATCTCGTGGGAGCCGCGGTGGGGCTCCCTCCCGGCCAGGTGGAAGGAAACGCCGGGGGCCGCCTGGCGCAGGGCCTCCGGTCCCAGCAGGAGGTCGTAGCTTCCCAGCCCCACCAGCGTCCCGGTCTTTCGGTAGAAGCGCCCCAGGGTCCGGTTGAGGATCTCCCGGGCGGGCCCCCGGTCGGCGAAACCGTGGCCGATCTCCACGGGGACCACGGGGAAGGGCTTCTCCCGCTCCCTCAGGGCCTGAAGGAGCCCCGCCCGCCGGGCCAGCCCCCCCGCCGGAACCGTCTTGCACCCGCAGGGCACCAGGAACCCCTGGGTGTCCCCGGTGAAGAGGAGGACCACCGTGGAGGGCCTCCGGGCGGCCGCCAGCGCCGCCAGGGTCGCGAAGAAGACCAGCAGGAGAAGCCCGAAGGCGAGAACCGGTTTGGATACGGCGCCGCCCCTCACGTCCGCTCCCGTCCGCGGACCGTTGCCATCACTTTTCCCCGCCGAGGATGATGGGCAGGCCCGTCTTGGGGTTGCCGATGACCACGATCTTCGTGTTGGGGCTCTGGGCCAGCTTTTCGGTGGCCTCGATCCCCTTCCACTCCAAGAGCTGGGCGGAAATCCCCTGGGCGACGATCCGCTGGAAGTCGGCGATGCCCTGGGCTTCGATCCGCTTCCGCTCGGCCTCCTGCTGTTCCTTCTGGAGGACGAACTTCATCTGCTCCGCCTCCTGTTCCCGGCGGAGCTTCTCCTGGATGGCGTTGGCCACCACAGGCGGCAGGCCGATCTTGCGCAGGAGGACTTGCTCGGCGATGATCCCCCGCTCCGCCGTCATCTTCCGGAAGAGGCTGAAGATCTCCTGGGCGATCTTCTCCCGCTCGGCGCTGTAGAGGGCCTTCGCCTCGTAGGAGGCGGTGATCTCCCGAATGGCCGAGCGGAACTGCGGCTCCACCACCACGGCCTCGTAGGACCGGCCCACGGTCTTGTAGATCTCGGCGGCCTTGGAGGGGTCCAGCCGGTAGAGGAGGGAGACCTCGAGGTTCATGATGAGGCCTTCCTTGGAGGGCACGTCGGCCGTCTCCTTGATCTCCTGGGTCTGGATGGACATCTTCACCACCCGCGTGAAGGGGAAGACCACCCGGATCCCCGGCGAGAGGGTCCCCGCCGACACCACGCCGAAGAAATCCTTCACCCCCACGTGGCCCGCCGGGACGGTCTTGACGGGGTTGCCCACCATCAGGAGGATGAACCCCGCGAGGACCACGAAGAAAAAGCCGATGCCGCGGCCCACCCGCTTCACCTGTCCTAGATCGTCCATGGTCACGTTTCGCATGGCCCTACCCTCCCTGTTTCGGGGAATATCCTAGCAGAAGCCGCCGCCCGAGCCATCGGGGGCGCCCCGTTTCCCACCCTCGAAATGCGGGGGCGCCACAGGATCCTCCGGCCGGTGGCGGGCGGTTCGACGGGAAAAGGGCGCCCCCCCGCCGGCAGGATCCCCCCTGCCCCTTCGCACTCCGCCATTGGCCATTTCTTCGCTTCGCAATTCGTACGTCGCCCTTCGCTTCTCCTCCCTTCCGCCTTCTTACCAGTACTTCTCCCGGTGAACCTGCCCGGCCTGGTTCGGCCCTCCCTCGGAGAACCCCTCCCGGGCGAGGACGTCCAGCATCGCCTCCACCATCAGCGGGTTGCCGCAGAGGAAAACGTGGGTGTCCGCCGGCCTCGGCGTGAACCCGAAGGCCAGGTCCCGCGCCTCCGAGGTCCAGAAATGGTGCAAAAAGCCGGTGAAGCCGGACCAAGGCACCATCTCCTCCCGCGGCTCGCTGACGACGGGAATGTAGTTGAAACGGGGGCTCAGCCGTTGCATGGTCTCCAGTTCCGCCCGGTACCCCAGGTCCCAGGAGTGGCGGGCGCCGTGGAGGACCACCGTCCGCCCCCTCTCCGGGTCCATCAGGTGGGTCCGGAGCATGCTCATGTACGGCGCAAGCCCCGTCCCGGTAGCCACCAGCACCAAGTGGTGACCCTCGGGGACGCGGTCGAGGGTAAAGAGCCCCACCACCCGAGGCGAGAGAAAGACCGGGTCCCCCACCCGGAGGGCGAAGAGCCGCGGCGTCAGGGCCCCCGACTTCACCAGGGCGATGTAGAACTCCAGGTAGGACCGGTCCACCGACGAGGAGGCGATGGAGTAGGCCCGCCGGATCACCTTGGCGGGCTCCGCCGGGGGACTCTCCGGGTCGGCCTCCGCAGTCCGCGGCGCCTCTCCCCTGAGCCCCAGCACCGTGTACTGCCCGGCCTTGAACGGGGCCAGCGTCCACCCCCGGGGAACCACCCTCAGGATCATCAGCCCCGGCGCCACCTCCACCCGCTGCGCCACCACCGCGTTGTACTCGAATTCCGCCATGCGCCCCCCAATTCTCTACCCTTTCGAGTATGCCTGAGCGGGCTGGACAATTCAAAGCCGGGAGGGGTTCCGGGGGATCTCGGGGCCAGACGCCCTTCTTTTCTTGCCGCAAGGCGGACCGGAAGTTCTTCGCCTTCCAGCTTCTGACTTCAGGTCTGGCCCTCGTAAAGGGCTTCGAGGATCGGCGCTCTTTTCCCTCCGACTTGCCGCCTGCGGTTTCGCCGCCACGAGGCGGCGGAAGGCGTCATAGGCGTACAGGTACGTCCCGTCGTCCGTCACGTTGCCGTTGGCCCACTCGATTACCGTGGCCTGAAGAAGCCACCCATCTGGAG
>JBBILR010000043.1:0-12531 GCA_037444825.1 Acidobacteriota bacterium | reverse complement strand
TGCTGGCTCCCGGGGAGGGATTTGAACCCCCGACCTAGTGATTAACAGTCACCCGCTCTGACCAGCTGAGCTACCCGGGAGCAGGGCTCCGTTATGGTACCGAAACGGGGGCCTGGGGTCAAGGGCGGCTCCCTCCGCTTCAGGGCCTTTCGCCCTCTCCCCCCTTCTTCCCGGCTTCGGCGGCGCGGGCGCGGAGGGCCTCCCTCCGCTCCTTGAGGTGCTGGACGAAGTCCCGGGCGTGGTCCTTGGAGCCCAGGCCGAAGGCGAGGGCCAGGCCCAGGCCCACGGTGCCCAGGAGGATGGTGAAGGCGCTGACGACGATGGAGTGGGCGATGCCCAGCTGGTCGAAGGCCATGAAGAAGGCGAAGACGACCACGGCGTACCGGAGCACCAGCCCCACGAGGCCCGCCTCCACCGTGGGCTCGGAGGCGAAGGAGCGGGAGACGAGGCTCTCCAGGAACCGGCCCAGGTAGAAGCCGAGGCCCAGGATGACGAAGGCCACGAGGACCGACGGCAGGAAGAGGATCAGGCGGTCCACGGCGTCGGCCATGAGGTCGAAGCGGACCATCCGGAAGCCTTCCATGAGGAAGAAAAGGACGACGACGGCCATGACGAGGTTGCCGGCCACCCCCGAGAGGGTGAGGGCCCCTTCCTTCTCCCCTTCCTTTTCCTTCGCCAGGGCCCCCTCGAAGCCCAGGCGGCCCAGGAGGGCGTCGAAGCCGGCCTCCCGGAGCAGGCGGGCCGCCACGTCCCCCAGGTAGCGGCCGAGGAGAAGCCCCAGGGCCATGAGGAGAAAGGCCCCGAAGATGCGGGGCACGGCCCCCGCCACCTCGTTGAGCATGACGCCGAAGGCGCCGGAGAGCACCGGCAGGCCCAGGATGTCGAAGACGGTGGCCAGGACGGGGATGAGGACCGCCACGAAGACCAGGGTGCCGAGGAACCGCGGCAGGTCCAGGGATTCGAGCACCGCCCCGGCCCTCAGGCCCTCGGCCAGCCGGTGGAGGTTGGAGGCCCGGGCGAAGGACTCCACCAGCCTCCCCGCCAGGCGGGCGAGAAAGACCCCGGCCACCAGAACCAGGGCGGCGGTGAAGAGCCGGGGGAGGTAGCCGAAGGCCTTGTCGAACATGACCTTGAGGGGCTCCACCAGGGCCGGCATCCCCAGGGCGTCGAGGAAGGGCAGGAGGGCGAAGAGGAGGATGAAGTAGAAGACGAAGGCCCCCAGGGCCTCGGGGCTCCCGGGGCCTTGCTCCTCCCCAGGCGCCTCCGGCTCCCCCGCCCGGGCCAGGTCGGAGAGGCGCCGGTCCAGATCGGCCTTCCGAAGGACCCGGACGACGGCCAGCTTCGAAAGGAGGGCGAGGATCCACGCCCCGGCCAGGATCAGCATGGCCTTGAGGATCTTCGGGATGGCCAGGCTCATCTCGGAGAGGACGTTCTGGAGGACCATGGAGAGGGTGCGGTCGCCGATGACCTCCAGGGCGAAGATCAGCGCCACCACGATGAGGAGGTAGGTGACCACCTTCTCGAAGACCAGGGCCACCTGCTTCCGGGTCTTGTCCCGGCTCTCGGCGGCCTCGAGGCCGAGGAGCCTCCCCAGCCGGTCGTCCACGGAGGCCGTGAGGACGAGCTGGGAGGCCAGCTTGCCGAAGACCTTCGCCACCAGGAGGCCCACCAGCAGGACCAGGACCGCCAGCAGCAGGCGGACCACCCAGGTGACCCCTTCGCCGAGAAAGTTCGCGACGGTTTGGCTGACGACTTCCATGGCATCCTCCCTTCGGCGCCCCACCCGGTTTCGGGGCCCGGCGCCGCGTTGACTCCCCCTTGGGCCTTCGTTATTCTAGCGTTCCGAAAGGAGGGCCGCAAGAATGACCGGGGCCGTCGGCCGATCCGCCCTCCCCTCCCCGGCCTCGGAACCGCCGGCCGGTGGAGACCCCCCGTGACCCGCAAGAAGCTCCTCCAGGGGGTCTTTTCCACCGTCTTCCTGCTCTTTCTGATCCTCCTGGTCCTCCGTTTCCGCCCCCGGGTAGAGATGCCCGCCCCCATGAAGTCCGACGCCCTCTCCCGGGGGACCGAGGGGACCCTCACCGCCGAGGGGGTGACCCACGTCCAGGAGGCGGGGGGACGGGTCCAGTTCGAGCTGAAATCCCGGGAGGTGACGGAGGCGGGGGAGGGGCGCCGGCGGCTCCGGGACCCCGTGGTCACCTTCCCCGGCCGGGGGAGGGCCTGGGGGAGGCAGGGGGAGTACGACCCGGGCCGGAAGACCCTCCGGATCTGGGAGGAGGCCCGCCTTTCCGACGGGAAGGACCTCACCGCCCAGTCCACCGGTTTTCGGCTCACCCCCGAGGGGGAGGTGGTCTCGGAGGGCCCGGCGGCCTTTTCCAGGCCGGGGGCCAAGGGCCGGGCGGACCTCCTGCGGTACTTCCGGGACGCCGGGAAGGCCCACCTGGAGGGCCACGTGGTCCTGGAGACGGGGAAGGCCTCCCTCTCCGCCACGGCGGTGGACGTGGACCTGGACGGCCACCGGGGCACCCTGGCGGGCCCGGTGTCCGTCTCCGCCCCCGAGGGGACCGTGGAGGCCCCCGGGGGGAGGCTCCTCCTCGACGAGGACAACCGCCTGAAGGAGGTGGTTCTCGGCTCCCCGGCCGCGGGCCGGGGGCCCCGGGGGGCCTTCACCGCCCGGGAGGCGGCGGTGGAGCTGGATGCGGAGGGGCGGGTCCGCCGCGTCCGGCTGGAGGGGGAGGTCCGCCTCGCCCCGGAAGGACGGCCGCCCTCCACCCTGGAGACGGCCCTCCTTTTCCTCGTTCCCGCCTCCGGCGGCGGCTGGGCATGGGAGGCCCCCGGCCCCCTCCGGGCCACCCGGGCCGACGCCCAGGCCGAAGCGCCCCGCGGCACCGGCTCCTTCGGGGGCACCGGCGAGCCGGAGGCGCTCCTTGCGGGCCCCGTCACGGGACGGGACGACCGGGGGACCTTTTCGGGGGACGAGGCGCGCCTGGTCGGCGCCGACTGGACCCTCGCGGGCCACGCCCGCTCCGAGCGGGGGGACGACACGCTGGAGGCCCGGGAGATCACCCGCCGGGGGGACGGCTCCCTGCTGGCCCGGGGGGAGGTCCGGGGCCGGCGGCGGGCGGCGGGGGCCCCAGACACCACCTTCACCGCCGACGAGGCCGCCGCGGCGGCGGGGGGCTACCCCGCCGAGCTCCACGGGGAGGCCCGGGTCACGCGGGGGGGACTCACCCTCGAGGCCCCCCACGTCCACGTGGAGGACCCCCAGACGGTGCTGGCGCTGGACGGCACGGGCCGCTTCGCCGACGCCCAGGGCCGGATCCACACGGTGAAGGCCGCGGAGCTTCTCTACCGGGGAAAGGAGCGCCGGGCGGAGGCGAGGGGCGGGGCTTCGGCGGAGGGAGAGGGCTACCGGGTGGAGGCGGACCTCCTCACCGCCCTCCTCGACGACCAGAACCGGCCCCTCCGGTACGAGGGGGAGGGGCACTGCCGCTTCTCGGGGCCGGACCGGGAGGGGACCTCCGACCGCCTGGCCTACGACCCCGCCACGGGGAAGGGGACGGCCTTCGGGGAGCGGACGCCGGCGGTGGTGACCCAGCGGGAGCCCCGGCGGAGGGCCGAAGGGTACGTGGTGGCCTTCGCGCCGGGGACCCTGGAGGTCCTCCCCGGGGACGGGGCCCTGGCCCGGGGCCGCCTCCAGGGGGTCCCGCCGTCGGCTCCCCGGCCCGCCGCGCCGAGGGAGGGAGGAAGGAAGTGACCGAAGAGCGCCACGAGCTCCGCACCGAAGGGCTGGCGAAAACCTACGGCCGCCGGGAGGTGGTCAAGGGGGTGGACCTCCGCTTCGCCTCGGGGGGTGTGGTGGGCCTGCTGGGCCCCAACGGGGCGGGAAAGACCACCACCTTCTACATGGTGGTGGGCCTCGTCCCCCCCACGAGGGGCAAGATCTTCCTCGACGGGGAAGACCTTACGGAGCGTCCCATGTTCGAGCGGGCGCGCCTGGGCATCGCCTACCTGCCCCAGGAGCCGTCGGTCTTCCGCAAGCTCACCGTGGAGGAGAACCTCCTGGGCATCCTGGAGTTCACCGACCTCCCCCGGAAGGAGCGGGAGCGGCGCGTGGAGGAGGCCCTTTCGGACCTCAACGTGGAGCGCCTGAGGCGTTCGCCCGCCTACACCCTCTCCGGGGGGGAGCGGCGCCGGGTGGAGATCGCGAGGGCGCTGGTCCTCTCCCCCAAGTTTTTCCTCCTGGACGAGCCCTTCGCCGGCATCGACCCCATCGCCGTGGCGGACATCCAGTCCATCGTCTTGAAGCTCAAGGACAAGGGGATCGGCGTCGTGGTCTCCGACCACAACGTCCGGGAAACGTTGAAAATCACCGACGAGGCCTATATCATTAGCGACGGAGCCATCTTTCGCCACGGGTCTCCCGGGGAGCTGGCGAGGGACGCGGAGGTCAGGCGCGTGTACCTGGGAGAGGGGTTTTCCCTGGACTAGACCATGGCCCTTCAGCAGAAGCTCTCTCTGAAACTCCAGCAGAAGATGGTCCTGACGCCGAGCCTGCAGCAGGCCATCCGGCTTCTGCAGCTCACGCGGCTGGAGCTCGTTTCGGAGGTGAACCAGGAGCTGGAGGCCAACCCCGTCCTGGAGGAGGCCACCACCGTGGAGGAGCCGGAGCGGGGCGCCGGGCGGGAGGAGGCCGCGCCCGAGGCGGCGGAGGGGGACCCCCTCGCCACCTTCGAGGAGAAGATCGACGTGGAGTCCTACTTCCAGGACTACCTGGAGACGGGGCTCAAGTACCGGGGGACCTCGGTGGAGGTCCCGGAGGAGACCCCCGACGCCGAGCGGTACCTCAGCGCCCCCGAAAGCCTCTCCGAGCACCTGCTCTGGCAGGTGAACCTGGGGAAGTTCACCCCCGCCGAGCGGGCGGTGGCCGAGGCGGTCATCGGCAGCCTGCGGGAGGACGGCTACCTGGCCTCCACCGTGGAGGAGGTGGCCCAGGCGGCGGGGAGCGCCCCCGAAGAGGCCGAGCGGGTCCTCCGGCGGGTCCAGCGGCTGGACCCCGTGGGGGTGGCCGCCCGGGACTTGAGGGAGTGCCTCCTCGTGCAGCTGGAGGCCCTGGGGAACCCCGACCCCCTGGCCCGCCTCCTGGTGGAGGAACACCTGGAGCGCCTGGCCTCCCACTCCCCCGAAGAACTGGCGGCGCGGCTGGGCGTGGAGCGGGAGGCGGTGGAGGTGGCCCTGGCCCTCATCCGGAGCCTCGACCCCAAGCCGGGCCTCCGTTTCTCCACCTCCTACAACCCCGTGGTGGTCCCCGACGTCATCGTGGAGAAGGACGGCGAGGACTACCGGGTCTTTCTCAACGAGGACGGCCTTCCCCGGCTCCGCATCAGCACGCGGTACCGGGCCATGGCCGAGGAGGGCTCCCCCGAGGCGGGGGAGGAGGCCCTGGCCTACCTCAAGGAGAAGGTCCGCTCGGCCCTGTGGCTGTTGAAGAGCATCGAGGAGCGCCAGCGGACCATCCTCAAGGTGGCGCGGGAGATCGTGGACTTCCAGCGGGACTTCCTGGACAAGGGGCCGGCCTTCATGCGCCCCCTGGTGCTCCGGGACGTGGCGGAGCGGGTGGGGGTCCACGAGTCCACCGTGAGCCGGGTGGTCTCCAACAAGTACATGCAGACGCCGCGGGGCCTCTTCCTCATGAAGCACTTCTTCGGGACCGGCATTTCCACGCTGGACGGGGCCGACGTCTCGGTCCACCGCGTCAAGGACCGCATCCGCTCCCTGGTGGAGTCGGAAAACCCGGGGAAGCCTTACAGCGACCAGCAATTGTGCGACCTGCTCCGGCGGGAGGGCATCCTCCTCGCCCGGAGGACGGTGGCCAAGTACCGGGAAGAGATGAACATCCCCCCCTCCGGGCGGAGGAAGGGGAAAGCCTGAGACGGAAAGGAGCGAGCGATGCGCGTGGAGTACTCGGGAAGGAACCTGTCTCTCACCGACGCTCTCAAGACCAAGGCCGAACGGAAGCTCGCCAAGCTGGAACGCTTCACCGGCCCCATCGTCTCGGCCCACGCCTCCTTCGAGGTCGAGAAGAACCTCCACCGGGTGAACCTGGTGGTCCACTGCTCGCGGGACCGCATCTACAAGGCCAGCGGGCTGGCCGAGGACATGTACATGGCCGTCAACGACGCCGCCGACGCCATCGAGCAGCAGGCCAAGAAGGACAAGACCCGGCGCCTGGCCCGCCGCTCCCGGGGCGGGGAGGCGGGCCCCGAAGGGGCTTCGCAGGAAGAAGGGGAGGAGGAGGAAGAGGGCGAGAGTCCGCCCCCCCGGTCCCGGCGAAGGTCCCCGCCCATCTCCCGGCGGGACGACCTCTTTCTGCCCAAGCCCCTTTCGGTGGAGGACGCGGCCCTGCTCCTGCTGGAGCGGGGGGATCCGGTCCTGGTCTTTAGGGACCAGAGGACGGGGCGCCTCGCGGTGGTCTTCCAGAGCCGGAAGGAGGGAATCGGCGTGGTGCTTCCCGAGGAAAAGGCATGAAGGTCATCTCCGGCCAGGAGACCCACCCGAAGCTGACGGTCCAGCAGTTTCTGGAGGCCTTCCCCAACCTCCGGATGGAGGTGCTGGCGGGGAAGGAAGGGCTGTCCAAGCTCATCTCCAGCCCGCGGATCCAGAAGCCGGGCCTGGCCCTGGCGGGCGTGCCGGAGTTCGTCCACGCCGAGCGGATCCAGATCCTGGGGAGCACGGAGATCTCCTTTCTGGAGCGGCAGACCCCGGAGTTCCGCCGCACGGCCCTCCGCCACATCTACGACCAGGAGGTGAGCTGCTTTCTCCTCACCAAGAACCTCACCCCGCCGCCCGAGGTTCTGGAGCTGGCGGAGGAGACGGTGACGCCGGTCCTGAGAACCCCCGAGGCGTCCTCGGTGGCCATCCAGACGGTGACCGAGGGGCTGATGGAGGCTCTGGCGCCGTGCCTCACCGTCCACGGCGTGCTGGTGGATGTCTTCGGCGTGGGGCTCCTCCTCATCGGGGAGGGCTCCATCGGCAAGTCCGAGTCGGCCCTGGACCTGGTCCTGCGGGGCCACCGGCTGGTGAGCGACGACCTCGTGGAGATCCGGAGGCGCTCCGAAACGCTCACCGGGTCGGCGCCCGAACTCCTCAAGCACCACATGGAGCTCCGGGGTCTGGGCATCATCGACATCAAGGAACTCTTCGGGGTGGTGGCCACGCGGGACCGGAAGGACGTGGAGCTGGTGGTGGAGCTGGAGCACTGGCGCAACGACCGCCAGTACGACCGCCTGGGGCTGGAGGAGCAGTTCGTCCGCATCCTGGGGGTGCCCGTCCCGTACATCCTCATGCCCGTGGCCCCCGGCCGCGTCATCTCCATCCTCCTGGAGGTGGCGGTGCGGAACCTCCTCCTGAAGCGCAAGGGCGTCTACACGGCGAGGACCTTCGCCGCGCGGCACCAGGCGGCCATGAAGAACGGCGCCTCCCATGACGACTAGCCGGATCCTCTTCATCGTCACCGGCATGTCGGGGGCGGGGAAGTCCCAGGTGATCCGAACCCTGGAGGACCTGGGCTTCTACTGCGTGGACAACCTGCCCCTGGACCTCTTCCCCAAGTTCCTGGAGCTCCTGGAGGGGGCGGGGGGCGACGTGGGGCCGCGCTTCGCGCTGGGGCTGGACCTGCGGGAGGGGCACCTCGACGAGCGGTACCCCCAGGTCTACGAGGCCCTGAAGAAGTCGCCCCTCAAGGTGCGGATCCTTTTCGTGGACGCCGCCGACGCGGTGCTCATCCGCCGTTTCGCCGAGACGAGGCGCCCCCACCCCCTGGCCCCCCGGGGGTCGGTGGAGGAGGGCATCGCCCTGGAGCGCTCCCGCCTGGCGGCCATCCGGGAGACGGCGGACCGGGTCCTGGACACCTCCCGCACCACCATCCACGAACTGAGGGCCGCGGTGGAGCGGGAGGCCGAATCCTTCGCCGAGCCCCGGACCCTCACGGTGAACCTCCTCTCCTTCGGCTTCGCCTACGGCCTGCCGCCGGAGGCGGCCCTGGTCTTCGACGTGCGGTTCCTCCCCAACCCCCACTTCGTCCCCGAGCTGAGGCCCCGCACCGGCGAGGACCCCGCCGTCTACGACTTCGTCTGCGGCTCCGAGGCGGGCCGGGAGTTCCTGGAACGGCTGGAGGCCTTCCTTCTGTACCTTCTGCCCCTCTACGAGAAGGAGGGGAAGTCCTACCTCACGGTGGCGGTGGGCTGCACCGGGGGGCGCCACCGGTCGGTGGCGGTGGCCCGGTACCTGTATGATATGCTCCGAAACCGGGGGACGGTGGCGGTGAACCTCGCCCACCGGGACCACGAGAGGTGACCATGCTGAGCATTCTGGTGGTGTGCCACGGAAACCTCGCCCACGAGTTCGTGGACGCGGCGAGAAGGATTCTCGGCCAGGAGGACCCTCTGGTGGTCCCCCTCTCCATCGGGTGGAACCAGGACGCCTCCGAGGCCAAGGAGGCCATCCGCAAGAGCCTCAAGAAGCTCCTGGAGAAGACGAGCACCGTCCTCGTGCTGACGGACCTCTTCGGCGGCACCCCCACCAACCTGGCCATGACCTTCTACGAGGCGGGGAAGGTGGAGATCCTCACCGGCATGAACCTCCCCATGCTGATCAAGGCCATCCTCCTGCGGCGGGAAGGCATCCCCTCCAAGGAGGCCCTCCCCCTCCTCCGCGAGAAGGGGCAGAGCGCCATGGTCTCGGTGAGCGAGGTGCTGAGTCCCGAGGAGGGCGCGGGGGCATGATCCGTAGGGAGGTCATGGTCCTCAACCGTCTGGGCCTCCACGCCCGGGCCGCCGCCAAGCTGGTTCAGCTCGCCAACCTCTTCCGCTCCCAGGTCACCCTCTCCACCGACCAGATGTCCGCCGACGCCAAGTCCATCCTGGGCGTCCTGACGCTGGCCGCCGGCCAGAACACCGAGCTGGTGGTGGAGGTCCACGGCCCCGACGAGGAGGAGGCCATGGCGAAAATCGAGGCCCTCTTTCACCAAAAGTTCGGGGAGGAGTGATGCGCCTCAAAGGCACCGCCGTCTCTCCGGGAATCGCCCTGGGGCGGACGGAGGTCCTCCTCGCCCACGAGATTCCGGTGGTGAAGACCTCCGTTCCCGAGGAGGGGCTCGAGGCGGAGGTGGAGCGCCTGAGGCGGGCCCTGGAGGCCACGGTGGGGGAGATCCGCGGCCAGAAGGAGATCGCCCGCACCCGCCTCAGCGAGGACTTTCTCGCCATCTTCGACGCCCACGTGGTGATGCTCCAGGACCCCGCCCTCTTCCGGAGCGCCGTCCAGCGGATCCGTGAGGAGAAGGTCAACGCCGAGTACGCCTTGCGGGGAGCGGTTCAGCAGACGGTCCGCGCCCTGGTCCAGTCGGACGATCCCTACTTCCGCGAGCGGGCCCTCGATTTGGAGGACCTCTTCCGCCGGATTCTCCTTCACCTCTCGGGCCCGCCCCAGTCGAAGCGGAGCTGGCCCTCCGAGCCGGTGGTGATCCTCGCCGACACCCTCACCCCCTCCGAGACGGGGACCCTTCACCAGGTCCCGGTGGTGGGCTTCGCCACCGAACGGGGCGCCAAGACCTCCCACACCGCCATCATCGCCCGGTCCCTGGAGATTCCGGCCGTGGTGGGGGTCCAGGGGCTGGTGGGGGCCTCCCGCCCCGGCGCCCCGGTGATCGTGGACGGCCTCAACGGCGAGGTGATCCTGGACCCCACCGAGGAGGAGCGGGCCGAATACCTGCGGCGGGCGGAGGCCTACCGCCGCCACCGGGAACGAATCCTCGCCCACGCCCGGAAGGAGGCCCGCACGGCGGACGGGCACCGGATCCACGTGACGGCCAACGTGGACCTCCTGGACGAGGTGAAGCACGCGCTGGAGGTCGGCGCGTCGGGGGTGGGGCTCTACCGCAGCGAGTTTCTCTTTCTGGAGCGGGCTCCCGCCCTCCCCTCGGAGGAGGAGCACGCCGAGACCTACCGCCGGCTCACCGAGGCCTTCTACCCCCACCGCGTGGTCTTCCGGACGCTGGACCTGGGGGGGGAGAAGTACTTCCACCAGGTCCTGGACCGGGGGGAGAAGAACCCCGTCCTGGGGGTGCGGGCCCTGCGCTTCTGCCTAAGGCACCCCGAGCTCTTCAAGCCCCAGCTGAGGGGCATCCTGCGGGCCTCCCGGACCGGCAACGCGGCCGTTCTCTTCCCCATGGTCACCCACCTGGAGGAGTTCACCGAGGCCCGGGCCCTTCTGGAGGCCTGCAAGGCCGAGCTGAGGGAGGAGGGCGTCCCCTTCGACGAGAACCTCCCCGTGGGCATCATGGTGGAGGTTCCGGCGGCGGCGCTGGCGGCCCACGCCTTCGTCCCCCACGTGGACTTCCTCTCCATCGGCACCAACGACCTCATCCAGTACCTTCTGGCCATCGACCGGAACAACGAGGCGGTGGCCCACCTCTACGACCCCTTCCACCCCGCCGTCTTGAAGTGCATCGACGCCGTCTGCCAGGCCGCCTCCGGCGCCGGAAAGCGGGTGGCCGTCTGCGGGGAGGCCGCCGCCGACCCGGCCATGGTGCCGCTCCTCGTGGGGCTGGGCGTGGAGGAGCTCTCCATGACCCCTTCGGCCATCCTGGAGGTGAAGGAACGGGTGCGGGGGCTCTCCTACCGGACCTGCCACCGGCTGGCGCGAAAGGCCCTCAAGGCGCGGACGGGGGCGGAGGTCCTGGCGCTGATCCAGGACCTGTGACCGCGGGCAAAGGCCGCTCAGGGCGCCGGGACCCCCGTGCCGTGGCGCACCCGCCCCACCGTCTCTCCGAGCAGAAGGGCCAACAGGCGGTCCGCCCCCAGCGCGATACCGGCGCAGGGGGGGAGAAGCGCCGTGGCCTCGAAGAACTCCCCGTCGGGGGGGTGCGGGGGGAGGCCGGCCTTCCGGCGCTCCTCCTGGAAGGCCTCGAACCTCCTCCGGAGCTCTTCCCCGTCCCGGAGCTCCTCGTAGCCGTTGGCCAGCTCCACCCCCGCCGCGAAGACCTCCATCCGGCGGACGAGGCGGCCGTCCCGGGGGTCGGTGCGGGCCAGGGCGGCCTGAAAGGCGGGGTAGCCGGTGAGGGCCGCGGGGTAAGGGAGGGCGGCGAGGTAGGGCTCCACGCGGGAGAGGAGGAGGTACGAGAAGCAATCGTTGGGGCTCCAGCCTTCGGTGACGGCCCCGCCGTGCCGGGCCGCCAGCTCCCGCCAGGCCTCGCCGCCCGCCAACCCGCGAAAGTCCCGGCCGGTCCGCTCGGCGAAGAGCCGGGGAAGGGAGAAGACGCGCGGGGGCACCCGAAGGTCCACCTCCACGCCGCCCCGGCGCAGCGTTCCCCCGGGAAGAAAACGAAGGGCCAGGCGCTTGAGGAGGGAGTGGGTGTCGCGCAGGAGGTGGCGCAGGCCGCCCGGGCGGTACCACTCCAGCATGAGGAACTCGGGGCTGTGGCCCCGTCCTACCTCCTCGTCCCGGAAGGAGGGCGCCAGCGCGAAGCATCGCTCCACCCCCGAGGCCACCAGCTTCTTCAGGTAGAACTCCGGCGAGGTGGGGAGGAAGGCCCGCCGGGAGGTGGCCGTTCCCCGGGCCTCGAAGGGGTCCAGGTGGGGCTCCATCCCCGCCGCCGGCACCAGGAGGGGCGGGTCCACCTCCAGAAACCCCCGGCGGTGGAAGTGGGCGCGGATCTCTCGAAGAAAGGCCGCCCGAGTTTCGAAGAGGGGCCTCCGGTCCCTCAAGTCCCTTCTCCAGTCAGGCTCCATCCTCGGCCTCCGGCGGCATTTTCGCACAGGACCCGGCGGGGGCCCCGCGCCTCCTTGGTATACTGCGGAAGGAGGCGCCATGGCCGAGGCCGGACGGGGCGGGAGGCGGACAAGAAGGGGCGCGCGAGGTCCGGCGCTTCTCCTTGGCCTCCTGTTGCCGGCGCTGCTGTTCCTGTTCGGGGCGGGAGGATCCTCCTCCGTGCCGACCCGGGAGGGGCGGCGGGCGGTGGTGGAGGGGTTGGTCTTCCTCCGCGTCCCCGTCTCCGGCACGCGGGGGCTTTCCGCGGCGGCCCGGAAGTACACCGGCGACGCGAAAAACGAGGAGAAACTCCGGCGCTACAACCCCGCGCCCCGAAAGGGCCGCCTTCGGGAGGCCCGCATCCCCCTGTCGCTTCTTCTTCCGGTGTACGCCGAGGAGACGCTGAAGGCCCTCTTCCCCGACGACAAGAGGACCCCCGCGGGGTGGGAGCACCGGTGGGGGAAGGGACCCTCGGGGCCGAAGGAGACGTGGAGCGACCTGGCCCGGTGGTTCACCGCCTCCCCCAAGAACGCGGGGCCCCTGGCGGCCGCCAACCGGGCGGCGGGAAGGCGACCCCGGGCCGGCCGGGCGGTTCTGGTTCCCGACGGGCTTCTCCTTCCCTCGGTGCGGGCCCTCGAGCCGCCCTCCGCCAAGGAGCCTCCGTCCAGGCCCCCCCTCGGCCCGCCGCCCCCGCCGGCACCGGGGGCCGTGGCCGAGCCCCCCTCC
>JBBILR010000042.1:1453-13310 GCA_037444825.1 Acidobacteriota bacterium | reverse complement strand
CCCGTTTTTTTTTTAATGATCCGGCGACCTCCGAGATCTACACCATGACGCGCCGGCGCTTCCAGGTGGTGCGGGAGTGGGTCCGGAAGAAGCCGTGGGACTTCTTCATCTTCGTGGAGATGGGGGTGGACCGGATCCACCACGCCTTCTGGCGGTATCACGACGCCAACCACCGCCTCTACGAGAAGGGCCATCGCTTCGAGTTCGCCATCCGGGACTACTACCGGTACCTCGACGGGGAGATCGGAAAGGTCTTGGACCTCCTTCCCGAGGGGACCCAGACGTGGGTGGTCTCCGACCATGGTGCACGGACCATGCACGGAGCCGTCTGCGTCAACGAACTTTTCCGCAGGGAAGGCCTCCTGCGCCTCAAGGAGGAGCCGGAGGGCCAGCGGCCCCTCAAGACCTCCATGATCGACTGGAACCGCACCGTCTGCTGGGGCGAGGGGGGGTACTACTCCCGGATCTTCATGAACGTGAAGGGCCGCGAGCCCGAGGGGATCGTGGAGCCTTCGGACTACGAAAAGGTGCGGGACCGCATCCGGGACCTCCTGGAGGGCTTCGGCGACGAGAAGGGCCGCCCCATCGGCACCCGCGCCTTCAAGCCGGAGGAGGTCTACCGGAAGGTCAACGGCATTCCACCGGACCTCATCGTCTACTTCGGCGACCTGGCCTGGCGGAGCGCCGGCAGCGTCGGCACCGGCTCCCTGCACATCTTCGAGAACGACACGGGCCCCGACGACGCCAACCACGCCCAGCAGGGACTCTTCATCCTGAACGGCCCGGGGGTGGCCCCCGGCCGCCGGGAGGGGGTGACCCTGTACGACGTGGCGCCCACCGTTCTCTCCGCCCTCGGCGTCCCCGTTCCCGAGGACATGGTGGGGAAGGAGATCCGGTGAAGGCCCCCTCCCCCGCAACCCTGCTCCGGCTGGCGAGGGCCCTCACGGGTCCCCGCGTGCTGGTGACGAGCCTCCCCAAGTCGGGGACCCACCTCGTCATCCAGCCCCTCCACCGGGCGGGGATGGCCCTCCGGCCCATCCTGGAGCAGTGGAGCCTCCGCGAGGAGGAGCTCCGGGGCCTCCTCCGCTCCATCCGGAGGGGCGAGGCCCTCTACGGCCACATCCCCCACGACGGGGAGCGGGCCGCTCTCCTGAGGGAGCGGGGGGTCCGTGTGGTGGTCCTGCTCCGCGACCCCCGGGACGTGGCCGTCTCCATGGCCCACTACATCCCCGAGCGGGGGGAGGCCCACCGTCTGGGGCCCTACTTCCGCGAGCGGCTCTCCGATTTCGAGGGCCGCCTGGAGGCGTGCATCCTCGGCGTGACGGCGGAGGAGGCGGGGGTTCCGGTGGGACTTCCCGACCTCGGGTCCCGCTTCCGGGCCTTTTTTCGGTGGGCGGAGGAGGGCGGGGCCTTCCTCTGCCGGTACGAAGACCTGACCCTGGGCTCCGGAGGCGCAGGGCCGGAGACGGCGCGGCGGCAGGCCCTCCGGCGCCTCTTCGCCTTCCTGGGCCTGCCCCGTTCGGGGCGGCCCTTCGAGCGGGCCCTTCGCTCCCTGGACGAGACCCACGGCGCCACCTTCCGCAAGGGCGGCTCCGGAGGCTGGAAGAACCACTTCGTCCCCCGGCACCTGGAGGCCCTCCAGCGGGTCTTCCCGGAGGGGCTCGGACGGTACGGCTACGGCGAAGGGGCGGGCCAAGACGCCCCTCCCCACCCATAGGAGACGCATCATGGCGGTGAACGGAAAGAACGGCTTCGTCCTCTGGTTCACGGGGCTCTCGGGCTCCGGGAAGTCCACGCTGTCGAAGATGGTGGAGGAACGCCTCCTGGAGCGGGGGGTCCCCGTGGAGGTGCTGGACGGGGACGAGGTGCGGACCCACCTCAGCAAGGGACTGGGCTTCTCCAAGGAGGACCGGGACACCAACATCCGTCGCATCGGCTACGTCGCCAAGCTCCTGGCCCGGAACGGCGTCTGCGCCATCACCGCCGCCATCTCCCCTTACCGGGAGATCCGCGACGAGGTCCGCCGCGGGGTGGAGGAGAAGTCCATCTTCGTCGAGTGCTACCTCGAATGCCCCCTCGAGGTGCTCGTGGAGCGGGACGTGAAGGGCCTCTACCGGAAGGCCCTGGCCGGGGAGATCCCCCACTTCACCGGCGTGTCGGACCCCTACGAGCCCCCGCTCAAGCCCGAGGTGATCGTCCACACCGGCGCCGAGCCCCCCGAACAGTCCTGCGCCCGCATCATCAAGACGCTGGAGATGCTGGAGCTCATCCCCCCGGTCCCCGGCGACGACTACGGGGCCGACGAGGAGGCCGCCGTCGCCGCCCGCCTCAAGGACCTGGGGTATTTGGGGTAAAGGGAGGGACCCAGGAACTAGGGGATGAGGGGACTAGGGACGAGAATCCGCGGCGCGGAAGGGTTCCAGCTTCTCCCCTAGTCCCCTGGTCCCCTCCCCCAACGGGCCTCTTCGAAGACCATGATCGACCTCCACACGCACTCCACCTGCTCCGACGGGACCTACCGCCCCGCCGATCTCGTGCGGGAAGCCAAGGCCGCCGGCGTCACCCACCTGGCCCTCACCGACCACGACACGGTGGAAGGGGTGGCCGAGGCCGCCCGCGCCGCCCGGGAGGAGGGGATCGCCTTCCTGCCGGGCGTGGAGATCTCCGCCGAGTTCCAGCCGGGGACCCTGCACATCCTCGGCTACGGGATGGACGCCGCCGACGAACGGCTCCGGCGGAGCCTTTCGGAGATCCAGCGCTGGCGGCGGGAGCGCAACCCCAAGATCGTGGAGCGGCTGAGAGCCTTGGGCCTCGAGGTGACGCTGGAGGAGGTGGCCGCCCGTGCCGGCGGTGACCTCGTGGGCCGGCCCCACTTTGCGCAGACCCTTCTGGACAAGGGGTACGTGAAGAGCCGCCAGGAGGCCTTCGACCTCTACCTGGCCAAGGGCCGCCCCGCCTACGTGGACAAGGTCCGCCTCTCCGCCGAGGAGAGCATCGCCCTCGTCCGGGACGCCGGGGGGGTGGCCGTCCTCGCCCACCCCCTGCAGCTGAAGCTGGGAGACGGGGAGGCGCTGGAGGCCTTCGTGAAATCCCTCGCCGACCGCGGTCTTCAAGGCGTGGAGTGCTACTACCGCAACCACACCGAAGGGGAAGAAGCCCGCTTCCTGGCCCTCGCGAAGAAGTACGGTCTCCTCGTCACCGGAGGCTCCGACTTTCACGGCGCCAACCGCCCCGCCATCCGCCTCGGAACCGGCGAGGGGCGCCTCCGGGTCCCCATGCGGTGCTGGGAGGGGCTGGTGGGCGGGACTGAGGGACTAGGGGACTAGGGGACTAGGATCGGATGAGGCCCCACGAGCGGCTTGACGTTTGGCGAGATTCCGTGGACCTGGTTGTAGAAATCTATAGGGCCACGGCGTCGTTCCCGAAAGAGGAGCAATTCGGTTTGACGGCACAGATGCGCACGGCGGCGACGAGCGTGTCCGCCCATGTCGCCGAGGGTCGTGCGAGAAAAGGGAGGACGGAACAGGACCAGTTCTTCTCTATCGCTCGGGGCTCCCTGGGCGAGTTGGAAACCCATCCTCTCGCGGCGTCAAGGCTGTCCTTTCTGGACCAATCCCAGCATGCCACACTCAAAGCGCGTGGCGATCGGGTCTTCCCGTGCTGGACGGGCTGATCCGGCGGAGAACCACATGAGCGCGATCCAGTCGCCGCTTCGCCCCGGTTCCCTTTCTGCTCCTAGTCCCTTCGTCCCCTAGTCCCCCGGTCCCGTCTCCCCCCGGAGGCCCCATGGCCCTGTTCGGAAAACTGCTCTCGAAGAAAAAACCCCGCGCGGTCCTCGTGGGCTTGGACGGGGTGCCCTTCACGCTTCTCGAAAAGCTCATCGCGCAGGGCGTGACGCCCAACCTCCGCAGGCTCGCCGCCTCGGGCCCCGCGCACTTCCGGCAGATGGACGCGTCCCTGCCCGAGATCTCCTCGGTGTCGTGGTCGTCGTTCATGACCGGGGTCAACCCGGGCCGGCACGGCATCTACGGATTCATGGACCTGAAGCCGGGCACCTACCAGATGTTCTTCCCCAGCTACCCGCACCTGAAGGCCCCCACCCTCTGGGACACCCTGGGCCGGCGGGGCCGGCGCTCGGTGGTGCTCAACCTCCCCGGAACCTACCCCGCCCGGCCCCACGAGGGGGTCCTCGTCTCGGGCTTCGTGGCCATCGACCTCAAGAAGGCCGTCCACCCGCCCTCCATCCTTCCCGCGCTGGAGAAGATGGGCTACCGCATCGACGTGGACACGAGCAAGGCCGCCGACGCCGATTTCCTCTACCGTGACCTTCAAGAGACGCTTCAGGCGCGGGAACGGGCCTTCGAGCACTTCTGGAAGGAGGAGAACTGGGACCTCTTCGTGGCGGTCGTCACGGGCACCGACCGCCTCCAGCACTTCCAGTGGGACGCCGTGGCCGACCCCTCCCACCCCAACCACGAGCGGGCCATGGCCTACTACGCCCAGGTGGACGGCGTGGTGGGGAGGCTGGCCGACCGCTGCGGGGGGAACGACGCCCTCTTTCTCATGTCCGACCATGGCTTCTGCGCCATCGAGACCGAGGTCTACGTGAACCGCCTCCTCGTCCAGGCGGGCTTCCTGAAGTGGGAGAAGGACCCGCCGGACTCCTTCGCCGACATCCACCCCGAGGCCCGGGCCTTCGCCCTGGACCCGTCGCGGATCTACATCCATACCAAGGGCCGCTACCCCAAGGGGCGCGTGGAGCCCGCGCAGGTACCCGCCCTCCGCGAGGAGCTCAAGGCCTTCTTCCTGGGTCTGGAGCACCAGGGCCGCCCGTTCATCCGCCAGGTCTTCTTCCCCGAGCAGATCTACGACGGCCCCGAGTTCGACAAGGCCCCGGACCTGGTCCTGCTCACCGCCGACGGCTTCGACCTCAAGGGCAACCCCAAGAAGGCCGAAGCCTTCGGCCGCACCCACTTCACCGGCATGCACAACCGCCACGACGCCTTCCTCCTCTCCACCCGGCCGCTGCCCGAGAAGCGCCCGCACATCGAGGACGTCCACGGCCTGCTCCTTAGCGCGCTGGGCTGAGCCGCGAAGCGACCCCCCCATGCTGATCCTCCTCGTCACCCTCGACTGCGTGCGGGCCGACCACCTGGAAGGGGCGGGCCTCACCCCCCGCCTCGACGCGCTGGCTCCCCGGTGGACCACCTTCACCGAGGCCTTCGCCCAGAGCCAGAACACGCTCAGCTCGCACCTCTCGCTGCTGAGCTCCAACTACCTCTTCCAGCACGGCGTCTACTCCAACTACGTGCAGAAGGCCCTCCCGGCCCACGCCCTGCCTCGGAGGCTTTCCGAACGCGGCTGGGAGTGCCGGGCCTTCACCAGCGTGGACTTCCTGGCGCGCTTCCTGGGGGACCAGGTGGGCGCCCCCGACCCCCTCCTGGCCGAGGCGAGGGGGCTCCGAGGGCGGATCCTGAGGGGGCTGGGGCGAAGGAGGCGAAGGGTTTCCGCTGAAGAGACGCTGGCGCGGGGGCTTCGCTGGCTGTCGGCGCCCTCCCGCCGGAGGGACGTCTTCCTCTGGCTCCACCTCTTCGACGCCCACATGGTCTACGAGGCGCCGGAGGAGTTCCTCCGGCGCCACGCGCCGCGCGTGCCGTCGTCCCTGCCGGTGCGAGAGGCCCTGCGGGGGAAGGGGTGGTTCTCCCCCGATTTCCCGGAGTACGGCTGGAAGGTCGCCCTGGAGCACTTCCCGGGGAGGTACCGCGCGGCGGTGGCCTACCAGGACCGGTGCCTGGGGGATTTCTTCGCGGCGCTGCAGTCGAAGGGCTGGTGGGAGGAGGCCCTGGTCTTCCTCACCGCCGACCACGGGGAGTGCCTCCTCGGCGACCACCGCGTCTACTGCGCCCACAAGAAGCTCTTCGACACCACCGTGAAGGTCCCCCTCCGGGTCAAGTTCCCGGGGGGCCGGTGGGCCGGCGAACGGGTGGACGCCCTGGTCCAGCACGTGGACGTCGCCCCCACGGCGGCGCAGGTCGCCGGCTTCGAGGAGCCGCTGTACATGGGGCTGGACCTGGCGGGGCTCCTCGAGGGCCGCCACCCGGGCCACCCCTTCGCCTTCGCCGAACACGTGGACAACTTCCTCCGGGCGGCGAGGGACCGCGCGCATCTCTGGGTGGAGCGGGTTCCCGGGTCGGAGAACAAGTGGAACCTCGCCCTGGAGGAGGGGAACCTCTTTCGCCGGGACGGAACCCCGGATCCTGCGGACAGCGAGGCGGGGCCGCGGCTTCAAAAGGCCCTGGCGGACCTGCTGGCCTCCCGGCCCGAGGTGCGTTCGGCGTGGGGCGGGGCGGAGGAGGCCGAGGCCGAGATCGCCGGCCGCCTCAAGGAGCTGGGGTACATGTAGGGGAAAAAGGCGGAAGGCGGAAGTCGGAAGTCGGAAGGCGGAAGTGGAAACGAGGCGAATCGCGAATCCACCTTTCCTCTGGTACGGAGGGCGCGTGGGAACCCGTGGGCTGACGGGGGAGCGGGGCGAGGGGGCGGCCGGATGAACCGGGGCCCTTCGGAGAGCCTGGGCGCCACGGCGCGCCAGGGGGCGTGGGCCGGCGCCCTGAACCTGCTCGGTTCGGGGGTCCGGTACCTGAACACCCTCCTGCTGGCGCGTATCCTCGGCCCTTGGGTCTACGGTCTCTTCGCCTACGCCAACACGGTGGTGACGGTGGTCACCGTCCCCGCCTCCCTCGGCTTTCCGACGGCCCTCGTCCACTTCGTGGCCGGGGCGCGGGAAACACAGCGGTGGGGGAGGCTTCGCTGGTTCGTGACCACCTGCTTCCGCCTGGCGGCCGCCCTCTCCCTCCTCTCGGCCCTGGCGCTCTTCTTCGTGAGCGGCGTGGCCGCCGAAAGGGTCCTCAAGAACCCCGGGTACATCCTGCCCCTGGCGGGCCTCTCCCTGGCCCTGCCGGCCCTCGTCCTTTTCAACCTGGCCTCCGGGGCGCTCCAGGGGCTCCGGGCCATCCGGGAGAAGGTCTTCGTGGAGCGGGTGGCCCACCCCCTGCTCTTCTGCGCCCTTCTGCTGGGCGTCGCCTCCTTCCACCGATCCCTCGAGTCGGTCATCGCCTGCTTCTGGGCGGCCAGCCTCGCCGTCTTGGCCCTGGGGCTCTTCCTCTTCGCCCGCCGGTACCGCCGCCTGCCGCCGGGGGAGCCCGTCCCCGCCGGAGGGTGCGGGAGGGACCTCGCCCGCTTCTCCGTCCCCGTTCTCTTCCTCCAGTTGCTGAACTACCTCATCCTCTGGTCCGACGTGCTGGTGATGGGCCTCTTCGCCAGCCCGTCGGAGGTGGGGATCTACACGGTGGCCTCCCGGCTGGCCACGGCGGTGAACATGCCCACGGAGGCCCTCTCCGCCTCGCTGGCGCCGTCCTTTTCCGCCCTCACCGAGACGGGGGACCGGAAGACCCTCGGCCACCTCTACCGGACCTCCACCCGGTGGATCTTCCTCGCCTCCACGGCCATCGCGCTGGGTCTGATTCTGGGCGGGAAGCCCGTCCTCCACGCGGTGCGCCCCGAGTACGCCGCCGGCTTCGCCGCCCTGGTCATCCTGTCGCTGGGGCAGGCCTTCTCCGGCTCCTTCGGCGCCAACGGAACCCTCATCACCATGACCGGCCACCCCAAGGTCAACCTCGTGAACGCCGTCTTCTTCGGCCTGGGGAACCTGGGCCTCATGTTCCTCCTCGTGCCGCGGTTCGGCGCCCTGGGCGCCGCCTCCGCCGCCGCCCTCTCCCTCGCCCTCGTGAACGTGGTGCGGGCCTTGGAGATCTGGGCCCTTCTCCGCATCGCCCCGTGGGACCGGAGCCTCCTCAAGCCCCTCGCCGCCCTCCTTCTCGCCGCGGCGGCGGGCGCGGCGGCGGCCCTGCTTCTCCACCCCCTGGCGGGCCTGGCGGCGGGCCTGCCCCTGTACGCTTTCCTCTGGTATCTTCTGGGACCCGCCCCCGAGGAGCGTGAACTCGTGGCGAAGGCGTTCCGGAAGCTGCGGGGGGCGGGGGAGACGCGATGAGGAACCACCGGAAGGAGCCTCCCCGCCCCTTCGCCTCCCCGTCTTCGGAGGGCTTCCCCCATGGCTAGACCCCTTCTCGTGCTCGGCCTCGACGGCGCCACCTGGGACCTGATCCGGCCCTGGGCGGAGGCGGGGGACCTCCCCTTCTTCCGCCGCCTCCTCCGGGAGGGGGCCCACGGCCCCCTCCGATCGGTGACGCCCAACCTCACCCCCCCCGGCTGGACCACCGCCTTCACGGGGGTGAACCCGGGCAAGCACGGCATCTTCGACTTCTTCACGCTGGAGGAGGGGGCGGAGGCGCTCCGGATCGTCTCCTCGGCGGACCGCCGGGCTCCCGCCCTCTGGGAGATCCTCACCGCCGCGGGCCGCCGCGTGGGGGTCTTCAACGTCCCCTGCACCTACCCCGCCGACGCCGTGGAGGGCTTCTTCGTCACCGGCATGGGCACCCCGGCTCTGGAGGGGCCCTGGACTCATCCCGCCGAGGAAGCGGAGGCCATCCGGAGGGACTTCCCGGACTTCCGGCCGGGGGCCGACCCCACACCCATCGCCCAGGGGCGTCTGGAGGCCTACCTCGACGCCCTTTACCGCCTCACCGAGGTGCAGGAGCGCCTCTTTCTGGACCGGGCCAAGCGGTACGGGTGCGAGGCGGGGATCTTCGTCTACGACGACGTGGACCGGGTGATGCACTTCTTCTGGCGCTTCATGGACGAGAGCCACCCCCGCCACGAAGAGGCCCCCCCGCGGCTGAGACACGCCATCCGGGACTACTACCGGCGGCTGGACGAGGGCATGGAGCGCCTTTGGCAGGGGTGGGGAAGCGGCGCGGACCTCTGCGTCCTGTCGGACCACGGCTTCGGGCCCCTCCACACCGACGTCTTTCTCAACCGCCTCCTCGCCGACGGGGGCCTCCTCGCCCCCCTTCCCATTGCCGCCGAGCTGGTTCGAAAGCCCCTCTGGAAGCGGGCCGCCAAGGCCCTCCTCCCCCAGGGCCTCCGGACCTGGTTCCGGCGGAACGTGAAGGCCTCCCCCCTGGGAAACCCGCTGGGCTGGATCGACTGGGAGCGGACCCGCGCCTTCTACGCCTCCGTCTCGGGCCGGAGCCTCTACCTCAACGTGAAGGGGCGCCAGCCCCGGGGGACGGTGGAGCCGGGGGCACCGTACGAGGCCCTGCGGGCCGAACTGCGGGAACGCCTGCTCGCCCTACGGGATCCCGTCACCGGGGAGAGGATTGCACAGTCCGTGCACTTCCGGGAGGAGGTCTACGCCGGCCCCTTCGTGGAGCGGGCCCCCGACCTCGTGATCCAGGAGGACGGCCGCTACGCCTACCGGGTGGACTGGTCCGAGCGGGCCTTCGCCCCCGCCTCCCAGTACGGGGTGGACAAGTCGGGCTCCCACCGGAGGGACGGGATCCTGGCCTTGCACGGGCCTTCCTTCCGGCCGGCCTCTCTCCAAGGGGCCGCCCTGGAGGACGTCACCCCGACCCTTTTGGCCGCCGCGGGCCTGCCCGTGGGCGAGGAGATGGACGGGCGGGTCCTGGGGGAGGCCTTCCGCACGCCCCCGGCCGCCCGGAGCGCCTCCTACGCCGCCCTGAGGGGAGGCTCCGGCCCCTCGGCCCTGGACGAGGGCGAGGAGGCCCAGCTCGCCCAGCGCCTCAAGGGGCTGGGGTACATGTAGCGTCGAAGGGGCCCTGGGTCGTGATGGGGTGATGAGGACATGCGGTGATGCCGGAGAGGCGAAGAGATGCCGGGATGAGGCGATGAGGCGGACGGCGAAGAGGGTCAGAGCGAGAGGACCGCGGAAAGTGGATGAGGGGAAAGGTCAGCCGGTCGCGGAGCCGCCGGGAGAGGATGCAGGGATCCGCCCCCATGAAAGGCTTGATTGTTGGAAAGTGGCCATGGATTGGGTGGAGGAGGTGCACAGAGTGACCAAGACCTTCCCCAAGGAGGAAATCTACGGCTACATTGCGAGGGCTTCGCTCAGCGAGCTCGAGGCTCACGTGGAGATTGCCCGAAGGTTACAGTCCATGCCGGACGGTGCGGCCTTCCTCCTTCGAAAGCAGTGCAGCCGCATCGCCGCCAGGATCCATGGGATGGCCCGAAAATGAACGGTGCTCTCTTTCAGGTCTCGCTTCTCGTCTCCTCATCCCCTCATCTCCTCATCTGGTTCCCCGCCTTCCAAGTCTTTCTCCCATGAGCCGCGTGATCGTCCTCGGCCTCGACGGCGCCACCTGGGACCTCCTGGACCTCCTGGTCCGTGAAGGCCGCATGCCCAACCTCGCCGCCCTGTGTGCACGCTCCGTGCACGCACCCATGCGCTCGGCGCACCCCCCCGTGACGGCCCCCGCCTGGGTCTCCCTGGCCACGGGCGTCAACCCCGGCCGCCACGGCTGCTTCGACTTCAACCGGCCCGAGGGCGCCCTGGCGAGCCTCCGCCCCCTGCAGGCGTGGGACATCGCGGAAAAGACCTTCTACGAAATCCTGGAGGAGCGGGGGCGGCGCACCGTCCTCATCAATTTACCCGTGACCTTTCCGCCTCTCACGGCGCAGCCGACGCTCACCTCCCTCCTCACCCAGGGCGACAACGCCGTCTTCCCCCCCTCCCTGAAGGAGCGCTTCCCCCTCCTGAAGGGGTACCGGGTCTTTCCCGACGCGCGCCTGAGGGCCCGCGGCGAAGGGGAGGCCTACCTGCGGGACATCCGCCACGTGGAGACGGCCCGCTTCGACGCCGTGCGCTCCCTCTGGGACGAACCCTGGGACTGCTTTTTCGTCGTCTTTTCGGGGACCGACTGGGTGAGCCACGAGGCCTTCCCCGACCTCGTGGAGGGGCGGTTCGAACGGTGCCCGCAGGCCGTGGGGCTCTTCGAGGACGTGGACCGGTACGTCGGCTGGGTGGCGGAGCGGACGGCCCCGGGCGACCACCTCCTCCTCGTTTCCGACCACGGCTTCACCACCGCCAAGGGGGTCTTTTACCTGAACGAGTGGCTCATGGAGCGGGGCTTTCTGGAGCCCGACTACGCCCGCCCGGCCTTCCCGCCCAGCCACCGCATGGAGGAGGAGGCCCAGCGCGCCCTGGGGGAGAACCGCTCGGTCTTCCCGCCTTCCCTGCTTCGGGCGGTGCACCGCGGGGGCGCCGCCCGCCTTCTCGCCAAGGTCTACCGGAAGCTCGGAGGCTCGTGGCCCCTCTTCTTCCGGCCCGACCCCCGGCGGAGCCAGGCCTCCACCCTCACCGCCGAGTGCCACGGCGTGACGGTCCACGAGGCGGGGCGCTTCGCGGACGGCGCCGTCCCGCCCCACCGGCGGGAAGAGGTCCTTTCCGCCCTGGAGGAGGCCTTCGCCGCCCTGAGGGACCCCGACGGCGAACCGGTCTTCCGCGGGGTGAAACGGCGGGAGGCGGTGTACCGGGGGCCCCGGACGGAGGAAGCCGCCGACCTCCTCCTGGAGCCGGACCGCTGGGGCGTGGCCGCCGCCGTGAAGGCCCTGAAGAACATCCCCTTCGTCCCCCACCGCACGGGGATCCACGCCGCCCAGGGCATCTTCCTGGGCCACGGCCCCGCCTTCGCGGAGGGGCGCTTGCCGGCGGGCCTCCTCACCGTCACCGACGTGGCGCCGCTCCTCTTCTACCTTCTCGGCGAAGCCCTCCCCGAGGGCCTGGACGGCTCGTTGCCGGCCCCCCTGCTGAAGCAGGGCCTCCTGGAAAGCCGTCCCCCCTCGTTCGCCACCGTGGCCCCCCCCGACCGCGCCCGGGGCGACCTCGACGCCGAGGCCATCCAGGAGCGGCTCCGGGGGTTGGGGTATATGGGGTGAGGGAAGG
>JBBILR010000042.1:0-1353 GCA_037444825.1 Acidobacteriota bacterium | reverse complement strand
GAAGTGAGCAGGGTGAGGGCGGGCCTTCGAAGCAAGCGGCATGAGTGGCGCAGGCAGGGGTGGGGGTGGGCGCCGCCTTCACGTGACGACAAGTAAGGACGAAAGCCGGCAGGCAGGTGATGTGGCGAGTGGGGAAGAGCGAAAAAAGAAGGAGCAAAGTGCGAAGGGAGGACCCAGGCCCTGCCCGCAAAGACGGTCTTTGGCCTGTCCCTCCTCGAATGGGGAATGTCGAAGGTGAGAGAAGTTCCGCGTCGGTTTCTCGCCCCCGCCTGCGCACCTGAGGACTGACTTGCCGACTCACGGAAGGCCACCGGAGAGCAGGGCCGACATGGCCGATTCAGCCGAATCGAAGCGGCGGCTGGCCGTCGTGATTCTCACGTGGAACGGCCGGGAGGACACCCTGGCCTGCCTCCGGAGCCTGGAGGCGGCGGGGGTCCCCTCGCCGGGGGATGGCGTGGTGGTGGTGGACAACGGCTCCGCCGACGGCACGCTGGAGGCGGTGGCGGAGCGTTTCCCTTGGGCGGAGCGGATCCAGAACGGCGCCAACCTCGGCTTCGCCGGGGGGAACAACGCCGGCCTGCGCTGGGCGCTGGAGCGCGGCTACCCCTTCGTCCTCCTCCTCAACAACGACACGGAGGTGGAGGCGGGGGCGCTGGAAGCCCTGCTGGAGGCCATGGAGGACCCGTCCGTGGGCGCGGTCCAGCCCCTCCTCGTCTCCCATTCGGACCCCTCCCGCGTGGACTCCGCCGGAATCGAACTCTTCTCCCTGCCCGGTGCACGGGATATGCACATCGGGGCGGAGCGGGAGAGGGTCGCCGGGGAAACCCGCGAGGTCTTCGGCTGCTGCGCCGCCGCGGCCCTCTACCGGGCCGAGGCCCTTGAAAAAGCCGGGCTGTTGGACGAGGACTTCTTCGTGCTCCTGGAGGACGTGGACCTGGCCTTCCGCGTCCGCCTGGCGGGGTACCGGGCCCTCCTCGTGCCGGGGTCCCGGATCCGCCACAAGCGGGGGATCAGCGCCCAGGGCCGCCTCTCCGGGGAGAAGAAGTACCTCCTCCACCGGAACATCCTCGCCCTCGCCCTGCGGTACTGGCCGTCCCGCTATCTCCTGCAGTACGGCCCCTTTCTCGCCAAGGGGGCCCTGTGGGGGTTCTTCGCGGCGTGGCGGACGGGGAGGGGCAAGGCCTGGGCGGGGCTCATGGCCCGCTCCCTCGCCCTGAGGCGGGGCCACCGGAAAAACCCGCGCTGGCGGGAGATCCAGGCCCGCTGGATGCGCCCCCTGGGGTGGGGGTACTATCCCCGGAAGGTCCGGGAGCGGCTGGGCGGCCCGCCCGCCCTTCCGTGACGGCCGCGGCG
>JBBILR010000041.1:0-15585 GCA_037444825.1 Acidobacteriota bacterium | reverse complement strand
TATTGGCGTCCCCAGGGGGATTCGAACCCCCGTCGCCGGCGTGAAAGGCCGGTGTCCTAGGCCGGGCTAGACGATGGGGACGCCCGTGTGGTGGGCCGTACTGGACTCGAACCAGTGACTCTCTGCTTAAAAGGCAGATACTCTACCGACTGAGTTAACGGCCCGTCGGCCCGAACGTAGGATACGGAAAAGCGTGGGCGAAGTCAACCGACGCCCTCGCTCCCGGAAAGATCGCGGCCGGCGGGGGCCGGCGGGAGGGGATAGAGTTCCTCCAGGCGCTCGTGGCGGTACAGCCCCAGGGCCTCCCGCTGGACCAAGAGGCACCAGCGCCGGAAGCTCAGGCGGCGGAGAGCCTCCTCGTAGGCCGCGGGGTCCGCCTCCTCCCCCCGGCCCGGCCCCCTCCGCCACAGGCCCCACGCCTCCCGCCACGCCTCCTCGAAGAGGTCCGTCACCCGGCCAAGGGCCTCGGCCCGCTCCTGAAGGAGCGCCCGCTCCACGGACAGCGCTTCGAAGGCCTTTGGGAGCCCCATGGCCGCCTCCCCTCAGGTCCGCAAGTTCAGGAGGAGGTACCCGCCGGCGGTGGCGAAGAGGACGGTGGGGGCCCAGGCGGCCAGCGCCGGGTCCAGCCAGGCCATGACCCCCACCGACGTGAAGACCGCCGAGAGGGTGTAGAAGGCGATGACCAGGAGAAGGGCCACCGCCAGGCCGTACAGCGAGCCCTTGCGCCCGCCGGAAAAGGCGAAGGGGAGGCCCGCCAGCAGGAGAACCAGGGGGGAGAGGGCCTCGGTGAACTTCTTGTAGTAGTCCATCCGCTGCTGGTCGGCGGGGTAGCCCCGCTCCTCGAGCCGGGCGATGAGGCGCTTCAGGTCGGCGGAGGAGAAAAACCGCCCTTCCCGCTCCGGGGGGAGGACGAAGTAGGGGCTCTCGAGGCCCACGTCCAGCGTCCCCTCCGACAGGGGGCGGAAGGTGGATTTCCCCTCCCGGTCCCACACCCAGCCGGCGGTGTAGTGAAGGCGGGTGGGCCCCTGGAAGGAGGCGCGCTTGAGAAAGGTGCGGCCCCGGAGGCGGAAGGTCCCGGGGTCCAGCGTGTAGACGGAAAAGCCCTGGAAGGAGCCCTTCTTGGCGTCGTAGTGGTTGTAGTGGAAGAAGGAGCCCCGGTCCGGGGCCAGGAGCCAGACGTCCAGGGCGGCGGCGAGGTTCCGCGTGGGGACGTTCTTGAGGCGGTCCTTGAGGGCCAGCGCCTTGCGGCTGGCGGAGGGGACCACCGCCTCCTGGAATCCCCACGAGAGGAGCACGGCGGCGGCGGCGAAAACCAGGGCGGGCAGGGCCAGCCGGTGGAGGGAGATCCCCGAGGCCTTGAGGGCCGTGACCTCGTTGGTCCGCTCCAAGACCCCGAAGGTGACGAGGACCGTGAGGAGGACCGCCAGGGGGAGCAGAAGGACGAAGATGGAGGCGCTCTGGTTCAGGAGGTACCTCAAGAGCAGGGAGGCCTTCCCCGTGTCGCCCAGGAACTCGGAGAGGCCCCGGATCTCGATGATCCAGTCGAGGAGGAGGACCGAGAGGCCGATGAGGAGGGCGTACCGCACCATGTGCCTCAGGAGGTAGCGGTCCACGATCTTGATGCCGCGGAAAAGGGTCCACCCCCGCTCCTCCCCGCCGGCGGAGACCTCGCGCCGGGGAAAGAGCAGTTGGAGGGGCCGCATCCAGAGGGGTTCGGCCACGCGGTCCCGCCGGACGAGGAGCACCACGCCCGCCGCCAGCAGGAGGAGGTCGGGGAGGTAGGCCGCCACCACGGGGTTCAGTTTCCCGGCGTTGGCGAGGTCCCCCAGGGCGGAGAGGAGAACCCAATAGACGAGCACCACGAGGAGGGAGAGGCTGAAGCCGGCCCCCTTCCCCCCGCGTACGTTCACCGTCCCCAGCGGCACCCCCAGGAGGACGAAGACCAGCGCCGCCAGGGCCGTGGCGAAGCGCCGGTGAAACTCGTAGCCCAGGGCGTACCGGGCCCGCCGGGAGGCGGGGTCGTCCCGCCCCTCGAGGATCTGGATCCGGCCGAGAAGCTCCAGCGTTCCCGACTCGAAGAGCCCCTTGCGCTCGCTCTTGGCCTTGGCGGCCGCCCCCTCCACGGTCAGCGCCTGGCGGTCGAAGGCCGCCACCTGGACCTTGTCGGGCTTCTTCCGGTCGAACCGGACCGTCTCCCCGTTCTCCAGCAGGAAGCTCAGGGATCCGCCGTCGGGGGAGCGCACCACGCGGCCGTGGTCGGCCAAAGTGAGCACGTCCACCGCGTTGCCCTCGCGGCTGAAGACGAACACCCGCTCGTAGCGCCCGGCCTTCAGGTCCGTGCTCTGGGCGTAGACAAGAACCCCCGGGAGCCGGTCGAAGAAAACACCCGGCTTGAGGAGCCTCACCAGGTTGAGGGCCTGCGCGGACTCCCGCTGGATGGCGTCGGCGGCGGTGCGGCAGGCGGGAATGAGCCACAAGTTGAAGAGGAGCAGGACCGAAAAGACGCCGGCCCCGAAGAGCAGAGGCGCCCTCAGGAAGTGGATCCCCCGCAGGCCGCCCGCCCGCATGGCGATGACCTCGCTGTCGGAGGAGAGGCGCCCGAAGGCGATGATGGTGCCCACCAGGAGGGCCACGGGCAGCGTGTAGGAGAGGAGGTTGGGCAGGTGAAGGAGGAGCAGGGCGCCGCTGGAGGCCGGCGAGAGGCCTTGCTGGATCACCAGCGCCGCCAACTGGAAGAGGAGGTTGATCAGGAAGAAGAAGGAGTAGACCGTGAGGCCCGCGGCGAAGGGGCCGGCCATTTCCTTCAAGACGTACCGGTCCAGGATCCGCAACGCAGCCTCCCTCTGGAGGATAGCCGTAACGCCCCTCCTTGAAAAGGCGCCTTCACCGCCTCCTCCCCTTTCCGCCTTCCGCCTTCCCCCTTTACCTCCCCGCCCCGATGGGGTACGTTGTCCCCTCTTTGGGCGCCCAGCATCTCCCGACCCCGTCGAGGAGGACGATGAAGCTCTTCTCGGGAATTTCCGCCGCCGCCGTCAAGGGCGGTGCCCTGCACGCCCTCTGGACCTTCCCCTCCATCGTCGGCAGCGCCTTCATGCTGGCCTGGGCCGCCGAATCGGCCCAGTTCTTCATTTCCCAGGGGCTCTCCCTGGCCATCCTCGCCTGGGTCCAGACCCTGCCGGAGTTCGCCGTGGAGGCGGTCATCGCCTGGCGGGCCCCCCACACGCCGGGGGGGATCCACCTGGTCTCCGCCAACTTCACGGGGGCGGTGCGGCTCCTCGTGGGGCTGGGGTGGCCCATGATCTACGCCACCGCCGCCGTCTTCCACCGCCGCAAGCACCGGCGCCCGCTCAACGTCATCCGGCTGGAGCCGGAGCACAGCGTGGAGGTCATGGGCCTCCTGGCGGCCGTCCTGCTCTTCTCGGTGGTGGGATTCAAGGGGACCCTTTCCGTCTGGGACGGGCTGGCCCTCCTGGCCCTCTACGCCGCCTACATGTTCGTCCTGCAGCGAATCCCTCCCCAGGAGCTGGAGGAGGCCGCCGAGGAGGAGTGGCCCATCCGCCGCATCGTGGTCCTTCCCCGCGGGCGGAGGAACGCCGCCATCGCCGGCCTCTTCGTCGGAGGGGCGGTCCTGATCTACTTCACCGCCGAACCCTTCCTTCACTCCCTGCTGGCGCTGGCCCTCTCCCTGGGGGTCTCCCAGTACGTCTTCGTCCAGTGGGTGGCCCCCTTCCTGAGCGAGTTCCCGGAAAAGCTCTCGGCCTTCTACTGGGCGAGGAAGGTGAAAGGGGCCCCCATGGCCCTCATGAACATGGTCTCCTCCAACATCAACCAGTGGACCATGCTGGCGGCCATGATCCCCTTCGTCTACGCCCTTTCGGCGGGCCACGTCGAACCCATCGTCTTCGACGACGGCCAGCGGCTGGAGATCTTCCTGACCCTGTCCCAGTCCGCCTTCGCCGTGTGCCTGCTCGTCAACATGGCCCTGACCTGGCACGAGGCCCTGGTGCTCTTCGCCCTCTTCGCCGCCCAGTTCTTCATCCCCTCCCTGCGGGAGGAGGTGACCTTCCTCTACCTCGCCTGGGCCTGCTACGAGGTCCTGCGGTGGCTCATGCGGATGGAGCGCCCCGCCGCCTTTACCGAGTTCGCCCGGCTCTTTCGGAGCCAGGTGCTTCACCACGGCAAGGGCGGGGGGAGGACCTGAGGGCCGCCGCCCGCAGGCATCGCGTGGGTCGAACGGGGCTCTGACGTGTCCGGTGTGACGGCGGTCTTCAGCCGCCGGTCTCCCCCGGCGCCGCCCACCGCCCCCTCGTCTCCCGGTTCCGGATGGCGTCGGCGGCGAAGCGCCGGCCCAGGGCGAAGGCCAGCCCCAACGGGGTGAGACCGTCCCGGTTGCGGAGGGAGGTGGAAGCCCCCTTCCGGAGCAGCCGCCTCAACGAGATCATCTGCCCGGACCGCACGGCGGTGTGGAGGGGCGTCTCCCCCCAGAGGTTCTGGGCGTCCGGGTCGGCGCCCGCCTCCAGCAGGCGGTCCAGGGCCCGATCCTGCCCGGCGAGGACGGCCCGGTGCAGGACGGTGTTCCCCTCCTCGTCGGCGGCCCGGGGGTCGGCTCCCCGCCCCAGGAGCGTCTCCGTCATCTCCTCGTCCCCCAGGCCCAGGAAAAGGGGCGTCCGCCCCCACCGGTCGGGCGCGTTGGGGTCGGCGCCGGCGTCGAGGAGCGTCAGCGCCAGGTCCCGCCTCCCCATGGCCACGGCGTGGTGGAGGGGCGTGGCGCCGTCGGCCCCGGGGGCGGAAGGGGAGGCCCCGTGCTCCAGCAGGAGGGCCGCGAGGTCCCGGCGGCCTTCGTTGACGGCCATGTCCAGCGGGTTCCCCTGGGGCGAGGGGGGGGCTGGGGCGGCGGAGGCCCCGGCCTCCAGGAGGAGGCGCACGAGCTCCTCGTTCCCCTGGGCCACCGCTCCCTCCAGGCAGGTGATGCCCTCCCCGTTCCGGGCCCCCGGGTCGGCCCCCTCCTTCAACAGGGCCGCCGCTTCGTCGGTGCGGCCGGCTTCCACCGCCTCCCGGAGGGCCCGGTCCAAGGGCTTCTTCGGCTTTACGCCCCAGCTTCGCAGGAGGGATTCCGCGCCCCCCTCCCCGCCGCTCTCCCCCGGGGGGAGGAGGTCCAGGGCGGTCCGGCCGTCCGCCGTCAGGGCCTTGGGGTCGGCGCCGCGGGAGACCAGGAGCGAGAGGACCGGAGCGCTCCCCGCGGAGGCCGCCGCGTGAAACGGCGTCCACCCCTCCCGTGTGCGGGCCTCCACGGGTGCACCCGCGTCCAGGAGCCGGCGCACGGAGGCTTCGTCGCCCGCCCGGGCGGCGTGGTGGAGGGCCGTCCACCCCCGGGCGTCCTCCCGGCGGGGGTCGGCCCCGGCCTCCAGCAGGCGCCCCACCGCCCCCTCGCGGCCGGTCATGGCGGCCATCATGAGGGGGGTGAAGCCCTCCCAGCGCAAGGGGGCGTCGGGCCGGGCGCCGGCCTTCAGGAAGGTCTCCAGCCACTCTTCCCGGCCCATGCCGGCGGCGGTGTGGAGGGGGGTCCACCCCGCCCGGTCCCCCACCGTGGGGTCGGCCCCCCACTGGAGCAGGAGGGGAACGCTCCACGACTCGGTGGGGCCGCCCACGGCGAAGTGGAGGGGGGTGCGGCCCGTCTCGGGGTCGGCGGCGTCGGGGTCCCCTCCGGCCTCCAGCAAGGCCTCCGCCAGGGGGCGGTTTCCCTGCAGGATGGCCCAGAGGAGGGGCGGGCCTCCCGGCCCGCCGCCCAGCCCCCGGGCGTCGGCGGGCCCCAGACGCCCTCCCGCGGAGAGGAGCTTCTCCGCCATGGGGAGCTGGCCCGCCACCAGCGCCGCCCCGGCGGGGCTCAGCCCCCGGGCGTCCCGGGCGGAGGGGTCGGCCCCCCGCTGGAGGAGGAGGTCCACCACGCCTTCGTTGCCGGCGGCGGCGGCCCGGTGGAGGGGGGTGACGCCGGAGAGGGCCGGGGCGGAGGGGTCCGCCCCCCGGGCCAGGAGAAGCGACGCCACCTCGGCTCCGTGGAGGGACGCCGCCCAGTGGAGGGGCGTCCAGCCGTCCCCGTCCCGGTCGGCCACGGAGGCGCCCCGGTGGAGGAGGTACTCCACCGCCTCCCGGGACCCGCTCATGGCGGCCAGGTGCAGGACGGTGAAGCCCTCTTTCGTCCGTGCCCGGAAGTCGGCCCCCTTCGAGAGCAGGATCTCCGCGAGGCCGTAGTTTCCCCGGAGGAAAGCCGCGTGGAGGGGCGTGTAGCCGTCGTCGGTCCTCGCCTCCACCGAGGCGCCGGCCTCCAGGAGCAGGCGGACCGCCTCCTCCCGGCCTTCGAAGACCGCCCAATGGAGCGGGGTCTCCCCCCCTTCCGCCGCCGCGTTGACGGGGGCCCGGGCCGCCAACAAGACCTTCAGCGCTTCGGTCCGTCCGGCGTAGGCGGCGGCGTGGAGGGGGCTCCACCCGAACCGGGAGGCCAGGGCGGGGTCCGCCCCCCGGGAGAGCAGAAGGGAAACCACGGAGGGGTTCCCGTTCTGCGCGGCCAGGAGGAGGGGGGTGGCCCCCGACCGGTCCCGGGCGTTCACCCCCCCGTCCTTTTCCAGGAGCAGTGCCACCGAAGCCTCGTCCCCCGAAAAGGCGGCGTAGTGGAGGGGCCTCCGCCCGTCCCGGTCCTCCCGCCGGGGGTCCGCCCCTTTTTCGAGGAACAGGATCACCACGTCGGCGCGGCCAGCCATGGCGGCCAGGTGCAGGGGGGTGTCCCCGTTGGCGTCGGCGGACTGAAGGGAGGCGCCGCGGTCCAGGAGGAAGCGGCAGAGGTCCCCGTGTCCCCGGAAGGCGGCCCACCCCAGGGCCGTCCACCCAGCCTCCACGCCGTCCTCCAGGACCTCCGGGTCGTCCACCCCCACGCCGAGTTCGTCCACGAGAAGCCGCACCGCCTCCAGCTTCCCCTCCCCCGCCGCCGCCGCCAGCGGGCTCCCGTAAAAGGCCGACGGCTCGTCGGGAAGGCGGTAGACCCCCTTGCGCCGTGGGTCGGCCCCGCGGGAGACGAGGAGGCGCATCATCGCCGCGTCGCCCCTCCGGGCGGCCTGCAGGAGGGGCGTGGGGAAGGGAAACCCCGGCCCGTCGGGGGGAGCCCCTTCCTCCAACAGCCGCTTCACCTCCGCCACGTCGCCCCGCCCGGCCGCCTCCACGATGGAGAAAGAGGCGGGGACGGCGATTTCATCGTCCGGAATTTGTTTCGGATGGTCCTGCTGGGCGAAGACCGGCACGAAAAGGCCGAAGAGAAGGAGGAAGGACAACGGGAGAAGCGGGGCCTTCGGACGCACGGTCCGAAGGGTACCACGCCCCCGATGGCCCTGGAAGGGCCCGCGCCCGGGCGCCCCCCGCTTCACCCCGGGACCCGAAAGGGCCGTGGAGAAAGGACGGCCAGGTTCCCCGCGAAGTCCCGGATCCTTCCGGAGACGGTGTGGCCCCCCGGCGGCAGGCCGGCGAGGTCCACCCGGAGCTCCCCCGTGTCGGGGTCCCAGTCGAAGAAGACCCGGCGGCCGTCCACCTCCAGGGAGGCGCTCCGGGGGTTGGGCCGGGTCTCCCCGTCGGCCACGGGGAGGACCAATTCCGGCAGGCCCAGGTTGGGGATCTTCCGCACGACCGCGGCGCCCCACGACGGGGGGGTCCGGTCCCGCCGGAGGCTCACCGTGCCCGCCCCGGCGTAGGGAACGGGCTTCCCCGTCCAGAGGTCCAGGAAGCGGGTCCCCTGAAAGACCGCCAGGCTCCCGTCGGCGGGGTGACCGGGGAAGAGGAGGGATGCGGAGAGGGCCGGGGCGAAGGGGCCGGCGGAGACTTCCACGGTCCGCCCTTCCCCGCCGGAACGGGAAACCCCCCGCAGAAACCCCCACGTCCCGTCGGGCAGGAGGAGGCGGACCCCGCCGAGGTCCACCCCGCCTGGGCCGGCGGCCACCCGGTACCCCGTGTCCGACTCCCCCAGCCGGAGGGGAAGCCCCTCCCGGGGAAGCTCCTCCCGGGGCAGGAGGGCCTCCACCGCGCCCTCGCGGCCCTCCGCCACGCGGAGCCCTCCCGCCGGCCGATCCCCCAACCGCAGGACCGTCTCCCCCTCCCGCGAGCGTCGCCTCAAGAACAGGCGCAACCCCGCCGCCGCCGGTTCCACCCTCTCGAGGAGGTACCCCGACCCCGGAAGGGACGCCCGGGGACCCTCCGGCGCCTCCTTCGGGACGGTCACGACCGCCTCCAGCAGGGCCCGTCCCCCCAGCCGGTTCCTCGCCTCGACGAGAAGCCGGTGGGGGCCGGGGGCGGGGCTTTCGGGCAGGCCCGCGCCGGAGATCCCCTCCACCCGCATCCCCGGCATCTTCCGGAGGCGGTAGGCGGCGGCCCCCTCCCGGAAGAGACCGGGGTCGAAGAGGAGGGGCGAGTCCTTGTAGCGGTCCAGCCCGATGCGGCTCAGGTCCATGGAGAAGACCGGGGTTCCGTCCCACGACGCGGAGAGGAGCGGCACCCCCACGTCGTTGGCGGCCACCCCCAGCCGGTCTCGCACCAGGGCGTACACCTCCACGGGGCCCTCGACCCGGGCGGGCCCCGCGGTCCAGGCCCCCTCCCCCGCACGGCGGGCCGGGTAGAAGCGGGGCCCGAAGCCCCCCTCCACGCGGCCCTCGGGGGAGAGGGGTTCGAAGACCACCCCCTCCAGCAGGGGCGCATCCCCCGCCAGCGGCAGGGCGAGGCCCTCGGCCAGCGGGTCCAGGAGGTCGTCCCCCCGCCGCACCTCGAAGTGGAGGTGGGGGGAACCCACCCCCAGGTCCCCCGAGTAGGCCACCACGTCCCCCCGGCGCACCCGGGGCCGCCCCTCCGGGACCACGTCCCCCGGGAAGGAGGTCCCCCTCGCCTCGCAGGCCTTTCGCAGGGCCGTTTCCAGCCCCAGGGACCGCTCCTCGAAGCGGCAGAGGTGGCCGTAGACCGCCGTCCTTCCGTCGTCCAGCTCCAGGTAGAGAACGCGGCCGTAGCCGCCGGCCTCCCTCCGGATCCGCGCCACCCGTCCGTCGGCGGGGGCCAGGCAGGGCCAGCCCACCGTCTGCCGCGTCCGGAAGTCCAGCCCCCCGTGGAAGTGGGTCCGCCGGTACTCCCCGAAGGAGGAGGTGCACCCCTCGAAGAAGGGCAGGGGAAGCCCCAGGGGCGGCGGAGGCGGGGAAGCGGGCAGGAGCAGGGCCGCCAGCAGGGCCCCGGCGCCCAGCGCGGGGCGGGCCCTCATCCCTCTCCTCGGCCCCGAAGGGTGCGGACCGTCTCCTCGAGGAAGGCGGCGAAGGGGTCCCGGAGGTCCGGGCGGCCCAGGGCGATCTCCACCGTGGCCCTCAAAAAGCCCAGCCGGTCCCCCGTGTCGTAGCGGCGGCCCTCGAAGCGGTAGGCGAAGACCTTCTCCCGCCGGAGGAGGGTCCGGATGGCGTCGGTGAGCTGGATCTCGCCCCCGGCGCCCGGCCCCGTCGTCGAGAGCTCCTCCAGGATGGCCGGGGTGAAGACGTACCGGCCCACGATGGCGGTGGTGGAAGGGGCCTCCTCCGGCCGCGGCTTCTCCACCACGTCCGAGACCTGAAGGAGCCTCTCCCCCTTGGGCTCCCCCGCCACGATGCCGTACTTCGAGGTCTCCCGCCGGGGCACCTCCATCACCCCCAGGACGCTGGCCCCCCTCTCCTCGAAGACGTCCAGCATCTGCCGCATGCAGGGGGTCTCGGAGACCACGATGTCGTCGCCGAGAAAGACGGCGAAGGGCTCGTTCCCCGCCCAGGTCCGGGCGCAGAGGACCGCGTGGCCCAGCCCCAGGGCCTCCCGCTGGCGTACGTAGGAGACCTCCGCCAGGTTGGCGATGGCGCGCACCGTTCGGAGCTCCTCCGTCTTCCCCCGGGCCTCCAGCACCCGCTCCAGCTCGTAGGAGACGTCGAAGTGGTCCTCCAGGGCCTGCTTGCCCCGGCCCGTGACGAGGAGGATCGATTCGATCCCCGCCGCCACCGCCTCCTCCACCACGTACTGGATCACCGGCTTGTCCACGATGGGCAGCATCTCCTTCGGCGACGCCTTGGTGGCCGGCAGAAACCGGGTGCCCAGCCCCGCGGCGGGAATGACGGCCTTTCGAACGCGCATCGGGCTTCCCCTTTCGGGAGGATTCTAGCGCGGAGGAACCCCCGTGAGAAATCTCCGACGGGGAGGCGGAAATGTTTCCGGAGTTCGTTCGTTGTATAATGACCGGGGGCACGTATCGCCCCCCTTTAACAGGAGGAATCCATGAAGAAGGCCCTTTCCCTCACCCTGCTCTGCGCCGCCGTGACCACCTTCGCCCTGGCCGGCTGCCCCGGCCACGCCCAGAAGACCGGGTGCCCCGGCCACGCCGAGAAGTCCTCGGCGGGGTGCCCCGCCCACCAGCAGGCGGTCTCCGACGGCTTCGCCCTGCTACAGAAGGACCTCGCCATCCTCAAGGCCGGCCTCTCCGAAACCGACAAGCACGCCTTTCTCGAGAACCACGCCCGGAACCTCGAGAAGGTCCTCTCCGCCCGCGCGGAGTGCGAGAAGACCTGCGGGGCCAAGCACGCCGCCATGGCCAAGACCTGCCCCCACATGGAACCCATGGCCGAGGGGATGAAGGCCCTCTCCCAGGACCTGGAGGCGATGAAGAAGGGCCTCGATCCCGCCGCCGAGAAGGCCTTCCTGGACGCCCACGTCCAGCACCTCGAGAAAGTCCTCGCCCTGAGGGCCGACTGCCAGAAGACCTGCCACGCCCAGGGGGCCAAGTCCGACAAAACCTGATCCGCCCCCTTCCCTTCACGGCGGGGAGGGCCCCCTCGCGGGCCCTCCCCGCGCCGTTTTTCCCTCGCCCGCCGAAGGCCGCCGTTTCACCCCCCAACGACCCCCATTCCCCGTAGAGGCCTTTGCCCGCCAAAGGCCGTTCCGTTCGGCGGAGGCGGAAGGCCCTCCCGGAACCCCGAGAAACGAAGCGGGGGGAGCGCACGCCCCCCCCGCCGGTCCAGGCTCGTAAGGGCCGGGCCTCAGCCGTGCTTGGCGAAGAAGGCCTTGGAACCCTCCACGTCGGGCTTCAGGGTCTCCATCCCCGGCTTCCAGTTGGCGGGGCAGACCTCCCCGGTCCGCTTCACCGTCTGGATGGCCTGGAGGACCCGCAGGGTCTCCTCCACGCTGCGGCCCACGCCGAGGTTGTTGATGGTGGCGTGCTGGACCACCCCCTCGTCGTCGATGACGAAGAGGCCCCTGAGGGCCACCCCCGCCGGTTCCAGCAGGATCCCGTAGTCCCGGGCCAGCGTCTTGTTGAGGTCAGACAGGTGCGGGAAGGGGAGCGAGCCCAGCCCCCCTTCCTTCCGCGGCGTCTTCTGCCAGGCCAGGTGGACGAACTTCGAGTCCACGGAGGCCGCCAGCACCTCCGCGCCGAGCTTCCGGAACTCGCCGTAGGCGTCGGCGAAGGCGGTGATCTCCGTCGGGCAGACGAAGGTGTAGTCCAGGGGGTAAAAGAAGAGAACCACGTACTTCCCCGCGTAGTCCGAGAGGCTCACCGTCTTGAAGCCTCCGTCCACCACGGCTTCCAGGCTGAACGCGGGCGCTTTCTGTCCGACCAGACTCATTCGAAACCTCCTTGTGCCGTTGATTGTTCGCGAGGCTCCCCCCGGGGTCCCCCGCGGACCGCCCCCCCGTGGAGCGGCCGCCCCTATTCTGCAACCCCCGTGCCATTCCCCTCGCCTCACGGCCCGCGCCGGTCACCGGCTCCGCCGGTTCGCCCTTCCGCCCGGGCGGGGGAGCCTCGCGAAAGGCCGGGCGCCGTTTCTTGGCTGAAACCGGTCGGCCGCGCCGTTGCAGCGGCTGAACTCTCTCTTCCGGCCCTTTTCCCTCTCCCAAGCCCCCTGGACCCCGCCCCCGCCCGCGGGCCCCGCTCTGGTACCGAACTTGCAATCCCCTGCGCTCGAGGGTACGGAACCATGAGAACCTTTCTCACCGTCCGCCAGCACTTCTCCGCCGCCCACCGGCTCTTCCGCCCCGACTGGTCCCTGGCCAAGAACCGCGAAGTCTTCGGCCTGTGCGCCAACCCCAACGGCCACGGCCACAACTACGAGCTGGAGGTCACCGTGGAAGGACCCGTGGACCCCGAAACGGGGATGATCCTCGACATGAAGGCCCTCAAGGCCCTGGTCCAGGCGGAAATCCTCGACAAGGTGGACCACAAGAACCTCAACCTCGACGTCCCTTTTCTCGAGGGGGTGATCCCCACGGCCGAAAACCTCGCCGTGGCTTTTTGGGAGATCCTCGACGCCAGGATCCCCGCCGGGAGACTCCATGAAGTCCGAGTACACGAAACCGACCGCAACGTCGCCTTCGTCCGCCGCTGAGACCGCGGGGGCCTCCGCGGGCCACCGCTCCGTGGGGGCCGCCGCCCTGCACCTGGCCGATCTCCGGCCCCAGGGCACCGACCCCTTGGAGTCCTTGAACCGCGAGGTCCTCCTCCAGTTGGGGGAGAACCCCGACCGGGAAGGCCTCCTGGCGACGCCCAAGCGGGTGGCCAAGGCCCTGCGCTTCCTCACCTCCGGGTACGACGCCGACCTTCCGCGCATCGTCAACGGCGCCGTCTTCGACGCCGGCGGCTACCGGGAGATGGTCCTCGTGAAGGACGTGGAGTTCTACTCCCTCTGCGAGCACCACATGCTCCCCTTCTTCGGCACCGTCTCCGTGGCCTACCTCCCCGGCGGCAAGATCATCGGCCTCTCCAAGATCCCGCGGCTCGTGGACGTCTTCGCCCGCCGCCTGCAGGTCCAGGAGAGGCTCACCGAGCAGGTCGCCAAGGCCCTGGAGGAGATCCTGGCCCCCCGCGGCGTGGCCGTGTACGCCTCCGGCTTCCACCTCTGCATGGCCATGCGGGGCGTGGAGAAGCAGTCCAGCCGCACCGCCACCCAGGCCTTCACCGGAGAGTTCCTCACCGACCCCCACCGCCGGCGCGAGTTCCTCGAAAAGGTCGCCCCGTAACGGCCTTTCCGCCGGCGCTTTTTCGAAGGGCTTTCCCCCCGTAGCGGCCCTGGCCTGCAAAGGCCGCCGCCCCCTCCCCAACGGCCTTCCCGAACCGTAGCCCTTCGGCCGAGGCGAGCATCGGCCGCTGCCCGGGACGGGGCCTTTCTCTCCCGGGGGAATGTGTCCATTTTGTGCACTACCCGGGCCTACCTTACCCCTGTAGGCCGGCCCCGGAGCCGGCGAGGGAGGTCTACGCCATGCCATCCCGCCCCGCCCCCAAAAGCCTCCGCCCCCGCCTCGGCCACCTTCCCTCCCCGGTGCCCGCCGCCCGGCCCGTACGCCGGCCCGCCGACCCGCCGAGGCGCCCCTCGTCCGCCCCCGCCGTCAACCCCGCCCTTGACACGACCCAATCACGCTGTCTACCCTCGAGCCATCCAACAAGGCGCGCACCAACCGGGGGGGAAACCATGACCAAGAGCGCAAGATCGAGAGAGAAGGAAAGGATGTCTTGGAAATCCTCGATGAAACCAGGGCTATCCCTACGTCGCGCTACCTGCACCGTGTTTCGGGCTGACACCTCCAGGCAATTCCCGGTGAGGCTGCTCATTGGGTGGGCAGGTTTCACCCCAGCCTTCTTGTCAGGGGGTGTTGGGTCCATGGCACCGTTTCTCCTTGAACCCGGGGAGTGAAATGAAACAAGGTTCTCTACCTCATCAAGCCGGTTCACAATCTTTTGATGAATGGTTTAGGAAGGCGCTTGGCCAAGACCCCTTCCCGTACCAGCGATCATTGGCAACGAGCAACCCTTTCCCTGAGTTGCTGGAGGTTCCGACGGGGACTGGAAAGACGGCAGCCGCCATCTTGGTCTGGCTATGGCGCCGTCGCTTTCATCACGAGGAGGCTGTACGGAATGCGACGCCGCGTCGTCTCGTGTACTGCCTCCCCATGCGCGTGCTCGTCGAGCAGACCCGGGAGTGCGCGATCCGCTGGTTGAACAACCTGGGGTTGCTCGCCGGCGAGGCGACGTTCAAAGAGGGCCGGCTCGAACGCTACGAGGTCGACTGGGGAGTCGAGGGTAAGGTCTCCGTTGTCACGCTCATGGGTGGCGAGTCCCAGCGCGACTGGCGCGAGCATCCGGAGCACGAGGCTATCCTCATCGGGACGCAGGACATGCTCCTCTCGCGGGCGCTCAACCGTGGCTTTGCGATGCCGCCGCAGAAATGGCCGATCGACTTCGGATTTCTGAATGTCGACGCGCTCTGGGTGATGGACGAGGTCCAGCTCATGGGGCCGGGGCGCACGACGAGCGTGCAGCTTCAGCAGTTCTGGGACGAGGCGCCGCCATCCCACGGGTCGCGTCAGACGATCTGGATGAGCGCCACGCTCGGAAGCCGCATCGGCTCCGTCGACCTTCCCGATTGGATGAAGTCGCCCGAGAGAGCGAGCCGACCTCTCGCGCTGCCGCCTCACCGGCACACGGCTGCCGACCTTCAGAACTCCGAGTTCAAAGCGCGCTGGACGGCCCCCAAGCGCTTGGAGCTGCGATTGGGCCCCACGGCGGACTCAGCCGCCCCAGCGAGGCCTCGGCGCTCCAAGCGCAAACAGCCCACGAAGGCTAAGCAAACGATCGAATCCGGGTGGACGGTCCAGAGTGCGGATCTGCTCTCCGCTATTTGCCACGAAGCGAAGAATGGACGCCTCGTGCTTGTCTTCGTGAACCAGGTCAAGCGGGCTTGCGAACTCCACGATCGTCTTCGCGAGAGCGGCGGAAACGGGCCGGAGGTACTGCTCGTCCATGCCCGCATGCGCCCCCAGGACCGACGGGCGGTGATCTCTGCGTTGGAAGGCACGCCTCCCTCCGCTGGCCGCGTCGTGGTCGCGACGCAGGTTCTCGAAGCCGGTGTGGATATTGACGCCGATGCGCTCTTCACCGAGATCTGCCCGTGGCCGTCGCTCGTCCAGCGGGTTGGACGGCTGAATCGCCGCGGCACGCGACCGAGCGCGCAGGACGTTCAACGGGGGAAGCGAGAGCCGGCGAAGGCTGTGGTCTTCGAGCCGCTCTCTCCGGCACGCAAGGAGAACGAATCGGAAAGCGACTACGAGGAGCGACGGAAGCGCGAGCTGAGCCGGCCCTATGACGCACGGCCCGTGGAGGAGGCGCGCCAGATCCTTCGAACCGTGGAGGCGGCGCACCAGGGTTCTCTTTCTCCCGAAACGCTGTCGGCCCTGTCGATCTCGCTCCCGCTCGAAGGTCCCGTCCTTCGGCGCTTCGACCTCGACGATCTCTTCGACACCGATCCGGATCTCTCGGGTGGCCACACGGATGTGACGCCTTATCTGCGCGCGGCCGATCGCGACGTCGATGCGTACCTCTTCTGGCGGCGAATCGAAGGGGGCCTCGACGTCGACGACCAGGTGCCGTTCCACCGCGACGAGCTCGTTGCCCGCATCCACGCCATCGTGCGCCGCTCGAAGGGCCATTCGCAGTCGGTCATCGAGACCGGCGGGCTGAAGGTCAATCTCGACACCAAGACGGTCGAGTCGAACGGCCAGCGCGTGCACCTCACG
>JBBILR010000040.1:3196-16688 GCA_037444825.1 Acidobacteriota bacterium | reverse complement strand
CGGCCTCCCGCTCCGGGGCGGCGGCGGAGGCCGCGACGGCCTCGGTGTCCACCTCGGCCACCGCCTGCCCGACCTTCACGGTGGAGCCGGCGGCCACGAGGATCTTCAGGCGGCCCCCGTGCTCGGCGGCCACGGTGAGGGTGACCTTGTCGGTCTCCAGGACGAAGAGGGGGTCTTCGCGCTTCACCACGGCCCCGTCGGGCTGGAGCCATTCGGCCAGGAGCCCTTCGACGATGGATTCACCCACCTGGGGGACGATGACCTCAATCCGCATGGGATGACCTCCAACGAGGCGCAGAAAAGGGGGCCCGCCTCATGGCCTACGCCTCCAGGCCCAGGGCGGCCCGCACCAGCGCCGCCTGCTCCGCCAGGTGGACCTTCATGGAGCCCACGGCGGGGCTGGCGCTGGCCTTCCGCCCGGCGTAGAGGATCTCCCGGCCGGGGAAGAGGTCCCGCAGGCGCGGGAAGAGGAAGGACCAGCCGCCGCGGTTTTTCGACTCCTCCTGGCACCAGACCACCGGGCCCGGCCCCGAGAGGACCTCGGCGGCCTTCCGGAGGGCCTCCTCGGGGAAGGGGTAGAACTGTTCCAGGCGGAGGAGGTACGCGCCGGTGACGCCGGCCTTCCGCCGGGCCTCCAGCAGGTCGTAGAAGACCTTGCCGCTGCACAGGACCAGCCGGTCCACGCGCTGGGGGGGCTCGGGGTCGGGGAGGACCTCCCGGAAGCGGCCGGAGATCAGCTCGGAGACGGGGGAGACGCAGAGGGGGTGCCTCAGGAGGCTCTTGGGGGCCATGACCACCAGGGGCCTCCGGAAGTTCCGCTTGAGCTGGCGCCTGAGGGCGTGGAAGTACTGGGCGGGGGTGGTGAGGTTCACCACCTGCAGGTTGTCCTCGGCGCAGAGCTGGAGGTACCGCTCCAGGTGGGCGCTGGAGTGCTCGGGCCCCTGCCCCTCGTACCCGTGGGGAAGCAGGAGGACGATGCCGGAGGCCCGCTGCCACTTGGACAGGGAAGAGGCGATGAACTGGTCGATGATCACCTGGGCGCCGTTGGCGAAGTCGCCGAACTGGGCCTCCCAGAGGACCAGCATGTGGGGCTCGTCCAGGGAGTAGCCGTAGTCGAAGCCCAGCACCGCCGACTCGGAGAGGAGGCTGTTGTAGACGCAGAAGCGGGCCTGGCCGCCGTGGATGTGGCGGAGGGGGATGTACTTCTCCCCGGTGTTCATGTCCTGCCAGACGGCGTGGCGCTGGCTGAAGGTGCCCCGGGCGCTGTCCTGGCCGGAGAGGCGGACGGGGATCCCCTCGTGGAGGAGGCTCCCGAAGGCCAGCAGTTCGGCGGTGGCCCAGTCCACGGCGCCTTTCTCCTGGACGGCCCGGAAGGTCTCCGGCAGGCGGCGGGCCACCTTGGGGTTCAGGGTGAAACCCTCGGGGACGGTGGTGAGGGCCCGGGCCACGTCCAGGAGGACGCCGTGGGAGACCCCCGTCTCCGCCGGGGCGTGGGAGTAGGGGGCGTCCAGACCCGCCCAGCGGTCCTGGAAGGCGTGGCGCTCCACCTCCGGGGGGCCCTGCTTCACCGCCTCGTAGGCCTCGGTGAGGCGGCGCTGGAACTCCTCCGAGAGGCGGTCGGCCTCCTCCTGCGAAAGTCCGCAGCACTCCACCAGCCGGGCGGTGTACAGGCGGCGCACCGACGGGCGGTCCTTGATCTTCCGGTAGAGCAGGGGCTGGGTGAAGGCCGGTTCGTCGCCCTCGTTGTGGCCGTGGCGGCGGTAGCAGACCATGTCCACCACGGCGTCCCGGCCGAAGGCCTGGCGGTACTCCAGCGCCAGCTCGGCGGCGAAGACCACCGCCTCCGGGTCGTCGCCGTTCACGTGGAAGATGGGGGCCTCGATCATCTTCGCCACGTCGGTGGCGTACAGGGTGGAGCGGCCCTCGGAGGGGAGGGTGGTGAAGCCGATCTGGTTGTTCACGATGACGTGCAGGGTCCCGCCGGTGGTGTACCCCTCCAGCCCCGAAAGGTTCAGCGTCTCCGCCACCAGCCCCTGGCCGGCGAAGGCGGCGTCGCCGTGGATCAGGAGGGGCAGGACCTTGCGGCGTTTTTCGGTGTCGTTGCGGCGCCGCTGCTTGGCCCGGGCCCGCCCCAGCACCACCGGGTCCACCGCCTCCAGATGGCTGGGGTTGCTCGTGAGGCTGATGTGGAGCGGCCTTCCCGAGGCGTTCACGTGGGTGGAGGAGTAGCCCCGGTGGTACTTGACGTCGCCGTCGCCGCCGTAGGTGTCCTTCAGGGCGATGTCCTCGAACTCGGAGAAGATCATGGCGTAGGACTTGTCGAGGATGTTGGCGAGGACGTTGAGGCGGCCCCGGTGGGCCATCCCCATGACCACCTCCTCGATGCCGAGGTCCGGCGCCCGCTCCACCACGGCGTGGATGGCGGGGATGAGGCTCTCGGCCCCCTCCAGGGAGAAGCGCTTCTGGCCGGGGTAGCGCCGCTGGAGAAAGGTCTCGAAGAGCTCGGCGTCGGTGAGGCGGGCCAGGATCTCCCGCCGCTTCTCCGGGGGAAAGTCGGGGTGGTTCCGCACCGGCTCCATGCGGGCCTGGAGCCACCGCCTGGCCCTCACGTCCTGGATGTGGAGGTACTCCACGCCGATGGAGCCGCAGTAGGTCTCCCGGAGGATGGCCAGGATCTCCCGGAGGGTGGCCCGCTCGGGCCCCCCCAGGTGGCCCGTGTCGAAGACGCGGTCCAGGTCCGCCTCGGTGAAGCCGAAGGCCTCCAGGGAGAGGTCGGGGTGCTCCGTCAGGTTGTTCCCCAGCGGGTCCACCTGGGCCAGGATGTGGCCCCGGCTGCGGTAGGCGAAGATGAGGCTGGCCACCTGGGACTGGGCCCGAGCCCGGTCCGCCGCCACGCAGGAGCGGGGGCACGAGGCCATCTCGAAGCCCTGGAAGAAGCTCCGCCAGTTCTCGTCCAGGCTTTGGGGGTCCTGCTGGTAGCGCTCGTAGAGGGCCTCCAGAAGGGCCGGGTTCGCGAGGGCGGCGGGGGAGCCCAGGCGCAGAGGGGGTTTTTCCGTGGACACGGCAACTCCTTTTGGGACGGGCCGCCCTCCCGGAGCGTTCGCGGGAGGAGCCAACCCGGCACAACAGGCTCGAACCTCGGATTATTCTACGCCCATCGCCGCCGAAACAAGAGAGGGCGGGTCCTCGGGAGGGGGGTTCCCCGGGGCCCTCACTCGGCGGAGGGGCGGTAGGTCCGACCCCGCCAGACCACCCCGCGCCGGAAATACCGCGCCATGGACCTCGAGAGAACCCACGTCCACAGGAGCGGCCTCAAGGGGAAGAGCGGGGCGATCCAGAGAGGCTTTCCGGCCCAAAGGCAGAGGGCCCCGTTGAGGGCGAGGCCGGCGCCGGCGCAGAGGGCGGCGGGAAGCAAGACCGCCGGCGGCAGGGGAAGGAGGGGCGAGGCCAGAAGAACCGCGGCGGGGAGGGTGTGGACGCCGAGGTCCCCCGCCATGAGGAAGGCCGCCCGGAGCGGCCGGAAGCCGAAGAAGGCGAAGAAGTTCTTCGTGAAGCCCTCCACGGCGGAGAAGAGGCCGTCGTACATCCGCACCCTTACGTCGCCGAAGGCGGTGACGAAGCCCCACCGGGCCCCGGAGGCCTTGACGGCCTTCCCCATGGCCACGTCGTCCACCACCTCCCCACGGATGGCCTCCAGCCCCCCGGCCCGCTCCAGGGCCTCCCGGCGGACCAGGTTGCCGGAGCCGGCCCCGAAGGCCAAGCCTTTGAAGGCCTGCACGTTGGCGAGGAAGACGGGGGCCACGTAAAAGGTGAAGGCGTCGAGGTTGGCCAGGAGCACGTGCTCCAGCCCCCTCGCCTCCAGCGTGGAGAGAACCAGCAGGAAGTCCAGCCGCCGCCGCAGGGCCTCCCCCATGGCCCGCCGGAGGGCCGAGGGGGCGTAGCGGACGTCGGCGTCGGCGAAGAGGATCCACGGGGAGCGGGCATGGGCCAGGCCCAGGTGCTGGGCGTGGGGCTTCCCCAGCCAGCCGGGGGGAGGCTCCTCCCCGCGGACCACGGTGAGGTTCGTAAAGCGCGCGGCCAGCCTTGTCAGGATCTCCGGGGTGCGGTCGGTGGAGCCGTCGTCCACCACCACCACCGAGAGGCCGGGGTAGTCCTGCGAGCAGAAGGCCTCCACGGTCCTTTCGACGGCCTTCTCCTCATCGCGGGCGGGGATGACCACGGTGAGGGGGGGAAGGCCCTCCTCCGCCGGCGGCCTCTTGGGCAGGCGGGGGATGAAGAGGGCGTTGAGGAGGGCGTTCAGGAGCGCCAGGCCCCAGAAGGCCGCGGCACCCCACAGGATCCACGCCAAAACCGTCAACGCTCAGGCCTCCGGGTGCCGGTCCTCGGGGTGGATCGTCACCCACAGGTGGCCCGCCTCCGGGAGGATCAGCGCCTTGAGGGCCAAAAGCGCCCCCGCGGTGGAGCCGGGCAGGGCGAAGAGGAGCTTCCCCCCCCGGGCGACGCCGCCGAAGGCCCGGGAGAGAAAGGCCGCCGGGCCGATTTCCTGGAAGGAGAGGCGCCGGAAGAGCTCCCCGAAGCCGGGCAGGTCCCTTTCCAGGAGGGGCCGGAGGGCCTCCGGCGTCACGTCCCGCGGGGAAACGCCGGTGCCGCCGTTCACCAGGATGACCTGGACGGCGGGGTCCTGGAGCCAGGCCTCCACGGTCTGGGCAAGGAGGGCCGCCTCGTCGGGGACGAGGGCGTACCGCACCACCTCGTGGCCCGCCGCCACCAGGGCCTCCCGAAGGGCCGACCCCGTCCCGTCGGAGGCAGGGGCCCGGCTGTCGCTGGCGGTGAGGACGGCGAAGGCGAGGCGCCTTGGGGCGCCGTGCCGGTGCTCTTGGTGGGACAAGGCCGGCTCCTACTGCGCCGAACGGCCGAGGAGCAGGTTCACCAGCGTCCGGACGCCCACGCCGGAGCCCTCCGCCGCGTTGGCGTCGGCGCCGTCCTCGTCGCGGAGGGCCGGGCCGGCGATGTCCAGGTGGACCCAGGGGGTCTTCTCCTCCACGAACTTCTGGAGGAAGAGCCCGGCGGTGAGGGCGCCCCCCCACCGGACGCGGGAGATGTTGGCCACGTCCGCCACCTTGCTCTTGATGAACTTCTCGTAGGCCTTGGGGAGGGGAAGGGGCCAGACCTCGTCCCCCGAGTCCTTGGCGGCGGCCCGCACCTCGTCCAGGAGGGCCTGGTCGTTGCCCATGGCGCCGGAGAAATCGGGACCCAGGGCCACCACGCAGGCCCCCGTGAGGGTGGCCAGGTCCACCACGGCGTCCACCTTCTGGCGCTGGACGTAGGTCAGCGCGTCGGCGAGGGTGAGCCGCCCCTCGGCGTCGGTGTTGAGGACCTCGATGGTCTTTCCGCTGAGGCTGGTGAGGATGTCCCCCGGCCGGTAGGCGTCCCCGTCCGGCATGTTCTCGCAGAGGGCCATCACCGCCTCCACGGCCACCCTTGGCTTCAGCACGGCCAGGGTCTGCAGGGCGCCCAGCACGGCGGCGGCGCCGGCCATGTCGCTCTTCATGGCACCCATCCCCTCGGCGGGCTTCAGCGAGAGCCCCCCCGAATCGAAGGTGAGGCCCTTGCCGACGAGGCCCAGCACGGTCTTGGCCCCCTTCGGCCGGTAGGAGAGGTGCACAAAGCGGGGCTCGTTGCGGGAGCCCCGGGCCACGGCCAGGTAGGCCCCCATGCCCATCTTCTCGCAGGCCTTGCGGTCGAAAACCTTCAGGGAGAACCCCCCGGCCTCGGCCACGCGGCGGGCCTCCTCCGCCATCCGGGCGGGGGTGAGCACATTGGCGGGGAGGGTCACCAGGCGCCGGGCCAGGAGCACCCCCTCGGCCACGGCGGAACCGGTCCGGAGGCCATCCGCAAAGCCGGCCTTCTTCTGTTTCACGCAGACCACCGCCCGCTCCAGGAGGGCGGGGTGGCGGTCCTTCTCCGACAGGAACTCCGTGAAGAGGGCGTTCCCGAGAAGCAGGCCCTCCGACACGGTTCGGGCGAAGAGGACCGGGTCTTTCAGGCGGCCCCCCTCCTCGGGGAAGACCAAACCGGCGCTCCGCACCCTCCGGTCGCGGAGGCGCCGCACGGCCAGGACCGCCGCGGAGCGTAAGGCGGCGGGGCCGTACGCCTCCCGCTTCCCGAGGCCCACCACGAGCAGGTGCTTGGGGGGGCGCCCGCCCCGGTCGAAGGCGAAGAAGGCCTCCCCCTCGCCGCCCTTGAACTTCAGGGCACCGGCGGCCTCCGCCAGGGCCTTGGCGGCGGGAAAGCCGCGGAAGTCGAGGTCGTCGAAGACCCCCAGGGCGAGGGCATCGCCCTCGAAGGTGGCCGGTGCTTGCTTTTCGAAGGTCACGCGCATGGTTCCTCCTTGCCCCCTTCCCCGGCACCTCGGCCCCGCGGGCGCGGTTCCCCGCGGCGGATGCGCTCTTCCATCGGCGGTCCGCTTGTGGCGGACTTCATCCTACCACGCCGCCGGCTCCGGGCCAAGGGCAGGGGGGCCTCACCGCTTCCTGCCGGACCGCGCCTTGACGTGGGTGGCGGAAAGGGCCCGCCGGACGGTCCCCTCGATCCCCTGGGCGTCTAGCCCCAGCTCGCGCAGGAGCTCCAGGCGGGGGCCGTGGGGGACGAAGCGGTCGGGGATGCCCATCAACACGACGGGGGTGGCGATGCCGGCCCCTTCCTTCCATTCGAGGACGGCGCTGCCGAAGCCGCCGTGGACGGCCCCCTCCTCCACCGTGACGGCCAGCGGGGCCCCCGGGAGGCGGCTCCGGAGGTAGGCTTCGTCCAGCGGCTTGACGAAGCGGGCGTCCACCACCTCCGCCTCCACGCCGTCTCGGGAGAGGGCCTCGGCGGCCTGGAGGGCCTCGTAGACCAGGGGCCCCACCGCCAGGAGGAGGACGTGGGAACCGGGGCGGAGAACCTCCCAGCTCCCCACGGGGACCGGGCGGGGTTCGCCGTCGCGGTCGAAGGGAAGGGCGGAGGCCTTGGGGTAGCGGAGGACGAAGGGACCCCCCTCGTGCTGGAGGGCGGCGGCCAGGAGGTCGCGGAGGGCGTTGCCGTCGCGGGGGGCGGCCAGGGTGAGGCCGGGGACGTGGCGGAGGTAGCAGAGGTCGAAGGTGCCGTGGTGGGTGGGGCCGTCCTCCCCCGCCAGGCCCGCCCGGTCCAGGCAGAAGACCACCGGGAGGTGCTGGAGGGCCGCGTCGTGGACCACCGGGTCGTAGGCCCGCTGGAGAAAGGTCGAGTAAATGGCGCAGACGGGCCTCAGACCCTGGGTGCAGAGCCCCGACGCGAAGACCACGGCGTGCTCCTCGGCGATGCCCACGTCGAAGAACCGTTCGGGGAAGGCCTCGGCGAAGGGGACGATCCCCGTCCCCGTGGGCATGGCGGCGGTGATGCCCACCACCCGGGGGTCGCGGCGGCCGGCCTGCAGGAGGACCTGCCCGAAGGCGTCCTGGAAGGCCGGCTGGCCCGGCGGCGAGGGCTGGATCCCCTCCTCGGGGCAGAAGGGTTTCACGCCGTGGTAGCCCTCCGGGGAGGCCTCCGCGGGGGCGTACCCCTTTCCCTTGACGGTGAGGACGTGGAGGAGGACCGGGTGGTCGAGATCCCGCAGGTTTCGCAGCGTCCTCACGAGGCCGAGGACGTCGTGGCCGTCCACGGGGCCGAAGTAGTCGAAGCCCAGGGCCTCGAAGAGGGCGCCGGGGGTGAGGATGCCGCGGGCCCCCTCCTCCAGCCGGCGGGCGAGGAAGGTCATGGGCTTGCCGTACCGGGGGATCCGCTCCAGGCCCTCCCGCACCCGCCGCCGGAAGGTCTGGTAGAGGGGGGTCTGGGTGAAGTTGTTGAGGTAACGGGAGATGGCCCCCACGTTGGGGGAGATGGACATCTGGTTGTCGTTGAGGATGGCCAGGAGGGGCCGCCGGGAGCCTCCGCCGGCGTTGTTCAGCGCCTCGTAGCAGAGTCCGCCGGTGAGCGCCCCGTCGCCGAAGACCGCCGCCACCCGGCGCCTCTCCCGCTTCAGGTCCCGCCCGGCGGCCATGCCCAGGGCCGCCGAGAGGGCCGTGCTGGCGTGGCCGGCGCCGTACGCGTCGTAGGGGCTCTCCTCCCGCTTCAAGAAGCCCGAGATCCCTCCCTTGCGCCGGATGGTCTTCAGGGCCTCGCGCCTCCCGGTGAGGATCTTGTGGATGTAGGCCTGGTGGCCCACGTCCCAGACCAGGAGGTCGTGGGGGGTGTCCAGGACGTAGTGGAGGGCCACGGTGAGCTCCACCACGCCCAGGCTGGAGGAGAGATGGCCGCCGATGCCGGAGACCACCTCCAGAAGGTAGGCCCGCAGCTCGGCGCAGAGGCGGGGCAGGTCGGCCTCCGGGAGGCGGCGCAGGTCGGCGGGGCTCTCGATGGTCTTGAGGAGCGGGTACTTCTCCACGTCCACCTCGCCTCCCCCGGCTCCCCCCCCGCCGGCGGCGGAAACGATTAGAAGGCCGAACGCGCCGCCTGTCAACCGGCGCCCCGGCCTCTCCCTGGAACGCCTTCCATGCATGAAAATGCCCCCTCGAGTGGTTGTACAATGCCTAGGAAGGAGCGGGCCGTGGCCGAAGGAAAATCCTCCGAAGAGAGCCGAAGGACCATCGGGATCTTCTGGATCCTCTCCGTCTTATTGCTCCTTTTGGTGGTGGTGCCGCTGGTCTCCTACTCCTACAAGACCATTTCCGTCTCCCGCGACACCATCGAGGAGTCCCTCCGGGAGCGCCAGCTCAAGACCGCGGTCCCCGCCGCCGCCCACCTGGAAACGCTCATGGACGACCTCCGGGACCGGCTGGACCACCTCAAGGCGGTCTTCGAGGTCTACGCCAACGACGCCGACGTGAAGGCCCGCTACGAGGACCTCCTCCAGCGGAACGTCCTTTCGCGCTTCCTCGCCGACGACGTCCTCCTCCTCGTGTACCAGGACGGGGAGGGGGGGCGGTTCACCGCCCCCTGGCGGGGCCTCCAGGCCGGCGAGGAGGCCCAGCTGGCCGCCTTCGTGGCCCCGCTGAGCGAAGCGGCCCTCCGGGAGGGGCGCCGGGGGTCTTCGGAGGTCTTCTACCTCAAGCTGGAAGCGCTCAAGGGCCTTCCCGAGCCGGCGGTGGCGCTGACGGTGCCCGTTTCCGCGGGGGGACGGTCGGTGGCGGCGCTCACGGGGGTCTTTCTGCTGCAGGGGGTCCAGGAGAGCCTCCAGATCTACAGCCGGGACTTCACCCTCTTCGTCACCGACTCCCAGGGCCGGCTCATCTTCGACTCCCGCCGGGGCGCCTCCTTCGTGAACCGGGACCTCTCGGAGGACCCCGTGGTCCAGCGGATCCTGGGGTCGGGCGTTCTTCCCACGAGCCCCGTGAACTTCAACGTCACCAAGACGGTGGAGGGAAAGCGAAGGACCTTCCTGGTGACGTGCGCCCCCGTCTCCCGCTACGGCTGGCTCCTCTTCTCCGAGGTGGACCGGGAGAACTACTACGCCCCCATCAACCGGCTCAAAGCCCAGTCCACCTGGTGGGTGGCCCTCTCCATCGTCGGCGCCCTCGCCGTGGGGCTCTACCTCGCCCGGCTCATCACCCGCCCCATCTCCACGCTGGCCGAGGTGAGCCGCGAGCTGGCCCGGGGAAACTTCCAGCGCCGGGCCGACGTGCGGAGCCTCACGGAAATCGGCGATCTCGGGCGGGCCTTCAACGCCATGGCCGACGAGATCCAGGAGTACATCGAACGGGTGGAGGCGGCGGCCCAGGAGACCCAGCAGCTCTTCATGGATTCCATCCGCGCCATCGCCAACGCGCTGGACGCCAAGGACCCTTACACCCGCGGCCACTCGGAGCGGGTCTCCGCCTACTCCATGATCGTCGGGCGGGAGTACGGTCTCGACGAGCGGTCCCTCCGGACCATGGAAATCTCCTCCCTCCTCCACGACGTGGGAAAGATCGGCATCGAGGACCGGATCCTGCGGAAGCCCGGCGCGCTCACGGCGGAGGAGTTCGAGGTCATGAAGACCCACCCGCCCAAGGGAGCCCAGATCCTGGGCTCCATCCCCCAGATGCGGGAGATCATCCCCGGCATCCGGCACCACCACGAGAAGTGGGCCGGCGGGGGGTACCCCGACGGCCTCAAAGGGGAGGCCATCCCCCTCCTGGCCCGCATCATCGGCGTCGCCGACGCCTTCGACGCCATGACCACCAACCGGCCCTACCAGAAGGCCATGACCCCCGCCCAGGCGGCGGCCCGCATCAACGACCTGCAGGTCAGCGTCTACGACCCCGCGGTGGTGGCGGCCTTCAACCGGGCCTTCCAGCGGGGCCTCTTCGCCCCCTTCTTCCAGCCCGCCTCCCAGAAGCAACCGGCCTAGGACGCCCTGCCTCGGGAATGCGCCCGTGGGGGGGAAGACCCAGGGAGCTCTCCGGGGCGGAGCGGAAAAGCTCTTCGGCCTCGGTGCCGCCGGCCCGGCCCGCTCCCCCCGGTTCCTCGGGTATACTGGCAAGGCGGAGGGACCATGGCGCTGCGCCGGTACCGGGTGCTCGAAAACCTCGTGGCGGGGCCCTACGCCACGCTGACGGTCTCGGGGGAGGTGGCGCCGTCGAGCCCCGGCCAGTTCTACATGGTTCGGGGGGACTGGGGGGCCGACCCCCTGCTGAACCGGCCCCTTTCCATCCTGGGGGAGGACCCGGCCCGCGGCCTCCTCCGCTTTCTCGTCAAGGAGGTGGGGGAGGGGACCCGAAGGCTCCGGGCCCTGGAAGCGGGGGAGTCCCTGTGGGCGCTGGGTCCCCTGGGGAGGCCCTTCCCCGACCCGCCAGCCGGCACGGCGGCCCTGGTGGGGGGAGGGGTGGGGGTGCCTCCCCTGGTGTACCTGGCCCGGAGGCTCCAGGAGCGCGGACACCACCTCGTCTTCTTCCAGGGGGCCCGCACCGCCTGCGACGTGCTGGCCCTGGAGGAACTGCAGGAGGCCGGGGTGGCCCCCGTCCTCTGCACCGAGGACGGCTCCCTGGGGGAGCGGGGCCTCGTCACCGCACCCTTGGCCCGGCGCCTCGCGGAGTTCTCCTCCGTCTACGCCTGCGGTCCGGAGGGCATGCTGAAGGCCGTGCAGGCCCTCTGCACGGGCAAGGTCCCCTCCTACCTCAGCCTGGAGGCCCGCATGGGTTGCGGGTACGGGGTCTGCCTCGGGTGCGTGGTGGCCGTGGAGCGGAACGGCAGGCGGGGCTACGAGCGGGTCTGCGAGGAGGGCCCCGTCTTCGAGGGGGAGGTGATCCGTTGGACGTAGACCTTTCCGTCACCGTGGGGACCGTCCGCCTCAGGAACCCCCTGCTGCTGGCCTCCGGGTGCTGCGGGTACGGCCTCGACATGGAGCCCTACCTGGACCTCTCCCGCCTGGGCGGGGTGTGCCTCAAGGGCCTCTCCCTGAAGGGAAGCGAGGGAAACCCTCCCCCGCGGATCTGGGAGACCCGGGGGGGGATGATCAACGCCATCGGCCTCCAGAACATCGGCGTGGAAGCCTTCCTGAAGGAGAAGGCCCCCCTCCTCCGAAAGGTGGACACGGTCTTCGTGGCGAACTTCTACGGCCACACGGTGGAGGAGTACGCCGAGGCGGCCCGGCTCCTCGGCGGCGAACCCTGCCTGGGGGCCCTGGAGATGAACGTCTCCTGCCCCAACATCCAGGCGGGGGGCATTCACTTCGGAACCGACCCCGACGTGCTCCACCGCGTGACGGAGGCCTGCCGGAAGGCCACGCCGAAGCCCCTCTGGGTGAAGCTGAGCCCCAACGCCTCCGACCCCGTGGCCGTGGCCCGGGCGGCGGAGGCGGCGGGGGCCGACGCCCTCTCCTGCACCAACACCCTCCCCGCCATGGCCATCGACCCGGAGGCGCGGACCTTCCGGATCCGCAACAAAGTGGGCGGGCTTTCGGGGCCGGCCCTCAAGCCGGTGGCCCTCCGCATCGCCTACCAGGTCAGCCGGGCGGTGAAGATCCCCGTGGTGGGCATCGGCGGCATCGCCACCGCCGGGGACGCCCTGGAGTTCCTGCTGGCGGGGGCCTCCGCCTTCCAGGTGGGGACGGCCCTCTTCGTGGACCCCACCTGCCCCTACGCCATTCTGGACGGCATCGAGGACTACTGCCGGCGGCACGGCATTCCGCGCGTCCGGGACCTCCGGGGGGCCCTCCGCGGGGAGGAGGAGGGGGAGATCCGGTGCAGCGGGTGAGGGAGAGGGCGGGGGCCGGGAGGGGAAGATGAAATCCCGTCTGATCGTGGCGCTGGACGTGAGCGAGGAGGAGCCCCTCCGCCGGCTCCTGAAGGCCCTCAAGGACCAGCCGGTGTGGGTGAAGGTGGGGCTGGAGGCCCTGTCGGCCTTCGGCCTGGACCTGGTCCGGCGCCTCTCCGACGCCGGCTTCCCCGTCTTCGCCGACGTGAAGTACCACGACATCCCCAACACGGTGGCCGCCGCCTCCCGGGTGCTGGCCCGGCGGGGGGCGGCCCTCTTCAACGTCCACTGCGCCGGGGGAGCCGACATGTGCCGGGCCGCACGGGAGGCCTCGGAGGAGGCCGCCGCCGCCGCGGGCCTTCCCCGGCCCAAGGTGGTGGGGGTCACGATCCTCACCAGCCTGGGCCCACAGGAGGTGGCCGACGTGGGCTACGCGGGATCGCCCCGGGAGGCCGCCCTGCGCCTGGCTCTCGTGGGCAAGGCCGGCATGCTCGACGGCGTGGTCTGCTCGGTTCAGGAGGCCCGGGCCGTCAAGGAGGCTTGCGGCCCGGACTTTCTCACCGTCTGTCCAGGGATCCGCCCGGCGGGCGCCGGCGCACAGGACCAAAAGCGCATCGCCACGCCCCGGGGGGCCGTGGAGGCGGGCGCCGACTTCCTGGTGGTGGGCCGCCCCATCACCGGGGCTCCCGACCCCGCCGCCGCCTGCGCGGAGATCCTTCAGGAGATGGACGTGCCGTAAGCCGCGCCAAAGGCGGCGAGGAGCACCCCGAAGAAGAGGGGATAAGCCCCCCACGCCGGCATCGGGCTGAGGGTCAGCAGGAGCTGGGCGACCCACAGGAATTCCAAGAACCCCGTCCAAGCCAGGCGGCCGCAAAAGGGCGCGAGGCCTTTCAGGAGAAGCATCTCGCCCCACCCGAGGGCGTGGAGGGCGAGGAGGTACACCAAGGCAAGGCTTGCCCAACTTCCTGGGCCCACGACGAGCCGGAAAAACTCTCTTGACTTCTGCAGGTCCGCCGCTCGGCGGAAGAGGAAGAGGAGCGCGTAGTGGGGGGCGAAGAGGGGCCATTCGAATCGGCCCAAATGCGGCGTCCCCGCCTCCTGGGAAGAACCCGTACAAGGGAGGAAAGACCAGGAGCGAGAAGAGAAAGGCCTCAGGGTGGAGGCGGGCGAAGCCGAACCCGAGCCGGAGGAAGCGGGCGGCCTTCACGGGCAGACCTCATCCAGCCGAGCGGTGGCCCACCAGACCCCCACAAGCAGGAAGAGG
>JBBILR010000040.1:0-3096 GCA_037444825.1 Acidobacteriota bacterium | reverse complement strand
GGGCGACGGGGCGGACAGGAGGCGGAACAGCCCCAACAGAGCCTTCGTTCCCGCCTCCGTACGGCTGGCCGCGATGCCCGCGAAAACCAGGAATGGGGCCGCGGCCATCCCGCTCCGCACCCAGGCCCTTTCTTTATAGGCCAAGCGGCCCCAATAGCCGGCGGAGGTCAACGCGGCCCCCAGGAGGGCCATCCGCGCGGAGAAGCAAGCGGCGAAGAGGATGCCGTCGGAACCGAGAGTTCCGCGAAGGAACAGGCTCAGAACTGCGGCGCCCAGGAACGCCGTGGCCAGACCCGGAAAGACCGAAGCGAGGAGCACGGCCCCGCCGAAGGACCGGGGGGCCAGGGGCCAGGATCTTCGAAAAGGGCGCCCCGCGAGGGCGAGGTCCTCGAGGGGGGAGAAACAAAAAGCCATCCCCGGCTGCATGAAGGAGAGAATGCCCAGCAGGGCCAAAAAGAAGGGGGCCTCTCGGGGGTCGGCCAACTCCTCCGACGCCGCCCCCAGAAGGGCGGTGACCACGGCCACCAGCGAGAGGGGGGCCACGAGGTGGCGCACCCAGGTGGTTCGAAGGTGGAGAAGGAAGAGCGCCCAGCCGGCCCTTATGAATAGATCTCCCTCCAGAGAGCCCTTGGCGTTGAAGATTCCGCCTCGAGTGCAGGAATCCGACGCGCCAGTTCCCCCTGTCGAAGAAAATCCGCCTGATCGAAACGACCCCAGAAGGGCTCCAACACGTTCGTGGAAATCCAGACGAGCAGGTTTTCCTCGCGCGCCAGCCTCTGAAGATCTTCGGCGAGGGCGTAGGCCATGTCGGGGTCCACGTTCGCGAGCGGCTCGTCCAGGACGAGAACGGAAGCCCCGGTGGCCAGGCCCAGGGCAAGATAGAACCGTCGCTTCTGCCCCATGCTGAGCGTCTTGAAAGGCCGGTCCATCGGGATCTTCCATTCCTCCACCCGCCGGCCGAAGCCCTCCTCCGACCAAGAAGGGTAAAGGGCCCGGAAAAAGGCGGCCATGTGGCGGGGGCGGCAGGAGGGGAAGAAACCGAGGTCCGTCGGGACGTAGGCCGCCGTTGACCTGAGAGCGGCTTGGGGTTCTCCTCCCCACTCCACGCGCCGCACCTCCGCGCGGCGAACGCCGAAGGCGGCCTCCTGAAAGGTGGTCTTGCCGGAACCGTTGGGCCCGGCGAGGAGCACCACCTGGCCGCTGGAAGCCCGCCAATCTTCCACGCGGAGAACGAAATCCCCTTGACGGACCCGCAAGGAACCGATGTGAAGGGTGGGCATGGAAACACCTCCACTTTGGGCTCCACGGCTGTCAGCCAGCCGAGCCATAGGCCAGGCCAACGCGTGCGACGCCCGGCCCGTCGCCACGGACATCCGAGGGCATCATGGGCTAGTGACGCCACCGCCTTCTTCCGTTTCGGCCGTGGGCGTCTCCGGGTTCTCCCGAAATCTCCCCCGGTCGAGTTCCGCCTGAAGACGGTCCACCTCCTCCAGGATCCTCACGAAACGCCGTCCGAAGGATGTCAGTTGGTACTCCACCTCAACGGGAGGCTTTTCTCCGAAGACCGTGCGCCTGAGGACCCCGAAGCGGACCATCTTGCGCAGCCGTTCGTTCATCACCTTGGCGGACAACCCGGGGCAGGTGCGAAGCAAGGCGCTGGGGCGTTTCGGGCCTTCGGCGCAAAGCTGGAGGAGCCGCACCGACCACTTGCATCCGACGATGCTTTCGACCATCGACGCGACGGGAGTCGAGCCATGGCTTTCGGTTTCGCGTGGAGAACCCGCCGAAGGACCGTGAGGAACCATTTCGTAACCACCTTACCGAAAAGTGCGTTCTTTACGGCGTTCCGCCGGGTCTTTAGCGTGTTCGTGGCGAGGGTGGAGGCTCCCCCTCGACGTGAAAGGAGGTTCGCCATGAAAGAAGCCGCCAACATCCCGGGGTATACCTACGGAAAGGCCCAGGCCGGGCCGGTCCCGTTCCACGTGGAAGACCTGGAGAACCTGAAAAAGGCCGTACTCTTCGGCCCCGAAGACGAGAAATACCTGCGCATGGCGGGTGAAGTGCTGGCGGACCAGATCGAGGATGTCCTGGAACTGTGGTACGGTTTCGTCGGGTCTCATTCCCATCTGCTGTACTACTTCACCGACGGCCGCGGGAACGCCAACACGGAGTATCTGGCCGCCGTGCGCCAACGCTTCGGCCAATGGATTCTGGACACCTGCAACCGTCCCTACGACCAAACATGGTTGAATTATGCACACGAAATCGGCTTGCGTCATCACCGAACCAAGAAGAACCAAACGGACGGCGTCCACTCCGTGCCGAACATCAGCTACCGCTACCTGGTGGCCTTCATCTACCCCATCACGGCCACCATCAAACCCTTCCTCGCGAAGAAGGGACACAGTCCCGAAGAGGTGGAGAAGATGCACCAGGCGTGGTTCAAGTCCGTGGTGATGCAGGTGGCGTTGTGGAGCCATCCGTACGTCCAAGACGGAGATTATTAACCCAAATCCCGGGAAGGCAAAGGGGTCAGCCAGCCTGTATCGTTCACCCTCCGCCGCGGCGGTATGGATGAGGAGATTTACGGTATCCAAGGGTCGTCGTCCCCTGTTGCGGTAGCCCTGGCGGGGGGCGTTCCTCGTTGTGGTATTGCAGCCGCTGGACCAGGTCTTTCTGGAGGGCCTCCACGCTCTCGGAGTACTTTTCGCGGAACGCCTTGCGGAAAAACTCGTCCAGGACGGTCCGGTTGAAGCGTTCCACGAAGCCGTTGGTGCGGGGGGTGCGGACGCGGGTCTTGCGGTGTTCGATGTCGTCGAGCGCCAGCAGACCTTGCCCACCCCCTTGAGAGGCCCCACGGAAAAGGTGGCTTGGCACAGCGGCTCGCCCGGCGCCGCGCTTTCGACGTGCCGCTCCTTGAAGCACGGCTCGGCCTTCTCGATGGCCGCCGCCTCCGTCATGCGCTCCGACCGCGTCTTCGGCGTCTTCTACCGGCGCATGAAAACCCGCATCGGCCCGGCCCGTGCCGCCGTGGCAACCGCGCACCTGATCGCGCGCGTCTACTACCGCATGTTAAAGGACAAAGTCGAGTACCAA
>JBBILR010000039.1:0-17602 GCA_037444825.1 Acidobacteriota bacterium | reverse complement strand
CGGAGGTTCTGGAGAAGTACGCCCTCTGCCGGGAGCGGAACGACCTCACGGCGATGGCGGCGCTCCTGGAGTACCACCACACCGTGGAGCGGGTCGACGGGAGGCTCTACGGGCTTCCCAAGGACGACTTCGACGACCGGCAGCTCCTCACCATCGAGGAGCGCGTCTGGTACCGGGAGCTTCGGGAGAAGGAAGGCAACCCCCTGCCCGAGTCGGGACCCGTCCAGTACCCCCACCACCTCCGGGAGACGCTGGACCGCTACTACGAGAGCCAGGGGGAGCGTCCCGACTGTTCCAAGATCCTCGAGGAGGCGGGGATCGCCCCCGACCGTCTGCCCCTGGCGCTGGGAGGGTGGAGCAGCGACCGGGACCTCACCGCCTCCGACACCGCCGACCGGGGGGAGGTGAACATCGCCGTGGACCCCGCCAACCCCAACCGCATCTTCGCCTCCTCGGTGGCCGGGACGGGAAGCTCCAACAACGGCTGGCGCACCGCCAACTGGGGGCAGACCTGGACCTTCGGGAACGTGGGGAACAACTCGGGGAGTACCTGGGAGTGCGACCCCTGTTCCTTCTACCAGCGGAAGACCGGCTACCTCTACCACTCCAAGATCGGGTGCAATACGGGGACCTGCGGGCAGACCTACGCGATGATGCGCCGCTCCACCGACAACGGCGCCACGTGGACCGACTGCGGGCGGCCGGGAACCAACACCGCCGAAGACCGCCAGTGGCACACCGTGGACAACACCCCCTCCTCCCCCTGCTACGGCAACATCTACGTCACCTGGCACAACAACAACCAGGAAAAGGTGGCGAGGTCCACCGACAACTGCGCCACCTTCAATAGCCTGACGAACCTCACGGGGACCGGCCAGGCCATCACCCCCGACATCTCCGTGGCCGCCGACGGCCACGTCTACGTGGTCTGGCAGAATTTCGGGGATTCCACCTTCAAGATCGCCGGCTCCAACACCTGCGGCGCCACGTGGACGTCCCCCGCCCCGAAGACCCTCAAGGCCCGGCTGGGGGACTGGTCCAACAACCTCCCCGCCCAGTGCCAGCGGGGGGTTCCCACCCAGCCCCACGTGGACGTGGACCGGTGCCCCTGGTCGGCGTACTACGGAAGGGTCTACGTGGTCCTGCAGGACTTCAACGCCTCCTGCGTGACCCAGGCCGGCTGGAGTTGCACGACGTGGGATTCCAACTGGACCAACGCGTGCAACTACGACTACTGGTTCCTGTACTCCGACGACCAGGGGGCCACCTGGTCCACGCCGATGAACCTCACGGCGGGGGACGGGACCCTGGTGGACCACTTCATGGGCTACATGCGGGTGGACGAAGCCGACGGCTCCATCTACGTCTCTTTCCACCGCAGCCGGCTGAACCCCGCCTCCGCCGCCGACCGCCAGAAGACGAACTACTACGTCATCCGCTCCATCGACGGGGGAGCCACGTGGAGCGTCCCCTACCAGGTCTCCACGCTGGAGGGCAACGAACGGGCCACGGGGGCCAGCACCTTCGAGCGGGGGGACTACAACGACCTGGACGTCTACCAGGGCGTCGTCATGCCGGTGTGGATCGACCGGAGGGGGACCACCGCCGAAGAAAACGTGATCGTGCGGAAGGTCTGCGCGGAGCCCACCCACCAGAGCGAACGGGCCCCCACCTTCGCCGCCCCCCCCACCACCATCACCGACCTGGGGGGCAAGGTGCTGAGGATTTCCTGGACCCTCCCCGACGTCTACTGGGGGGACGCCGGGGAGAACGCCTCGGCCCGGAAATTCCAGGTGTACGTGGACGGGAGCCTCTGGCAGGACAACGTGAGCGCCTCCACCACCTTTGTGGACTACACCGCCGCGGACTGCTCCACGCCCCACACCTTCTACGTCCGCGCCGTGAACTCCTGCGGCGTGTACAAGGACTACGCCACCGCCACCGCCACGGCCACGGGCTGCTGTCCCTCCAACCCCTCCTCCGTGGACGTGACCCCCGACGGCACCACCCACCTCTGCGCCGGCGCCTCCCTGCTCTTGACGGCCACCACCGCGGGGGGCACGGCCCCCTTCCAGTACCAGTGGACCCGGGACGGGGCGGACATCCCCGGCGCCACGGGCTCCACCTACACGGCGGCCGACACCGGAAGCCACGCCTACAACTGCCGCGTCTGGAACGCCTCCTGCACCGACAAGGTGCAGGACGCCGCCTCCTCCACCCTCGTGTGGCACACCTCCCCCGACTTCGCGGGCCTTGCCTCGGTGAGCGCCCCAGGGAGCGCCACCTGCACGCTGACCCTCTCCTGGCCCTCCGCCACCCCCTACTGCGGCGGCCCCGTCTATTACAACGTGTACCGCTCCACGACGAGCGGATTCACCCCCTCGGCGGCCAACCGCGTCGCCGCGGGGGTCGTGGGGACTTCCTTCACCGACACGCAGGGCCTCGTCTCCGGTACGGCCTACTACTACGTGGTTCGGGCGGTGGATGGGGCCAACGGGGCGGAGGACTCCAACCTCGTTCAAAAGACCGGAACGCCGGTGGGAACTTCGACGACCCCCATCAACGAGAATTTCGAAGAGCCGGGGGGCCAGCCCCTCTCCGGCGGAACCTGGAGCCACTCGGCGCTGACGGGCACGGACAACTGGGTGCAGAGCACCGCGGGCAACCCCCACAGCCCCACCCACACCTTCTTCACCGCCAGCGTCTCCACCGTCAACGACGACGTCCTCGTCACGCCGGCCTTCACCGTCCCCGCCAACGCGATCCTCTCCTTCTGGCACACCTACTACCTGGAGACGAACTACGACGGGGCGGTGATCGAAATCAGCACCGACGGCGGGACCACCTGGAGCGACCTCGGCCCCCGCATCACCTCGGGGGGCTACACCGGGACCATCAGCACCTCCTACGGCAGCCCCATCGGGGGCCGGCAGGCCTGGACGGGGGGGGCGGTGGGCACGCAGACCCAGGTCACCGTGGACCTGGCCCCCTACGCCGGGCAGAACGCGAAGGTCCGCTTCCGGGCCGCCTGCGACAGCTCGATTGCGCGAACGGGCTGGTACATCGACGACGTGGCCCTCTCCGGCCAGGCCGCCTGCGCCACAGGCACACCCGTGGGCTCCGTCAAGCCCGTCCCCGACGGGCTGTGGGTCGGCGGGACGCCCATGACGGCCTCCAAGTCCACCGGGGACGGGAGCACCGTGGCCCTGACCTGGGACTTCTCCACCTGCGCCGACGCCAACTGCAACCTGTACTACGGCAAGGGGAGCGACCTCCCCACCTACACTCTGACGGGAAGCGCCTGTTCCCTGGGGGCCGCCGGCAGCGCCACCTGGTCCTCCGTGCCGCCGGTCCCCTCCGGCGAGACCTTCCTCTGGTGGGTCCTCGTGGGGACCGACGGCACCTCCTTGGAGAGTTCCTGGGGCAAGGACTCGGCGGGCAACGAGCGCCACCCCGCCGCCTCCAACCAGTGCGGCTTCACGGCCAAGAGCACCGCCGCGACGTGTCCTTGATACCGTGCTTCAGCGCCTGCGCCGGCCCCGGCCCCCGCCGGGGGCGGGGTCGGCTTGCGGGGGCCCTGTTGGGCTGTCTTTTGGCCGCCGCCGGCTGGCCGGCGAAGGCGGTGCCGCCCCTTTCTCTCGCCGCCCTCGCCGCGCGGTGGGAGGCTCTGGCCTGCGGATCCCCGGAGGCGGCCGCCCGGGCCCGAAGGCTCCGCAACGCCCCGGCCTTCGCCGATCTGGGGTCCCGGCTTTCCCTCCCCGGCTCGCCCGTGACGGTGGCTTACCCCGCCTCGGGAGACCACCTGGCCCCCCTCGCCCTCTGCGAGGCCGACAAGAGCGCGCGGCCCTACCGATTTCTCCTGGGCGATTCCAACGCCGGCCGGGCCCGGGAAGTGGCCCGCGGCCTGAAAGAGCTGGAGGGGGAGGGCCTTCTGTGCGGCCTCGCGGAAGAGACGGGGCGGCGGCCGGGAGAGACCCGGTGGAAGACCCGCCTGGGCCGCCACCCGCTGGAGGTGGTCTTCCGGGTCACCGCCGCCTCCCCCCTCTCCCTCGTGGAGGAGGAATGGAAAGGCGGGGGAAGGATCCAGGCGGTGGTGGTCCACGACTGGTCGGGGGACCCTTTCGAAAACCTTCACCTGCTCTACGGCTACGTCCGGCTTCTTCGGGGAAGAGCCGCGGGGCCGGTTCCGCTTCTTCTTCTCGAGGACCTGGAGCGCCACCCGTACCCCGTGGACCTCACCCTCTTCTCGCCGGCGGCGCGGACAGGCCTCCCCTACGGCCACCGGGGAAAAAAAGAGGGATGCGGAGGCGGCGAGGAACTGGGGGCGCCGCTCTTCGGGGGCGCGGTGGCCCTCTCCTTCTCCGAGCGGTGGTGGGAGAAGGCTTCAGAGGGGGACCTTCCCTGGATCTTCGATTTTCTTTGGTTCTCCCTCTGCGACGAGGGAAGAAGAAACGTGCTCCGGGGCGGAGAGGAGCCCCTCCTCGCCCCCTGGCCCGCGGACTGGGTTTCGGGGTACGGGAGCCGTTCGGTGGCCGGGGGGGACGTCCGCGACCTGGCCGGCTTCCGACTGACGCTCGTCCGGAAGGCGGTGAGCCTGGAATCCCTCTTCTCCCCCGCCCTGAGGCCGCGGTGGCGCTCCCTTCTGGCCCTCTACGGGTCCGCCCTGGCCGCCGTCGCCGAGGGAGCCGCTCCTGAAACGCTGGGGGCGCCGAAGCGGTACCGGGAGGCCTCCCCGGAGGAGATCCCCGCGCTGAGGGAGCCCCTGGAGCGGGCCCGGGCCCTGGAGCCCCTTCGAAGCCGGTGGGGCCAAGCCCGGAAGCAGGAAGCCGACGCCTTGTTGCAGGCCTTCCCCTTCCTTCGGCCGAAGGGAGCCGGGGAAGGGGCGGGGGGGGCGGCCTCCTACGAAACGATGCGTCGTGCGGTGTTCGAAGAAGGAGAAAACCCGTGAAGTACCCTTTCGGCGTTCCGGTGGGAATCCTGCTTGCGGCGGGGCTGATCTGGCCGGGACTGGCGGCGGCGGAAATCCCGAAGAAAGAGGACCCCGCCCGCGAGGCTTGCCTCCGGCTCGTGGCGGAAGGCCGGGCGGCCGAGGCCCTGCCCGCCTGCCGGGAGTCGCTGGGCCGCTCCCCTTCGCGGGAACTTCGTCTGGCCGCCGCCCGGGCCGAGCTCCAGGAGGGGGATCCGGAGACGGCGGTGAGGCTGATGGAGGGGGTCCTTGCCGAAGGGGGGCTCTCCGCCGAGGAAAAGGTCCTCTACGGCCGGTGCCTTTTGGCCGTGGGCCGGAACGAGGACGGAGAGGCCGAACTGCGGGAAGCGCTGAAGGCCCGCCCGAGCGCCGAAGGCTGGCGGGCCCTGCTCGACATGCGGCTCAACCTCCAGCGGACGGCTGGCGCGGAGGGGGACCTGAAAGAGGCCCTCGAAGCCTTTCCGTCCGACTGCGGGTTGAGGGCCAGCGCGGCGGCCCTCTACGCCCTCCTCGGGCAAGACGAGGAGGCGGCCCGGCAGGCGGGGCGGTACGAGGGGCTCGGCTGCCCCCCCTTCGAGTGGGCCCGGCGGCCTGGAATGCTGGAGAAGGCCGGCCTCCCAGCCTTTCGGGCCCTCCTGCCCCCGGGGGAGATCGCGAAGGGGCTGGGGAACCTGGGAGACGGAGAGGCGCTGTTTCGCCTTCAGCTCCTCGAGAAGGCCATGGGCCCCGAGGCCGTCGACCCGCTGGTGGAGGACTTCCTGAAACGGGCAGACTACGCCCTCCGTTTGCGGGAGGCGCGCCTCCTGCTGCGCCAGGGGGAGAAGAGCCTTCCCGCCCTGGAGAGAATCCTGCGCCAGGGGGACCTCGTGGCCCGAAAGATCCTTCTCCGCCAGATGGTTCCGGCTCCCGACCCCCTCCGGATCCCCCTCCTCGAATGGCACCTGGAGCGGGAGGCGGCCCCCCAGAACCGCGCGCTGACGGCCCTGGCCCTCGGCAAGGCCTACGAAAAGGCCGGCCGGAGGGCCGAAGCCGAGGCGGTCTGGCTCTCCATCCCGGAGGAGGACCCCCTCTTCCCGGAGGCTCGGGAACTGCTGGAAGGAAAGGCCGCGGGGGAAAGGTAGCCCCCCTTGCGTCTCCCCGAAGAAGGAATTATGTATTGCATGGCGACTTCCGAAAGGGGAGGGGGGTGTACCATGGCGAACGGGGGGGAAAAGGGGGGGAGGTCTTTTGTCGCGGCGGCCCTGGTGGCGGCGGGGATGGTGGCGGGGGCCTCCCTGGCGGCGAAGGCCCAAGGCCCGGTCATCTCCAACGTCCAGGCGAGTTCCCTCACGGACACCACCGCGACCATCACCTGGACCACCGACGTAGCCTCCGACAGCCGCGTGGACTTCGGCCTGACCACGGGGCTGGGCGATTCGGTCAGCGACTCCGCCTCCGTCACCGACCACAGCCTGACGCTCACGGGCCTTCAGGGATGCCGGCTCTACTTCTTCTCCGTCACGTCCACCGGCGCCTCGGGAACCACCACCGACGACAACGGGGGGGATTACTACACCTTCACCACCCTCTACAAGGACGCCCCCCTGCCCCTGGACGACGTGGAGGAAGGCGCGGGAGACTGGGAGGTGATAACGACATCGGGTTCCGCATGGGCCATCGATCCCTGCCGATCCCATTCGGGCGGCGCTTCCTGGAAGGCCGGGGAACACGATTCTCCGGACTGCGAGCTGGAGGCGCAACCTTCTTCGGGCACCTCCCTTCGCCACGGCCTGTCCCTGGGCTCCGGGTCCCCCGACTACGTCCTGAGCTGGTGGGAGTGGCTGGATACGGCCGACCCGGACGCCTGCAGGGTCAAGATCTTCGACGAGACGGCTCAGAACCTCGTCGCTCCGTACGGAGGGACGGCCGGATGGAGGGCCCGCGAGGTGGCGCTGACCGGGTACGAGGAGGACGTGGCGGTCTGGTTCGACTTCGACACGTCGACGGCCAGCCCGGCTGGAGAGGGCTGGTACATCGACGACGTCGAGGTGAGCCGGCTGGTTCCCTGCGGGGCCCGGGCGACGGCCGGCGCCGTGACCTACGCCGACGCCTGCTCGGGGACGGGGGCGGACGACGACGACGTGCTGGATCCCGGGGAAACGGTGGAGGTGACGGTCCAGGTTGTCAACGCCGGAACCATGGACGCCACGAACGTGACCGTCTCCCTCTCCACGGCCGTTCCCGGGGTCTCCATCTCGCCCTCCAGCCGGCCCCTGGGCTCCCTGAACCCCCTGGGGGGCGAGAACTTCAAGGCCGAAGCCACCTTCACCCTGACGCTCTCCCGGGGGATCGCCTGCGGCACGGCGGTGGACCTCAGCCTCCTCCTCCAGTCGGACCAGAATATCGAGCGGAAGACCATACGTTTCTTCGTGGGACAAACGACCTCCCTCTGGGTGGAAGACTTCGACTCCGGCCTCCCCTCCGGCTGGCAGGCCCTGGACCTCCTGGACCAGGACCCCCCCCAGACGTGGGCGGTCGGGTCCGGCGGTGCCCCGGAGGGAACGGCCGACCCCTACCTGATCCTCGACAGCGACGGCTTCGGGCCGGACGAAACCCAGGACGCGGTCCTCGTGACGCCCGCCATCGACGCCTCCTCGGCGGAGCACGTGGAACTGGCCTTCGACACCCTCTTCTGGTCCCTGGAGGACGGGACCGACTCGGCGGCCGTGGAGGTCAGCGCCGACGGGGGGGCCACCTGGAGCGAGGCCGCCCTCTGGAGGGTCACCGTGGGGGTGGACCCGGATCTCAGCCCCCCGAACGGGGAATCGGCGCACGTGGTCCTGGACCTTTCCTCCTGGCTGGCCGGCGAGACGGACGCCCGGGTCCGCTTCCGTTACATCGGGAGTTATGGGTGGTATTGGATCGTGGACAACGTGGCCCTGAGGCTGAGGGCCGCGGGCTCCCCCTGCTCCACCACGGTGTGCTGCGCGGCGCCGTCGGGCCTTTCGGCCCCATCAACGCAGGACGTGGACGGAACCTGCGCCGATTCGGGGGTTCGAATCTCGTGGAACCAAGATCCTTCGGGTGGCTGGGGCGACGAGGGCATGGCCCCTGACGATCGTTCCTACGCCGTGTACCGCGGGTCGAGCCTCGTGGAGGGGGGCTTGACCTACGGGACGACCTCCGTCCTCGACACGGGGGGCGAGAACGACACCGCCTACGAGTACACGGTGAAGTACCTCAACACGTGCGGGGAGGAAGCGGTGACGGCGCCCACGTCGGGCCAGGACGCCTACACGCCCGCCGCGCCCACGATCGCCGGCGACGCCGCCAACGCCTGCCCGGCCACGTCGGTGGTCCTGACCACCCAATCGGGCATGACGAACTACCAGTGGTACCGGGGCGGGAGCCCGGTGGGGACCAACAGCGACACCTACACGGCGACGGAAAGCGGCACCTACACCGTCTCCTACACGAACGGCGCGGGCTGTTCGGGCACCTCGGCGGGCCACGAGGTGACCATCCAGACCTGCTCGGCGGCCCCGGTGGCCGACGGCCGCAACGGGACGGCGCCGCTCCTCGTCACCAAGGGGACCGGCGGGTCCCTCACCGTGACCTACGACGTCTCCTCCTGCCCCGCCACCCAGGGGCGGTACAACCTCCTCTACGGCGACCTCGCCGGCGTCTCCACCTACGGATTCTCGGGCAGCGCCTGCGGCGTGGACGCCGACGGTTCCTACTCCTGGCCCTCCCCGCCGGAGGGGAACCTCTTCTTCCTCGTGGTGGCCGAGAACGGCGCCCTGGAGAGTTCCTGGGGCACGAAGCGCACGGGAGCGGGGGAGAGCGAGCGAAGTACCAGCCCCTCGGGCCTTTGCGGCAGCACGGCCATGGACACCGCGAGCACCTGCCCCTGAGGAGACGCGGGGGGCTCGCCGCTCAAGGCTCCTCGAGGCCCGTGGCCTCCCGCACCAGCCGCCGGAGGCCCTCGGTGTCCCCGGCGGCGAGGAGCTTCGCCGCCCCGCCCCGGTGGACGGCCTCCAGGGCCTTCTGGACCTCCCCGTAGGTCCGTCCCGCCGCCAGGAGGCGCAGGCGCAGGCGTCCCATGAGGTCGGTGAGGGCGCCGTACTCCTCCCCGAAGGTTCGTTCCAGTTCCTCCCTCAGGGCCCGGGAGAGGGCGGGACACCGCCCGTCGGTGGCCACGGCGAGGGTGAGGTCCCCCCGGCGGACCACGGCCGGCAGGGTGAAGGTGCACAGGGCCGGCCGGTCGGCGACGTTGACGAGGATCCCGAGGCGCCGCGCCTCCTCGGAAACGGCGGCGTTGACGGCCTCGTCGGAGGCGCAGGCGAGGGCCAGGAAGGCCCCCGAGAGGTCCCCGGGGGCGTAGGGGCGTTCTTCCAGGGCGATCCGCCCCTGGGAAACGAGGTGGGCGAGCTCCGCTTCCACCGCCGGCGCCACCACCTTGACGCGGGCCCCTCCCTCGAGGAGCTTGCGGACCTTGCGGACCGCCACCTTCCCTCCGCCCACCACCACGGCCAGACGGCCCCGGATGTCGAGGTTCACGAGGTAGGCCACCGTCACTCCCCTTGAAGGCCGGTCCGCCGGGCGGTGACCAGGACCGTCCCCGCCGGCAGGGCGTGGATATCCAGGGCGGCGAACCCCAGAGCGTCGAGGGTCTGCCCGAGGCGGCTCAGGCTCCACGCCCGGCACCCCCCCCGCGTCACGTGGCGGCCCAGGGCCCCCAGGACCACTTCCGGCGGGGGAAGGACGCTGGCCGGCAGGAAGGCGTCGTGCAGGTGAAGCCTGCCGCCGGGGAGGAGGGCGGCGGCGGCGGCCTGAAGGACCTTGCGCACCTCCCCGCGGTTGCAGCAGGCCAGGAGGCCCGAGAGGAAGATCGTCCCGAAGGGCCCCTTTCGGGTGGGGACGGGGGAGAGAAGAAGAAGGTCCCGCCGCGGGGAGGAGAAGGGGTCGGAGGCGGTGACGGCCAGGTGGGGCCACCGCTCCCGAAGCCCCGCGGCGTAAGCGCCGGAGCCCGGCCCCAGGACCAGCACGGGGTCCTGGGGCGCCTCGGAAAGCCGGTCCAGGACCGCCGGGGCGCAGAAGCGGGCCAGGGCTTCGGCGGCGCGGAGGGCGGGGGGGTCTTCGAAGGGCCCGCCCTCCCGGCACCCTTCCCGGAGGTACCGGGCCAGGGCCTCCTCGGTGACGGGGAGCTTCAGTTCATACTCGAGCGTGGGGAGGAGGCTCTGGGGCGACTCCTCCCTCAAGTACCGGCTGGCCAGCTCGAGGTTCCGGTAGCCTCCCGGCCGGCTTTCCAGGAGTCCCAGGGCCACCAGGGCCTCCAGCATCTCCTCGGCGGCCTCGGCGTTCCAAGAGAAATCCCGGGCTACCTCGGCGGCGGTGCGGCACTCCTCCAGGCGGTCGAAGAGGCGGCAGGAGAGGGCGAGGCAAAACACCTGGGCGGCCAGGCCCGACGTAGCGAGGCGCAGGAGCTGGTCGGGGACGGGGGCCGGGTCGAAGCGGGCGGAGCCGTCGGGGCGCCGGGCCAAATCTCGCTCCGCCCAGTGGATCTTCTCCCGGAGGCGGACCACCTCCCCGACGACGAGGGTCGCCGGCGGGCGGATCCCCGCCCGTTCCACGTCCTCGGCCACCTTCCCCAGCGTGCTGACCAGCACCGCCTCGTCGTGCCAGAAGGCCATCTGGATGAAGGCGCAGGGGGTCTCGGGGCTCCGCCCGTGGTCCATGAGGCGGCGGGCGATGCGGCCGGCGTTCTTCACACCCATGAGGAAGACCAGGGTGTCCAGGCGGGCCAGCGCCCCCCAGTCGATGCGGGTCTCCTCGTCCCGGGCCTCGTGGCCGGTGACGATGGTCACGGTGGAGGCGTTTTCCCGGTGGGTGACGGCGATGCCCGCGGAGAGCGGGGCCGCCAGGGCGGAAGAGACGCCGGGGATGACTTCGAAGGGGATCCCCGCCTCCGCCAGAGCCTCCGCCTCCTCGCCCCCCCGGCCGAAGACGAAGGGGTCGCCGCCTTTGAGGCGGACCACCATTTTCCCTTCCCGGGCCTTCTGGATGAGCAGGGCGTGGATCTCCTCCTGGCGGGAGTCGTGCTTGCCCACCGGCTTGCCCATGTAGAGGCGCTCGGCCGAAGGCTTGGCCAGGGCCAGGACCTCCTCCTGGATGAGCCGGTCGTAGACGATGACGTCGCCCTCCCTCAGGAGGGCGGCGGCCTTGAGGGTCAGGAGTTCCGGGTGGCCGGGGCCGGCCCCCACGATGTAGACCTTGCCGGGCTTCATGCGGCGTCCCTTCCGCGCCAGCCCCCAGGCGGGCCCTGGGGTGCGGGTCCCTGTCTATCACGGCCCCGGGGGGCGCGGCAACGGGGAAGAGCCGCCCCGCCGGCGGGCTGGGGCAAAGGGAGGGGGCGCGGAGACCGGAACCATTTGGCTCTGTTTCAAATTGATTCATTTTCGGCCCGCAAAATGGCCACGGTCTTCCTTGCCTCCCACCTCCCCTCCGCCGCATCCTGTTGACGGGAAGCGTTCCCTCGGCCAGATTGTACGCAAGGGGCGGGCCATGGCGGTCATCACCATTTCCCGGGGATCCTTCAGCGGCGGCAAGATCCTGGCGGAGTGCCTGGCGGAGAACCTCGGCTACCGGTGCGTGGACCGGGACGTCATCGTGGAGCGGGCCGCCGCCTTCGGGGCCTCCCAGGAGGAGATCCGCGGCGCCCTCATGGAGCCCCCGAGTTTCTGGGACCGATTCCGCCACAAAAAGTACGTCTACCTCACCCTCGTCCAGGCGGCCCTCACCGAGGAGGTCAAGACCGGGAAGGCCGTCTACCACGGCAACGCCGGCCACCTCCTGCTCAAGGGGGTGACCCACGTCCTGAGGACGCGGATCATCGCCCCCTTCGAACAGCGGCTGGCCATGGTCCAGGACCGCCTGAAGATGACCCGGGAAGAGGCGGTGGCGTATATCCAGAAGACCGACCAGGATCGGCGGAAGTGGACGTCGTACCTGTACGGCGTGGACTGGGGCGACCCCTCCCTGTACGATTTGGTCCTCAATCTGGAGTGTCTGGACATTCAGGAGGCCTGCGAGATCATCGCCTCGGTGGCCCGGCAGAAGGCCTTCGAGGAGACGCCCGACTCCCAGGCGGCCATGGCGGACCTGGCGCTGGCCAGCCGCGTTCGGGCGGAGCTGGTGGTCCATCCCCGGACCTCCGGCCTGGAGGTGGACGTGGAGGCCCGGGAGGGGGCCGTCACCATCCGCGGGAAGGTGGGGAGCCGGGACCTGTGGCAGGAGGTCCAGGAGGTGGTCTGGAAGATCCCCGGGGTCCAGGGGCTCGCGCTGGAGGAGGCGGCGCGCTGAAAGTCCCCCGACGGGCCCCAAGGTGGGGAGCCGGGAGGAGAAACGCGGGGGAAGGGTGGACGGGAGCGTTAGGAAGTTCGAGAGGGGGGACCATGGCGATTTTCTTGCCGATCGCGGGGATCAGCATCAACATCTTCCTCGTCATGGGAGCCGGCGCCCTCGTCGGCTTCCTGTCGGGCATGTTCGGGGTGGGGGGCGGCTTCCTGCTGACGCCGGTCCTCATCATGATGGGCATTCCGCCCACGGTGGCGGCGGCCTCCGACTCCTGCCAGATCGTGGCGGCGTCGTCGTCGGGGGCGGCGGCCCACTTCCGCCTCGGCAACGTGGACGCGAAGTTGGGGCTCATCCTCCTGCTGGGAGGGCTCACCGGCGGGGCGGTGGGCGTCCGCATCATCAAGGTCCTTCGGGCCATGGGGAACGCCGACTTTCTCATCACCGTCACCTACGTGGTGGTGCTCGGGAGCGTGGGCGGGTACATGTTCTTCGAGAGCCTCAGCGCGCTCAGGCGCCGGGGGACGGTGCCCCGGAAGTCGGGAAAAACCGGGAAGCCCGGGCTTCTCAGCCGCCTGCCCTTCCAGATGGACTTCCCCACGGCGGGGGTGCGCCATTCGGTCTTCGTGCCCTTCGCCCTGTGCATGCTGGTGGGGATCCTGGCGGCCATCATGGGCGTGGGCGGCGGCTTCATCATGGTCCCCATGATGGTCTACCTCCTGCGCATGCCCATGCACGTGGCGGTGGGCACCGACCTCTTCCAGATCTTCTTCACCTGCGCGGGGGTGACCTTCATGCAGGCCACCACCAACCACACGGTGGACCTGGTCCTGGCCATCCTCCTCATGGTGGGGTCCACCGTCGGCGCCCAGGTGGGGGCGCGGGTGGGCAAACGCCTCCACGGGGACCAATTGAAGATCCTCCTCGCCTCCATCGTCCTGCTGGTCATGGTGAAGATGGCCTGGAGCCTCGTCGCCACGCCGGCGACCCTGCTTTCGTACGCCAAGACGGGGGGGCACTGACATGAACGCGCGCGCGACGTTGCTGGCCGGATCGCTGGCGCTGTGGGCGGGGTTCCTGGGCGCCCAGCCCGGGGGGGCGCCGCCCGGCGCCTCCGCCACCGTCCGCCCGGCGGTGATTTCCATGGACGCCTTCTACGCCGGGGCGGCGGTGGAGGTGGAAGGCAAGGTCCCCGCCGGCTGCGGGGTGGTGGTGGTGGTGAAAGGCCCCGCCACGGAGGAGACCTTCAACAAGAAGGGCCGCTTCGGCCCCATCTGGGCCAACGCGGGGAAGGTCCGGATCTCCGGGGTCCCCTCCCTGCACCTGGCCTTCTCCAGCGCCAGCCTCGACGGGCTTCTGAGCCGGGAGGAGCGGGACCGCTTCCAGATCGACCGGAAGGCCATCGAGAGCCAGATGGTGGTGGAGCCGTCCTCCCTCGACCAGCCGGAGGTCCGTGAGAACTACGTGAAGCTGAAGGCCGGCCAGGGAGTCCTCCGGCTGGAGGAGGGCGCGGTGCGGGCGGAGGGGGGCCCCGAGGGCGGCCGCTTCCGCCTCTCCTTCCGCTGGCCCAAGGTGGCGCCTCCCGCGGACTACGCCGTGGAGGTCTACGCCTGCCGGGAGGGCCGGGTGGCGGCCCGGGCCGACGCCCCCTTGCAGGTGGTGAAGGTGGGCTTTCCGGAGAAGATGGCCTCCCTGGCCCGGGACAAGGCGGTCCGCTACGGGATCCTCTGCGTCCTCGTGGCCACGCTGGCGGGGCTCGGAATCGACTTCGTGGCCTCCAAGCTCGGAGGGAAGGTCTCGGCCCACTAAGTCCCGCGGACTTCGGGGGAGCCCGCGGGCGGAGAGGAGGGGAAGCACCTTTTGAAGATCCGCCGGTGGAAAAAGCGGTCTCCGGAAACCACCTCCTCCGCCGAGGAACGGGCACGGCGGAAGTACGAGGACTTCCGGTCCCTCCTGGCCGCCAACAACGAGTGTCTTTCCCTCCTGACGTCGCTCCAGGAGGACCTCGCGTACGTCCCGCCCCTCCCGTCGGTGGCGGCGGAGCGGGCGGCGGGGGTCTTTCTTCGCGCGTTTTCCAGCGTGGAGGCCCTGGAGCGGGTGACGGGGCGCCCCTTTCGCTCCTTCCACCGCCTGTTGGAAGCCGGGCGGCGGGAGGTGGAGGCCTTCGTCGCCGCCGAAGGCTTCAAGGAGACCCCGCCCCTGGCTCTCCCCCTCTCCCGCCTGGACGTTTCCCGGGTGGCCGAGGCGGGGGGCAAGGCGGCCACCCTCGGGGAGGTGGCCAACCGGGTGGGGCTTCCCGTCCCCGAAGGCTTCGTCCTCACCACCGCCGCCTACTGGCAGACGGCGGGGCTTCCCCTCTGGACCTTCGTGCGGGACACCCTCCGGGATCTGGACCCCGGGGACGAGAAGGCCCTGGCGGAGGCCTCCCGCCGCCTCCGGGAGGCGGTGCTCTCCCTCCCCCTCCCGCGGGCGGTGGAGGTGGCCCTCACCGAGCGGGCGAGGGCGCTGGCCCCGGGGGGATGGGGCTTCGCCGTCCGGTCCAGCGCCGTGGGGGAAGGGGGGCGGCGCACCTTCGCCGGCCAGTTCCTCAGCCTCCTGAACGTGCCGGAGGCCGACCTCCCCCGGGCCTATCTCCAGGTGCTGGCCAGCCGCTTCTCCGAGCGGGCCATCGCCTACCGGCTGGCCCAGGGGATCCGGGAGGTGGAGAGCCCGCTGGCCGTCCTGGTCCTTCCGACGGTGAGGGCGCGGGCCGCCGGAATCCTCTACACGAGGGACCCGGGACGGCCCGCCTCGGGGAACCTCTTGGTGACCGCCACCGCCGGGCTGGCGCTGGACCTGGCGGGGGGCAGGGCCCCCGCCGACCTCTTCGTCGTCTCCCGTTCCCGCTCCCACCCGGTCCTGGAGCGCCGGGCGCTGGAAAAGCCCGAGCGGGTGGTGGCCTCGGCGGGGGGCGGCATCGCGAGGGAGGCGGTCCCGGAGGAAGAGCGGAGGAAGCCGGCCCTCACCACGGAGGAGCTCCAGATTCTGGCCCACTGGGGAGTTCGGCTGGAGGCCCACTTCGGCTCCCCCCAGGACGTGGAGTGGGTCCTGGACGAATCGGGGGACCTCTACGTCGTGCAGACCCGGGACCTCGTGTTGGGGAAAGAGCGGGGGGCCTTTCGGGGCAAGCCCAAGGCGGCCCCCCTTCTCTCCGGGGGGCGGACGGTCTTTCCGGGGCGCGCCTCCGGGAAAGCGGTGGTGGAGGGGGAGGGAGGCCGGCCGGTCCAGGTCCCCGAGGGGGCCCTGCTGGTGGTGCGCAGGCCCACGCCGGAGATCGCCCGGGTTCTTCCCCGTCTGGCGGGGCTGGTGGCCGAGGAGGGCAACGTCACCGGCCACGCCGCCGCCCTGCTCCGGGAGTACGGCATCCCCTCCCTCTTCGAGGCCCGGGGGGTTCTCGGCAAGGTCCAGAACGGCGACCTGGTGAGCCTGGACGCGGCGCGGCGGACCCTCTACGCCGGGCTGCTCTGGCCCCCCGCCGACCGGGCCGTGGAGATCGCGGAGCGCTTCGCGCCGGAGAAGGCCGACCCCCTCCACCGGCGCCTCCTGACCCTGCACCTGGGGGACCCCTCCGCCTTCAACTTCCGGCCGGGGGCCTGCCGGTCGGCCCACGACGTCCTTCGGTACTGCCACGAGAAGGCCATCGAGGCCATGTTCACCCTCAGCGACTCCGTCCTGGACCGCTCCCCCCAGGCCGCCCGGCGCCTGGTGGCGGCCACCCCCATCCGCCTCTTCGTGGTGGACCTGGGGGGGGGGGTCCGGGTGGCGGCGAGCCCCCCGGGGGAAATCCGCCCCGAGGAGATCGTCAGCCGGCCCTTCCGGGCCCTCTGGCGGGGCGTGAACCACCCCGGCGTCTCCTGGCGCCGGGAGATGGCGGCGAGCCTCAGCGGGCTCGCCTCGGTCATGGCCGGTTCTCTCTCGGCCCAGTCGGGGGCCCGGCGGGCGCTGGGGGAGAAGAGCTACCTGCTGGCGGCGGAAAACCACATGAACCTCAACAGCCGGCTGGCCTTCCACTTCACCCTGGTGGACGCCTGCCTGGGCGACGAAGCCAACGCCAACTACATCTCCTTCCGCTTCGCCGGCGGCGGCGCCACGCGGTGGAGGAGAAACCTGAGGGCCATCTTCCTGGAACGGGTCCTTAAAAGCCTGGGCTTCGAGGCCGACCGCCGCCTGGACGTGGTGAACGCCTGGCACCGCAAGGGGTCGGCCGAGGCCACCGAGCGGGCCCTGGACCTGCTGGGGAGGCTCATGGCCTGTTCCAGCCAGCTGGACATGTACATGGAGAGCGAGGAGACCATGGAGTGGTACGTGGAGCAGTTCCTCAAGGGGAACTACCGCTTCGAAAGCCCCGAGGGGGGGGCGCCGGCGGGGGAGGGGATGCCCGCCGCCGGCCGCTGAGGAGCGCGGAAAGCCAAGGAGCCCGGAAGGCTCCAGAGGAGGTTTCGATGCCCATCATCTTCGTGAGCAGCCTTCCCTTCGGGGGGGGCGAGCGGCTGGCTCGGAAGCTGGCGGAGAGGCTCGGGTACGCCTTCCTCAGCCGGGAGGACGTGGTGGCCAAGGCCACGGAGTACGGGGTCCCCGTGGGGAAGCTGGAAGTGGCCATGGTCAAGCGGCCGGCGGTGCAGGAGCGGCTGGTGCGCCAGAAAGAGCGCTACCTGGCGGTGGCCACCTCGGTGATTGCGGAACGGGCGGCGGAGGGGAACCTGGTCTACTACGGCCGGGCTGGCCACCACCTCCTGCCGGGCGTCTCCCACGTCCTGAGGGTCCACGTGATCCCCGACCCCGTTCAGCGGCTGGAGACGGCCGCCCAGCGGATCAAGCTGCCGGAGGAGAAGGCGCGGAAGTTTCTCGCGGAGGTGGACCAGGACATCCGGGCCTGGGTCCGCTTCGTCCACGGCGTGGACCTGGACGACCCCACCCGGTACGACTTCGTGGTCAACCTGGAGCGGACCAGCCTGGAGAACGCCGCCGCCGTCCTCTGCAGCGTGGCGGGCCTGCCCGACTACCAGCCCACCCCCGCCAGCCGGAGGGTGATGGAGGACCGGCTTCTTCAGTCGCGGGCCCGGATCCAGCTGGTGCTGGACGAGGCCCTTTCCGAGGCGGACCTCACGGTGCGGGCCAACGACGGCGTGGTGACCGTCACCTACATGCCCCGCCAGGCCCACCTGGCGCCCCGGATCGCCGACGTTCTGAAGGGCCTGCCGGCGTGCCGGGAGGTGCGGTGCACCATGGCGGGAACGACCATCCTCTGGCTGGAGGAACATTTCG
>JBBILR010000038.1:0-19716 GCA_037444825.1 Acidobacteriota bacterium | reverse complement strand
CGGGACTTCGCCCTCATGCGGGACCACCTCCGCATCTACCAGGACCTCCTCCGCGAGCTGGACGCGCTGGAGAAGAGCGGGGGGGGGGACGGGGCGCGCCGGGGGGAAATCGAAGCGGAGCTCCGCACCCACGGCAACCAGATGGTGGCCTTCGCGCTGGATCTCGCCCAGAAGGAGAAGGCCAACGTGGCCGCCACCCTGGGGCTCTTCCAGCGGCTTCCCGCCGTCTTCCTCGCGGTCCTGCTCGTGCTGGTGGTGCTGACGGCGAACTTCCTGGCCCGCCAGATGCTGGGGCCCCTCGGCCGCCTCATGGCCGCCACGGAGCGGATCGCCCGGGGCGACTTCACCCCCATCGTTCCCGCCCGCCGGTACCGGGACGAGTTCACGAACCTCGCCGTGGCCCTGAACACCATGATGCGGGAGCTGGTGCACCGCCAGGAGGTTCTCGTCCAATCCCACAAGCTCCAGGCGGTGGGCACCCTCACCGCCGGCGTGGCCCACGAGCTCAACAACCCGCTCAACAACATCGTCCTCACCGCCGAGATGCTGAGGGAGGACTATCCCGCCCTGTCGGACGCGGAACGCCTGGAGATGGTCGAGGATCTGGTGGGTCAGGCCGAGCGGGCCCAGAAGATCGTGAACAACCTCCTCGATTTCGCCCGGCAGGGGGAGATCACCGCCGAGCGCCTGGAGCTGGGGGACCTGCTCCGGCACACGGTGAACTTGGCGGGGAACCAGGTGCGCCTGAAGGGGGCCAAGATTCTCCTGGAGGTTCCTGCGAACCTTCCCCCTCTCCATGGGGACCGGCAGTCCCTCACCCAGGTCTTTCTCAACCTGATCCTCAACGGCGTGGACGCCGTGGCCAAAGGGGGGCACGTGTGGGTGGAGGCGCGGGAATCCCCGGATTACCGGGGGTTCGTGGAGGTCCGGGTCCGGGACGACGGCCAAGGCATCCCCTCCCACATCCTGCCGCACATCTTCGACCCCTTCTTCACCACCAAGGCCCGGGGGAAGGGGACGGGCCTCGGCCTGAGCGTGAGCCTCGGCATCGTACGCCAGCACGGCGGGGACATCCGCGCAGAGAGCCTGCCGGGCAGCGGGGCCCTCTTCACCGTCCTTTTGCCGGCGCCCCGCGTTCCCGCCGGCGGAGGGGAGCCCTCGGGAAAGGAGCCGGAAGGGGCGGTAGAATGACACCGGACGGCGAAAGGACCATGGCAAGACGGACCGAGAGCCCCCCGGCTTCCTCCCACGCCCCTCAGGGGTTTGCCGAGGCGCAAAGGGCCCTGTTGGCCCGGCCGCGCATCAGCATCCGGTTGCGGCTGGCGGTGGGGCTGCTCCTCTGCTTTCTTCTCTGCGCCGCCTACGCGTGGACCTCCTGCCGGCCCGGGAGGGGACCGGCCCCCGCCTCCCTGCCCATCCTCCTCCTCGCCCTCCTCTTCTTCGCCTTCGTGGTGATCACCCTCCTCTTCGACCGGGCCCTCATGGGGCCCATCCGCCGTTTTGAGACGTACACCGAGCGGATCTCCCGAGGGGATTTTCGGCCCATCGGCCCCTCCCGCTGGTTCCGGGACGAATTCACCGACCTCGCCGTGGCCGTGAACCGCATGCTGGAGGAGCTGGAAGCCCAGCAGCGCCACATGGTCCAGGCGGCCAAGATGACCACCGTGGGGACCCTCACCTCCGGCATCGCCCACGAGCTGAACAACCCCCTCAACAACATCGCCATCACCACCGAGGCCCTCATGGAGGACTTCAAGCGCCTCTCCGACGCGGAGAAGTGGAAGCTCCTCCAGGACATCTACTTCGAAACCGAGCGGGCGGGCGAGATCGTCAAGAGCCTGCTGGACTTCACGAGGGAACAGCGGGCCGAGTGGGGTCCGGTGGACCTCCGGGAGGTGGTGGAGTCCACCCGGAGGATCCTCCAGAACGAAATGGCCCTGGGCGACGTCCGCTTCGAGGCGTCCTTCCCCCCCGGCCTCCCGCCGATCCGGGGATCCCTCAATCCCCTTCGGCAGGTCTTCCTCAACCTTTTCGTGAACGCCCTCCACGCCATGCCGGAGGGGGGACGCCTCACGGTGGAGGCGGAGGCCTTCCCCGGAAAGGTCTGCGTGGAGGTGAGGGACACCGGCAGCGGCATCCCCCCGGAGGTCCTCCCCCACGTCTTCGACCCCTTCTTCACCACCAAGGAGCCCGGAAAGGGGACGGGGTTGGGGCTCAGCGTCTCCCAGAGCATCGTGCGAAAACACGGGGGGGAGATCCAGGTCTTCAGCGAACCGGGAAAGGGGACCACCTTCCACCTCTGCCTTCCGACGGCCCTTCCCCCACCGGAGAATCCATAGGAGCGCCCCATGACGGAGAGAAAACGCGTACTGGTTCTGGACGACGAGCCCATCGTCGGGGAACGGCTGAAGCCGGTCCTGGAACGGGAAGGTTTCGACGTGGAGGTCTTCACCGAGAGCGAGGGGGCCCTTCGGCGTCTCGGGGAGACGACCTTTTCGGTGATCGTCACCGACCTCAAGATGAAGGGTCCCTCGGGGATGGACATCCTCCGGTTCGTGAAGGAGAGGGCGCCCCACACGGCGGTCATCGTCATCACCGGCTACGCCACCATCGAGACCCACCGGGAGGCCGAGGCCCACGGGGCCTGCCACTTCGTCGCCAAGCCCTTCAAGATGCAGGATCTGGCGCGGCTCGTCGCCCGGGCGGCCAAGTAGGGTATGACCCTTTTTCTCCCGGTGGCGGGCCTGGCCGTCCACCCCCTCCTGCTGGTGGGGGCCGGCTTGCTCGTGGGTTTTCTCTCGGGCCTCTTGGGTGTGGGCGGCGGCTTTCTCCTGACCCCTCTGCTCATCATGATGGGGCTGAGCCCCGCCGTGGCGGCGGCCTCCGGCACCAACGCCCTCGTCGGCACGGCCGCCTCGGGCCTTCTGGCCCACCTTCGGCAACGAAGCGTCGACTTCCGGCTGGGGTCGGTTCTTCTGGCGGGGGGGGTGCTGGGGGGCGCCGCGGGGACCCTCTGGGTGAGGGCCCTCCGCCAACGGGGGAGCCTGGACGCCGTCATCGTGGGGCTTTACGTGCTTTCTCTGGGGGCCCTGGGCCTCGCCCTGTTCTCCGAGGGGCTCCTCGTCCGGGTGAAGACCACGGCGGAGGAGGGGGAGCGGGCCGCCTCCGTCCCCGGCTGGGTCTCCCGAATTCCCCTCCCCATGGCCTTCCCCGCCTCGGGAATCTCCGTCTGCCCCCTGGTCCCCCTCCTCCTGGGGGCCCTGGTGGGCCTCCTGGCGGCCTTCATGGGGGTGGGGGGCGGCTTCTTCCTGGTGCCGGCCCTCACCTTCCTGCTGGGGGTCCCCATGCGGGTGGTGGTGGGGACGAGCCTCTTCCAGGTCCTCTTCACCGCCCTCGGCGTGACGGTGATGCAGGCCTGGCTCAACGGGACGGTGGACGTGGTGGTGGCGGTGGGCATCCTGGCGGGCTCGGCGGCGGGGGCCCAGGTGGGGGCCGCCGCCGGCCGGCACCTCCGGGGGAAGGAACTGCAAATCGTTTTCTCCCTCCTCCTCCTCGCCCTCTCCTTCCAGATGCTCAACGACCTCCTCGCCCTGCCCCGGTTCTTCCTGGTCCCGGCGGGAGGAGACCGGTGAGAGCGGCGGGACTCCTGCTGCTCCTCGGGACCCTCGCCGCGGCACTTCCCGCGAGGGGGGACCTCCGGATTGCGGCTTCGCCGGAGGAGATCCGGGAGGGGCTCCGCTGGTCCGGCGGAAGGCTCCGGGTCCAGGGGGAGGCCCCCGAAGGGGACCGCATCGTCGTGCGGGTTCTGGGGGAGGCCCGGGAGGAAACGTGGGTTCTGAAGCAGCGGCGGGGGCCCTTCTGGCTTCCCGGGGAGCGGGTGGTCCTTCGGATGGCCCCGGAGGTCTACCTCATCCAAGCGGAGGGGCCGCTTCGGGACCTGCTCCTGCCGGAGGAGGCGCGGGAGGCCGGCCTGGGGGAAGGGGCCCTCGAGAAGTCCCTGGGCTTGTCGGGGGACCGAAGCCACCTGGCGTCGGAACTCTTCCGGCAGTGGAAGGCCTCGGGGAGGCTGAAGGTGGGCGAGGGGGGGGTCTCCCGAAGCGGGGGGCGCTTCGAGGCCGCCTTCACCCTTCCCGCCCGCCTCCCGGAGGGCACGCTCCGCGTGGAGGCCTTCGCCTGCCGGGAAGGGCGCATTCGAGAACGGGCGGCCGCCCAAGTCTCCGTGCACCGCGTGGGCCTCGCGGCCTTTCTCCAGAAAAGCGCCCGGCGCCACCCCGCCCTCTACGGCCTGGGGGCGGCCCTGCTGGCCCTGGCGCTGGGTCTCCTGGTGGGGGGGGCCTTTCCCCACGGGAAGGGCCACTGAGGGGCTTCACAGCGCCTTGACCCTCGCCACCACGTCCTTCAACCGGAAGGGCTTGGCTACGATGTCGGCCACCCCGGCCTTGCGCAGGGACTCCCAGGTCTCCCGGTCGGCGTAGCCGGTGATCACCAACAGGCGCGTCTCGGGGTGGCTCCGGCGGACCTCCCGAACGAGGTCCATCCCCGTGGGGGGACGCATCTTGAGGTCCGTGACCACGACGCGGAAGGGGCGCTCGCGCAGGGCCCTCAAGGCGGCGGCCCCCTCGGTGAAGCCTTCCACGGCGAAGCCTTCCCGCCTCAGGGCCTCGGCGAGGCGCTCCACCACGATGGGTTCGTCGTCCAGGACGAGGACGGATTTCCCGCTTTCCGTCACGGGGAGCCCTCCTGCCGCTCGGTGCGGGCGGGGAAGAGGAGGCGGACGGTGGTGCCCCGGTTCACCACGCTGTCCACGTGGATCTCGCCGCCGTGGCGCCGCACGATGCCGTGGCAGATGGCGAGGCCCAAGCCCGTCCCCTTGCCCCGCTCCTTGGTGGTGAAGAAGGGGTCGAAGAGGTGGGGGAGGGCCTCGGGGGGGATGCCCGTCCCCTCGTCGGTGACCTCCACCCAGATCTTCCCCGGGGAGAGAAGGCCGCCGGCGACGTGGAGGCGGCCGCCGTGGGGCATGGCTTGCACCGCGTTCAGGAAGAGGTTGAAGAAGAGCTGGCGCAGGGCGTCGTAGTCCCCCTCCACTTCGGGAAGATCGGCGGGAAGGAGGTTCGCGAAGGTCACCCCGGAGAGGTCCATTTCGTTGCGGAGAAGCTCGGCGGCCCCCTCCACCGCTTCGGCGAGGCGAAGGGGCCGGAGCCGGGGCGGCTCGTCCCGGGTGAAGTCCAGCAGGCCCCGGACGATGGCGTCCGCCCGCTGGGCCTCCCGGTAGACGTCCTGGAGGAGCTTCACCTTCCGGGCCTCCCCCGCGTCCCGGCACTCGTCCAGCAGCGCCTCCACGGTGATGGAGATGTTGTTGAGGGGGTTGTTCAGCTCGTGGGCGATGCCGGCGGTGAAGGTGCCCAGGGCGGCCAGCTTTCCGGCCCGCGTCACCTGGGCCTCCCGGGCCCGGAGCTCGAAGAGCATCCGGTTCACCGCCAGGGCCAGGTCGGAGAACTCGTCCCGGTATGGCTTGGCGGGGGTGATGGGGCTGAAGTCCCCGGCGGCGATCCTCCGGGTGTAGCCCCGGAAGCGGTCCAGGGAGAGGCTGATGGTGCGCCCGAGGACATGGACCACCCAGAAGATGATCCCCAACAGGAGGGCCAAGGAGACGAAAGGAAGGGCCTGCGTGAGGACGAGGGTCCTCTGGGCGCGCGCCGCCTGGCGGGCCACGATTTGCTCGAGGATCCGGAGGGCCTCCGCGCCGTCCGCCTCCAGAGAGGATTCCAGTTGCATGCGCTCCTTCGGCTCCCAGGCGCCGAAGCGCTCCAGGGCCGAGGCCTCGGCGAGCCCCTGGGCCAGGCGCCGCAGGCGGCTTCCCAGGAGGGCCAGGTCTTCGGGACCCGCCGCCGCCAGGAGGGCGGGGGCCTTCTCCAGGTATAGGTCCAGGGCCGCCTCGGACTCCCGCCGCGCCTCCTCGAGCCCCCTCCCTTCCCGGAAGAAGTCCCGGGCGCGGCTTCTCGCGTCGTGGAGCCTGGACTCCACCGCCGCCGCCGCCGCCAGGGCCGAGAGCCCGGAGCGGGCGCCGTGCAGCAGGCCGAGGCTTCCCGCCGCCGTGGCCGCCATCAGGAGGAAGCACAGGAGAAAGCCGCCGGCGATGCGGGCGCGTATGGACAGGAGGGGCCGATCCAAGAAGGCACGCTCCGCCTGCCGGAGCTTCGCCGCCTCCTCGGCTCCCAGGGTGAATTCGGGGTGGTCCTCCGCGCTTCTGTCCCGCGGCTCCTCCATCGTTCGCCTCGGGGCGATTGTAGCGCCCGGAGTCCGAAGAAAGGAAGGCGGCGGCTCCGTTTCCCCTCGGGAAGGTTCTCTGGTAGCCTGGAAAAGTGGCGGGAAACGCGCGGCTTCGCATCCGGTGCCGGGGGGTGGTCCAGGGGGTCGGGTTCCGGCCGGCGGTGTACCGGATCGCCTCATCCCTGGGCCTTTCCGGGTGGGTCCTCAACGGCCCCGACGGGGTGGTGCTGGAGGTGGAGGGCCCCGAGGCGGTGGTGGAGGGCTTCTCGGCCCGCCTGCGGGAGGCCCTTCCGCCCCTGGCCCGGCTGGACGCGGTGGAGGAGAGCCGGGTCCCCCCCCTCGGCGAGGCGGGCTTTCGGGTCCTGGAATCGGAGACGGGGCCCCGGAGGAGCGCCCTGGTCCCCCCCGACGCGGCCCTCTGCGCCGACTGCCGGCGGGAGATGGAGGACCCCGGGAACCGCCGCCACCGCTTCCCCTTCACCACCTGCACCAACTGCGGCCCGCGCTTCACGCTGGTCCGGGCCCTCCCCTACGACCGGGAGCGGACCTCCATGGCCTGCTTCCCCCTCTGCCCCCCGTGCCGGGCGGAGTACGAAAACCCCGCCGACCGGAGGTTTCACGCCGAGCCGGTCTCCTGCCCCTCCTGCGGCCCCCGGCTCTGGCTCCATGGCCCCGGCGGGGAGCGGGTGGCGGAGGGGGCCGCGGCGCTGGAGGAGGCCCGGCGGGCCCTCTCCGAGGAGCGGGTCCTGGCCGTCAAGGGGCTGGGGGGCTTCCAGCTCGCCTGCCGCGCGGACCGCCCGGGGCCGGTGCTCCGGCTGAGGGAGCGCAAGCGCCGCCCCACGAAGCCCTTCGCCGTGATGGCCCGGGACCTCGCGGCGGCCCGGAGGCTGGCCCGGCTCCTCCCCCCCGACGAAGACCTCCTCCTCTCCCCCCGCGGGCCCATTCTGTTGGCCCCCAAGGCCTCCCCCTTTCCGCTGGCGGAGGCGGTGGCCCCGGGCCTGGGCGACGTGGGGGTCATGCTGCCCACCACGCCCCTGCACGTGGAACTGTTCCGCGGCGCCCTCTACGACGCGCTGGTCATGACCTCCGGCAACTTCTCCGACGAGCCCATCGCCCTGGGAAACCGGGAGGCCCTGGAGCGGCTGGGGACCCTGGCAGACCTCTTTTTGCTCCACGACCGGGACGTGGTCCGAAGGACCGACGACTCGGTGGTGCGGGCCGTTCCCCGGGGCCACCTCCTGGTGCGGCGCTCCCGGGGGTACGTCCCCGAGGCCCTTCCCCTGGGCCGGAAACTCCCCGAACCCCTCACCGCCCTGGGGGGGCACCTGCAGGTGGCCGGGGCCGTGGCCGTGGGGGAGGAGGTCTTCCTCACCCAGCACGTGGGGGACCTGGACACCGACGGGGCTCGGGCCTTTCTCCGGGAGGCGGTCACGGGGATGGAGGAGTTTCTGGAGGTCCGTCCCCGGCTGCTGGCGGCCGACCTCCACCCCGACTACCCCAGCGCCTGGCTGGGGGAGGCCCTGGCCCGGGAGCGCGGGGGCAGGCTCCTGCGGCTCCAGCACCACGCCGCCCACGGCGCGGCCGTCCTGGGGGAGCACGGAAGGCGCCCGGAGCCGGACCGGCCCTGCCTCGCGCTGGTCCTGGACGGTACGGGCTTCGGAAGCGACGGGACGGCCTGGGGGGGGGAGTGGCTCGTCTTGCACGCCCAAGGAGACTGGGAGCGCCGGGCTCACCTGGCGGCCGTTCCCCTCGTGGGGGGAGAGGCCGCCGTCCGGGAACCCTGGCGGGTGGCGGCGGCGGCCCTGGCCTTGGAGGGCTTTTCGGAGTGGGAGGCCCTGCCCCTGGGCGCCCTCGTCGCCCCCCACCGGCTTCGGGCGGTGGCCAGCCTGGCCCAGGGCTCCTGGCCCCGGGCCACGGGGGCGGGGCGTCTCTTCGAGGCGGCGGGGGCCCTCCTGGGCCTCGCGGCGGAGAACGGGTACGAGGGCGAGGCGGCGGTCCGGCTCGAAAGCCTCGCCGCCGCCGCCCCGCCGGAAAGGCCGTGGGAGTGGCCGCGCCTCGGCTCCGAGGGGGACGAGCCCGTCCTTCCCTTCGGCGGTCTCCTCCTGGCCGCGGCCGCGCGCCTCCGGGAGGGGGAGCCCCCGGCGCGGGTGGCGGCGGGGTTTCACGCCACCTTCTGCCGTCTGGCGGCGGAGGCCACGGCGCGGGTCCTGGCGGAAAGAGAGATCCCCGTGGCGGCCGGGGGGGGGTGCCTGGTGAACCGCCTCCTCCGGGAAGGGCTCCGGGAGGCCCATTCCCGCGCGGGGGTGGACCTCCTCCTGCCTTGGCGGGTTCCGGCGGGGGACGGGGGCCTGGCCTACGGCCAGGCGGTCCTGGCGGCCTGGGGCGCCCCTTGACCGGGGCCGCGCCGAGGGTCATCTTTAGGATTCGAAGCTCCGGAAACCGTTTGCAGGAGGGCCCATGTGCCTGGCCATTCCCATGAAGCTGGTGAAGAAGGACGGCTGGCAGGGCGAGGTGGAGCTGAAGGGGGTCCGCCGCGCCGTCTCCCTGATGCTGCTCGAAGACGCCGAAGTGGGGGACCACCTGCTCATCCACGCCGGGTACGCCATCGGGAAGGTGGACGAGGAGGAGGCCCGGCTGACCCTGGAAGGGCTGGAGCGGCTGGCCGGGGCCTTGGAGGGGGAGGTCTCCTGATGGAGGAGGCCCTCCTGTACGACCGGCGCGCGCTGGAGGCCCTCCTCTCGGCCGTCGCCCGGGAGGTGGACCGTCTCGGCAGGCCCCTGGAAATCATGGAGGTCTGCGGCACCCACACCCACGCCATCGCCGAGGCCGGCCTCCGCGGGGCGCTGAAGCCCGGCGTACGCCTGGTCTCCGGCCCCGGCTGCCCCGTCTGCGTCACCCCCGTCTCCTACCTGGACCGTGCGGAGGCCCTGGCGCGACGCCGCGGCGCCATCCTCTGCACCTTCGGCGACCTCTTTCGGGTCCCCTCCAGCACGGGGAGCCTGGAGCGCCTCCGGGCGGAGGGGGCCGACGTGCGGATCCTCTACTCGCCGAGGGACGCCCTGGCCGTGGCCGCCGAGAACCCCGGCCGGGCGACGGTCTTTCTGGCGGTGGGCTTCGAGACCACGGCGCCCACCGTGGCGGCGGCCCTGGTGGAGGCCCAGAGCCTCGGCCTCCGCAACTTTTTCCTCCTTTCGGGCCACAAGACCGTGCCCCAGGCCCTCCGCCTCCTGGCCGCCGACCCGGCCCTGCGGTTGGACGGCTTCCTGCTCCCCGGCCACGTCTCGGTGGTGACGGGGGCCGGGGCCTTCTCCTTCCTCGGGCGGGAGTTCGGCCTCCCGTCGGCGGTGGTGGGTTTCACCCCCGCGGACATCCTCCGCGGGGTGCTGGAGATCGCCAGGCAGAGGGCCGAGGGAAGGGCGGAGACGGCCAACCTGTACGGGCGCGTGGTGACCGAGGGGGGCAACGGCCGGGCGCGGGCGCTCTTGGAACGCCTTTTCCACCCCTGCGACGCCGAATGGCGCGGGATGGGCGTGATCCCAGGGTCGGGCCTGGGCCTGGCGGAGGAGTGGGCCCCCCACGACGCCGCCCTCCTCCCGGTGGAGGTCCCGCCCCCGAGGGAGCCTCCCGGGTGCCGGTGCGGCGAGGTCTTGAAAGGCGCCGTGGAGCCGCCCCGGTGCCCCCTCTTCGGAAACCCGTGCACCCCCGACCTCCCGGTGGGGGCCTGCATGGTCTCCAGCGAGGGAACCTGCGCCGCCTGGTACCGCCACGAGCGGTGGCGGCTGGAGGGGACCCCGTGAGCCGCCCCGACCGGATTCTCATGGGCCACGGAGCCGGGGGAAGGCTCACGCGGGAGCTGGTGCGGGAGGTTTTTCTCCCGGCCTTCGCCAACGACGCCCTCTCCCTCCTCTCCGACTCCGCCGTTCTTCCGGCGTGGCCGGGGGGGCGGCCGGCCCTCACCACCGACGCCTTCGTGGTGGACCCGCCGGTCTTCCCCGGAGGCGACGTGGGGCGGCTGGCCGTCTGCGGCACGGTGAACGACCTGGCGGTGGCCGGCGCCCGCCCCCTTTGGCTCTCCTTCGCGCTGGTCCTGGAGGAAGGGGCGGAGATGGCCTTCGTGGAGCGATGCGCCCGCAGCGCCGCCGAAGCGGCGAGGGAGGCGGGGGTCGCCATCGTCGCCGGGGACACCAAGGTGGTCCCCCGCGGGAAGGGGGACCGCCTCTACGCGGTGACGGCCGGGATCGGCGCCGTTCCCCAGGGGCGCGACTGGGGGGACCACCGGATCGCGGCGGGGGACCGGATCCTCGTCACCGGCCCCGTGGGCGACCACGGCGCCGCCGTCATGGCTTGCCGCCACGGCCTCTCCTCGGAAAAGCTGCGTTCCGACGCGGCGCCCCTCAACGGGCTGGTGGAGGCCCTGGCGGCGTCGGGGGCGGAGGTCCACGCCCTGCACGACCCCACCCGGGGCGGGGTGCTGGTGACCTGCCACGAGGTGGCGGAGCGGTCGGGACTGCGGATGGTCCTCTCCGAGCGGGACCTGCCGGTGCGGGGGGAGGTGCGGGCCGTCTGCGACCTCCTGGGGCTCTCCCCCGTCTCCAGCCCTTGCGAGGGCCGGGCCCTCGTGTGGGTGAAGGAGTCGGACGCCGGCCGGGCTCTGGAAGCCCTTCGGGGCCACCCCCTGGGCCGGGAGGCGGCGGAGGCGGGGCGGGTGGAGGCTGCGGCGCCGGGCCGGTCCCCGGTGGCCCTTCTGACGGTGTCGGGGGAGGAGCGCCCGCTGGACCTCCTCTCCGGGGCCGAACTCCCCCGGATCTGCTGAAGAGGGCAAGGCGCGGGCCGATGCAGGGGGGGCGCGGCGGGGGGAGCCCATGCACGAGTGGTCCTTGGCCACGGGGGTGGTGAAGGCCGCCGAGGAGGAGGCCCGGCGGCGCGGGGCGGTGAAGGTCCTCTCCGTGGTGGTGGCGGCGGGCTTCCGCACCGGCGTCGTCCCCGAACTTTTGGAGCGGGCCTTCGAGGCCGCGCGGGTGGGGACCCTTCTCGAGGGGGCGGCCCTCAGGGTGGAGGTGGAGCCCCTGCGCCTGCACTGCCTTTCCTGTGGCGGGGAAACGGAGCGGGAGACCTACCGGCTGGTCTGCCCCCGGTGCGGGGGCGGGGAGGTGGAGGTTCGCTCCGGAGACGACCTGGTCCTCAAGTCGCTGGAGCTGGAGATCCCCGAGGGGTGAAGGAGAAGGCCATGTGCGAGACCTGCGGATGCGGACTGCCCGACGAAGCGAAGCGAGAGGCCCGGGAAGGGACGGACAACGGCCACGACCATGACCACGGCGGCCCCGGGGTCCGCCGGGAGGAGGTCCGCCTCTACCGGAACCTCATGGAGTCCAACGAGCGGACGGCCAGGGCCAACCGCGAGCACCTGCTGGAGCACCGGGTACTGGCGGTGAACCTTATGTCCGGCCCCGGCGCCGGAAAGACGGCCCTTTTGGAGACCCTGGTCCGGGTGGCCGGCCATCGCCTCCGCATCGGGGCCATCGAGGGGGACCTGGCCACCGACCGAGACGCCGTCCGGCTCCGGGCCCTGGGCATCCCCGTCCACGCGGTCACCACCGGATCCACCTGCCACCTGGACGCCGCCATGGTCCACGAGGCCCTCCACGCCCTGCCCCTTGGGGATCTCGACCTCCTCTTCGTGGAGAACGTGGGGAACCTCGTCTGCCCGGGCCTGTACGACCTGGGTTGCCACCTCAACGGCGTCCTCCTGTCGGTGACGGAGGGCGACGACAAGGTGGCCAAGTACCCGGTGGCCTTCCGCAACGCCCAGTTCTTCTGCCTCACCAAGACCGACCTCCTGCCTCACGTCGCCTTCGACGTCGATCGGCCGCGGAGGGAGGCGCGGCTCCTCAAGGGGGACCTCCGGCTCTTCGCCTGCTCCGCCAAGGAGCCCCAGAGCGTCGCGCCCTTGCTGGAATACTTCCAGGAGGCCCGGCGGCTGCTCCTCTGAGGGCCCGGGGCGGTACCGGCGGTCTTCTCATCGTGCTTTTGGCCCTTTTCGCGGGGCCTCTCGGCTTGGCATGATTGTGTGAGTGAACAATTTCTAACGTCCCCGCCCTTCTGTGTTTTTGGGGTTTCTTTTGCTTTTGCTTTGTGAGCGGCTGCAATCGTAACATAATGAATCAATCCTTTTGCCCCACTTTTCTCCTTTGCCCCACCGAAAAAAACGCCGTAATTCGCTGAAAGAAAGTGAGTTGAAGGTGTCTTGACATTGCCGCGAGGCCACCCTATCTTACGCTCAGAATTTTCATTTTGGGGGGGACATCGTGAACAAGGAGGTGGCCATGGGAAAGCCAAGGCGTTTTCCGAATAAGGGTGCGCGTTCACGGGACGGATCGGAAAGCGGAGCGGGTGTGGAAAGGAGGGACTTCTTAAAGGTCTGCACCCTGGCGGCGGCGTCGGTGGGGCTTCCGGCCTGGACGGCCAAGGTCTGGGCCGAAAACGCCGCCAAGGGCCTCAAGCCGTCGGTGATCTGGCTCCACTTCCAGGAGTGCACCGGCTGCACCGAGTCGCTCCTGCGGACGAGCCACCCCAAGGTGGCGGAGCTGATCCTCGACCTCGTCTCCCTGGACTACCACGAGACCCTCTTCGCCGCGGCGGGCTACCAGGCGGAGGAGGCCCTCAAGGAGGCCATGGAGAAGAACGCCGGGAAGTACATCTGCGTCGTCGAGGGCGGCATCCCCACCAAGGACGGCGGCATCTACTGCAAGATCGGCGGCCGCACGGCCCTGGAGATCGTCCACCAAGTGGCGGAGAAGGCCGGGGCGATCATCGCCATCGGCTCCTGCGCCTCCTGGGGGGGCATCCAATCGGCGGACCCCAACCCCACCGGCGCCAAGGGGGCTCCCGAGGTGCTGGCCGGGAAGACCGTCGTCACCATCCCCGGGTGTCCCGCCAACCCGTACAACTTCCTGGGTGTGGCCCTCCAGTACGCCGTCTTCGGCACCCTGCCGGCCCTCGACGAGCTGGGGCGCCCCAAGTTCGCCTACGGCCGGGTGATCCACGAGGACTGCCCGCGCAGGCCCCACTTCGACGCCGGGCGCTTCGCCCAGCGGTTCGGAGACGAGGGCCACCGGCTCGGCTACTGCCTGTACAAGCTGGGCTGCAAAGGCCCCGTCACCCACGCCAACTGCTCCATCCAGCGCTTCGGCGAGGTGGAGGCCTGGCCCATCGGCCTGGGCCACCCCTGCGTGGGGTGCACCGAGAAAAAGGTCCTCTGGAACCTTGCCATCCACGACACGGTGGAGATCTCCCGGCCCACGCCTCCCGACGTCTATCCGGACCTCAAGGGCCACCAGGGGAAGGTGGGCCCCATCGCCACGGGCGTGGCGGGGCTGGTGGGCGGAGCCCTCATCGGGGCGGGCCTCATGGCGGCCAAGAAGGTGGCCGCGGAACCCGAAAAGGAGAAGTGAAATGACCGTGGACCGACGCACCGCCCTCAAGGCCCTCGCCGGGGTGGGCGCGGCCGCGGCCGCCGGGAGCGCGGCGTCGGTGGAGGCGCGCGAACGAAGGACCGCCCCCCCCGACGCCATCGGGATGCTCTACGACGCCACCCGCTGCATCGGCTGCAAGGCTTGCGTGGTGGCGTGCAAGGAGGCCAACAACCTCCCGCCCGAATGGGACCGCGACCACCTCTACGACGCCCCCAAGGACCTGAGCGCATCCACCAAGAACATCATCCGGCTCTACGCCGAGGGGGACCGGCTTTCCTACGTCAAGAGACAGTGCATGCACTGCATCGACCCGGGGTGCGTGGGCGCCTGCATGATCGGGGCCCTCCAGAAACGGGAGCACGGCGTGGTGACGTGGGACGGCGACCGTTGCATCGGGTGCCGGTACTGCCAGATCGCCTGCCCCTTCGAGGTCCCCAAGTTCGAATGGAACACGCCCATCCCCCACATCGTGAAGTGCGAAATGTGCAAAAATCGGCCGGGAAAGCCCTTCCAGCCGGCCTGCTGCGACGTCTGTCCCCGAGGCGCCGTCGTCTCCGGCAAGTACTCCGAACTCCTGGAGGAGGCTCACCGCCGCCTCGGCGAGTTCCCGGAGCGGTACGAACCCAAGGTCTACGGGGAGCATGACGGCGGCGGCACGCAGGTCCTGTACCTCTCCAAGGCCGGAATCCCCTTCGAGGCGCTGGGCCTGCCCGACCTCGGCGAGAAGCCGGTCCCCGAGACGGCCCAGAAGATCCAGCACGGGGTGTACCAGGGCTTCATCGCCCCGGCGGTCCTCTACGTGGTCCTCGGGGCGGTCATCTGGCGGAACCGCAAGGCCTCCGCCGCGGAGGAGGTGAAGCCATGAGTACCCACCTCGAAGCGACGCCGGTGGGCGGGCCCCTCCTCACCCGGCCCTTCCGGTGGCTCCTCGCCCTCTCGGGGATCGGCGCCCTGCTCCTCCTCTGGCGCTTCCTCGCCGGCCTCGGGCCGGTGACGGGGCTCAACGACGGCTACGCCTGGGGCATCTGGATCGCTTTCGACGTGGTCACGGGCACGGCGCTGGGCTGCGGCGGCTACGCCGTGGCCATCCTCGTGTACATCCTCAACAAAGGTCAGTACCACCCGCTCGTCCGCCCCGCCGTCCTCACCAGTGCCCTGGGTTACTCCATGGCGGGCTTCGCCATCGTCGTGGACGTGGGGCGCTACTGGTGGATCTACCGCATCCCCCTCCGCTTCTGGCAGTGGAACCTCCACTCCGCCCTGCTGGAGGTGGCCCTCTGCGTCATGGCCTACGTCATCGTCCTCTGGCTGGAGCTCTCCCCCGCCTTCATGGAGAAGTGGAAGGAGGAGGCGCCCCTCCCCATCCTCAAGAGCCTCTCCCAGACCTTCCACCCCATCGTGAACAAGCTCATGGTCTTCATCGTGGCCCTGGGGCTCCTCCTGCCCACCATGCACCAGTCCTCCCTGGGCACCGTCATGCTGCTGGCCGGCCACAAGCTCCACGCCCTGTGGAACACGCCGCTGATCCCCCTCCTCTTCCTCGTTTCGGTCATCGCCATGGGCTACGCCGTGGTGGTGCTGGAGGGCTCCCTGGCGGCGTACTTCTTCCGGCGCCGGCGGGAAACGGAGATGCTGGGGAAGCTCTCGGGGGTCATGGTGGGGGTCCTGGGGCTCTTCTTGGTCCTGCGGGCGGCGGACCTCTTGGTGCGCGGGGCCTTGGCGAAGACCTTCACCTCCGGGTGGCTCAACTTCTTCTTCTGGGTGGAGACGGCCCTCTACGTGGCGCCCCTGGTGCTCCTCGCCTCCCGCGAAAAGCGGATGGACCCCGTGGTCCAGTTCCGGGCGGCGGTCCTCATGCTCCTCGCCGGGACGCTCTACCGCTTCAACAGCTACCTCGTCGGGTTCAACCCGGGGGAAGGCTTCGCCTACTTCCCCACGGTGCCGGAAATGTTCATCACCTTTGGGATCGTGGCCCTCGAGATCATGCTCTACATCGTGATCGTCAAGAGGTTCCCGATTCTCGCGGGCGCGCCTCAAAAGGCCTAGCGCGAAGGGGGTAAGTGACGATGGCACGGATCACCGTAGATCCGATTACCCGAATCGAAGGCCACCTTCGCATCGACGTGGAGGTGGACGGCGGTGTCGTGAGGGACTCCTGGTCCTCGGGCCAGATGTTCCGCGGCATCGAGATTATCCTCAAGGGCCGGGACCCACGGGACGCCTGGCTCTTCACCCAGCGCTTCTGCGGCGTCTGCACCACGGTGCACGCCATCGCCTCCGTTCGGGCGGTGGAGAACGCGCTGGGCCTCGAAATCCCGCTCAACGCCCAGTACATCCGCAACCTCCTGGTGGCGGCCCACGCCCTCCACGACCACATCGTCCACTTCTACCACCTCTCCGCCCTGGACTGGGTGGACGTGGTGGAGGCGCTCAAGGCCGACCCGGCCAAGGCCGCCAGCCTCGGGGAGAGCCTCTCCCCCTGGCCCGGCAACTCCAAGCGCCAGATGGAGGCGGTGAAGGCGAAGCTCAAGGAGTTCGTGGACCGCGGCCAGCTGGGCATCTTCGCCAACGGCTACTGGGGCCACCCCGCCATGAAGCTCCCGCCGGAGGTGAACCTCCTGGCGGTGAACCACTACCTCCAGGCCCTGGACTACCAGCAGAAGGCCAACAAGGTGGTGGCCATCCTGGGCGCCAAGACCCCCAACATCCAGAACCTCGCCGTGGGCGGCGTGGCCAACGCCATCAACCTCGACAACGAGTCCGCCCTCAACATGACGAAGCTCTTCGCCGTCAAGGACCTCCTGGAGGAGGTCCGGGACTTCGTCCAGCAGGTCTACCTGGTGGACGTCTGCGCCGTGGGGGCCCTCTACGCCCACTGGCTGGGCTACGGGGCGGGGGTGACCAACTACCTCGCCGTGCCGGACCTGCCGCTGGACACCAAGGGCACCCAGTTCGACCTGCCCGGCGGCACCATCTTCGACGGCAACCTGGCCGGGGCCAAGGCCTTCACCTCCTTCCAGGACCCGTACTTCCGGGACAACGTGGAGGAGTCCATCGCCCACTCCTGGTACGACGGCGACTGGCAGCGCCACCCGTGGAAGGAGGAGACCGAGCCCAAGTACGGCGACTTCGACCCCAACGGCAAGTACTCCTGGGTCAAGGCGCCGCGGTTCATGGGCCGGCCCATGCAGGTGGGGCCGCTGGCCCAGATGCTGGTGGGCTACGCCACGGGTCACGAACTCACCAAGAAGTGGGTGGACTACGCCCTCAACACCGCCGGCGCGGTGGCCGGCACCAAGCTGAGCCCGTCGGTCCTCCACGGCACCCTGGGGCGCCACCTGGCCCGGGCCGTTCGGTGCGCCGTCCTCTCCGAGCTGGCCCTCAAGCACTGGGGGCTCCTGGCCACCAACATCGGCAAGGGGGACACGGAGATCTTCACCCCCTTCGAGTTCCCCCGCGGGGAACAGCAGGGCTTCGGCTTCCACGAGGCTCCCCGCGGAACCCTGAGCCACTGGGTGGTCATCGAGAACGGAAAGATCAAGAACTACCAGGCCGTGGTTCCCTCCACGTGGAACGCCGGCCCGCGGGACGGCAAGGGCCAGAGGGGACCCTACGAGGCCTCGCTCCTCGGCAACCCCATCGCCGACCCCAAGCGTCCCCTGGAGGTGCTGAGAACCATCCACTCCTTCGACCCGTGCCTGGCCTGCGCCATCCACACGCTGGACGTGGAGGGGCAGGAGCTCTCGCGGGTGAAGGTCCTCTGAGCCGGTGCGACGGGCCGGGCCCGGCGGCATCCCCGCCGGGCCCGGCGAGATTCCGAAATCGAAGCGCGAACGATCATCGGAAACGCGGTGAAGACCGCCCCTTTCCACCCCGGAGGGAAAGCCCCGCCGGGGGTTCTCTTGTGGGGGCGCCTGACGGAGGCGGGGGCCGATGCGGACGCTGGTGATGGGCCTGGGCAACGTGCTGGTGGGGGACGACGGCTTCGGTCCCTACGTCATTCGCACCCTGGAATCGCGGTACCGTTTCCCTGAAGAGGTGTCGGTCCTGGACGCGGGCACGCCGGGCCTCGACCTGGTGCCCCACCTTCGGGGTCCCGAGGCGGTGGTCCTTCTGGACACCGTCCGGTCCTCCTCCCCGCCGGGGACGCTTCTGCGCTACGACCGGGAGGCCATCCTCCGCCACCCGCCCGCTCCCCGGGTGAGCCCCCACGACCCGGCCCTCAAGGAGACCCTCCTCACCCTGGACCTGGCCGGGGAGGGGCCCCGGGAGGTGGTGCTGGTGGGCGTGGTGCCGGAGCGCCTCGACACCGGCCCCGGCCTCTCGCCGCGCGTGCGGGAGGCCGTGGAACCCGCCGTCCGGGCGGTGCTTGAGGAGCTGGAACGCCTCGGCGCGCCGGCCTCTCCAAAGGAGAGCCCCGGCGAACCCGACTTCTGGTGGGAGCGCGCGTGAGGGTGAAGGGGCCGCCGCCCACACCGCCTGGACGTTGACCCACGGACGGCTTCCCGGGCCCCTTCGGCAGGGCGAAAAGGACCGAAAAGGGGTTTCGGGCGACGGAGGGGACCATGGACTGGAAGCGGCTGGAGCGGTGGCTGGTGACCCTCATCGCGCTCCACAGCCTGGCCGTGGGCGCGGGGCTCCTGCTCGCCCCCGAGTGGGCCGTGCGCTTCGGCGGGTGGGAGCGGGCCGAACCCCTCTTCTTTCTCTGGCAGGCGGGGGTCTTCCACGTGGTGGTGGCCACGGGGTACCTCCTGGAGTACCGCCGCCAGGGGACGGTGGCCTTTCTCGTGGCCACCAAGGCCATGGCGACGGTCTTCCTCTTCGGGGCGGCCCTCCTGTCGCGCCAGCCGTGGATCGTCTGGTTTTCCGGCCTCGGCGACGGCGCCATGGGCCTTTGCGCCTGCCTGGTCCACCGCCGGGCCACATCCGCCTGACCCCGGGGCCCCCGGAGCCCGCCCGGCGGGCCTGCCCTTGCCCCGGCGCCCCCGAAGCCGTATCCTGCGGCCCTCGAGAGGGGGAAAACCATGGAGGGGATGGGCCTCACCGGGTTCGTGCTTCTGCTGGCCGGCCTGCCCCTGCTCTTTCTAGCCCTGGGACTGGGCCTGGCCAAAGGCGCCACCCTCGTCCGCCGCCGCCTGAAGGTCCTCGCGGGCCTGTACCTGGCCCTGGGCGCCGCCTGCGCGCTGCGGCCCGAGCTGCTCCTCGGCAAGGCGGCCCCCCCGGACCGCCCGTGAAGGGGACCGGACCCTCCCGGCCCCTCCCGGTGGGAACGGCCCCCGGGAAGAAGGGGAACCGGGACACCGTTCGGTATACAGGAGGTGCGCGATGAAGAAAACCTTGGCTGGACTGGCCGTCGCCCTGTCCCTGGCCCTGAACCTTTCCTCGGCGGCCCAGGAAATGAAGGCCGAAGAGCCCAAGACGCCCCAGATGAGCGCACAGATGCGGGCCATGATGGAGGCCTACGCCCGCGGCGCGGCGGTGGGCAAGGAGCACGAGTTTCTGGCCAGGATGGAAGGGACCTGGGTCTGCACCCTCAAGTCCTACATGGCCCCCGGCGAGCCGGAGGTTTCCTACGGCCTCTCGGAGAACCGGATGGTCCTGGGCGGCCGCTTTCTCCTCCAGACCTTTCGGGGAACGGCCATGGGCCAGCCCTTCGAGGGGATGGGCCTCACCGGGTTCGACAACGTCCAGAAGAAGGTCGTCGGCTATTGGGTGGACAGCATGGGCACGGGCGTCATGACCTCCGAGGGCACGGTGGACCTCGCAAAGGGGACCCTCTCCACCCGCTCCACCTACGTCAACCCCCTCACCGGCCGGCCGGAGTTCTCCCGCGAGGAGCTGGCCTTCCAGGGCCCCGACGCCTTCACCTTCAAGATGTACGGGAAGGACCCCCAGGGCGGGGAGGTCCTCCAGGTGGAGATCACCTACCACCGCCTGCCCCCGAAGGAACCCTGCAAGAAGTGACGCGGAAGCC
>JBBILR010000037.1:0-19765 GCA_037444825.1 Acidobacteriota bacterium | reverse complement strand
GCGGGCGTCGGAGTCCGCCCCCTTGCGCGCGCAACGGCCCCTACGGTTCCCGGGGTGGGTCTCTCCTCCCCGGCGGCGTAACTGCGGCCGCTCCCTCTGCGGTCGCGGCCTCGTAACCGCCGCCGGGAGGTCTCCCACCCTTCTCGTCCCCCCTTTCCTCAATGGAAAGGCCCAAGAAAAAAGGGAGGGCCAGCAGCCCTCCCTCTGTGTGCCTTGGTGCCGAAGGGGGGACTCGAACCCCCACGACCGTGAGGTCACTGGACCCTGAACCCAGCGCGTCTGCCAATTCCGCCACTTCGGCACGTCGCGGAGGGTTATCTTACCCGGGGACGCCGGAGGTGTCAAGGCGGGCGGGGCGCAACCTCGGGCGCGGAGTGAGCGTACACTGAGGAAGCGGGCCCCGAGCCCAGGGAGGCGGACGATGGCCGGAGGAAGGCGCCGGTGGCGGCGGAAAGGGGCGTGGGCGATCCTTCTGGCGGCGGCCCTTCTGGCCGCCTGCGCCCCGCGGGGCCCCGAAAAGCCGCTTCTCACCGTGGAGGAGCTCCTGAGGGACGGGGCCGCGGCCGGCCTCGACCGGGGCAACCCCTTCGAACTGGACGACGCCATCCGGGCCGAGGTGGAGCGGGAGGTGGGATTCGGGGGCACCCCGGTGGAACGGATCCGGAGGATCGTCCGGTTCCTCAACGACCGGGGGGACCTGAACTTTCGGTACGCATCCAACGTCTCCCTCACCGCGGTGGAGGCCTTCCACCAGAGGAAGGGGGACTGCCTCTCCTACACCAACCTCTTCATGGGCATCGCCCGGCACCTCAAGATCCCCGCGTACTTCGTCCACGTGAGCGAGGCCCGCAACTACTACGAGCGCGGCGGCATCTTCTTCGTCTCCACCCACATGGCCGTGGGGTACGGCGGAGGCTCCATCGGCCAGGGCGGGAGCCCCTACACCGTCATCGTGGACTTCACGGAGGAGGCCTCCGACTGGCGCCTCTACCTCTACCAGGCGGTGGACGACGCCACGGCGGTGGCGCTCTTCTACAACAACATCGCCGTGGACCGGATGCTGGAGGGCCGCGTGGAGGAGGCGGAGAGGATGGTTCGGTACCTGCTCTCCCGCCGGCCGATGATGAAGGAGCTTTACAACAACCTCTCCGTCTTCCTTATGCGGCAGGGGCGGTACCGGGAGGCTCTGGAGATCCTGGAGGAGGCGACGAGCCGCTTCCCGGCCTACCAGCCCCTCTACACCAACGCCGTCCAAGCCGCAAGGGGAGCGGGGAGGCCCGACTTGGCCCAGGAGTACCTCGACCGGGGGCGCCAGGTGGCCGAGGAGGACCCCTTTTTCCTCTTCAACGAGGGGATGAACGCCTTCCGGGAAGGCCGCCTGGACCTGGCCGAGGAGCGCTTCCGCAAGGCCCTGAAAAAGCAGCCCAACAACCCCTTCCTCCACGCGTGGCTCTCCCGCGTCCTTCTCCAGGCGGGGAGGGAGGCGGAGGGGGTGGAGGCCTTCCGGAAGGCCGAGGAGCTGGCCCCCGGCCACCCCCTTCTCCGGTCCTTGAGGGACGACTACCCCGTCCTCGCGACCCTTCGTCCGCTGAGCCCCGAACCCCTTCCCCCGCCGCCTTGACCGGGGCCCCTCCGCCCGATACACTTGGCCGGGTCCGTGTGCGGACCGGAAAGGACGAAGGATGAACCTTAACAACCGGAATTGGAGTCTTCTGGCGGCCGCTTCTCTGAGCGGCGTGTTGCTCGCCCTTGCGTCGCGGGCGCAGCCTCAAGAGATTCTCAAGGAAGGACTGGAAGGAATCTCGTACTTGCCGGCCCGTTCGAGCCAGATCTCCGTTCCCTTGACCCCTCCCTTTCGCGCCGTGGCGTCGGGCCCCCTTTTGGAAATCCTGGACGAAACGAGACCCGCCGGCCAGTCCGTCGTAGCGTCCCTTTTCGCGCCCAGCAACATCCTGGCCATGGCGTACAGCCAGGGGAGGCTCGCCCTCGCGGCCAGCCGGCAAGGGCTTTTGCTCGTGGACGTCTCCGATCCCCTGGCCCCACGCCTTGGCGGCCGTTACGGCCAGGCGGACATTCTGGACGTGGAACTTTCCAGCGACGGAGAAACAGCCTATGTCCTCTTCGGCGCCCGCACCTTCCAGATCTTGAGCCTCAAGGATTCCTGGGCCCCCAGGCTGGTGAACAGCCGATCGAGGACGGGCGCGCAGTTCCAACAGAGCGTCCGTCAGGGCAACACCCTTCTGGTCGCCGCGCAGAAGAAGGGGGTCGTGGTCTATTCACTGGCCGATCCACGCAAGCCGAAGTTCATCTCCATGCTCAAAGACCTCCAGGCGGTCTATCGGGTGGCGGTTTCGGACCGGCTCGTCGCCGCCTTCGACGACGAAAAGGGGCTTGTTCTCGTTGACTATTCATCCTGGGCCGATCCCAAGATTCTGGGAACCTTCCCCCTCTCCCACCACGTCCAGGACGCCTGCTTCTCTCCCCAGGACCCCTCCCTTCTCGTAATGGCGGAGGGCGAGGCCGGCCTCCACGCGGTCAACGTGGCCGACCCCACCGCCCCCCTGGAGGCGGGTCGTTGGGGCTCCCCTAGCCCCGCCATGGGGCTTTCCCCCGCTGCCAACGGCTCTTTCTTCGTCTGCGCCGGCGCGGAGGGCTTCTGGTCCCTCACCCTTCCCTCCGGAACCGCCCAACGGTGGTTGGGGGGTTCCCTGCCCACGGGAGCCCTCGCCTCCAAGGGAAGCACCGTCTACCTGGGTGTGGACTCGAAGGTCGAGACGTGGGACTTCACCGACCCCCAGGCCCCGGCTCTGCTGGCCGAAAGCCCCCTCCCCCTCCCTCCGGTGTTTCTCTCGGTGGAGTCGGGGTGGCTGTTGGCCTGCTGCCAGCAGGCGGGAGTCGTTTTGATGGACGTTTCCCAGGGCCCGGTGCCGACTCCGGTCGGAGCCTTTGTCGGCGAAGGTGCCGCCACCCAGGCGACCCTCTCGGGGAACCTCCTGGCGGTCGCCGCGGGGGGAGCCGGAGTCCTCCTGGCGGATATTTCTTCCCCCTCTTCTCCGGTTCTTCTCGGTTCCTGGAAACCCGAGGCCGGCGGGATCAGCGGCGTCGCCTTCGGCTCCCCATCGGTCCTCTGGATCGCGAACAACACCACGGGGATTCTGTCCTTGGACATATCGAACCCCGCCGCCCCCCAAAAGCTCAGCCACGCCGTGAGCGCCGACTCGAACTCCGGATGGCTCTTCGCCCGGGACGACTTTCTCTACCAGCCCACCCGTGAACAGGGGATCAACGTATTGGACATTTCGGACCCGGCCTCTCCGAAAAGCGAAGGCTACATCGGCGGTCTTTCCTCTTTCTCCGTCGTCTTCTCCGGCAACGATCTCTACGTGGCCGATGGCTTCGCGGGACTCCTCGTCATGGATGTCACGGATCCCAAGAAAAGCGCTCCCGTGGGCCTTCTCGGGGTTCCGGGTTTCGCCTACGGCGTGGCCCTCCTTCCGGACGGAACCGCCGTGGCCTCCGCCCGGGAGGGCGGCGTGTGGGCAACCCGCCGCACCTCTTGCGGCGGCCCGGTCCTCGCCCTTCCCTGCGACGGAGATTCCCTGCCGCCCTCAGGCCGCCCGATCTTCAGCTGGGAGAGGACCGAAGGCGCCAAGTACATCCTGAAGATCTCCACCGCCCCGGACTTTCCGGAAAGCCCGAAGAAGACCTTCACGAGCCAGGAATTGGACGGTCCCGGCTACATCCCCGACCTGCCCCGGTGGAAATGGCTGCTCAAACGGGGCCAAGGGGGAACGGTTCCTCTGTACTGGAAGGTGGTGACCGTCGTCGGAAAGACACGGACGGTGAGCGAGATTCGCACCTTCCGTCTGGGCTGATCGGGTGCCTCCGCCATTGGAGGGGGCCGGCCGGTAAGGACTTTGGGGTTGTTGCCTGATGGGGTCGTTCCCGCTAAGATCATTTTTTGCGCCGAGTCATCCGCGGCGCCCCCAGGAGTCCCGATGAAGAAGGAACGTCCCACCGCCTCCCCCCCCGTCCCCGACGTGCCGCCCAAGGGGACGATCCGGGATTACTGGGAGACCATCTGCGTGGTGCTGGTCTTCGTCCTCTTCGCCCGCACGTGGGTGTTTCAGAACAGCAACATCCCCTCGGGCTCCATGAAGAACACCCTGCTGGTGGGGGACCGTCTCATCGTCAACTCCTTCCTCTACGGGCCCACCCGGTGGGACTGGGAGAAGAAACTCCTTCCCGTGCGGGAGATCCGGCGGGGGGACATCGTGGTCTTCAAGTTCCCCGGAAACCCCCAGGTGCCCTTCATCAAGCGGGTGGTGGCCCTGGGGGGCGACGTGGTCCAGATCGTGAACCACCGGGTCTTCGTCAACGGGAAGATGCTGGTGGAAGGCTACACCCTCCTCCCCCCGTACCTGAAGGAGACCTACGAGCCGCCCCCGCCTCTTCCCGACCCCGCCCAGATCCCCGAGCTGCCCGACTACCTTCGAAGCCCCGAGGCCTTCCGGGTGGACATCCTCCCCGACCGGGTGCAGGTGAGCCTTAAGGGGAGGGACGGGCTGGACGCCCTTGACCGGGGCAACTTCGGGCCTTATCGTATCCCGGCGGGCCACCTCTTCATGATGGGGGACAACCGGATGAACAGTGAGGACAGCCGGTACTGGGGCGCCCTCGACGGCCGGCTGGTCTTGGGAAGGGCCTGGATCGTCTGGTGGTCCTTCGAAGAGGGGGACTACGATTACCTACGGAATTCGCCGGGGGACTTCGTGAAGAAGTTCCTCGACAAGGTCGTCCATTTCTTCGGCAAGACCCGTTGGGACCGCCTTCTGTTGCGGCCCCGGTGAGAACCGCCACACGGGGAGGGAATCGATGCAGCTCAGCCAGCAGGTTCGCGAGTTTCTGGCGAAGAACGACGAAGAGTTCCGCCGCCTGTACGAGAAGCACCAGGAGTTCGAGCAGGAGCTGGAGGCGCTGGCCAAGAAGGGTTTCCTCAGTCCCGAAGAGGAGCTCCGTGTGGCCGAGGTGAAGAAGAAGAAGCTCACGGTGAAGGACCAGATGCTGCTCATCGCCAAGAAGCACGAGAAGAGCCTCAAGGCCCTCCAGGGCTGAAGGCAGGGATGGGATTCGGGGGGTGGGTGAGGTGGAGCGGCTTCCCTTCGACGATCCGCTCGTCGCCAACAAGGACCTGAACGGCCACCTTCGGGAGCTGGTGGACCTCCTCATCCGGCTGGGGATCACCTTGAAGGAGACCCAGGCGGAGATCGAGCGCCTCTACATCGTGAGGACCCTCTCCGCATGCGACGGAAACCGCAGCAAGGCGGCCAAACGGCTCGGCATCCACCGCAACACCCTCAACGCCCGGCTCGAGCAGTACGAAGCGGAGCGGGATCGGCGGCCGTGAAGGCCCGGCCCCGCGACGAAGCCGGCTGGATCCGGTTCATCCGCCAGGTCTGGGGACCCTCCGGGGCCGAGCTGGACCTGGGGGACGACGCCGCCGTCCTTCCTTTCGACCGCTACGCCATCACCACCGACGCCCTCCTGGAGGGGGTGGACTTCGAGCGCGCCTGGGGCCCGCCCGAGGCCGTGGGCCACAAGGCTCTGGCGGTGAACCTCTCGGACCTCGCCGCCGTGGGGGCCCGACCCCGCTTTGGCCTCCTGACCCTCGCCCTCCCCGGCGATGTCGGAGACCCCTGGGTGGAGGGACTGCTGCGGGGGATGCGCCGCCTGGCCCTCCGGGAGGGGGTGGGCCTCTGCGGGGGGGACCTCAGCCGGAGCCGCTCGGGGGTGGTGGTCTCCCTCACCCTTCTGGGCCTTTTGGAGGGCCCGCCCCTCACCCGGTCCGGCGGCCGGCCTGGAGATCTCCTTTTCGTCTCCGGCCCGCTGGGGGCGGCCCGGGCGGCGCTGAGGGCCTTCGGGGCGGGAGCCTCCCTCCGCTCCTTCGGCGACCTTCCCCCCCGCACTCCCCGCCTGGCCCTCCTGGACCGTTTTTTCCGCCCCCCTTCCCAGACGGAGGCCGGGCTCCGGCTTTCCCGGGAGAAGCTGGCCTCGGCGGCGCTGGACCTCTCCGACGGCTTCGCGCGGGACCTCCACCGTCTGCTCGAGGCCAGCGGGTGCGGCGCGGAGGTGGAGGCCCGGGCCGTCCCCGTGGACCCCCTGGCCGGCTCCGGGGAGGAGGCCCTCCGCGAGGCCATCCTGGGCGGGGAGGACCAGGTCCTCCTCTTCGCCGTTCCGGAGAGAAAGGCGGGGGCCGTCGCCAGGCACCTTCCCGGCGCCATTCCGGTGGGCCGCCTCCGGAAGAGGCCCGGATGCGACCTCCTCTGGCCCGGCGGCGTGCGGGAACCTCTCTCCCCCGCGGGCTTCGACCACTTCCGGCCGGAGGAGGCATGCCCCCCTCTCCCTAGACGAAACGCCCCGCCGTCCGTCTTGCCTCCTGGAGGGGGCCGGTGAAGGGCGGTCTTCTGAGGCGGCTGCTCCACCTGGCCTTGGGCGGGGAACCGGCGGCCTTCGAGGAGCTGGTCCTCCGAACCCGAGAATCCCTCTTCTGGACGGTGAGACGCATGACGGGACGGGACGCCATCGCCGAAGAGATCCTCCAGGAGGCCTACCTGGCCCTCTGGGAGCGAGGGACCGACGGGCTTCCCGAGGAACCGGAAGCCTGGCTCCGCCGCTTTTGCGTGAACCGGGCCATCGACCACCTCCGGCGGGAGGAGACGCGCCGCACCGACGAGGTTCCCGGCGACCTGGAGGTCCCCTCCTCCCTGCGCCCCGGCGACGGCGCCCTCTACGGCCGGGAGATCGAAACGGCGGTGGAGGAGGGGCTGGCCCTTCTGCCCCCCCAGGAGCGGGCGGCCTTCCTTCTCCGGGTCATGGAGGAACTTCCCTACGGCGAGGTGGCCCGCACCCTGGGGGTGGCGGAGAGCACGGCCCGGAACCAGGTGATGCAGGCGAGGCGCAAGCTCGAACGGTTCCTTTCCGAAAGGGGGGTGACGCCGTGATCGAAGACCTCCTGCGACACCGGCCAAGGCCCGAGGGAGCCTGGGCCGCCTTCGAGGGGCGGCTCCGCCGGGAAATCCGGAGGCGGAGGACCGCCCGGCTCCTCTCCCGCGCCGCCCTCCTTCTGCTGGCCGGAGGCTTCGCCGCGGCGCTCCGGACGGGGCCGCCCCCCGCCAGCCCCCTGCTTCGGGCCGACGTTCCCTCCGCCGCGGCCCCTCTCTTCACGCCGCAGGGGGCCACGGCCCTCTGCCCTTCCGACGCGGTGGTCCTTCTCCTGGAGGTGCCGGGATGAAACGAGCGGTCTTCCTCTGCGCCTTGATCCTGCTGGCTTTGCCCCTCTGGTTCGGCGCCCAGGGGGCGGCCTCCTTCGAGTACGTCCTGTCGCACCGGGACGTTCGTTCGGTGGTGGGGCGGCTCGGCGAGGAGCTCGGGCCCCGGGGGCGCATCTCCGTGGACGGCCCCCGCAACGCCGTCACCGTTTCGGACGACCCGGAGCGCCTCCCCGCCCTCCGCCGGCTGTTGAAAGACCTGGACGTCCCCGCGCGCCGCTTCGCCCTGGAGGCGGTCCTCGACCTCTTCGCCCCGCGGGGGGGCGGCGCCCTGTTCAAGAGCCCGGCCAACTTCGTGGACGCCTCGGAGTGGGCGGAAAACGCCGTGCCCAAGGCCTCCTTCCAGGCCGTGGCCGACCTGGAGGAGGGCGGCCGGGGGTCCGCCGCCCTCGGCCCGGACTACCGCCTGGAGGCCGAAGCCCAGGGCTACGACCCGGGCCGGCGGCGCCTCGGGCTCAAGTCCGTGGCCCTGGTCTGGACGGCCGCCCCCACCCCCCGGAACCGAGAACGCCTGAAGGGCGCCGCCGTTCTCCCCGAGGGCCGCCCCACCCTCTTCCTCCTCCCTGGCAAGGAGGAGGCGCCGCCGCTGAGGCTTCGCCTGACGCCCACCCTTCTTCCCAGCGCCGAACGGCCGGAGGTCCCCTGATGCCGAGGTTCCGCTGCCGCCTGGGGACCGCCTCCGGGGAGATCACCGTCCAGGAGATCGCGGCCCCCGCCGCGCAGGTCCTCCGGAGCCAGCTGGAGGACAAAGGGTACTTCGTCTTCTCCATCCAGCCGGCCCGCCCCTGGGAGAACCTTCTGGGGGCCCTCTGGAGCCGGGAAAAGCGCGTCCCCCTCAAGGACTTCATCCTCTTCAACCAGGAGTTCACCGCCCTGCTCCGGGCCGGGCTCCCGGTCCTGACGGCCCTGGACCTCCTCCTCTCCCACGAGCGGCAGGGCCACTTCAACCGCCTTCTGGAGCAGGTGCGCGACGACGTGCGGGGTGGGGCATCGCTCTCGGAGGCCTTCGCCAACCGGGGCCACGCCTTCCCCCCCATCTACTCCGCCACGCTGGCGGCGGGGGAGCGCTCCGGCGAGCTGGTGGCGGTAATCCAGCGGTACCTCTTCTACTTGAGAACGGTGCAGGCCATCCGGAAGAAGGTCCTCTCGGCCCTCATCTACCCGGTGATCCTGCTGTCCCTGTCCGTGGCGCTGGTCTTTCTCCTCCTGACCTTCATCGTCCCCAAGTTCTCCGAGCTCTTCCTCGGATCCGGCGCCCAGTTGCCCGCCATCACGCGGGTCGTCCTCGCCGCTTCCGGCGTCATGCAGTACGGCTGGCCTTTCTTGCTGGCGGGCCTGGTGGCCGTCCCCCTCGTCGTGAAGGTCGTGGGGGCCCGGCCCGAAGGGAAGCTCTTCCTCGCCCGGCTCCGCATGCGCATCCCCCTCCTGGGGGAGAACATCCGCCGGTACAACATCTCCCAGATGTGCCGGACCCTGGGGACGCTGGTGGCCGGAGGCATTCCCATCGTCTCGGCGCTGGACGTGGTGGCGGAGGCCATGGGCAACGAGTGGTACAAGGTGGAGCTTCGCAACGTGAAGCGCCAGGTCCTGGAGGGCCAGTCCCTCTGGTCCAGCCTGGACCGGTCCGGCATCGCCACCCCCATGGCCGTGGAGATGGTGGAGGTGGGCGAGTCCACCGGCTCCCTCGCCGAGATGCTGGACCAGGTTTCCCAGTTCTACGACGAGGAGTTGGCCACCGCGGTGGAGCGCTTCGTGGCCCTCCTGGAGCCGGCCCTCCTGCTCTTCATGGCCGTCTTCATCGCGCTGGTGGTGCTGTCGGTGTACATGCCCCTCTTCTCCATGTACAACCTGGTGAGCGGATGAGGGGAAGGAGCGCTGAGGTCCCGGCCGGCGCCGGGAAAGGAGATTCGCACAGGGAGACCGACCATGGCCGCCTCGCCCGGTGACATCACCGCCCGCCTTCCCTCCGAGGGGGAACTGCTCAACGAGGAGAAGAACGCCCGCCGCCTCGCGGAGACCCTCCGCCTGCCCTTCGTCTCCCTCAAGGACTTCCGGGTGGACCCGGACCTCTTTCTTTCCATGCCCGTGGATTTCATGTTCCGCCACACCTTCGTCCCCTACCGGGAGGAGGGGCCGGCCTTGGCCGTGGTGGCGGCGGACCCCGCCGACGTCACGCTGGTGGACGAGCTGGAGGCCCAGCTCAAGCGCCCCGTGAAGCTGTACGTGGGGATCCGGAGCGAAATCCAGGAGGTGCTCAAGAAGTCCGAGTCCAGCCAGCGGGTCCTGGAAGAGGTGAGCGAGGACTTCCGCATCCAAATCGTGCGGGAGGACGCGGAGGAGGGGGAGGAGGGCGTCATCTCCCTCGACAAGCTCTCCGAGGACACCTCCCCCATCATCAAGCTGGTGGACTTCACCGTCTTCAACGCGCTCCAGCGGCGAGCCAGCGACATCCACGTGGAGACGGGGGAGAACGAGGTCAACATCAAGTACCGCATCGACGGCGTCCTCTACCCCGCCATGGACCCCATCGACAAGCGCTTTCACTCCACCATCGTCTCCCGCATCAAGGTCATGGCGGAGCTGGACATCGCCGAGAAGCGAGTCCCCCAGGACGGGCGCTTCAAGCTGAAGGTGAAGGGGCGCACCGTGGACTTCCGGGTGAGCGTCATCCCCACCATCCACGGGGAGGACTGCGTCATCCGCATCCTGGACAAGGAATCCACCAGCGAGGAGTTCCGGAACCTGAGCCTGGACGTCCTGGGCTTCGAGCCGGAGGTGATGAAGAGGATCCGCCGCCACGCCAACGAGCCCTACGGCATGTTGCTGGTGACGGGGCCCACCGGATCGGGGAAGACCACGACCCTCTACGCCGTCCTCTCGGAGATCCAGTCCCCCGAGTACAAGATGATCACCATCGAAGACCCGGTGGAGTACCAGCTCCGGGGCGTCACCCAGATCCCCGTCAACGAGAAGAAGGGGCTGACCTTCGCCCGGGGTCTGAGGTCCATCCTCCGCCACGACCCCGACAAGATCATGGTGGGGGAGATCCGCGACGAAGAGACGGCCAACATCGCCATCCAGTCGGCCCTCACGGGCCACCTGGTCTTCACCACCGTCCACGCCAACAACGTGGTGGACGTGCTGGGCCGCTTCCTGAACATGAAGGTGGAGCCGTACAACTTCGTTTCGGCCCTCAACTGCGTCCTCGCCCAGCGGCTGGTGCGGCGCATCTGCCCCTCCTGCCGGGAGCCGGTGACCTACCCCGACGACCTCCTCCGGGAGAACCGGATTTCCCCCGAGGCGGCCCGCCGGGCCACCCTCTACGTCGGAAAGGGGTGCCTGGACTGCAACGGCACCGGCTACCGGGGCCGCATGGCCATCTCCGAACTCCTGGAGCTTTCGGACCGCATCCGGGAGCTGATCATCGACCGCAAGCCTTCCAGCGAGATCAAGAAGGCGGCGCGGGAGGAGGGCATGGTGACGCTCCGCGAGTCGGCGGTGCGGGTCTTGCTGTCGGGCCAGACCACCCTCAAGGAGATCAACAAGGTCACCTTCGTGGAAGACTGAGCCGGAGGGCTCCCAGGGGGAGCTCTTCCGAAGGAGGAGAACGACGGTGCGCTTCGAAAAGGCCCTGCTCCAGGAACTGATGCGGTTCCGGCCGGCCATGCCCCCCGTGGCGGCCCTGCTGGAACCGCCGCGCCTCGTGGGCCTTCGGGTGGCCAAGGCCCGGAAGGACCCCACCCCCCTCGTGGTGCACGAGGAGCCCCTGCCTCCGGGCGAGGGCGCCTACCTTCCTTCCGGCGAGGCCCTGGAACGGCCCGTGGCCTCCCTCCTGGCCCACCTCGGCCAGCCCCGGGAGATCGCCGTGGTGGCCGGGGACCCCTTTTTCCGCGTGCAGGTCCTGCGCCTTCCGGAGTTCCCCCGGGACGAGGAGGAGCGCACCCAGGTCCTCCTCTGGCAGCTGAGAAAGATCCTGAACGCGCCGCTGGACCGTGTCCGGCTCCGTTACGAGGTCCTGGAGCGGAGCGCCGGGGGGGCCGTGGTCCTCGCCGCCGTCTGTGCCGAGGAGGAGGCGGCCGCCCTGGAGGCGGCCTTCGAGCGGGAAGGGTGCCGCGTGGGGTTCCTGGGCCCCTCCACCTTCGCCCTCCACGCCCTCTGGGAGGCGGGGGGGCGTTTCGGGGACGAGCCGGTCCTGCTCCTCAACCACCCCGAGGGGTATCTTTCCTTCCTCTTCGTGGAAAGAGGCCGCCCCGTCTTCTTCCGGTGCAAGGACCTGGCGGCCTTCGAGTCGCCGGAAACCGACGGCGGGGGCCGGACGGCGCAGGAACTCCGCCTCACCCTCGCCTACTACCGGGAGAAGCTGGGCGGGCCCCAGAGCCCCCTCATTCTCCTGAGGGGCACCTCCGCGGGTCGGGCCTTCCCCTTCGAAGGAGCGGTGGAGGACGGGGCGTCCCTCCGCACCCTCGCCGAGGTTCTTCCTCCCCTGCCCTCGGGAGGCTCCCGGGACGAGACGGCCCTGCCCCTCTTCGGCGTGTTGGAGGGATGCCCATGAAGCGCCTCTGGATGAACTTCGCCGAGGCCCCCTTCGTCAACCGGGCCCTCCCCCTGTCCCTTTTGGCCCTGGTAACGGGGACCGCGGTGCTCTTCACCCTCTTCAACGCCGTGACCTTCCTCCTCGTCGGGAGCGAGTTCCGGACGGAACGGAAGACGCTGGAGGCTCAGAGGCGGCGCCTTCAGGCCCTGGAAGCCCAAGAGGCGGAGAAGAAGCGGCTCCTCGAGGGAGGCAACGTGGCCGTCCTCGCGGCGGAGGCCCGCTTCCTGGAGCAGGTCCTCGACGCCAAGCGCTTCGACTGGCCCCGGCTCCTTAGGGACCTGGAGCGCATCAAACCCTACGGCGTGATGCTGGAGAGCGTCACCCCCCGCATCGGGAAGGGGGGCGCGGTCGCCATCCAGCTCCGGGGGGTGGCCAACCCCCGGGCGGAACTGCTCAAGTTGGAAGAGAACCTCTTTTCCGACCCCCGTTTTCAGGACGTGAAGCTGGAAGGGGAGCAAAAGGAAACGGGGAGCCCGTGGACCCGCTTCACCCTGACCTGCACCTATCTCCCGGAGGCCGGCCGTGAACCTTGACCGCTTCCTGCTGAAACGGCTGCCGGTGCTCCTGGCGCTGGGGGCGGCGGCGGTGGTCGTGAACCTTCTCCTCTACGTCTTCGGCGTCTCCCGGCTGGACGTCTACACCCGGAACCTGAAGGCGACGGTGGAGGCCGACCGCGCCCGCCTTCAGGAACTGGAGGGACGCACCCGCTCCCTCGAAGAGTCGGCGCTGCGCCTTCGGAAGGACCGGGAGGTTCTCACCGACCTCGCCGAGAAGGTCCTTCTCACCCCCGAGGCCCGCCTCGTGGCCGCCCAGGAGGAGATCCAGAAGCTCGTGGAGGCCAACCAGCTCGAGCTCCAATCCCTCTCCTACGCGTACGAGGCGATTCCCAAGGCCACCGAGGGGTCGTGGCCCCGGAGGTACGTGAAGGTCACCCTCACCCTCCCCCTCTCCGGGACCTACCCGGCCATGAAGGCCTTCGTCCGGGCCCTTCTGAACTCCCCCCACTTCTTCACGGTGGAGGAGATGGCCCTGGCGGGAAACAGCCAGGGGGGTCCCACGCTGCGGATGAACCTCGTCGTCTCCACCCTCTTCGTGGCGGGCTCCCACTCGCCGGGGGAGGTTTCGCCATGAGACGCCTCTTCTTCTCGGCGGCCCTCCTGCTCCTGGTCACCGCCTGCACCGCCCCGCCCCCGTTGCGGGGCGCCTCCCCCGACGCCCTGGAGGAGGAAACCCCCAGGCCCTCCCGCCGCAAGGCGCCGGCCCAGGCCGACCTCTCCTCCCTCCCGGCCCTCTCCCTGGACGATCTGGCGCCGGCGGAAGAGGAGCCGGAGGAGACGCCGCGGAACCTCTTCGCCTTCGAGGAAGACCCCGCCGTGGTGGCGGAGCGGAAGCGGCAGGCCGAGGAGGCGGCCCGGAAGGCGCGGGAGGCCGCGGAGAAGGCGGCGTGGATCAAGGCCCACACCTACGGCCCCCCTCCCCCGCCGCCCCCGCCCCAACCCCCGCCCATCACCTTCCACTTCGTGGGGTACTTCGGCCGCCCCGACGACCGGGTGGGCGTCTTCACCGGAGGGAGCGGCATGGTCCTCGCCCAGAAGGGGGACCTCATCTTCGGTTCCTTCAAGGTGGTGGACATCGGCTACGAATCGGCGGAAATCGGGTTCCAGGGCTTTTCGGAGACCCAGCGCATCCCCTTGACCGGAGGAAAGTAGCGTGAACGCCAAGATCTTGCGCTCCATCGTCCTCGTGGGCCTTGTCGTGACGGCCCTGGCCTGCGGATCGGCCTCCTACCAGCGGGGCCGGATCCACCTGGAACACGGCCGCCTCGACGAGGCGGTCTCGAGCCTGGAGAAGGCCGTGGCCCAGAACCCCGGCAACATCAAGTACAAGACCGAGCTGGTCCGGGCGCGCCTCCTGGCCTCCCAGCGCCACACGGAGAACGCCCGGCTGGCCTCCGCCCGGGAGGACTACGCCACGGCGCTGAAGGAGCTCCAGACGGCCCTCAAGTACGACCCGGGGAACCAGCTGGCCCAGGACGACCTGGCCAAGATCCTCGCCGCCATCCAGGTGAGGGAACGGGAACAGCGGTCTTCCGCCCTCACCCTGGAGGCCATGAAGGCCGAGGCGGCCCAGAAGAGCGGCGCGCCTCAGCTGGACCCGGCCTCCAACATCCCCATCGTGCTCAAGTTCAGCGACACGCCGCTGAGGACCATCCTCGACGCCGTGTCCAAGGCGTCGGGGATCAACTTTCTTTACGACGACAAGGCCGAAACCACCAAGAGGGTCTCCGTGGACTTCTCCAAGGTGAGCCTGGAGCGGGTGCTCAACTACCTCATGCTCCAGACCAAGCACTTCTACAAGGTGCTGGACCCCCACACCCTCATCATCGTCCCCGACACCAAGCAGAAGCGGGACGAGTACCAGGACCAGGTCATCAAGACCTTCTACCTCTCCAACGCCGACGTGAAGGACGTCTTCCAGCTGGTGCGCTCCATCCTCCAGGCCCGGAAGATGGCCATGAACCAGGACCTCAACTCCATCACCATCCAGGACACCCCCGAAAACGTGGCCATGGCCCAGCGGATCATCGAGAACAACGACAAGTCCAAGGGCGAGGTCCTGGTGGACGTGGAGCTGTTGGAGGTCAACTCCAGCCTGGTGCGGAACCTCGGCGTGGACCTCAGCGCCAAGACCTTCACCATCGGCCCGGAGAACAACCTGACGACAGACGCCACCTCCGGCAAGATCACCGGAATCGGCACGGGGCCGCCGGTGCGCTTCAACGGCCTCGACTCCGTGCTTCGGGGGACCATGTGGGTCTCGCCGGTCCCCAACCTCATCGTGAACCTGCTCCTCACCGACACCGACAGCCAGGTTCTGGCCAAGCCGCAGCTCCGGGTCATGGAAGGCCAGAAGGCCTCGGTCCACATCGGCGACCGGATCCCCATCGCCACTTCCAACCAGTACCTGGGCTCCACGGGCACCCAGACCACCTACACCCCCATCACCTCGTACACCTACCAGGACGTGGGGGTGAAGATCGAGATCGAGCCCAAGGTCCACCACAACCGGGAGGTGACCATCAAGCTGAAGACCGAGGTCTCCTCGGTCACCGGCTACGTCTCCAGCGGCTCCTCGCTCACGGGGGACCAGCCCATCATCGGCACCCGGGAGTCCACCACCACGCTGAGGCTGGAGGACGGGGAGACCAGTCTCCTCGCCGGCCTCATCCGGAAGGAGGACAAGAAGAGCATCTCCGGCCTCCCGGGGGTGAGCGAAGTCCCCATCCTGAGGAGGCTCTTCTCCAACACCAAGGACGAGAAGGCCTCCACCGACGTGGTGATGCTGGTGACCCCCCACATCATCCGGATGCCCAACATCACGCAGGAAAACCTGGAGCCCCTCTGGGTCGGCACCGAGCAGGGCCCCAAGGTGGGCAGCAACGCCCCCTCGCCCTTCGCCCCGGCGGGAGCCTCCGCCACGGCCCCCGCCCCCGCCCCGGCGCCCCCCGCCCCCACGGAGGAAAAACCCTCCGAAAAGCCGGCGGAGGAGAAGCCCGTGGAAGAGAAGCCCGCGGAGGAAAAGCCCCCCGCCCAGGCGGCGAGGATCCTCATCAGCCCCACGAGCCTGCAGGCCCGCCCCGGAGAGCCCGCCATCCTGAACATGGTTCTCGTGGGCGCCCAGGAGCTGAAGGGCCTGCGCTTCGAAATGAGCTACCCCAACCAGATCCTCAAGTTCGAGGGGGCCGAACAGGGGACCTTCCTCTCCATGGGTGGGGCGGCGGCCACCTTCAACGCCCAGGAGACGAGCCCCGGAACCCTGGTGCTGGACATGCAGCGCGCCGACGGATCGGGAGCCTCGGGGTCGGGGCTCGTGGCGCGGCTGCGCTTTACCGCCGCCAACCCCGGCGAAGGCCGCATCCAGATCGCCTCTTCCCTGGCCATCTCCGCGTCGGGCCAGTCCTCTTCTCTGGCTCCGGCCTTCGCCATGGTGGTGGTGAAGCCGGCGCCGCCCGGCGCGGGAAGCGAGGAGTGAAGGAGGGCCAGCGGTGTCCATGAGCCGTCCGACGGGCGAACGGGGCATCTCCCTTTTCGAAGTGGGGCTCGCCGTGGGCCTTTTGGCGGTGCTGGCCCTGGTGGCCATTCCCGCCAAGCAGATCATGGCCCGGCGGGCCAAGGAGGTGGAACTGCGCCGCAACCTTCGGGAGATGCGCAGGGCCATCGACGAGTACCACCGGTACGCCGTCCAGGGGCTCATCCTGCAGACCGACGTCTCCCAGGACTTCTACCCCCGGGAGCTCGAGGACCTCGTGAAGGGGGTCCCCCTGGCCGGAGACCCCACCGGCAAGAAGATCCGCTTTTTGCGGCGGATCCCCGTGGACCCCATGACCGGGGAGGCGGAATGGGGGCTGCGCTCCACGAGGGACGACCCCGACTCCACCCTGTGGGGCGGGGAGAACGTCTACGACGTCTACTCCTTGAGCGAAGCGGCGGCCCTGGACGGGAAGACGCACTACAACGAGTGGTGAGCGCGTGGAGAGAGATCGAGGTGAGTCGGTGATGTGGAAAGCCATGGAAACGGTTCCCTCCCCTCGGGCCGGCGCCGGGGTCCCCGGCGAAGGAGGGGGCCGGCGGGAACGGGGCTTCACCCTCATGGAGCTGATGGTGGTGGTGGCCATCATCGGGATCCTGGTGAGCATGGCCGTTCCCACCTACCGGAGCGCCGTGGAGCGCGCCAAGGAGACGGTCCTCCGCCAGAACCTCTACGTCCTGAGGGACTGCATCGACCAGTACTACGCCGACAAGGGGAAGTACCCCGACAGCCTGGAGTCCCTGGTGGACGAAGGCTACCTCCGCCACCTCCCCCTGGACCCCATGACCGGCCAGTCCGACTGGGTCACCGTCCCCTACACCGGCAGCGAGCCGGGACAGCTGGAGCCCACGGAGGGCGAGGGCGGCGGAGGCGGCATCTGGGACGTCCACTCGGCTTCCCCCGGCACCGCCCGGGACGGCACCCCGTACGCCGAATGGTGAAGGCCGTGGCCCCCCCTTCCCCGCCTCGAAGACCATTCGGGGAACGCGGCGTGGTCTTCATCTGGGTCCTGGTCTCCCTCTTCGTCCTCGCCGTGATGCTCCTGGCCGCCGTCCAGCCGGCCTCCATCGCGCTGAAGCGGGAGAACGAGCAGGACCTCATCTTCCGCGGGGAGCAGTACACCGAGGCCGTCCGCCTCTACCAGACGGAGCACGGGGGCACCTTCCCCACCCACCTGGAAGACCTCATGAAGGTGGGGCCCAAGCAGCACCGGTACATCCGGCGCCTCTACCGCAACCCCTTCGACCCCGACGGCAAGTGGGGCCTTCTGGCGCCGGGCACCACCCTCGTCACCACCGACCAGAACGGCAAGACGGTGTACATTCCCCAGGGCGGAACGGCGCAGAGCGGCCGGCAACCCCCTTCCTCCTCCCCTCCCCAAAGAACCTCCCCGGGACCGGGACAGGGCCAGGGGCTGCAGGGCCGCAACAAGGTCCTCCCCTTCCGGCTGGACGGGAAGGAGGGCCAGCCCATCCTGGGCGTGTACTGCCCCCTGGACGACAAGGCCTTCTCCGACTACCGGGGCGCCCAGCGGTACAACGAGTGGTTCTTTTCTCCGCTGGTGATCCCCCCGCCCGTTCCGCCGGGACAGCGGACCCCGGCGCCCCCCAATCCCGTCCCTCCCAAGCCGTGAAGCCCCTTCCCTTCCGCCGCTCCTAGGACCCCCGCGAAACGGCGGCGAACTGGGTCCGGTAGAGGTGGGCGTAGAGGCCGCCCCGCGCCAGGAGCTCCCCGTGGGTGCCGCGCTCCACGATGCGGCCCCGCGAGAGCACCAGAATCTGGTGGGCGTCCTGCACCGTGGAGAGGCGGTGGGCCACCACCAGGGCCGTCCGGTCCTTCAGCAGGGACGGCAGGGCCTCCTGGATGAGGGCCTCGGTCCGGGAATCCACGCTGGCGGTGGCCTCGTCCAGCACCAGGATCTCCGGGTCGGCCACCAGGGCCCGGGCGAAGGAGACGAGCTGGCGCTCCCCCTGGGAAAGCACCGTCCCCCGCTCGTTGAGGGAGAAGGCCAAGCCGCCGGGCAGCCGGGAGACCATCGCCTCCAGGCGGCCGGCCCGAAGGGCCTCGCGAAGGCGCCCGGCGTCCACCGGCTCCCGGAGGGTCACGTTGTCCTCGAGGCTCCCCGCGAAGAGGAAGAGGTCCTGCTGGACCAGCGCGAAGCGCCGGCGTAACGCCGAGAGGTCCCACTCCTCGATGGGAAGGCCGTCCACGAGGATCCGCCCGTCCCCCTCCTTCAGGGGGTAGAAGCGGAGCAGGAGGGCCAGGAGGGTGCTCTTCCCCGACCCTGTGGGGCCGACGAGGGCGGTGGTGCGCCCCGGAGGGGCCTCGAAGGAGACCTTCTGGAGGACCGGGCGCCCCTCCTCGTAGGCGAAGGTGACCTCCTCGAAGACCACCGAACCGGGGGGGCCGGGGGGCGTCAGCCCCTTCCCCGGGTCCTCCGGCGGCGTGTCCAGGATCTGAAAGAGCCGCTCGCTGGCCACGACGCTGCTTTGGACGATGTTGAACTTCTCCGCCAGGTCCTGAAGCGGCATGAACAGCATCTTGAGGTACAGGAGGAAGGCCGCCAGGGTTCCGATGGAAGAGCGCCCGCCGAGGATCTCCACCCCCGCGTAGGCCACCACCACCGCCACGGCGACGGTGGCCAGGGCGTCGATCAAGGGGCGGAAGACCGCGAAGACGGTGATGAGGCGCATCTGGGTCCGGTAGTTTTCCTCGCCGAGGGCGTGGAATCGCCTGGAGAAGCGCCCTTCCGCGTTGAAGGCCTTGAGGACCGCCACCCCCTGGACCGCCTCCTGGAGGAAGGTGTTGATGCGGGCCAGCTGGACCCTCAACTCCCGGTAGATCTTCCGGGAAGCCGACTTGAACCAGAGGGCCAGGAGGACGAGGGGCGGGGCCAGCACGAGGAGCCGGGCGGCGAGGCCGGCGTCCAGGGCGAAGAGGAGGGCCAGGATCCCGGCGAAGAGGGCCACGTCGCTCACGGCGGTGGCGAGGACCGAGGTGAAGAGCTCCGAGAGGGCCGCCGTGTCGTTGGTGACGCGGGTCACCAGCCGCCCCACGGGGTTCTCGTCGAAGTAGCGCACCGGGAGCCGGTGGAGGTGGGCGAAGAGGTCCCGGCGAATCCTCGCCACCGCCGTCTGCCCCAGGTGGTTGAGACCCAGGGTGACGCCGTAGGAGACGAGGAAGTTGAGGACCAGGAGGGCGAGGTAGAGGAGGCCGAGCCGGAAAAGGCCGCGCCGCGCCTCGGCGAAGATCCGGAGCCGCTCGGCGGGGCGAAGGGCCGTGAGGTCGCCGCGGCCCACGAAGTCCCCCGGCGCCGAGCGGAAGTACCGCTCCCGGCGCGCGAGGCCCCGGAGTTTGAGTTCCTCCCGCAGGGGGGCGTCCAGTTCCGCGGGGCGGTAGAAGAGGCGCCCGTCGGGGGCGGAGACGGTGCCCGGGAGGTTTCGGAGGCGTTGCCTCACCTGGGGGTCGTCCGGGGCCTCGGCGTACGGAGGCAGGAGGTAGTCGTCCAGCCCCCGGCGCACCAGGAGGGGCAGGGAGAGTTCCAGACCGGCCTGCACCACCGAGAGCAGGACGCAGAGGAGGAGGAGCCCGCCGCGGCCGCGGACGTAGCCGAGGATCCGGCGGGTGTGGCGCACCAGCGTGAAGGCCCCGAGTTTTCGCTCCTCCCGTTCGACGGCCATGGCTCCGCGCCCGCCTACCCACCACTGTCCAAAATCTTTTTTCCACCTTCCGCCTTTCCCCCGGAGCGAAGCGG
>JBBILR010000036.1:1292-21590 GCA_037444825.1 Acidobacteriota bacterium | reverse complement strand
CCCCCTTCGCCGGAGCGTCTTTACACCGGCCGCCGTTCCGGGTATCCTCGCCCCTTCGCGCGAGGGGGGAGCCATGAAGACGCGGGTGACGGAACTCTTCGGCATCGAGCACCCCATCCTGTTGTCGGGGATGTCGTGGATCTCCACGCCCCGGCTGGTGGCGGCGGTCTCCAACGCCGGCGGGTTGGGGATCCTGGCCACGGGGGTCTACAACCCCGAGCAGACGCGCCAGGCCATCCGGGAGGTGCGGGAGCTCACCGACCGCCCCTTCGGGGCCAACGCCACCCTGTACTTCCCCGGGGCCCGGGAGAACGCCCAGGTCCTTCTGGAGGAAAAGGTCCCGGTGATCAACTTCTCCATGGGGAAGGGGGACTGGATCGTGGAGGGGGCCCACCGGTACGGCGGCAAGGTCATCGCCACGGTGACCACCGCCAAGCACGCCCAGAGCGCCGCCTCCTACGGCACCGACGCCGTGCTGGTGACGGGCAACGAGGCGGCGGGGCACGGCGCCGGCGTCTCCTCCCTGGTGCTCATCCAGCGCGTCCGGGAGGCGGTGGACCTTCCCATGGTGGTCGCGGGGGGCTTCGCCACCGGGCGGGCCCTGCTGGCGGCCCTCGTCCTGGGCGCCGACGGCATCGCCATGGGCACCCGCTTCATGAACACGAAGGAGAGCCCGGCCCACGACGCCTGCAAGGAGGCCAGCCGGAAGGCCGAGGCGGAGGAGACCCTCTACACCACCCGCTTCGACGGGCAGCCCTGCCGGATCCTTCTGTCGGAGGGAGCCAGGAAGGCGGTGAAGCGCGGCCTGGACCTCAAGAGGGCCGCCTTCAACGGGGTGGAGATCTCCCGGATGCTCGGCGTCCCCTACCCCAAAATGGCCCTGGGGATCCTCGCCCAGGGGTGGAAGACCACCCGCCAGCTGGCCCACCTGGCCAACGCCTTCAAAGGCTTCCGCCTCTCCTGCACCGCGGGGGACCTCAAGCGGGGCGTCCTCCCCCTGGGCCAGGTCACGGCCCTGATCCACGACACCCCCGCCGTGGCGGAGGTGATCGAACGGATCGTGCGGGAGGCGGAGGACGCGGCCCGTTCCCTCCCCGGGAAGGTGGCCTAGGCCCCGCCGGAGGGGCCTTCCAGCCAGCCCAGGACGAACCCGGCCACCTCTTCCCAACCCGGCTCCCCGACGACCCAGTGGGCCATCCGCGGGAAGACCTGGTAGGCCGCGCCGTACTTCCGGGCCACCCGGCGGACCACCGGCTCGGGGGTGATCCGGTCGCGCCCCCCCGCCACCACGAGGACGGGACAGGCCACCTTCCTCTCGTCCACCTCGGAGGCCTTTCTGAAATCCAGCGGCCACAGGCCGATCTCGAAGGCCGCCCGGCCCGACTCGGGGACGAAGCGGGCGAAGTGGGCCCGGCGCTCCTCCTCGGGGAGGTTCTCCCAGAGGGCGTAGGAAGCCTCCGCGTACGTGGGGAGGAAGGGGCGCTTCCAGAAGCCCCAGGAGGTCATGGCGCGGAAGAAGGTGCGGACCACCGAGGGTCTCAGCGCCAGGATGCCCCGGGGTGCGGCGGGGGTGAGCAGGACCGCCTTTTCGGCGAGCCCCCGGGCGGCGAGGATCTGGGCCAGAAGCCCCCCCATGGAGTGGCCCACGATCCAGGGCCTTTCCGGCAGGCTCTTCACTTCCGCCTCCAGGTCCGCCGCGTAGTCCAGGAGGCTCGTGGTTCCCAGCTCCGGGTGCACCGGCGCCGAGGGCGGCCCCTGGTGGTGGCGCAACGCCGGCGTGAGGCAGCGGTGGCCCCGCTCTTCGAAAAAGGGCCGGAACCGGTCCCAGAGGTGCGGGCCGCCCCACATGCCGTGGATCAGCAGGATCGTCTTGCCCATGGAGGTCCTCCCCCCGCCAAGATGGACCCTCCTTGCCCGCCGCGCAACGGGGGACGCCTTTACGGAGACGGCGAACCCGCCTATGCTGACGCCGTGGACGGGAAAAAGCGGATCGTCATCGTGGACGACCAGCGTTCCTTCCTGGAGCGGTGGAAGGCCTTTCTGGAGGAGCGGTACCCCGGCCGGGTGGAGGTGGAGACCTTCACCGACCCGCTGGACGCCGTCCGGGCCTTTTCCCCGGCCGTTCACCTCCTCATGGTGGACTTGGAAATGCCGGTCCTGGACGGGCGCCGGCTGGTGGAGGTGGCCGCCGCCCAGGGGGTGGACCGGAGGCGCATCGTCGTCACCAGCGCCTGGGAGGCGGACCGGCTCCACGACCTCTTCCCCAAGGGCTCCTGCCTGGCGGTGATCAACAAGAGCGAAGCCCGCCAGCAGGCGGCCTTTCTCATGATCCTCGACTCGGTGATGCGGAAACCTTGAGGCCCCTGCAACTTTCCGAGGGGTCTTCTCGTAGGAACGGTTCTTCGAAGGCGGGGAGGCTGCGGCCATGACGGGATTCTTCCGGTGCAGGCGGTTGGGGCTCTGGACCCTGGGGCTGGCGTTGGGGGCCTCGGTGGCCCTTGGGGCGCAGGAGGAGGGGAACGCCCTCCGCTTGGCCTTGGACGACGCCCTCGCCCAGGCGCTGGAAAGGAACTTCGACATCCGGGTGGAGCGGCTGGTCCTGGACCAGGCCGAGGCGGCCCTGAAGGGGTCCTACGGCCTTTACGACCCCAACCTCTCGCTGGACCTCTCCACCTCCGTCACCCGCCAGCCCACCTCCAGCATCCTCCAGGCCGGCGCCCAGGCCAACCTCTACCTGAACCGCCAGGAGCGGTACGGGCTGGGGTTGAACCAGTTCACCCCGTGGGGGCAGACCTTCAGCCTCTCCTGGGACAACACCCGGCAGAAGACCAACTCCCGGTACGCCCTCCTGAACCCCTCCTTCGGCTCCTCGGCGGCCCTCACCACCACCCTTCCCCTTCTCCGGGGCTTCGGCAGGGCGGCGGCCTCCCGGACGATCCTCCTGGCCCGGAGCGACCGCAGGAGCGCCGACGCCCAGTTCGAGCAGCGCCTGCGGGACACCCTCGTGCAAGTGGAGCAGGACTACTGGAACCTCGTCTTCGCCGTGAAGGACCTGGAGGTGCGCCGGCGCGCCCTGGAGCTGGCCCGCACCTTCCAGGAGGAGACCCGGCGCAAGGTGGAGGTGGGGGTCTTGGCCCCCATCGAGCAGATCGCCGCCGACGCCCAGGTGGCCGCCCGGGAACAGGAGATCATCGCCAGCCGCCAGGCCGTGGGGGACCGGATGGACATTCTCAAGCTCTCCCTCGGCGTCTCGCCCGGAAGCCCGGAGTGGGGGCAGGCGATCCTCCCCGCCGACGAGCCCGTCCCCCCCGCCTCCAACGACTACGAGGAGGGGGCTCTCGTGGAGAAGGCCCTCTCCCTCCGCCCCGAGCTGAAGGCCGAACTCGAGCGGGTGGAGAAGGCCCGGATCAACGCCGCCTGGGCCCGGAACCAGGTCCTGCCCCAACTGGACCTCACCGCCGGCCTCACCTACAACGGCATCTCCGGCCGCTCCCTCAACCCCTTCACCGGCCAGGTGATCTCCGGGGGCTTTTCCGACGCCTGGAAGCAGATCACGGGCCTGGACTACAAGTCGTACTTCGCCGGGCTCTCCCTCAAGGTGCCCCTGGGGAACCGGGCGGCGCGGTACCAGTTCCGGCAGGCCCGTCTGGCCCAGTCCGCGGAGGAGATCGCCCTGGAGAAGCTCCGCCTCCAGGTGGTGACCGACGTGCGCTCCTCCCTGCGGGCCCTGGAGGCGGCCCGCAAGCGGGTGGAGGCGGCCCGCCTGACGCTGAAGCTCCAGCAGGAAAAGCTCGACGCCGAGCGAAAGAAGTACGACAACGGACTCTCCACCGCCTTCAACGTCCTCTCCTACCAGAACGACCTCAGCGCCGCCGAGTCGGCCTACCTCAGGGCCACCATCGACGCCCGGCTGGCGGCGGCGGCCCTGGACCGGGCGGTGGGGGTGTACCTGCAGAGCCGAAACATCCAGTGGAAGCCTTAGGGAGGGACCCATGGACGAGAAGACGATGAGCCCCGAGGGCGGTCCGGCCCCCGAGCCCCCCGCCCCCCCGCCGGAGCCCCCGGCGCCCATCTCCCCGGCGGCGGCCCTTTCGGGCGCCCTGATCCGGCCCGGCGAGACCTTCCGGAGGATTGTGGAGGCCCCCTGGACCTGGGTGGTCTTTCCCCTTTTGGTCATCGCCGCCCTGAACGTGGCCGCGAGCCTCACCTTCACGTCCCGCGTGGACATGCGGCAGCTGGTTCGGGACCAGATCCAGAAGAGCCGCTTCGCCAGCCAGATGAGCGAGGAGCAGATCGAGGAGGCGGCGGAGCGGGCCGCCTCCAGGCCCCGGTGGATCACGGCGGCCTTCGGCGTCGTGGGCTTGGGGGTCCTGGTCCTCTTCCTCGCGGCCCTCTTCTGGCTGGTTCTGCTGGCCTTCGGAAAGGAGATCACCTTCCCAAGGAGCCTTCTGGCGGTGGGCTACGCCTTCCTTCCCGCAGTGGTCTCGTCCCTCCTCTTCCTGCTGGTCCTCTTCGTGAAGGACCCCAACGCCCTGGACGTGAACAACCCCTTGGCCACCAACGTGGCGGCCTTCCTGGACCGGGAGCAGACGGCCAAGCCCCTCTACGCGCTCCTCAAGGCCCTGGACCTCTTCAAGTTCTGGATCCTCTACCTCCTTTCCGTGGGCCTTGCCGCCGCCGCCCGGTGCAAGACCTCCTCCGCCGCCGCCGCGGTGGGGATCCTGTACGCCCTCTGGGTGGGCCTCTCCGTGGCCCTGGCGGCCCTCTTCTAGGAGCGGTCCATGAAGGTGAACCGCCGGATCGCCGCCGTTGCCGCCGTCTCCGTTCTTCTTCTCCTCGCCGTGCTGGCCACGGTCTTGAAGAGCGGCCCCAAGGGGCTCGAAGTGGAGGTTCTCAAGGCCTCCCGGGGGGACGTCTCCCCGGTGGTGACCGCCGACGGCCTCGTCGCCGCCAAGGACACGGTAAACCTCTCCTCCCAGGTCATGGGGGAGATCGTGGATCTTCCTTTCCCGGAGGGGGCCCGAGTCCAGAAGGGCGACGTCCTGGTCCGCATCAACCCCGACACCTTCCAGCGGGACGTGGACTCCGCCCGGGCCAACCTCGCGGCGGCGGAGACGGCCGCCCACGGGGCCGCCGTCACCCTCGACCAGCGAAAGCGGGACTGGGAGCGGGCCCGGGACCTCTTCGAGAAGGGGATCTTCTCCAGCGCCCAGCGGGACGAAGCCCGCCTGGCCCTGGACCAGGCGGAGATCGCCCTCCGCTCGGCCAACGCCCAGGCGGCCCAGGCCCGGGCCTACCTCCGGAAGGCCGAGGACAACCTGGCCAAGACCGTCCTCCGCTCGCCGCTGGACGGCGTCGTCACCTCCGTGAACGCCAAGGTGGGGGAGACGGCGGTGGTGGGCACCATGAACTTCGCCGGCACGGTGATCCTCACCGTGTCGGACCTTTCGGAGATCGTCACCGAGGTGGAGGCGGACGAGGCCGACTACCCCCGGCTCCGCCTGGGCCAGGAGGCCACGGTGACGGTGGACGCGCTGGGGGGCAAGAAGTTCGAGGGGAAGGTGGTGGAGATCGGCGCCTCGGCCCACGCCGCCTCCTCCTCCCTTCAGTCCAACATCCGCCAGTTCAAGGTGAAGGTGCGGATTCTGGACCCCGGGGGCGAACTCAGGCCGGGGGTCACCGCGCGGGTGCGCCTCATGGCCGACCGCCGGGAGGGGGTCCTCCGGGTTCCCCTGGGGGCCGTCCGCACCGAGGAAAAGAGCGGCCAGCCGGTCTACTTCGTCTTCGTGAACGAAAAGGGGAAGGCCGCCAAGAAGGTGATCGGGACGGGCCTCTCCGACGACCTGTACACCGAGGTGCTTTCGGGGCTCGACGAGGGGGCCGAGGTGGTGACGGGGCCCTACCGCGTCCTCCGCACCCTGAAGGAGGGCGACCGCCTCAAGGCCAAACCCGTCAAGGCCGATGACTTCGAGCGCCACCAGCGTTCCGCCCCCAAGAGCGAGGAGCCGTGAGGTGAGCGGCGAGGTTCTCCTTCAGGCCCGGGATCTGGTGAAGGACTACCCCATCGGGGACTCCGTGTACCACGCCCTCCGGGGGGTGTCGCTCACCGTGCGGCGGGGGGAGTTTCTGGCCATCATGGGGCCTTCGGGCTCCGGCAAGTCCACCCTCCTGCACCTGTTGGGGTGCCTGGACACCCCCACCTCCGGGGAGTACCTCCTGGCGGGGACCCCCGTCCACGGGCTCCGCCCCGACGAGTTGGCCGAACTGAGGAACCGGGAGATTGGCTTCATCTTCCAGATGTTCTTCCTGCTCCCCCGGGCCAGCGCCGCGGAGAACGTGGAGCTTCCTCTGGTCTACGCGCGGGTCCCGCCGGGGGAGCGCCGCCGCAAGGCCATGGAGGCGTTGACCCTCCTGGGCCTTCAAGACCACGCCCGCCACCGCCCCAACCAGCTCTCCGGCGGACAGCGGCAGCAGATCGCCATCTGCCGCGCGCTGGTCAACGGCCCCAGCCTCATCCTGGCCGACGAGCCCACGGGGAACCTCGACTCCAAGACCAGCGAGGTCATCATGAACCAGCTCGTGGCCCTGAACCGGGCCGGGAAGACGCTCATTCTCGTCACCCACGAGGCCGACATCGCCGCCTACGCCCCCCGCCAGGTCCGGATCCGCGACGGGAAGATCGTGAGCGACGAGGTGGTGAAGGCCGTCTGAGGAGCGCCCATGGCCGCCGCCCTGAAAAAGGAAGAGCTCTTCGGCTTCTGGGGAACGGTCCTCGAGCTGTTCCGCATCGCGCTGAGGGCCGTCCTCGCCAACAAGATGCGCTCCTTTCTGACGGTCCTGGGGATCATCATCGGCGTGCTGGCGGTGGTGTCGGTGGTCTCCATCATGCAGGGGGTCTTCCAGGCCATGTTCGCCGAGTTCAACACCTTCGGCGCCGACACCATGTTCGTCCGCCCCAACTGGGAGATGTTCAAGAACCGGATGGAGGGGATCAAGCGCCTCAAGATGACCTACGGCGACGCCCTGGCGGTGAAGGAGGGGGTCCCTCTGGTGAAGGAGGTGGCCCCCTTCGTCATGCGCTCCGAGACCATCGCCTACCGGGGCCGCAAGGACTCCACGCAGATCCTGGGGACCACCGAGGCCTACCTCCCCATCAACGCCCTGAATCTGGAGGACGGGCGGTTCCTGGGCCCCATGGACGTGGCCTCCCGCCGGAAGGTCTGCGTCATCGGGCAGGATATCCTGGACAAGCTGGCCCTCCCCGCCGCCTGCCTGGGGGAGGAGATCCAGATCGGGCGCGGCACCTACACCATCGTGGGCATCCTGGAGAAGCGGGGGGGCTCCTTCGGCCAGAGCCAGGACGACCAGATCTTCATCCCCTTGACCACCGCCATCCAGCAGTACGGGCAGGAGGCCGCCGACTCGGTCTTCATCGTCATCCAGGTGCGGGACGCGAAGAGGATCGACGACGCCGTGGACCGCATCAGCGCCGTCCTCCGCCGGACCCACGGCCTGAAGTTCGGCCAACAGGACGACTTCCGCGTCTTCACCACCGAGCAGGTCCGCCGCATCATCAAACAGTTCACCGGCATCTCCACCCTGGTGGTCACGGCCATCGTCTGCATCACCCTGGTGGTGGGAGGGATCGGCATCATGAACATCATGCTGGTCTCCGTCACCGAGCGGACCCGGGAGATCGGCATCCGCATGGCCGTGGGGGCCAAGCGGGTCCACATCCTCTACCAGTTCCTCATCGAGTCGGTGACCCTGTCCACCCTGGGGGGGATCCTGGGGCTCCTGCTGGGGGTGGGGGTTTCCCACCTGGTGGTCTTCATCCTCCAGCGAACCGTCAGCGAGACCTTCCCCCCGGCGTACATCCCCTTCTGGATCGTCGCCCTCTCCCTGGGCTTCGCCGCCCTCACCGGCGCCGTCTTCGGCGTCTACCCCGCCGTGAAGGCCAGCCGGCTGGACCCCATCGAGGCCCTGCGGTACGAGTGACCGCGGCGAGGACCCTGGGCGGGCCTCGGGTCCTGTGGTACCCTCCCTTCCGTAGATCCCCACCCGGCCCGGGCGTCGGGGCCGAAACGGAGCGGGACCATGGACCGCGATTCCGAAAGGGAGTGGCCCAGCCTCGGGGAGAGGGAGGAGCACCTCCTCCGCAAGCTCCTGCAGGAGGCCCAGGACCTCCTCACGGTCCTCGACCGCGAGGGCCGGATCCTCTACCAGAACCCCGCCAGCGAGAGGATTCTGGGGCTCCCCCCCGAGGAACTGGTGGGGACGGCGCTCTTCGACCGGGTCCACCCCGACGACCGCCCCTCCCTGGAAGCCGCCTTCTCCCAGGCCGCCGAGACTCCCGGGGAGATGCTCTTCGCCGACTTCCGCCTCCGGAAGGCGGACGGCTCCTACGCCGTTCTGGAGGCCCTGGGCCGGAACCTCCTCCAGGACCCCGACGTCCAGGGGTTCCTGCTCCACGCCAAGGACATCACCGAGTCGCAGCGCCTCCTCGACAACCTCCGGCTCCTTCACCGGGCCCTCGCCTCCAGCCGAAACGGGGTGGTGGTCACCGACCCCTCCCAGCCCGACAACCCCATCGTCTTCGTCAACACCGCCTTCGAGGCCATCACCGGCTATTCCACCGCCGAGGTCCTCGGCAAGAACTGCCGGTTCCTGCACGGCGGCGACCGGGACCAGCCGGCCCTGGAGGAGATCCGCCGGGCCGTGGCCGAGCGGCGGGAGGCCCGGGCGGTCCTGCGCAACTACCGGAAGGACGGCACCCCCTTCTTCAACGAGCTTCAGGTCTTTCCCGTCCGGGACGACTTCGGCCGCGTGACCCACTTCGTCGGGATCCAGAACGACATCACCGAGCGGCTGAAGGCCGAGGAGGCCCTCCGGAGGAGCGAGGCGCAGTTCAAGGCCATGTTCGAAGGGGCCCCCATCGGCATCGCCCTGGTGGACCCCGAGGGACGGCCGCGGGTGGTGAACCCGGCCCTCACGGAGATGCTCGGCTACTCGGCGGAGGAGCTGAGGGGGATGACCTTCGCCGACTTCACCCACCCCCAGGACCTCTACCTGGACCTCAAGCTCTTCAAGGACCTCATGGCGGGCCGCCGGGAGGCCTACCGCCTGGCCAAGCGGTACCTCCGAAAGGACGGGCGGGTCTTCTGGGGGGACCTCAGCGTGGCCCTGGCCCGGGACGCCGGGGGCGAGCCCCTCTTCGCCGTGGGGATGGTGAGCGACGTCCAGCGCCAGCGGGAGGCGGAGGCGGCCCTGAGGAGCCGGGACGCGGTCCTGGAGGCGGCCTCCCTGGCCGCCGAGCGCCTGCTGAGGACGGAGGAATGGTCCGCCGGAATCCCGGAGGTCCTGGAGCGTCTGGGCCGCTCGCTGCAGGTGAGCGCCGCCGCCCTGTACGAGAAACCGGTGCAGGAATGCCACGCCCTGCGGCGGGCGGTCTGGCTGGACCCCGACGCCTACGGCATGGAGCCCGCGCCTTCGCCCCCCCCGCCGGAGTGCCGGCCGGAGTGGCTCGTCCCCGCCTGGGTCGAGTCCCTCTCCCAGGGCCAGCCGGTGGCCGCCGCTCCGGTGGACCCCTCCCAGGGCGTCGCCTTCGACTCCCCGTGGCTCGGCCGCTCGGTGGCGCTGGTCCCCATCTTTTCCGGCGCCGACTGGTGGGGGATCCTCCTCCTCGAAGAGCACCGGGTGGTGAGGCCCTGGTCGGCGGCGGAACTGGAGGTCCTGCGGACCCTCGCCGGCACGCTGGGGGCCGCCGTGCGGAGGCAGAAGGACCTCCTCGCCCTCCGGGAGAGCGAGGCCCGGGTCCGGTCCCTCCTCGACAACATGCTGGGGGGCCTCATCTCCGTCTCCCCCCAGGGGATCGTGGAGATGGTGAACCCCGCCGCCGAACGGATCTTCGGGTACACCCGGGAGGAGCTGGTGGGGCGGCACGTGCGGGAACTGATCGTCGTGCCGGAAGGGCAGGACGAGGAGGCCTACTTCCGGGAGGCCTTCCGCAAGGCCCTGGGCCGGGTCACCGAGTGGGAGGCCCGCCGCAAGAACGGCGAGGTCTTCCCCGTGGAGCTCTCCTTCTTCGAATTCCGGACCCAGGAGGGGAAGCGCTTCGCGGGCAACGTCCAGGACATCTCCCAGCGGAAGGAGGTGGAGCGGCTCAAGAAGGAGTTCGTCTCCACCGTGAGCCACGAGCTGAGGACCCCCCTCACCTCCATCCGGGGCTCCCTGGGCCTCCTGCAGGGGGGCGTGGCCGGGGAGCTGCCGCCCCAGGCCCGCTCCCTGGTGGAGATCGCCCTCAAGAACGCCGAGCGCCTGGTCCGCCTCATCAACGACATCCTGGACATCGAGAAGATCGAGGCGGGCCGGATGATCTTCGATTTCAAGGAGCTTCCCCTGAGGCCCCTGCTCCTCCAGGCCCTGGAGGCCAACCAGGGCTTCGCCGCCCAGTTCGGGGTCCGGCTGGAGGGGACGGCCCTCCCTCCCGAGGCGTGGAAGGTCCGCGTGGACTCCGACCGTCTCCTCCAGGTCCTGACCAACCTCCTCTCCAACGCCGTGAAGTTCTCCCCCGACGGCGCGGCGGTGGAGGTCCTCGCCGAGCGGCGGGGGGGGGAGGTCCGGGTCACGGTGCGGGACCACGGGCCGGGCATCCCCGAAGCCTTCCGGAGCCGGATCTTCTCCAAGTTCGCCCAGGCCGACTCCTCCGACACCCGAAAAAAGGGCGGGACGGGGCTGGGGCTCTCCATCGCCAAGGCCATCGTGGAGAAGATGGGGGGGCGCATCGGCTTCTTCAGCCGGGAGGGGGAGGGAACGGACTTTTTCTTCGACCTGCCCCTCACGGGAGAGCCCGGGCCCCGGCCGGAAGGAGAGACTTCGAGGCTCCGCTCCATTCTCCACGTGGAGGACGACCCGGACCTTCTGGACGTGGTGCGCTCCATCGTGGCCCCGCTGGCGGAGGTGGTGGCGGCGCGCTCGCTGGCGGAAGCCCGCGGGCACCTGGCGGAACGCGCCTTCGACCTCGTGCTCCTGGACCTCACCCTCCCCGACGGGGACGGTCTGGCCCTCCTTCGGGAAGCGGGGCCGGGGACGCTGCCGCCGGTGCTGGTCTTTTCCGCCGAGGACCCGCCACACCCTATTCCGCCGGGGGTTCTTCGGTACCTGGTGAAGGGCAGGACCACCAACGAGGGGCTGCGGGAGGCGGTGCGGGAGGCGCTGTCGCGTTGAAAGGGAGCCCGCGGGGACGCGCGGGTGCAACGACCCGAGAGGAGGTTCCATGGCGCTTTCGAAGATCCTGTACGTGGAGGACGAACCGGACATCCAGACGGTGGCCCGGCTTTCCCTGGAGTCCCTGGGCGGCTTCACCCTGGAGGTTTGCTCCTCCGGCGAGGAGGCCCTGGCCAAGGCGCCCCTCTTTCAGCCCGACCTGATCCTACTGGACGTCATGATGCCCGGCATGGACGGCCCTACCACCTTCCGGCGCCTCCAGGAAATTCCTGCCCTGGCCGGGGTGCCGGTGGTCTTCATGACGGCCAAGGCCCAGCCCCAGGAGATCCAGCACTTCCAGGAGCTGGGGGCGCTGGGGGTGATCACCAAGCCCTTCGACCCCATGGCCCTGCCGTCTCAGGTCCGGGCCATCTGGGAAGGCCGGAACCCGTAAGGATCCAGAGAAAGGGGAGGGCCATGGCCCCAAAGGTAGCGGTCATCGACGACGAACCCAAGATCCGGGAGTTGCTGCGGGCCCTCCTGGAGGGCGAGGGCTACGAGGTGGTGGAGGCCGCCGACGGCCTGGAGGGCTTCCGGATGGTGGAGCGGGAGAAGCCCTCCCTGGTGGTCACCGACCTCCTCCTACCCCGCCTCTCGGGCTTCAAGCTCTGCCAGCGGATCAAGGAAACGCCGTTCCTGGCCTCCATTCCGGTGATCCTCCTGACGGGGGTCTACCGGAAGGAGCAGTACAAGACCGAGGGGGTGAAGTCCGGGGCCGACGCCTACCTCACCAAGCCCGTGGTCCCCGAGGAGCTGAAGGCGGCGGTGACGCGCCTGTGCCCCCTGCCCTCCGTGCCGACGAGCGCCCCCCCTTCCGCCCCGCCCGCCGACTTCGCCGCCAAGATGGAGGCCCTGAAGCGGGGCTTCGCCGAGGGCATCCCCGGCCGCCTCGAGGAGATCCGCCGCCTGTGGGAAGCGGCCCTGGGCGAGGGGGACGACCCGGCGGTCCGCTCCCACCTCCACCGGCAGGTCCACTCCCTGGCGGGCGCCGCGGGGACCTTCGGCTTCCCCGCCCTCTCCGCCGCGGCGCGGTCCCTGGAGTACCTTCTCGGCGACTGGGCCGAGTCGGGGGAACCCCCCGGCCCCGAACTCCTGGAGGAAGTGGGGAAGGGGCTGGAGGCCCTCCAGCGGGAAGCCTCCGCCTCCCCTACCCCGGGGGAGCCGGAGGTGGAGATCGAGATTCCCGCCGCCTTCCAGGCCCCGCAGGAGGGACCGGAGGAGCGGGGCCGAGTGGTCTTCGTGGTGGACGACGACGAGAAGCTGGCCCTGGAGCTGGCCCGCCAGATCGGGCGCTTCGGCTACGACGCCCGGGTGTTCCCCAGCCCGTCGGCGATGGAGGAGGCCCTCCCGCACGCGAAGCCGGTGGCGCTCCTCATGGACATCCTCTTCACCTCCGGGGAAGAAACGGGGACGCAGGCCGTCTCCCGCCTCTTCCCCCCCGGGCAGCCCCGGCCCCACGTGATCTTCTTTTCTCAATCCGCCGATTTCCGCACGCGCCTGCGGGCGGTGCGGGCCGGAGGCGAGGCTTTCTTCCCCAAGCCCGTGGAGGCGTCGGACCTGGTGGCCACCCTGGACCACCTCACCCGGCCCCGCCCCCAAGACCCCTACCGGGTCCTGCTGGTGGACGACGAGGCGGAGATGGCCCGCCGCACCGCCGCCATTCTGGAGGAGGCGGGGATGGCCGTCCGCGCCGTCACGGAGCCGGCGGAAGTGCTGGAGGTCCTCAGCGAATTCAAGCCGGAGATCATCCTCATGGACCTCTACATGCCCGGCTGCAACGGGCTGGAGCTGGCCTCCGTCATCCGCCAGATACCGGCCTACCTCACGGTGCCCATCGTCTTCCTCTCCATGGAGAGCCGCATCCAGCACCAGATGGCCGCCATCGACCTGGGGGCCGACGACTTCCTCACCAAGTCCATCGCCCCCCGCTACCTTCTCTCCTCCGTGGCGGCCCGGGCCCAGCGGGCGCGCCTCCTCACCTCCTTCCTGGTCCGGGACGGACTGACGGGCCTCTTGAACCACACGCGCCTCAAGGAACAGCTCCACCTGGAAGTCTCCCGGGCCGGCAGGACCGGCTCCCCCCTCTCCTTCGCCATGCTGGACGTGGACCGCTTCAAGGAGGTGAACGACGGCTTCGGCCACGCCACGGGGGACCGGGTCCTGAGGAGCCTCGCCTTTCTTTTGAAGCAGCGCCTGCGGCGCACCGACTTCCTGGGCCGGTACGGCGGGGACGAGTTCGCGGTGATCTTCCCCGACACCCGGTCGGAGGACGCCGCCCGGATCCTGGAGGAGATCCGCCGGGACTTCGCCGAGGTCCCCCACCCCTCCGCCGCCGGGCCCTTCCGGGTCACGCTGAGCGCCGGGGTGGCGGAGCTGGCTCCCGGGAGAGACGCCGCCGCCCTCGGCGAGGCCGCCGACCGGGCCCTCTACGCCGCCAAGGCGGGCGGACGGAACCGGGTGGAGGCGGCGCCGAAGCCTTGACAGCGGGCCTTCGAGACCCTACCGTGGGGCTCCGGAGGCGACGGACGTGAAGAAGCCGGAGGCCGGTCTCACCCGCAGGATCCTCGACGAGCTCCCCGACGGCGTGCTCATCCTCGACGGCGAGCGGCGGATCCTCTACGCCAACCCCGCCTTCTACCGCCTCTTCGACCTGGACCTCTCCGAGGACCTCAAGGGGCGCTCCTGCGCCGACGTGGCGAAGACCGCCATCTGCGAGACCCAGTGCCTCATGCACCGGGCCCAGGCCGAGGGCCGGACCACCGTCCAGCGCCACTCCATCGCCTGCGCCCATCCCGCCGTGGGCCCCCTCTGCATGACCCACCGGATCTTCGGCCCCCCGAAGCCCTCCCCCGGCGAGCCCTACGCCATGGAGGTCTTCAAGGACATGGACGACCTGGGCAACTACCTGGAGACCCTGAGGACCACCACCCTGGCCCTGGCCCAGGAGAAGGACAAGCTCAACGTCATCCTGGAGGGGATCGCCGACGGTTTCTTCATCGCCGACGGCGACCTCACCATCACCCACGCCAGCCACGGGCTCCTCCGCTTCCTGAAGAAGCGGGAGGAGGAGGTGGTGGGGAGGCCCTGCCCGGAGGTCTTCCACTCCGACACCTGCGAGACCGACTGCCCCGTGCGGTGGACGCTGGCCAACCAGAAGCCCATCGCCAACTGCCGGGAACGGGTCCTCACCGGCGAGGACGAGCCCCGCCACGTCCTCAAGGGCACCTACCTCCTGAGGGACGTCCGGGGGGAACCCCAGGGGGTCATCGGCGTCGTCCGAGACAACTCGGAGCTGGTCCGCCTCCAGAGGCAGGCGGCCTCGCTGGTCCGCGCCCACGGCTTCGTCACCAAGAACAAGCGCATGCAGGAGATCCTCGACCTCGTCCAGACCATCAAGGACACCGACGCCTCGGTGCTCATCCTGGGGGAGAGCGGCACCGGCAAGGAGATGCTGGCCAACGCCATCGTCCAACAGAGCGTCCGCCGCGCCCGCCCCTTCGTGAAGATCAACTGCTCCGCCCTCACCGAGAGCCTCCTGGAGAGCGAGCTCTTCGGCCACGTCAAGGGGGCCTTCACCGGCGCCGTCGGCGACAAGCCCGGCAAGTTCGAGGTGGCCGACGGGGGGACCCTCTTCCTCGACGAGGTGGGGGACATGTCCCTCGCCCTCCAGGCCAAGGTCTTGAGGGTCCTCCAGGAAAAGGAGTTCGAGCGGGTGGGGGGCAACCGCACCCTGCGGGTGGACGTGCGCATCCTCGCCGCCACCCACAAGGACCTCAAGGAGGAGATCCGCAAGGGGACCTTCCGCGAGGACCTCTACTACCGCCTCCACGTGATCCCCATCCAGATCCCGCCGCTTCGGGAGCGCAAGGAGGACATCCCCCTGCTGGTCCACCACTTCATGGACCTCTTCAACCAGAAGTACCGGCGGAACGTCCTGGAGGTCTCCTCCCGGGCCATGGCCCTCCTGGTGGACTACCCCTGGCCCGGCAACGTTCGGGAACTGCGGAACGCGCTGGAGTACGCCTTCGTCTGCTCCTCGGGGACCGTCCTGGAGCGGCCCGCCCTCCCCAAGGAGATCCTCGAGTGGGGGGAGGTCCGCCTCCCCGCGGCGGAGGAGCCCGCGCGGCCCCGCCGCGCCACCCCCCCGGACGCGGCGGAACGGCCCTCCCCCGCCCTCACCCGGGAGACCCTCGTGGAGACCCTGGAGCGTTTCCGCGGGAACCGTTCCCGGGCGGCCCGCCACCTGGGCGTGGGCAGGACCACCCTCTGGCGGAAGATGCGGGAGTTCGGCATCGAGGAGAAGTACCGGTGAGACGCCTCACGGGCTTCCTGTTCGCCGCTTTCCTCGCGGCCCTTTCGCTGGCCTGCGTCCGGAGCCCCTACCGCCCTTCCACCGCCGACGGCGGCTCCATCTACCGGGAGGCCTGCGCCCCCTGCCACGAGGGGACCGGCGGCCACGGGCTCCGGGGCCTCGACCTGACCCCGCGGGCCGTGGAGCGCCGCCTCCGGTGGGGCGGGCGGGGCATGCCGGCCTTCCCCGGGATCCGGGGGGAGGCCCGGGAGAACCTCGCCCGGTACGTGGCGGAGATGAGCCGCTCCCGGGAGTGACGCCGTGGCACCCAAGAAGCCGGGCCTCTTCAAGCCCCCCAAGAAACCCTCCCTGCGCGACCCCTGTCCCTGCCTGCCCTCCACGCGCTCCGGGTGCCCCAACCGGACCGTGGTCTTCGTCGCGGCGGGCTCCGAATGCCCCCACTGCCGCCTCGCCACCCTTCGGGAGGAACGCGGAGGGGAGATCCGGTGCCCCGTCTGCGGCTACGGGACCCACCGCCCCGTCACCTGATAGTCCCCTCCCCCGCCGGGGTCCCCGGCGCGGCCATCGGAGGGAGGGAAACCGCGAATCGCCAAGAAAAGACCGGCCTTCGTAGCGGCCGATCATCGGCCTTTGCCAGCAAAGGCCGCTACGCGCGGGCTGGCCTGCGAAGGTGGCCGTCCTCGGCCGTTTTTTTCCAAGTAGCGGCCGATGCTTGTCATCGGCCGAAAAATCCGGCCTTTGCGGGCCAAGGCCCGCGCCCCGGCGCCTCCCCCCTGGCGGTCAGTCGCTGAAGGCGAGGTAGAGGGGGACGATGAGTCCCACGAAGGGGACGATGACGAGGATTCCCACCCACGCCGGCTTGCCCCGCCGCTCGGCGATGGCCATCCAGAGCAGGATGCCCACGATCAGGTTCAGCAAGGGAACCAGCAGCAGCAGGATCCACCAGAGGGGCTTCCCCGCCGACTGGATGAAGGGGACGATCTGGACGATGGGGACCCACGCCAACCAGGCGTTCTCCACCCCCGTTTTCTGGGCGATCTTGTAGATGCAGAGGGAGAAGAGCAGGTAAAGCAAGAGCCACATGCAGCAGATGCCGCCCCAGACGGCGGCGACGAGGACACCGGCCTGCGCGCCTTCGCTCATGGTTCGCCCCTCCTTACGATGGCCCGAGGGTACACCGGGCCGGGGAGGGAGTAAAGGGGGAGGAAAGGAGGAAGGCGGAAGGCGGAAGCGAAAGGCGGGAGATGCGCGCGGGAAGGCCTTCGAAGCTGGCCGCCATCGGCCGAGAAGACCGGCCTTTGCGAGCGAAGGCTCCTACGCGGAGGGAGGCCTTTGAAGGGGGTGCCATCGGCGAAAACCCGGCCTCTGCGGGCAAGGGCCGCCGCACCCCGAAAGGGCGGCTTTCCTGTTATCCCCTCACCCCTCCCGGCGGACGTACACCTGGGAGGCCAGCTCCCGGTCCACGGCGAAGAGGGACTCCCCGCACCGGAAGACGACGGAGGGGGTCTTGCGCACGAGGGTCAGGCGGTCCCCGGGGTGGACCCCCATGGAGAGGAACTTCTGGAACTCCTCCCCGTGGGTGGCGGCCAGGTAGGCGATGGTCCCCGACTCCCCGGGACGCAGGCCGTGGAGGGGGCAGACCACGGGGTCGGTGACGGCCCGGGCCGTCCGGCAGCACTCCCCCTCCGGGATGGGGTAGCCGTGGGGGCAGACCCGCGGGTGGCCGAGGAAGGTGCAGACCTTCTCGTCCAGTCCCTCCACCAGGGAGTGCTCCAGGCGGCAGGCGTCCTCCTCGGCGTTCCGCTGGCCCTCGCCCATGAGGTCGGCGAGGAGCCGCTCCGCCAGCCGGTGGCGGCGGATGGCCCTACGGGCGAGGTCCACCCCCTCGGCGGTGAGGTTCCCCTCGGCAGAGACCCACCCCCGCTCCCTCAAGCGGAGGGCCCGAACCTCGGCCTCCGCGTCGGGGCCTAGGGCCGGGCCGCCCTCCTTCTCCTTCTGCCAGAGGCGCTCCAGGACCTCCTGCTCCGTTTCGCTAAGGTCGCTCCGGTGCACCATGGACGAGGTTCCTCCACCGCGCCGCGAGGGCGCTCCACGCGTCTTTCAGCGGCTTCTGGTTCTCGTAGCCGCAGAAGGGGCACCGGACCCGGCCGCACCCCGCCGCCAGCAGGGCGCAGGAGCGGCAGGCCGCCTGCTCCCCGTCGGGCTCGAAGGCCCTCCCGCACCCCGCGCAGACCATCACGGGATCCCTCCCGCCCACGCCAAGGCCGTCTTCAGGAGGAAGCCCACGCCGAAGGCCGTGAGGAGGATGGCCCCGGACATGAGAAGGGTGGCCGGCCACCCCCGTTCCTTCCGCATGACGAGGAACTGGGCGATGCACGGCAGGAAGAGGGTGAGGACCACCGAGGCCACCAGGAGCTGGGAGCCGTCGAGCCCGCCCTTCTGGACGAGGTCGTAAAGGCCCGCGGCGCCGTAGTCCCGCCGGAAGAAGCCGAAGAGGAAGGCCGGGGCCGCGGCGGGGGGCAGGCCGAGGAAGCCCACCACCGGCGTGAGCGCCCGGACCACCAGGGGAAAGAGCCCCGTGACGTTGCCGACCCAGATGAGGACCGAGGCGAGGAGGAAGAGGGGGACGATCTCCAGGAAGTACCACCCCATGCGGCTGAGGGTCTTCTGCCAGACGTTCCGGAAGACCGGCCGCCGCAGGGGGGGCAGTTCCATGAAGAAGGCCGGCTTCTCCCCGGGCAGGAGCCGCGCCAGCAGCGTCCCCGCCGCAAGGAAGGTGGCCAGGACCAGCGCCGCCCAGAGGACGAGGGCCGCGGGCCGTGCCGCCAGCAGGCCCAGCAGGACCCCGATCTGCGCCGAGCAGGGGATGGAGAGGGCCAGGAGGAAGGTGGCGATGACCCGCTCCCGCCTCGTCTCCAGGATCCGCGTCACCAGCGTCGCCATGGTGTCGCAACCGAAGCCCAGCACCAGGGGGATCACCGCCCGTCCGTTCAGCCCGATCCCCTTGAAGACCCGGTCCAGCATCATGGCCAGCCGGGGCAGGTACCCCGTGTCCTCCAGGATGGAGAAGGCGAAGAAGAAGGTGCCCACCACCGGCAGGATGATGGCGGCGGCGTAGCGGAGCCCCAGGGTCAGGAGCCCGTACTCCCCCACGAAGAGGGAGTTCAGCCACGGGGCCGGCACCAGCACGGCGAAGACCCGCTCCAGGAAGGGGTTGATCCACTCCCCGAAGACCGTCCCCTCCAGGAAGCCCACCAGCGTGCCGCCGCCGAAGACCCCCACGAACTCATACAACCCGAAGTAGAGGACCAGCAGGAGGATGGGAAAACCGGTCCAGGGGTTGAGGAGGAGGCCGTCCAGCCGCTCCCCGAGCCCCCGTGTCCGCTTTCCCTCCCGGCGGTAGGCCGCCTGCAGGAGGGGCCGGGCCGCCCGGGCGAAGGAGGCCGAAACCACGGCGGGGAGGTGGCGGCGCCCCTCCCCGCCGCCGAGGAGGGAGAGGGCCCGCTCCCGCAGGGCCGGGGAAAGGGGCGCCCGCTCCGCCGCCAGGGGGTCCCCCTCCAGGTGGCGCAGGGCCCAGAAGCGGGCCGCCGGGCCCGAAAGGGCCTCCTCCAGCAGGGAGAGGGCCTCCTCCACCCGCGGGGGAAAGTCCACCCGCGGCGCCCGCGGCGGCGGGGGCGGGTCTTCGAGAAGGGCCTTCAGGCGGTCCACCCCCACGCCGCGGGTGGCCACCATCTCCACCACCGGGACGCCCAGCGACCGGGAGAGGGCCTCCCCGTCCAGCCGGATCCCCCGGGCCTCGGCCTCGTCCATGAGGTTGAGGACGAGGATCAAGGGCCTTCCCAGCATCGCCAGCTCCAGGGTGAGGGGAAGCATCCGCGGCAGGTTCTTGGCGTCCACCACGTGGACCACGGGGCCCTCGGAGCGGAGGAGGATGTCCCGGGTGACCCGCTCCTCCTCGGTGATGGGCCTGAGGGAGTACATCCCCGGCGTGTCCACCACCTCCCACCGCCCCTCGCCGGACCCCAGGGCCCCCCGGGAGACCTCCACCGTGGTGCCGGGGTAGTTGGAGACCACGGCGTAGGAGCCCGTCAGCGCGCCGAAGAGAACGCTCTTCCCCACGTTGGGGGAGCCCACCAGAAAGAGGGCCCGCCCCCCGCGTGCCCCGGGGGCGGGGCTGCCCGTTTCCCCGGCCGAGAGACCGCCCTGCGCGCTCAGAGCCATTCCCGCCTCTTCTTTCCTTCCTGGAGAAAGTCGTCCACGTGTTCGAAGGCCTCCTGGAAGAGGATGGCCACGTGAGGGTCGTCCAGGGCGTAGAAGGCCTGCTGGGCCTCCCGCCGGAAGCGCACCAGACCCAGCTGGCGCAGCATCCTCAGCTGGTGGGAGACCGCCGAGGCGCTCACCGAGAGGTGCTGGGCGATGTCGTTCACCGACCGCTCCCCGAAGGAGAGGAGGTGGACGATCCGGGCCCTCGTGGGGTCCGCCAGGGCGCGGAAGGTCTCCGCCATGGCGTGGTAGGTCCGTTCGCTGTACGGCACGAAATCGTTCTTCTTTTTCTCGTCCGCCCGTTCCGCCACCGCCGCCATGGGGACCTCCTCGTCTCTGAGCAATCGCTCAGATACCAACTTTATGCCCGTCCCCCGCCGAAGTCAAGGGGCCACCGTGAGGCCGCCCCCATCGGCCGTTTTTTCAGCATAGCGGCCGTTGGCGGCCATCGGCCGGAA
>JBBILR010000036.1:0-1192 GCA_037444825.1 Acidobacteriota bacterium | reverse complement strand
GGCCGCCACGGGAAACCCCGGGGGGACCGGCCCGCGCAGAAAAAAGGGAGGGCCCGGGGGCCCTCCCGTGGTTTTCGGCGGACGGCCGCCTTACGGGGCTTCCACCTCGTCGAGGAGGACCTCCTTGCCCGACTTGAGGGCCGTCTTGCGCTTGAGGGTCACCGTGTTGCTGAAGAACTCCTTCCCGTCGAAGTCCTGGGATTTCACCCTCAGGTAGAACTTCCTGGCGGCGGGGTAGGGGTTCGGGAAGGAGACGGCGTAGAAGGAGTGGTTGCCCTTGGGCTCGGTGGCGGTCCCCGGGACCTCCGCGAAGGGCCCGTCGGGGGCCTTGGAGGCCTCCACCACGAAGCGCGCCGTCCCCTCCTCCACGTTCGTCCGCCAGTTCATCGTCACCTGCCCCTTCGCCAGCGTGGCGCTCGCCGACGCGAAGACCCCGGCGGGGGTGGGGGGAAAGCCGGTGTAGAGGACGCCGTAGAGGGACTTGTAGCCGCTCTCGAAGGTGGGCCGAAGAAGCAAGTACATGGTGTTACCGCCGGTGGGGAGGGGGGCCTGCACCCCCGCCTGGCTGGAGGTCGTGGCGCCGCTGATGACTCCGTTGGTGCAAAGGGTCCAGGATGCGGAGTAGAGGTTCGAAGGCGGCGCCGCCGCGTTCTGGTAGTAAAGTTCGTAGCCCGTGATGACGGGACTGGCCGGAGCCCCATCCCCTGCGGCCCAGCCGCCGTTCCCGTCGCTGGGAAGGTTGCTCAAGTTTACGGTGAAAACGACGTTGCTACCCGAAAAGCCCGTCCGCGTCACCGTAAAGGTCGGGGCCCCGGCCGTCTGGGTGGCCACCTGGTCGAGGTCCCAGGTTCCCGCCGATCCGACCTTGGAGATGATGGCGTACCGGGCCGAGGTGTCTTCCAGGAGGATGACGATTCGGTCCGTATTGGCGGGACAGCCGTTGGCCCAAGCGGTTGCAGAAATTAAATCGGCGTAGACCCCGTAGGGGGCGGTGCCGCCGACGCACCCGCTGAAGTTCCAATAGGGCTCCTGCGTGGTTCCAACGTTCGAACAGCCCGCTCCTCCGTCCTGCGCCTGGCGCGCTGCGCCCGAATTGATGGAGGCTCCGTTGCCAAAGACCCACATGCGGCCGTAGACGTTGGCCGGCGTGGGGTCTAGGTTGGTGGCGACGGCTTGACTGGTATTGGCCACC
>JBBILR010000035.1:0-22344 GCA_037444825.1 Acidobacteriota bacterium | reverse complement strand
AACGGGGAGGGGTGACCCTCCCCTATCCCTTGGTGGAGGCGGCGGGAGTCGAACCCGCGTCCGGAGATGCCGGCCAAGGCGGCTTCTACGCGCGTAGCCGGTTCCTCGAACCTTCGCTCCCCGCTTCTGGAGCCGGCAATTCGGCGGGTCGCTATCCCCTGGGTCTTTTTCGGGCCGGCCGGGGAGAACCGGCCCGAAGCATCCCGCTAGCGACGTTCCGGAAGGCCCGCGGGAGAAGCCATCGGGAACGTGGCGGACTTACGCCGCCAGAGCCAAGTTATCGTTGGCCGTTGTGGTTTTCCGGTCGTTTTACGAGAGCCCGGAACTCGGCGCGCCACCACCTCCCGCACAACCCCGTCGAAACCGTTTCGCCCCCGGGGTTTTCGTGCCGTTTCCAATATAGGTCTTTCTCTCCGCCGGCGCAAGAAGCCGATGGGGAGCGTTGCCTGCGGTACAATGGGGTTTATGGGGAAAAGGCGGTGGAAGGCCCGGTGGAAGGCGTTGGGGCGGGAAGGGTGGAACCTGGCCCTGCTTTTGCTGGGCCTCTTGGCGTTCGTGGTCCAGGTGAAGGGCTTCATGATGCCCAACCGCCTGCTGACGGGGGGCGTCACGGGGCTCTCCCTCCTCTTCCACGCCCTCTTCGGTTGGCCGGTGGGCTTTCTGGTCTTCCTGCTCAACCTCCCCATTTTCGCCCTGGGTTTCAAAGACATCGGACGGCGCTTCGGTCTCCTCTCCGCGGTGGGTGTCGTGGGCTTCTGGCTGGTGGCGGACTTCGTTCCCGTTCCGGCGGCCACCCACGACCCCATGCTGGCCGCCGTCTTTGGCGGCGTATTGGGGGGGGTGGCGGCGGCGCTGGCCCTCCGGTCGGGGGGCTCCCTCGGCGGCTTCGACATCCTCGGGGTGGTGCTCAACCGCCGCTTCAGCCTGGGGGTGGGAGAGGCCCAGCTCTTCCTCAACGGCACCCTCATCGCCGCCGCCGGCCTCCTCACGGACCTGGAGCGGGCCATGTACACGCTGGTGGCCATCTACGCGGGGGGAAGGACCCTCGACGCCCTCCAGGCCCCCCGCCCGCGGAAGGCCGTTCTCATCGTCTCCGCAAAAGGCGCCGCCATCCGGCAGCGAATCCTCCATGAAATGGCCCGCGGCGTGACGGTCCTTCAGGCCCGGGGCGCCTTCACCGGCCTCGAACAGGAGGCGCTCCTCTGCGTCATCACCCGCTACGAACTCAAGGAACTGCGGGACCTCATCCGCTCCGAGGACCCGGCGGCCTTCGTCAGCGTCCTGGAGGCCTCCGACGTCATCGGCCGCTTCCGGGAGCCCAGCGCCTTCTCCATCTGGAAGCGACAGGGGCGAAAGGAGAACGGAAACGCCGGTCCCTGAAACTTCTCCTTCCCTAGGTCCGTAAAAGCCCTCCTGGTTCACGGGGCCTCCCCCCCTCCCCCGGGCGCGGGAGATCGGCACCTTCCCGTGACCTCCTTCTGGAAAGGGGTGGAGCATGCTGGGGATTCGGAACGGCGGCTTTCGCGTGGTGGCCTTGGCGGTCGGTCTCTCCGCTGCCGGTGCGGCCGGGGGGGTTCGCGCCGACGAAGGGATGTGGCTTTACGAGCGGCCCCCCTTGGAAATCTTGAAGGAGCGGCACGGCTTCGAACCGCCTCCGGGCTGGATGGACCACCTCCGCCTCTCCTCCGTGAACGTCTACGCCTCCGCCTCCTTCGTGTCGCCGGACGGACTGATCCTCACCAACCACCACGTGGCGCTCTCCTCCGTCCAGAGGCTTTCCACGCCGGAGCACAACTACGTGAGGGACGGCTTCTACGCGGCGAAGCCGGAGGCCGAAATCCCCATCCCCGGCCTCGCCGTGAGGGTCCTCGTCTCCATGGAAGACGTCACGGACCGCGTGGAGGCCGCCGCCGCCGGCTCCCCCTCCCCCCAGCAGGCCCTGAAAAAGCGTGAGGCGGCCATCGCCGCCCTGGAAGCCGACTGCCTCAAGACCACCGGGCTCAAGGGCGAGGTGGTGGCCCTCTTCGGCGGGGCCCGCTACCACCTCTACCGGTACAAGGAGTACACCGACGTCCGGCTGGCCTTCGCGCCGGAGCTTCAGGCGGCCTTCTTCGGGGGGGACTCGGACAACTTCACCTACCCCCGCTACGACCTGGACTTCGCCTTTCTGCGGGCCTACGAGAACGGCAAACCCGCACGGGTGGACCACTACCTCAAGGTCAACCCCGCCGGGGCCAAGGAGGGCGACCTGGTCTTCGTCTCCGGCCACCCCGGCCGCACCGACCGCCTGGCCACCCTGGAGGCCCTGCGGTACTACCGTGACGTCACCTTCCCCCACCGCCTGGAGGACCTCCGCCGGCGTGAAGCCCTTCTGTCGGCGTACGCGGAACGCGGCCCCGAAGAGGCCCGCCGGGCGCGCACCTACCTCTACTTCCTGGCCAACTCCAAGAAGGCCAACGAAGGCGAGTTCGCGGGCCTCAACGACCCGTCCCTGATGGAAAGGAAGCGCGTGGCCGAGGAAGGCCTGCGGAAGGCGGTGGAGGCCGACCCCTCCCTCGCCGCCCGCTACGCCTCCGCCTGGACCGACCTCCAGAAGGCTTACGCCTGGGCCCGAGAGCACGAGAAGGAACGGCGCTTCCTGAGCCAGATCCCCGGCGGCGGCTACGGGAGCCTCCCCGGCGCCGCCATCTCCCTGGTGATGTTGGACCTGGAAAGGAAGCGGCCCGACGCCGACCGCCTGCCCGGTTACCACGAGGCGGAACTCCCGAGCCTTCTCCGAAACCTGAAGGCCCCCAGGCCTTTCTACAAGGACATGGAGGAGTATCTTCTCGCCGCCGACCTTTCGAGGATCCGCGAGGGGTTGGGCTCCGACCATCCTTACGTCCAGGCCCTCCTCGGGGGGCACGAACCTGAGGAGGTGGCCCGGGAACTGATTCAGGGAACCCGCCTGGACTCCGTGGAGTTCCGGACGAGCCTTCTCGAGAACAAGGGCAAGGCCCTGGCCTCGTCCAAGGACCCCTTGCTTCTCTTCGCGAGGAAGGCGGAGCCCTTCCTCAGGGCCAACCGCCAGGCGTTCCAGGAAAACCTGGAGGCCGTGGAGAAGGAGGCCTACACCCGCATCGCCCAGGCCGGCTTCGCCGTCTACGGGGAGCGGGCCTACCCCGACGCCACGGGCACCCTCCGGCTGGCTTTCGGAGTGGTCTCCGGCTACCCCTTCGCCACCACCCTCGTCCCCCCCTTCACCACCTTTCACGGTCTCTACGACCGCGCTTACTCCTTCGGCGACAAAGGGGAGTTCGTCCTCACGGCCAGGGAGCGGGAGAGAAAAGACCGTCTGCGCCTGGAGACCCCCCTCAACTTCGTCTGCACGGCGGACATCACCGGGGGGAACTCCGGAAGCCCGGTGGTGGACCGGGAGGGGCGGCTGGTGGGGCTCGTCTTCGACGGGAACGCCCAGAGCCACCCCAACACCTTCGTCTACGACGAGACCCAGGCGCGTTGCGTCGCCGTGGACATCCGGGGCATCCTGGAAGCCCTGGACAAGCTCTACGACGCCCGCCCTCTGGTGGAGGAAATGGTGAAGGCCGCCTCGTGAGGCCTCTTCCCGGGAAGCCAAAGGGCCGGGGTATCCCGGCCCTTCGCTTTTTCCCGAGGGGGTTCCTCAGCCCCCTCCGGCCAGGGCGGCCAGGAGCCGGGCGGCGCGGCGGGAGGAATCCTTGGGCAGAGGCCGGGGGCCCTCGGGGCCGTCCAGGGCGCGGAGGAGGAGGTGGGGCAGGTCGCTCAGGTCCTCGCAGGCCGAAACCCATCCCCTGGCGGCCATGAAGGCGGTGTTGGCCCTCTCCTGGCCCGGAAGACCGGGCAGGACGACGCACCGCTTTCCCGCCGCCAGGGCTTCTGTGAGCGTCAAGCCGCCGCCCTTGGTGACCAGAACGTCGCAGGCGGCAAGGAAGCGGGGCAGGTCGGTTCGGTACCCCAGGACGCGGAGCCGCCGGGGGTGGGCCTGGGCCAGGGGGACCAGGGACCGCCTGAGCCGCTCGTTCCTTCCGCAAACCAACACCACCTGAAGGACTCGATCGGTGAGGGCCGCCTGCGCCGCCTCACCGAGAGGCCCGGCCCCCACTCCGCCGCCGAGGACGAGGATCGTCGGTTTTCCCTCCTCGAGTCCGAGTTCGGAGAGGACGGAGCGGTCCGGCGCCAAGTTTTCGAAGGCCGGGTCCACCGGGATCCCGGTGACCGCCAGCCGCTCCGGCCCCACCCCGAGCTTGCGAAAGGGATCCACGAGGTCGTGGTGGGGCAGGAGGTAAAGATCCACCTCCCGCCGCGCCCACAGGGGGTAGACGTCGTAGTCGGTGAGGACGACCGCCAGGCGGAACCGCCCCCGCCCCGCGGCCTTGGCGTCGGCGGCGATCTCCATGGCGTTGACCTGGGTGGCCGCCACGGCCCCGGCGTCTTCCGCCAGGGGCTCGAAGCGGCGCCTCGCCCTGCCGGCCATTCCGGGAAGGGCGAGGCGGCCCCGGCGGGCGAAGAGAGGGGTGGTGTACATCCACTGCCAGAGCCACGGCAGGCGAAAGACGCAGAAAAGGTACCCCTTCCGGAAGAGAAGGTCGTACTCCGGGGGCACCCATTCTTCCAGACGGGAGACGGAAGCCTCCACCCCCTCCGCCCGGAGGCCTTCGGAGACGATCTGAGCCACCCGGTGGTGCCCCGTGCCCAGGCCGTACGAGACCACCAGGCAGCGGCGGGTCATCGGTTCTTGAGAAAGGCCAGTTCGAGGGGGTAGTTGTCCACGGCGTAGGTGGCGAGGAGGGAGCAGGCCGCCGCGAAGAGCACGCCGGCGAAGGCGTCCAGGACCCAGTGGAAGCCGAGGTAGAGGGTGGAGTAGACCACCAGCCCCGCCAGGAGGGTCAGGGTGCGCCGCAGCCTCCGGTCGCCGCTTTCGGTGGCCAGGAGGGCGTAGGTCACCGCCAGGGAGGTGTGGAAGGAGGGGAAGCAGTTGTTGAGCCCCGACAGCGGCCTCAACCCTTCGATGAGGACCGGGGAGAGGTCGTTCATGAGGAGGCTCACCGTACCGTCCCCCGCGGCCCAGCGCTCCGAGACGGGGACCAGGATGTAGAAGGGCAGGATCAGGACGTAGTTGAAGACGCTTCCCCAGAAGATCTTCCGCGCCAGCGTCTTCTCCCCGTTGGCCCAGGTGGCCAGAACCGCCGTCACCCCCAGGACCGGGAAGACGTACAGGTAGACGACGGAGAGGATCCAGGTGAGCAGGGGAAAGCGGAAGAGCTGGAAGAGCTCCCCCGTGCGCCCCTCGATTTGCAGGAAGAGCGGCGTGAAGTCCCACCGGAGGAAGGCGGTGATCTCTTCGTCGACGCGTGTCTCCAGGATATCCAGCAGGATGATTCCCGCGATGGTCAGCAGGTAGAAGAGGGCGCTCTGGGAGAAGGCGTGCTCCCGGATGAAGGAGCCGATCAAGCCCACGGGCCCCCGCCGGGGCTGGAGCCAAAGGAGCAACGCCAGGAGGGAGAGGAGGGTCAGGCAAAATCCGAGTACGAGGATCTCATCCATCGGCCTTCACCTCGTCCGGTCCTCTAAGAGCCTTCAGCTTACGGAATTTCCGGGCGAAAGGCAAGGGGCTCCTTTCCGAAAATCTAATTCCCCGACCTTCGCCCGGCCAGGGGGCCTTGAGAGGCGGTTCCTTCCGGGGCATACTCGGGGTGGAGGCTTCCTCATGGCGAGTGTTCGCAAGGCGTTTGGGTCGGGCCTGGCGGCCTTCCTCCTGTTGACGACGCTGGGGACCCTGGGGGCCACTTACCACGGGGGGCGCTCCGGAGGGGGAATCCACCTTTTCCAGGGTGATTCGGTCCGTTTCGACCCCGGGAACAACCCCGCCCCGGACGCCCTCTGGATCCAGGTCCTCCAGGGAGAAGGCAACGCCATCGTCCAAGACGGGGCGGGACACGTCAGCGGCTCGGATTTCTACCTCCGGGCCGGTCAGGTGCTCGTCCTCACCACCACTCCCCCCTACACCCTGTACTTTCAGGGTGCCTCGGTGGATTTGGCCTTCGGGGGCACGGTGGTCAACAAACCGGCCTCGCCCGTCTGCAACACGGGCAACTCCGGTCCCGTCCTGCTCCAGGTGAACCGGCTCCTGAACATCCACCTGGAGACCCGGCAAACCTCCTCGCCCAAAGTGGACGTCACCGCCTTCGCCGCCACCGTCCCCGTGCGGAGCGGGGACCTGGACTTCCTCGCCGTGGGGGATCCCCGGGACCTGGGGTTCGCCGTCGTGCCCACCTGCAGCGACCCCAACTGTTGCAGTCCCGAAACGGCGGTCTTCCCCGTCAAGAACCTCTCGGGGGGAAGCTACACCTTTTTCGAGGTGGCATCCCGCGGAGGGTTCGCCTTCGACTGGAAGGCCGAGGTTCCCCCTCCGTTGGTCTGCACCGCCTCCGCCAGCCCCACCTCCGGCACGGCGCCGGTGACCGTCGCCTTCTCGGCTTCCGCCTCGGGGGGATCGCCGGGTTACTCGTGGGCCTGGAATTTCGGGGACGGCGGGCGTTCCACGGAGAAAAACCCCACCCACACCTACCGGAGCGGCGGCACCTTCACCTGGAAGGTGACGGTGACCGACGGCGCGGGGGTCACCGCCTCCAAGACCGGCACGGTGAAGGTCACCGCCCCCCTCACGGTGACCGCTTCCGCCAACCCGAGGCAGGGGGCGCCGCCGCTCCCCGTGGCCTTTTCCTGCACCCCCAAAGGGGGAAAAGCCCCTTACGCCTTCCTCTGGGACTTCGGCGACGGGGGGATTTCAACCCTCCAGGCCCCCACCCACACCTACGAGGGGACGGCCGCCTACGCCTGGGTTCTGACGGTCACCGACGCCCAGGGTCGAACGGCGGCCGCCTCCGACACCGTCTACGTGGGGATCCCCATCCCACCCCGGATCGACAACGTCCAGGTCTTGACGAGCCCCTTTCGGCTCAAGCTCACCGGGGCGGACTTCGCCCCCGGCGCCTCGGTTTTCCTGGACGGGACCGCCGCGCCCTCGGTGACGGTGAAGTCCTCCTCCAAAATCCTCCTGGGAGGCGGCAAGGACCTCAAGGCCCTGGTGCCCAAAGGCCAGACGGTTCTCGTGACGGTGGTGAACCCCGACGGGGGGACCTCGGAACCCTACCCCTTCACCCGGTAAGGGGGCGGCCGCTCTTCCGGATCCTCTCGGCGGCCTCCTCCGCCGCCTCCCGAACCTCCTCGTCGGGGTCGCGAAGAATAGGTTCGAGGACCTCGAGGAAGCGGGGATCTTCCATCTCTCCCAGCGCGTAGGCGGCGTCCCCTCGGTCCCTGGGGTTCTTCGAGAGGAGAGCCTCCGCCAGGGCCTCCCCGGCCTCCCGGAGGTCCAGGACCCCTCGGGCGGCCTCCTCCGACAGGAAGTGGGTGGCGGCCAAGCGGGTTCCCAGGTCCGGCGAGACCACCAGGAGCCCCAGGTGCCGCGGCCGGAGCGCGCCGGCCCCCAGGAGTTCGCGGATCTCGGCCGAAAGCTTCCGCGAGAGGAGGTGCCTCAGGCTCCAGAGGCCTCCCTCCCCGCGGAGGTGGGCTTCCAGGGCCTCCCGGAATTCCCCTTCGGAGAAGGTCCCGAAGAGCCGGGTCTCCCCTGCCCCCAGCACCGCCCAGGGAACCGAAGACAGGGCGGGAGGACGTTCCTGGGGGGCCAACAACTCCGCGTCCACCACCCGAAGGGAGAGACGGGGTTCGGCGGCCGCCAGCCTGCCCAGGAGGCCGAGGGCCCCCGAGCTGGCGGAGCACCACCTCGCCGCGTAGAGGGCCACCTCGGGAAGGGGCTCCAGACCGGCGAGCGGAGAGCTTTCGGGAGGGGCCAGAAGGCCTTCCAGGAGCCCCAGAAAGGGGGCCTCGGCGTTCTGGTCCGGAACCATTTCCCAGAGGACGGGCCGCCCTGGGTTCCTGTGGACTTCCAGGGAGAAGGGTTTTCCGGGGGGACTCGGGGTCTCCTCGATGGGGATTCGCGGAAAACGCAACTCCACCTTGCGCCGGACGGGAAGCCACGCCTCCTTCGCCCCCCCGCCTGCGGGAAGGCGAACATCGAGAAAAAGCCCCTTCTCGTCGGCCAAGGGGGCCTCAGGCGCCGGCGGCCGGCGCCTCCCCGTTCCCCTCGAGGGTGAGGTAGCGCTCCATTCCCGCAAGGAGGATCTGGGATGCCCGCTTCAGCTTGGGGACCTCCAGGACGTAGGCCACGCGGATCTCGTTCTGGCCCAGCCCTGGCGTGGCGTAGAAGCCGTCCCCCGGGGCCACCATCACCGTCTCCCCGTCCACCCGCCACTCCGAAAGGAGCCACCTCGCGAAGTGGTCGGTGTCCGAAAGGGGAAGCCGGACGATCATGTAGAAAGCCCCCGGCGGCTTCCGGAGCAGGACCCCCGGGTGGGCCGTGAGGCCTTCGTAGAGGGCGTCGCGCCGGGCCTGGTACTCCGCCCGGATGGGGTCGAAGTAGGAGGGATCCATCCGGTAGGCCGCCACGGCCCCCACCTGCTCGATGGTGGGGGGGCAGAGCCGGGCCTGGCCCAGCTTGAGGGCCGCCTCCATGACCTTCCGGTTCCGGCTGATGAGGGCGCCCACCCTGGCGCCGCAGGCGGAAAAGCGCTTGGAGACGGAGTCGAGGACGATGACCCGCTCTTCCACCTTGGGAAGCTCCAGAAGGCTCTTGTGCCTCAGCCCGTCGTAGGCGAACTCCTTGTAAACCTCGTCGCCGATGAGAAAGAGGTCGTGCCGGACCGCCAGGTCCGCCAGCAACTCCAGCTCCTCGGCGGTGAGGATGGTCCCCGTGGGGTTGTTGGGGGAGCAGACGAGAATGGCCCTGGTCTTGGGTCCGATGGCCCTTTCCAGCACCTCCCGGGGGGGGAGGCGGAAGCCGTCCTCGGCCCGCGTGGTCACGGGCACCAGGCGCACCCCCGCCATGGCGGCGAAGCCGTTGTAGTTCGTGTAGAAAGGCTGGGGGACGACGATCTCGTCCCCGTGGTCGGCCACGATGTTGAAGGCGAAGAGGGCCGCCTCGCTCCCGCCGCTGGTGATCATCACCTCCCGGCTGTCCAGTTGGATTCCAAAGCGGTGAAAGTATTCGGTCACCGCCTGGCGCAACTCGGGAAGGCCGTCGCTGGGCCCGTAGGCCAGGACCCGTTCCCGTTCCCGAAAGGCGGAGACGGCTTCGAGGTACGGAGCGGGGGTGGGGATGTCCGGCTGGCCGATGTTCAGGTGGTGGATCCGGATACCCCGCTTCCGGGCCTCCACCATGAGGGGGGCCAGCCTTCGAATGGGCGATTCCTGCATGATCACGGCGCGCCGGGACAGGTTCATGGGTGCCTCCTCGGCCCTCACGGCTCCTCGAGAACTTCCACCTCGTAGGAATAGTCGGCGGTCTTCCGGAGCATGGCACCGATGGAGCAGTACTCTTCGTCGGACAGCTCGATGGCCGCCTTCACCCGGTCGGGGTTGAGGCCCTTGCCCCGGACCCGATACTTCACGTGCACCCTCACGTAGACGCGGGGGTTCTCCTGGGCCCGCTCCCCCTCGATCTCCATCTCGATGCCCCGGACGTCCTGGCGCATCTTCTGAAGGATGGAGACGAGGTCGATGCCCGAGCAGCCGCCGAGACCCATGAGGACGTACTCGATGGGCGACGGGGCGGCGCCGTCGCCCCCGTTGAAGGTGCTGTCCATCATGATCCAGTGGTTGGTTTCGGACCGGGCCGCGAAGGCGCTCTTTTCCACCCAGACGACTTTGACGCTCATGCCCCCCTCCCTGACGAGAGAAGAGTATAGTACGCCCCGGCGCGGAGGGGGAATGGCCACCCCCCCTGGGCCCATCGAGATCGACGTATACTGATGGCCGAGAGGCCCATTCATGCGCACGCTCGTTCTGGGGGACGTCCATCTGGGCTCCCGCCTTTGCCGGTGCGGGTGCCTGGCCCGGGTGCTGGCCCGCCGGCGCTGGGACCGGCTGGTCCTGAACGGGGACATCTTCGACGACCTGAACTTCCGCCGCCTGACCCCCAACCACTGGCGGATTCTCGAGATGCTGAGGGACCTCGGCCAGAAGCGGGAGATCGTCTGGATCCGGGGGAACCACGACGGGGAGCCGGACTTCCTGGGCCACCTCCTGGGGGTTTCGGTGCGGGAGGAGTACCTCTTCCCCTACCACGGCCAAAGGGTCTACGTGGTCCACGGCGACCAGTTCGACACCTTTCAGAGGTCCGCCCGGAAGGTCCGCGGCCTCAAGGACCTCTTTTACGGCTTCGCCATCTGGTTCGACGTTCCGCGCAAGAGGGCCATCCAGATCGCCCAGCGCTCGAGCCTTCTCTTCGACCGGGCCGCCGACCGGGTCCGGGACCGGGCGGTGGATCGGGCCCGCTCCCTGGGGGCCCGCTACGTGGTGGCGGGCCACACCCACCGCCGGGAAGCCCGCTGGGTGGACGGCGTCCTCTTCCTGAACCCCTCCTCCTGGCTCACCCCCAACCCCGCCTACGTCCTCTTCGACGACCGGGAGGAGGCGCCCCGGCTGGTTTCCGTGCGGGAAGCCCGAAGGTCCCTGCTCACCAGGGCCTGGGCCTTGGGGCGCCGCAAGCGAAAGCCCCCGGGGACCGACCCCGGGGGCTGCGAGGAGGTTCCTCTCTAGGCGCCCGCTCAGGGGAGCAGAGGCTCCAGGCTGAGAACCTTGGGAACGTACCGGAGGCGGGCCTTCGCGATCTTCAGGGTGAAGTGGTTGCCCCGGACCTCCACGCTCCCCTCCCGGGTCTCCCCCGCCGAGAGGAGCAAGGGCTTTCCGTCCAGGGCGATGAAGGGGATCTCGTCGGCGGCGAAGCCCACGGTGAGAGACTTCCTCGTCTCGATCAGGAGCGGCCGGGAGGAAGCGAGGTCCAGAACCCCCTCTCCCACCAGGTTGTAGTACTTCTCCCGGATCTCTCCCCCGCCCTCCAGCCGGAGGACGCCGTTGGGGGCATAGCGGTTGCTCCAGCGCACGCCGGGGGCCGCCAGGGCCTTTTCCACGTTCACCTCCACCACCAGGCCCGAGGCTTCCCGGATGGCCTTGATCTTGGCCTCCCGCTCGGCCTTCGCCGCGGCGACGGCCTCTCCCTCCTCGCTCAGAAGTCTCGGTAGGTCGAGAAAAGCCAGGTCGGCGGCCGGGGCGCCGGCGGCGGCCTGGGCGAGAACCGGCTCCAGCGAGGTTCGCGGCGTCTTCTCGAAGGCCGCTTTCCAACCTCCGTTGATTCGGTCCAGCGCCAGAGCCAGGGCGCAGCCGGTGGCGGTGAACCGCTCGCCCCGAAGGCCGGCCCCCTTCCTTCCCCCCTCCTCCAGAGCCTTCACGAGGGCGGAGCGGGCCCCTTCGGCGTCCGACCGGGACCTGGCCAGGTACCCGGCGTAGGCCGCGAGGCCGTCCTCCACTTCCTTGCCCCACTCGTAGGCCCGCAGAGCCTCCGCCATCCGGCTCTGCCTCCTCTGGCGAAGGGCCAGGAAGGCCGACAGGTAACCCCGGATCTCCTCTGGGGGCGCCGTCAGGCACCGGGAAAGGAGACGGCCTTCGGCCCGGGCCAGCGCGTTCTGCTCGGCGTCCAGGAACGGCAAGTCGGCCTCCGGCACGGCGGGCGCCTGGGGAAAGGCCCGGAAGGCCTCGAAGACCTTGAAGGCGCCGGCGTACAGAACCGCCGTGGTGGCCCCTCCCCCTTCGGCGGGGAGGCGGTCGGCGGAGATCCAGGCGCAGAGGCGTCCCGCGGCGGGAGCGCTGCCCTCCCTCGGAGACTGGCCCTCGGGAAGGCTGCCCGCTCCCACGGAGGGCAAAGTGGGGTCGACGGCGGGGAAGTCCGCCGGCAGGGGCTCCACGTGAAAGAGGAGGGCCTGCCGGCTGGGCGGGTCGAAGACCAGGAGCGCCGTCTGCGTGAAGGAGAAGCCGGGCCAGATGGCCGGGTCCTGCTGGGCGCCTCCATCCGCGGCCTGCACCTGGGCTACGGCCTTCGCCAGCTTTTCAGGCACGGCGGCGGAAAGGGCCAGTGTCAAGAGCAGCATCGGGGGGACGAGGACGGCGCGGCGGGTCATGGACACCTCCCTGGAAAGGCGTTCAGTCTGCCCCGAGGCGCCGCCGAAACGCAAGACCCCCGAGACCGCCGCCCTTCTCCTGTATACTGTCCGCGGGAAAGGGGTCATGCTTCTCAAGGACCAGCGCCTTGGAAAGTACCGGATCGAGAGGGCCCTCGGGAACGGCGGCTTCGGGGCCGTCTACCTGGCGGAGGACACCCTCATCGGGAAGCGGGTCGCCCTCAAGATCCCCCACCGCCAGAACCTCTCCGAAGAGGAGATCGCCTCCGAGGCCCGCCTCATGGCCCCCCTCAACCACCCCCACATCGTGTCGGTGCTCACCGCCGACCGCGACGCCGCCACGGGGGTCTTCTTCATCGTCATGGAGTACGTGGAAGGCGAGTCCCTGGCGGAGAAGCTCGCCCGCGAAGGGCGCCTGGAGGAGGCCCAAGCCCTGAACCTCTCCATCCAGGTCACGGAGGCCGTGCGGTACGCCCATTCCCGCAACCTTCTCCACCGGGACCTGAGGCCCTCCAACGTCCTTTTGACCCCCGACGGGACCGCCAAGGTGGTGGACTTCTCCATCTCCCGACTCCTGGAGCGGGACCCCTACGCCTCCACCCGGATCGGATCCCCTCCCTACATGGCACCGGAGCACTTCCAGGGCCGGGCCACCTTCGCCTCGGACCTCTACTCCATCGGCGTCATGATGTACGAAATGGTCACGGGGGTGCTGCCCTTCTTCGACATCAACCCCGCCCGCATCGAGGAGATGGTGGCCGCGGGACGCTTCACGCCCCCGAACCTCAAGAACCGGCAGGTGGGGAAGCCTTTCTCCGACATCGTCGTCAAGGCCATGGCCCGGGACCTCTCCCAGCGCTACCGCACCGCCGACGAGCTCTTGTCCGACCTGAAGCACCTCCGCCTGGCCCCGAAACGGGAGCGGGAACTCCGGGAAATCCGGGAGCGGATCGCGGCCCGCGAGGCCCCGCGGGACCTCTTCTGCTTCCATTGCCGGCGCCCCCTCCCCCGGCGCGCGGCCGTCTGCCCCTTCTGCGGGCAGAAGCAATGACCGGGAAAATGGGGCGCTTCACGCGAGGACCCCATTTCCCTTCCCAAAGCCTTGCGAAAGCCGCGGACTCCGCTTGCCGTGCAAGCCTCGGCACCCTTCGGGAGATCGCCCGCCGAAGCCTTCGGGACCGCATCCTCTTTCGGAGCGCCGCCCTCTCCTACTTCACCCTCCTCTCCCTACTCCCCGTGGCGGCCCTTTTCCTCTTCGCCGCCTCCCGCACCGCCTTTCTGGCGGGGAGACTGGACCGCCTGGAGGCCTTCCTGCTGGGCCAGCTGGTGACACCGGCCGCTCGGGGCCTGGCCGAAGAACTGGTGGACTCTCTCCGTAGCAAGGTCTCCCTCCTTGGCTCGGGGGTCTCGGGTTTCCTGGCCCTTCTGTTGGTGATGGCGCTGGCCGCCTCCCTGATGGTGGCGGTGGTGCGCAACCTCCGGGAAATCCTCCACGCGCACCCCGCCGGCCGTCCTTCCTTCGCGGGGGTTCTTCTCCTCGGCGCGGGGCTTCTCCTGCCGGCCGTGGCCTTCGCCGCCTCGGTGGTCCTCGGAGGGAAGGCCCTGCTCCCCCCACCCCTGCGGCTCCTTCTCCCCTTTCTCCTGACCGTGGCCGGCTTCTACTTTCTCTACGCCGTCCTTCCGGGGGTCCGCATCGGACCCGGCGCGGCCTTGAAGGCCGCCGCCGCCGCAGGACTTCTATGGGAGATCGCCAAGGTGGGGCTCAGCCTGTACGCCTCGCGGGTCTTCTCCTCCTCCGTGGTGGGCCGCCTGTACGGGTCGTTGAGCCTGCTTCCCGTGGCCCTCCTCTGGATCTACTACTCCTGGGCCCTGGTCCTCCTGGGCGCGGAGGGGGCGGCGGTCCTGAACGAGAGCTCCCCCACGGCCCGGGGGCCCGCAGGGGGGGGAAGGACTGGCGTTCGGGGGGAGGGAAAGACTAAGATTTCCCAGAGACCCGGAGCGTGAGCTTATGACCGTTTCCTGGGAAGCGGAGTTTCGGATGCTCGCCCGCACCGCCGAGGTTCTCGGCTCGCGGGAACCCCTGCCCGAAGCCCCCCCGGAGGTCCTGGAAGACCACGCCCGCCACGTCTTCCACCTCCAGAACATTCTGGGGCTCGTGGCCTCCCTCCCCCCTTCCCGCAGGCCGCCCCTGGAGCCCTGGGACGACATCCTGGGCCCCCTCTGGAGGAAGCTCTTCGCCCGGGGGGCGGACATCGACCGGTACACGCTGGCGGACCTCTGGAGAAAACCCCTGCTGGAGGCGGGCCTCACCGACCGCTTCTTGAGGTCCACCACCGCCGTGGTGGCCTCGGCCCGGAACTTCTACCGCTTCGGGGAAGCCTTGGAACTCTGCCGGGAAGGCAGGAAAGCGTGCCGGGGCCGGGCATCCGCGGCCCTGGCCAACCTCGTGAACACCGAAGGGTTGGTCCACGTCTGCCTGGGCGACCTGGACTCGGCCGAATCCTGCTACCGGGAGGCCATGGCCCTGGCTTCCCAACTGGACGACGCGGAGATGGCCCGGTGGTCGGGCCTGGACCGGACGGCCTTCATCGGCCAGGAACGGCTGAACCTCCTGGACGTCAATCTCCGGCGCGGATTCGCGGCCACGGGAAAACATGCCGGGGCATTGGCTCTCCAGGTCCGCCGGGACCTCGCGGAATTGGCCCTCTACCCCCTGGGGGAAGGCTTCCGTCACCTCCTGCTCCAGGACCGGGCGGAACTGGCCCTCCTGGAGGGCAAGCCCGCAAAGGCCCGGGCCATCCTCGGCGAACTGTACTTCGACGCCACGTCCCGGGGGCCCTACCGCTACTCCCTTCAGGCCATGCAGAGCCGCCTCATGGCCCAGGCCTTCGCCATGGAGCAGGACTGGACCGGAGCCCACCACTGGATCCGAAAAGCCGTCAAGGAGAGCGTGGGAAAATGCTACCCCGCCGAGGAGCAGTTCGTCCTTTCCCAGGCGGTGGCGGTCTTGAAGGGGTTGCACGGGGGAGATCCCCGGAGACGGCAGGCCCTCATACGGGACTTGGTGAACCTGCTGGAGGAGAAGGACTGGTACACGGGCCGCTCCCACGCCCGGGGGGTGAGCCGCCTGGCGGAGCGGCTCGCGCGCCGTCTGAAAGGCGGCAACGGGTGGAACCTCTCCCCGGAGCTCCTGGCCACCGCCGGGCTCCTCCACGACATCGGGAAGCTGAAGATCCCCTGGTCCCTGCTCAACAAGATCGCTCCCCTCACCCCCAAGGAGGTGGGAATCCTGCGGGAACACGCTTCGGCCGGCGCAGAGATTCTGAGGGAGATCGGCATGGAGGAAATCGCCGCCATCGTGGAACAGCACCACGAGACCCTCGACGGCTCCGGCTACCCCCGCGGTGTGGCTCCCACCCCGCCGGCGGCGGTGGTGGCCGTCTGCGACGCCTTCGAAGCCTCCGTCACGCCCAACCGCCGCTACAAGGAGCCCAAACCCATCGCGGCGGCCCTGGCGGAGCTCGTGGGGGGGGCGGGCCGGCTGTACCGCCCCGAAATCGTGGAGGCGCTGGTCCGGACGGTGGAATCCCATGGCTGAAGGGGGAAAGGGCGGAGCGCACCCCGGCTGGAAGGGGTTCTTTCTCCCTTCGGAGAGGCCGCCGTCGGTGCGGCGGCTCTACCACCTGTCGGGGACGGCGGCGCTGGCGGCCTCGGTCTGGGCCTGCCTGGGTCCCCCCCTGCCCTGGCCGGCGCTTCTGTCCTTGGGCCTTCTGGCCTTCGCCGCCAACACCCAGGGGCTCCGAATCCTCGGTTCCTACCTTTTTTCCCTGGAGGGCGCCGTCTACCTCTACGCTCTTCTCCTCTTCGGCCTCCGCCCGGCCTTTCTGGTGATCTTTCTCGCCTCGACCTTTCTCGTCGCGTGGGAGATGGCCCTGCGGAGAGAGAGTCGGCGCCTCGACTTCGCCCTGCGCAAGTGGACCAACACGCTGGTCTTGGGTCTCAGCCTTCTGGGAGGCTGGGCGGTCCTTTCGGCGGCCCTTTCCGGAGCGACCCTCTTCGGGGCCCCCGCTCCGCGGGCGGCTACGGCCCTGGTGGGCTACTGGCTGGCCTTCACCCTCCTGAACAACCTCCTCTTCTTCCCCTTCGACCTCCTGCGTTCCGGAGCCTCCGCCCTGCGCTCCCTGCCCCGGGAGACGGCCCTCGACGGCGCCCTCCACGCCCTTTCGGTCCTCACGGGGGCGGGGTTCGCCTTTCTGGCCCACGGACGGGAGGCCAAGCCCGCCGTTCTCCTCTTCCCCGCCCTGGTGGTTCTGGTGGCGGCCCTCCACGCCCTCTCGGACCAGGCCCGGCGCCTGGCCTCCCAGTACGCGCTCCTGCGCCGCATGAACGAATTCACGGCCCACCTTCACGCCAACCTGGAGCTGGACAGGGTGAGCGAGGCGGCCTCCCGAGCCTGCCGCTTCTTTTTCGGGGCCGACACCTTCTTTCTCGCCCTATTGGACGAACGCTGCGGGAAGGTGCAGTTCGCCACCGTTGTGGACCACGGGGAAACCCTTCACCTGGACGACGCGGACCTGGACCGGGGCCTCACGGGCCAGGTGCTGAAGAGCGGGCAGCCGCTGTTCATCGACGACCTCCACAGGGAAGAGCGACGCTTCCGGTTCCTCTTTCGGGCGGGCTCCCAGTCCAAGAAAATCCGCTCCATCCTCATGGCCCCCCTGCTGGACGGAGACCGGTGCATCGGGGTTTTCTCGGTGCAGTCCGACGAGGCCCGCGCCTACCACCCCTTCCACCGCGAGCTGTTCCTCTCCTTCGTCCAGCAGCTTTCCGCCGCGGTGGTGGGAGCCCGGCTCTACAAGCGGGCCACCCGGGACGCCCTGACCCACCTTTACAATAAGAGCTACTTCGAGGAGGCCCTGGCCTCCGCGCTCCGCGAGGGCAGGACCTTCGGCCTCCTGTTCCTCGACTGCGACGACTTCAAGGAGGTGAACGACCGTCTGGGCCATCCCGTAGGCGACCGGTACTTGGAGGTCCTGGGGAGCGCCCTGGCCTCCCACTGCCGGGAGGGGGACCTCCCCTGCCGGTACGGAGGCGACGAGTTCGCCGTCCTCCTTCCTGGGGCGGGACAGGAGGAGACCCTCGCCGTGGCCCGCCGCCTTCACGAAGAGGTGGACCGTCTGGTCTGGCCCGGAGGACCGGAGGCCATCCCGGTGACCGTCTCCATCGGAGCCGTCTGGGCCGAGGGGAAAGCGCGCCTTCTGCCGGTGGAGGACGTCCTCAGGCACGTGGACCGGTGCCTGTACCGGGCCAAGGGCACCCGCCACGCCGTGGTGGCCGAGCCCCTCTGAACCGGTGGGGAGGCGCCGTCACTCCCCTCCGGAGGGCTGGGAGGGTGGGTGGTGGGCGGCGTAGAAGGCCCCTTTCCCTTCGTAAGCCTCCACCGTGGAAGCCGTCTTGCGGAGACCCCGCCCCTGGGCCCAGGCGGCCACCGCCGCCAGAAGGGTCTTGACGCCGCTGGTTCTCAGCAGGGGGGCCGCCCGGTCCACCTTGAGGATCCACCCTTCCCCGTCCCGGCAGAGGAGCAGCCCCACCCGCTGGGTGAGCCGCCCCTCGGTGACCACGTACCGGTACAGGAGGCTCGTTCCGCGCTCGGAGAGGTAAGACTCCTCGAACTTGACGTGGAGGTCCTCCTCCGGCACGGAGAAGTGGAAGGCCGGGGGCCGTCGCCAGGCCAGGTCCACGTCCAGGGCGCCTTCAAACTTCACGTGGGGCATCGCTTTTCCTCGCCAGGACGAAGTAGTGGAGGGGCCGCCCCTCGGAGAGCCACCGCTCCTCGTACCGGGTGGTGAAGGGGTGGGGGCTGGCCGGAAGCCAGGGAACCTCCGGGTGGGTGGATTCCAGATGGGGGACCTTGGGCCACTCCTCGGCGGCCTGTTGGGCGTAAGGCCGGTCGTCGGTGGCCAGGAAAAGGCGGCCGCCGGGCCTCAGCTTCCGGGCGGCGAGGCGGAAGAACTCCTCCTGGAAGAGCCGCCTTCGGGCGTGGCGGGCCTTGGGCCAAGGGTCGGGGAAGTTGACGGTGCAGCTTTCGAGAGACCCGTCGGCGAAGAGGAGGTTCACGGCGACGAAGGCGTCCCCCACCGCCGAGAGCACGTTGGAGAGTCCCCGCTCCCGGGCCGCCTTGAGGAGGCGCCGGTGGCCCTCGGCGAAGTGGTCCACTCCCACGTAACGGCCGTGGGGGTCCGCCAGGGCCCGCCTCAGGAGGAACTCCCCTCCCCCGAAGCCTACTTCCAGGTGGAGGGGGCCGCCGGGCAGGATGCGGTCCCACTCCACCGGCAGGTCCTCGTCCTTCCACCAGTCCCCCAGGATCACGCGGGCCGGGTCCAGGGGCAGGGGGGGCGCGACGGGCTTCAAGGCCTTCCCATGGAGAGGTAGGTGAAGCCCCACTCCCGGACCTCCTTGGGGTCGTAGAGGTTCCGGAGGTCCACCACCACCGGCCGCTTGAGGCACCCTTTGAGGCGGGGCCAGTCGAGCTTCTTGAACTCGTTCCACTCCGTGGCCACCACCAGGCCGTCGGCCCCCGAGGCGGCGTCGTAGGGGTCGGCGGCCAGCGTCAGCTCGGGAAGTTCCCGCTGGGCGTTGGGGCCCGCCGCGGGGTCGTAGGCCCGGACCCGGGCCCCCTTCTCCACGAGCGCCCGGGCCACCTTCAAAGCCGGGCTCTCCCGGATGTCGTCGGTGTCGCTCTTGAAGGCCAGGCCCAGAAGGGCCACCTGGAGGCCGCCCACCTCGCCGAGGGCCTTTTCGATCTTGTGGAGCGAGCGTTGGATCTGGTCCTCGTTGGCCTCCACCGCCGCCTCCACCACCCTTAGCGGCACCCGCCGGCTCCGGGCCGCGTCCAACAGCGCCTTGGTGTCCTTGGGGAAGCAGGAACCGCCGTAGCCCGGCCCGGGTTGCAAAAACCGGGGGCCGATGCGGGAATCCATCCCCATCCCCCGGGCCACGTCCATCACGTCGGCCCCCACCTCCTCGCAGAGGCGGGAGATCTCGTTGATGAAGGAGATCTTCACCGCCAGAAAGGCGTTGCTGGCGTACTTGATGAGCTCCGCCGTCACCCGGCTGGTGACCAGCAGCTGGATGCTCTGGTCGGTCTGGGGCTTGTAGAGGCGCCTCATGATCTCGAGGGCCTTGGGGTCGTCGCAGCCCACGACGATGCGCTCCGGCTTCATGAAGTCCTGGACCGCCGACCCTTCCCGGAGGAACTCGGGGTTGGAGACCACGGCGAAGGAGTCCAGAGGGTGGCTTTCCGCCAGGAGGGACTCGATCTTCGCGCCCGTGCCCACCGGGACGGTGCTTTTCGTGACGATCACCTGGTAGTGCTGGTGGTGGGCGGAGATGGTTTCCACGGCGTCGAAGACGTGGCGCATGTCGGCGCTGCCGTCCGGGAGCGGCGGAGTTCCCACGGCCAAAAAGATCACCTCGGCCTCGGGGACGGCGGAGGACACGTCGTCGGTGAAGCGGAGGCGGCCCGCCTTCACGTTGCGATAGACCACCTCCTCCAGTCCGGGCTCGAAAATGGGGATTCTGCCGCCCTTGAGGCTCTCGATCTTTCCCCGGTCCACGTCGGCGCAGGTCACGTCCAGGCCGAAGTGGGCCAGACAGGCTCCGGTGACCAGTCCCACGTACCCCGTACCGATGACGGTGACTTTCATGGCGTTTTCTCCTCGCGGTACCACTCGACGAAGCGGCGCAGGCCCTCCCGCAGGGGGACGCGCGCCCGAAAATCCAGAAGCCGCTCGGCCTTGCCCGTGTCGGCCCAGGTTCTCCAGACGTCCCCGGGGGGGAGGGGTTTTTCCACGATCCGGGCAGGCTTTCCGACCGCGGCTTCGATGAGTTCGATGAGCCGGGCCAGCGGCGTCGTCTCCGCCCCCCCGATGTTGATCACCTCGAAGCCCTCCACCCGCTCCACGGCCCGCACCACCCCGGCGACGATGTCGTCCACGTAGGTGTAGTCCCGCTCGGTGGACCCGTCCCCGAAGCGTTCGATGGGCCGCCCCTCGTTCACGGCGCGGACGAACTTGTGGATGGCCATGTCGGGTCTCTGGCGGGGACCATACACGGTAAAGAATCGAAGGACGTAGGCGTGGAGACCGTGGAGGTGGTGGTAGGTGAAGAGGAGGGCCTCGCAGGCCTTCTTGGAGGCCGAATAGGGGGAGATGGGGCCGTTGGCCGGGGCGTCCTCCCGGAAAGGCAACGGGCTGTCGTTGCCGTAGACGCTGGAGGTGGAGGCGAAGACCAAACGGTCGTGGCCGGTCTCCCGCATGGCCTCCAGAAGGTTGGCCGTGGCGGTGAGGTTGTTGGCGAGGTATTCCAGCGGCTCCTCGATGGACCGGCGGACTCCCCCACGGCCCGCCAGGTGGGCCACCCGGTCGAAGCGATCCCGGAAAAGCCCGCTGACGGCGCCCGGGTCCTTGAGGTCCGCCTCCACGAAACGGAATCCCTCCCGGCCCAAGAGGTTCCGGAGGTTTTTCTCCTTCACCCGGCGGTCGTAGTAGGGGTCGAAGTTGTCCACGCCGGTGACGCGGTGGCCTTCGGCGAGAAGCCTCTCGGCGAGGTGCGATCCGATGAAGCCGGCGGCTCCGGTGACCAGTACGTTCATGGCTGAGGGTTTTCTCTCTTCTTTTCCAGGTCCTTCACGCCGTGCTCCCCGATCTTGTTCAGGTACCAGCGGATCAGGGAACTGCGCTTCATGCCCTCGGAGAGCACGAGCAGGGAATTATACACGTCCCGGTCGTTGATGAGAGCCCCCACCGTTCCTTCCCCCCTGTCGATCTTTTTCAAGATCGAGTCCAGGGAACGGCTGATGGAAAGAAGGTTGTCCCCCAATTCCCTGCCGTAGACCTCGTCCAGGAAGAGCCGGTTCCCCACCGTCCCCGGTCTTTCCACGGCGGCGGCGACCCGGGCGAGGGTCCCGGCGGCGGCGGCCAGGTTGGCCACCATCTTCCGCCCCTCCTCTCCGGAAAGGAGGGCCCCGGCGGCCCCCTTGCCCTCCTGAAGCGCCTCCAGGATCTCGCGGGTCCTCCGGACCGATTCGGCCAGGTCTTGGCTGACGGCCTCGCCGTAGGCGGGGTCGGAGGCCAGCCGGCCCATGAGCCCCCGGCCCTCCGCCAGGGAGGCGGCCACCTTTTCGAGGTTCGCGCTGGCCTCTACGAGGTTTTTCACCAGGGCCGCCCCCACCTCCGGGTCCGCCACCAGCCGGGGCAAGGCCCCCTTCCCCTTGACGAACTCTCCCGAAAGGTCCCGAAGGTTCTTGGAGAGTTCCACCGTGTTGTTCATGAGGTCCTCGGCGCCGCGCCCCAGGGCTTCGAGGTTGAGCTGGCGGTCGGCCGGGATCTGGTTTCCCGGCAGGAGGATGGGCTGGTTCTGGGCCCCGGGGGGCGTCTCCAGAGACAGGTACTTGTCCCCCAGGAGGCCCAGCGTCTTGATGGAGGCCCGGGTGCCGGTGCGGATCCTCGGGATGAGGTCCGCGCTGACCTTGTAGCGGATCTCCACCTGCTGTTGGTCGGGATCCCTGGAAAAGGTGATCCGTTGAATGAAGCCCACCTCCACCCCCTGGAACCAGACGCCGGCACCCTCCTTGAGGCCCGCCGCGTCGGGAAAGAAGGTGAAGTACTCCACCTTCCGCTCGAAGACCTTGTGGCGGCTGGTGATGCCCAGAATGGCCACCGCCAGCACGAGGATGGCCAGGGCCACCAGGGCGCCGATGCGCACGAGGCGCCATTCAGCTTTCGGGTTCATCGGTGCTCCTCCCCTCGATGAAGGCGCGGAGGAGGGGGTGACCGCTCCTCCGGGCCTCCTCGGGCTCTCCGACGAAGGCCATCCGGCCCTCCGAGAGAAAGGCCACGCGGTCCGCCACGCGGAACATGCTGGCGATGTCGTGGGTCACCACCACGGAGGTGACCCCCAGGATCCGCTGCATGCGGCGAATCAGACGGTTGATGGTATCTGCCGTGATGGGGTCGAGCCCGGAGGTGGGCTCGTCGTACAGGATGCAGGCCGGCTCGGTGACGATGGAGCGCGCCAGCGCCACCCGCTTCCGCATCCCCCCCGAAAGATCCGCGGGGTAGACCGAAAGGACAGACTCCAGCCCCACCAGCCGCAACTTCTCCAGGACCCGCCGCCGGATCGCGCGCGGCGGCGGGGGGCGGGGGGGGGGCCGGGGGGGGGGGGCGGGGGGGGGGGGGGGGGGGGGGGGGGGGGG
>JBBILR010000034.1:0-23648 GCA_037444825.1 Acidobacteriota bacterium | reverse complement strand
CCGCCCCCCAGCCGGTCCTCCCCGCCGCGCCGCTTGCCGGGGAGAAGCCCGCGCCACCCCCGCCGGTGCGCGAAAAGCAGGCGCCCCCCGCGCCGGAGCCCACGGTCCGGATGACCGTTCCCCCGGCGGCCGCCAAGGAGGTCCGCAAGGGGCCCGCCATCGACCTGGACAAGGCCCTGGGTTCGACCCTGCAGGGGATCGCGGGGCTGGAGGACTCCACGGTCCGGCGCCTCAAGGCCAAATCCGAGTCCGAGCTCTCCAAGAAGCTCGAGGAGACCCTTTCCGGGGTGAAGCTCGGCGCACCCAAGCACGTGGAGCCGCCCCCGCCGCCCGCACCCACCCCCCCTCCGCCGCCGCCGGCGGCCGAGGCGCCCAAGGCTCCGGAGGCGAAGCCCGCGGAAGCTCCCCCGCCCCCGGCGGCGGAGGCCCCCAAGGCCCCGCCGGAGCTGGAGAAGACCCCCACCAAGGAGGGCGTGCCCTTCGGGAACTACCTCCTCATCGACAAGATCGCCGTGGGCGGCATGGCCGAACTCTTCAAGGCCCGCCAGAACGGCCTCGAAGGCTTCAAGCGCATCGTCGCCATCAAGCGCATCCTTCCCCACCTGGCCGCCAACCAGGAGTTCGTCACCATGTTCACCGACGAAGCCAAGCTCGCGGCCCAGCTGAACCACCCCAACATCGGCCACATCTACGACCTCGGCAAGCTGGAGGATTCGTACTTCATCGCCATGGAGTACGTGGACGGGCGGGACCTGCGGACCATCCTCAAGGAGCTGGACACCCGCCAGGCCAAGATGCCCCTGAGGGTGGCGGTGTACATCGCCCAGAAGGTCTGCGCGGCCCTCCATTACGCCCACACCGCCAAGGACGTGGACGGCAAGCCCATGGACCTGGTCCACCGGGACGTTTCCCCGCAGAACATCATTCTCTCCACCAGCGGGGAGGTGAAGCTGGTGGACTTCGGCATCGCCAAGGCCGCCTCCAAGGCCAGCCACACCCAGTCGGGGGCCCTCAAGGGCAAGCTCCTCTACATGAGCCCCGAGCAGGCCTGGGGAAAGACCATCAACCACCAGGCCGACATCTTCGCCCTGGGTTCGGTCCTCTGGGAGATGCTCACCGGCCGCAAGCTCTTCTACGGCGATTCGGAGATGAGCATCCTGGAGAAGGTCCGGGAAGCCAAGGTGGAACCGCCGAGGAAGTACCGGGAGGAGATCCCCGAGGAGCTGGAGCGCATCGTCCTCAAGGCCCTGGAAAAGGACCTCGGCGCCCGGTACGCCACCTGCCAGGCCATGCAGGCGGACCTGGAGCGCTTCGCCTACGAGGAGTGGGAGACCCTGCCGTCGGCCTACGACGCCGCCGCCTTCCTCAACGGCTTCTTCCCCGACGTCTACACCCGGGAAATCCTAGGCACCTTGAAGAAGGAGCCCGAGGGCCCGCCGCCGGAGGCCCGGCCGGCCCGCCCCGGAAAACCCCCCAAGTCCCAGCGGGGAAAGCCTGCGCCGCCTGCCAAGAAGGAGAAGGCCGCCGAAGCCCCGGCGGCCCCGGCCCCGCCCGCGCCCCAGCCCCCCAAGGCCCCGGCGGCGGCGCCTTCCAAGCCCGAACCCAAGGCCGTGGAACCCCCCAAGGCCCCGCCGCCTCCGCCCAAAGGGGTGGAGGAGACCACGGGGAGCCGGATGTTCGGCGACGTGGTGGAAAAGCCGGGGGGATCCAAGAAGACCCTGATCGGCGTCGGCGCGGCCGCCGCCGCCCTGGTGGTGATCCTCGTCCTGGTCTTCGCCCTCAGGGGAAAGAAGCCGCCGACGCCTCCGCCGGAACCGGCCCCCGCCCCGCAAACGGCCCAGACGAAAGAGCCCGAACCTCCGCCCGCCCCGGCCCCGCCGCCGGTGGTTCAGACCCCCGCCCCCGTTCCTCCCGCCGCGGGCCCGTCCCAGGCCACGGAGGCGGAGGTCGCCGCCGCCCGCCGGACGGCCACCGCCGCCTTCACGGCCTTCTCCAAGTCCGTGGCCGACCTGGAGCAGGCCGGCGCCGGCCAGTACGTCCCCGAATCCCTGAACTCCCTCAAGCAGAGCCAGACCAACCTCCAGGCCCTTCTACGGCGTGCCAAGACGCCCGAGGAGTTCAAGGCGGCGGAGAACGGCTCCCGCCAAGGGCAGACGCTGGCTGCCCAGGTGAAGACCCAGCTCGACGAGGCCAAGGCCGCCGCCGAGCGGGAGGCTGCGCGGAAGGCCGCCGAGGCCGAGGCGGCGAAGAAGGCCCAGGAGGAGGCCGCGCGGAAGGCCGCCGAGGAAGAGGCCCAGAAGCAGGCGCAGGCCGGCAAGGTGAAGCCCGGGGACTTCGTGGCCCTCTGGGCCGTGGACGTGAAACCCAGGGAGACGCAGAAGGTGCCCGTGGCCTACACGCCCCAGGCCCGGCAGAACAAGGTCCAGGGCACCGTGTACGTGGAGGTGGCCATCTCCGAGACGGGACAGGTGACCTCGGCCACCGTCGTCCGCGGGCTCAAGCCCGACTACGGCCTTCACGACGCCTGCGTGAAGGCCGCCCTGGAGACCCGGTACTCGCCGGCCATCAAGGACGGCGTCCCCGTCAAGACCAAGATGACCTACCCGGTGGTCTTCAAGATCCAGTGACCTGGGAGAAATGGAGGTGGCCGTGACGACTGCTCTCACCGACAAGATGAAGAAGTTCTACGAGGACGCCCACAAGCAGACCAAGGAGGAGATCAAGGACATCGACGCCCAGATCGAGGACGAGCTGGCCAAGGTGAAGGAGCGGCTGGCGGCCCTCCAGGAGGCCAAGAAGGCCGCCCTCCAGATGCACGCCGCCGCCTGCATGCGCCTTGGCCTCAAGAACGAGTTCGAGGAGGAGTCGGAGTAGCGCTTCGGCCGGGAAGGCGCCCACCGCCGGCTCCACGGGGTCCGCCGGTGAAGCCCTTCCCCTTCGAAGCCGCGTGAGCAGTCCTTTTTCGTCCGAGGTGCCCCTCCGGGGTGAAAAGGGAAGGCCGTGAAAATCGGCCGCGGCCCAGCCACTGTGAGCGGCGACGAAAGCGGCAACACGCCACTGCCCCCATGAGGGTGGGAAGGCGCCGCGAGTAGAGAGACCCGCGAGCCAGGAGACCTGCCTCAGGACGCCCCGTTCGGACCCCTCTGGGGAGGGGGAAGAACCGTGCGCCCGGGGACCCCCGGTACCGAGAAGGAGGGTCCGTGCGGCGCGCGTTTTCTTTTTCCCCCTTTCCACCCATCCTACCCCGGCTCGGGCCTTGGCTCGGCGCGCTTCTCGGCCTCCTGCTCACGGCGGCCTGCGCCTCGGAAGCCGCGCCGGAACCCCGCTGGGTCTCCCTGGCCCCCAGCGCCACGGAGGTCCTCTTCGCGGTGGGGGCCGGGCCGGAGGTGGCCGCCGTCTGCGCCCCCGCCGACTGGCCGCCGGAAGCCGCCCGGCTCCCCGTGGCCGCCTCCTGGGAGCGGGTGGACGTGGAGGCGGTGGCGGCGCTGAGGCCCCGGGCCTGTTTTACGGTGGAAGGGATGAACCCTCCCGAGGCGCTGGAGACCCTCCGCCGGTTGGGAATCCCCGTCCACGTCCTCCCCGCCCGGGGCCTGGGGGACGTTCCGGCCATGCTGGAGGCCGTGGGAAGGCTCACCGGCCACGGGAGGGAAGGGGCGGAGGCGGCCCGCCGTTTTCGGGAGGAGGCGGCCCGGCTCACCCAAGGCCTTCCCACGGAGGCCGTGCCCGCGGCGGTGGTGGTGGGCCTGGACCCGCTGGTGGCCGCCGGAGGAGGCACCTTCCTGGACGGCCTCCTCAACGCGGCGGGCTTCCGCAACGTTTTTCACGGTGCTGGCGAATCCTACCCCGTGGTCTCCCTGGAGGACCTGGTGCGCCTGGGCCCCTCTCTGCTGGTCCTGCCGGAGGGGGAGGTTCCGGAGGGGCGGGCGGAGGCGCTCCGGCAGGACCTTTCGGGGCTCCTCGGCCGCGAGGTCCGGATGGTGGCCATTCCGGCGGACCTGCTGGTGCGCCCCGGCCCCCGGTGTCTCTCGGCCCTCGCTGCGCTGGTTGAGGCGCGGCGAGAAGGGGGGACGCGGTGAACCTGAGGGAGGCCCGGTCCCTCGCCCTTTCGGCCGGTGTCGCCGCCTCGGCTTTGGCGGGGGCCCTCTTTCTCCACCTTCCCGGGGAGGCGGCCGCGGCGGTCCTCTGGAAGGTCCGCCTGCCGGAGGCGCTGGCCGCCCTGGTTGTGGGGGGCGCTCTGGCCCTCTCGGGGCTGCTCTTCCAGTTGATCTTGCGGAATTCCCTGGCCGACCCCTACGTCCTCGGCGTGGCCGGAGGGGCCGCCTTTGCCTCCGTGGTCACCTCCCTCCTTCTCGGAACGGCGGCGCCCTTCTTCCTGGGCTTCCCGCTCCAGGCGGCGGCGGCCTTCGGGGGGGGGATGGCCACCCTCCTTCTCCTGTTGCGGGCTTCCTGGGGTGGCACCGGGCGCCTTCTCCTCGCGGGGGTGGTGGCCAACACGGCCTTCGCCGCCGGGGCGAGGCTGGCGGCGGCCTTTTTGGCCCCCGAGCGGCTCCCCTCCGTGACGGCCCTCCTCATGGGCTACATCCCCACGCCACCCGTTCTGGTCCCCCTCGTCCTGGCGGTTCCGGTGGCCTTCACCCTGGGCCGGTTCGTGAAGCAGGGGCGGGGGCTGGACCTCCTCCTTCTCTCCGACGACGAGGCGGAGAGCCTGGGGTTGGCGGTGGCCGCCCGGCGCCGGGAGGCCCTGGTGCTGGCGTCCCTGCTGGCCTCCATGGCGGTGGCCGTGGCGGGAATGATCGGCTTCGTGGGGCTCCTGGTGCCCCACGCCGCGCGGATGCTGGCGGGAAGGCGCCACAAGGTGCTGGTGCCCGTCTCCGCCCTCCTGGGGGCCGCCTTTCTCCTCGCCGCCCTTCTCGTCTCCAAGGTGGCCTCCGGCTGGTGGATCCTGCCGGTGGGCGTCTACACCAGCCTGGTGGGCGCTCCGGCTTTTCTCGTCCTCCTCTGGAGGGAGGCGGGGAGGGAGACGCCGTGATCCTCCTTCGCGGGGTCCGCTTCGCCCACAAGGGGAGGCCGCCCCTCTTGAAGGGGTGTGACCTCGCCGCCGGGCCGGGGGAGGTGGTGGCCCTGGCCGGGCCCAACGGGGCCGGAAAGAGCACCCTGCTCCGCATCGCCGCGGGCCTTCTGGGGGCGGCGGAGGGGGAGGTGGAGCTGGACGGCAGGCCGGTGAAGGCCTGGGGCCGCATCGGGCGGGCCAAACGCCTCGCCTACGTCCCCCAGAAGCCCCTCCTTCCCGAAGGGTGGAAGGTCCGGGAGATTCTCGCCCTGGGGGACCATCCCCACCGGGAGCGCCCCCCGGCCCCGAGGCCCCTGTGGGCCCGGCTGGGGGAGGCCCGCCTCCTGCTGGACCTGGGCGGGGTGTGGGAGAGAGAGGCGGAGACCCTCTCGGGAGGGGAGGCCCAGCGGGTGGCGGTGGGGCGCGCGCTGGTTCAGGACACGGCCCACTTCGTCCTGGACGAGCCCGCCAACCACCTGGACCTGGGCCACCAGGTGGCCCTCTACCGCCTCTTCGCCGCCTGGGCGCGGGGAGGGCGCACGGTCCTCCTGGCCACACACGACGTCAACCTCTCTCTCTTGTTCGGCCAGCGCCTGGTGCTCCTCAACGGGGAGGGCAGGGTCAAGGCCTTCCCCGAGGACGAAGGCCAGCGGGCCGAGCTTCTTCGGGAGGCCTTCGGCCTCGCCTTCGAGCCGCGGGAGGTCTCGGGGGTCGTCTGCTGGTTCCCGCGGATTCAGGCCGAAGGGAAAGACCTGGTTGCGAATCCAACGACGAAAGGAGGAACGACATGAGAACCATCACCGGCAAGGGGATCGGCCTCGCCCTGACGGCCGCGCTGGCCCTCTCGGCGGGCGGGGCCCGGGGTCAGGAGGCCTTCCGGCTGCTCGAGAACTACGGCACGGAGATCACCGTCTACGGCAACCGTCTGGCCCCCGTGGAGCGGAAGCTCCTGGACACGGCGGCGGGGGTGGCGGTGGTCACCCGGGAGGAGCTGGAGACGGCGGGGGTCCGAACCCTCCAGGAGGCCCTGGCGCTGGTCCCCGGAGTGGTGCTCCACGACGCCGTGGGGAACGGGGTGGAGTCCACGGTGGACCTCCGGGGCTTTCCGCAGGGGACCAGCCTGGCCGTCTTCCTCGACGGGGTCCGCCTCAACGACCTGCAGGACAACGCCGTGCGGTGGGACACCCTCCCCGTGGAGGACATCGATCGGATCGAGGTCTACCGGGGCGCTTCGGGCCCCATGTACGGCGGCGGGGCCTTGGCGGGGGTGGTGAACGTCGTCACCCGCCGCGACCCGGGGATTCCCCGCCTGGACCTCACCGCCGGCGCCGGCTCCTTCGGCGCCTGGAAGCGCCGCTTCCACGCCGCGGGGAGCCGCGGTCCCCTGGAGTTCTACTTCGCCGGGATGACCCGGAAGGAGAGGGGGTGGCGGGAGAACGACGGCTTCCGGCTGGACGACGGCCTGTTCCGCCTGAACGCCGCCCTGGCCGGAAACCAGAGCCTGGCCTTCCTGGCCAAGTACTCGGGGGGCGCCGAAAGCGCCCCGGGTGCCCTCACCGCCTCGGAGATGGCAAGGGACCGGGAGCGGTCCCCCTTCAACCGCTACGACGGCACCCGAGGCCGCCACCGGCTGGGTGCCCTCACCTACGGCCTGTCCTGGGGGGAAGGGTGGTCCCTCTCCCTCCAGGGCTATGAGCGGCGCCACGACCGCGACACCCTGACCACCGGCCGCTCCGGAAGCGGCTTTTTCACCTCCGGCCGGGAGCGCCTCGGCGGCGCCACCGCCGAGCTCCGCGGGACGGGGAAATGGGAAAAAGGCACGTGGGAGGTTTCGGCGGGTGCCGAAGGCTCCTCGGGACGCTTCGACGGCGAGGGGTTTTTCACGGACGCCACCGGCGGCTCCAAGGCTCCGGCCTCGGACACCGGCGTGGCCGAACGCTTCCGAGGGGGCTTCCTCCAGGCGGACGTGGGGTGGGGCCCCCTCCATTTCCTGGCGGGCCTTCGGGGGGACCAGGCCCGGTACCGGTACGAGGACCGGCGCACGCCAGCCAACGACACCCGGCGGACCTTTCGGGAGAACACCCGGCGGCTGGGGACCCTCCTCCACCTGGGCGAGCGCCAGAGCCTCTTCCTCACCTGGTCCGAGGGCTTCCGGATCCCCTCGGTGGTGGACCTCTTCGCCTACCCGGGCTTCTACTCCAACCCCGACCTGGTCCCCACCCGGGCCAGGGACTGGGAGGCCGGCTGGCGCTACGCCGGCGACGGCCTCCGGGCCGACGTGACGGTCTTCCGGATGCGCCTCGAGGACGAGGTGGTCTTCGTCCTCACCGACCCCCGGTGGTTCATCGGGCAGAACCGGAACGTGGGCAAGTCCAGGAGGGACGGCGTGGAGGCCAACTTCCGCGTCCCCCTGGGCGGGGGTTTCACCCTCTTCGCGGGGGGGTCCTATCTGGAGGCCGAGGTCACGGCGGGCCCCTACGCCCACACCCGGGTGCCCCTGGTGCCCAGGGTCACCGCCTCCGGGGGCCTCTCCTGGTCGGAGGGGCCGTGGAACGCCGAGGGACGCCTTCTGTGGGTGGGATCCCAGGTCCTGGACAACGACCTGACGAACCTCCGGGACCGGCTCCCCGGCTACGCCGTCGCCGATCTCTCCGCCCGGTACCGCCGGGGCCCCTTCACGGCGGAGGCTTCCGTCACGAACCTCCTGGACCGGGAGTACGCCGGCAGGGCCATCACCAACGGCTTCACCGACTACTTCACCCCCGCCCCGCCCCGCGCGGTCCGGGTGAGCGTGACCTGGAGCTTCTGAAAGCCGCATTCGGGAAACGCCCTCGGGGGGCCGCTCCGGCGGCCCCCCTTTTGGCGGAGGGCGGGCTTGTGCTACAGTAACGCATCTTGCGAGAGGAAGAGGCGGGGGCCGCACCGTGATTTCGCTTCGAGACGCTGGGGAAGAAGGGCGCAGGCCATGACCTTTCAGGGGTCCCTCAAGGAACTGCACCTTCCCGACGTCATCCAGCTGGTGGCGGTGTCCGGCAAGACCGGGGCCTTCCAGCTCGTCCGGGGCCGGGAGGAGGGGCGGATCTACCTGGAGGCGGGCCGCATCGTCCACGCCGAGGCCGGCGACCTGAAGGGGGAGGAGGCGGTCTTCCTCCTCGCCACCTGGGACGACGGGAGCTTCCACTTCCTCCCCGGCGAGGCCCCGCCCGCCCGAACGGTGACCCGCAGCAACACCAACCTTCTCATGGAAGCCGCCCGGCGGATGGACGAGTGGAAGATCCTCAGCAAGAAGATCCCCTCCCTCGACCACGTTCCCCGCTTCCAGGTCCCCGAGGGAAAGCAAGGCCAGATCAACCTGAACACCCAGGAGTGGCTGGTCCTTTCCAAGATCGACGGCCGGGCGAGCCTCTCGGAGATCGCCCGAAAGGTGGGCCTCTCCTCCTTCGAGGTGGCCAAGCTCCTGTACGGCCTGGTGACCATGGGCCTCATCACGCTGGAGGCGCCGGGGGCCGCGCCGCCCCCCGCCGAATCCAGCGGGGCCTCCGAGGGAGAGGGGGGCCCCGAGGACGAGGACCTGCGTAAGGCCCTCCAGGAACTCATCCGGAAGCTGAGAGAGGAGGCCCACACCGCCATGGGGGAGGTGGGGTGGAGCGTCATTCTGAGGGCCTACCGGAGGGCCAAGACCGACCTGGAGCAGGGAAAAGGCACCCAGGCCGTCCAGACCATGTGCCAGGAGATCCTCCAGCAGGCGGCCCACCTCCAGGGGCCCGAGGCCCAGCGGGCCCTCGCCGAGCGCTTCCGGGACGTCCTCGCGGCGTGGAACGCCCGGAACGCGTGACCTCCCGCCTCCTCCGGGCGGAGATCCCATGAAACACCTGGTGGTGGTGCGCCACGGCGAGACCGAGTGGAACCACGACAACCGCGTCCAGGGCTCCATGGACGTCCCCCTCTCCCCCCGGGGGAGGGGACAGACCCTGGCCCTCGCCCGTTCTCTCTCCCGGTTGGGGAAAATCGTGGACAAGGTCTTTACCTCCGACCTCACCAGAGCCCGGGAAACGGCGGAGATTCTCGCCGCCCGGCTGGGCTGGCCGACCCCGGTGGTGGACCCCCATCTCCGGGAAATGGACTGCGGCCAGTGGGAGGGGCGCTCCATCGACGACCTTCGGGAACGGGAGCCGGAGGGCTGGCGGAGGTGGATGGACGACCCCGCCTTTCGGGTCCCCGGGGGCGAGTCCATCCTCGACGTGAAGGCGAGGGTGCGGACCTTTCTGACCCGCCGCGGGGAGGAACTGGGGGCGGCGGAGCGGGTGGTGGTGGTGGCCCACGGCCTGTTCAACCGGATGCTCCTTTCCGAGGTCATGGCCATAGAGCCCCAGCGGGCCCGCTTCTTCGCCACCGACAACGCCTCCTACGCCGTCTTCCGCTGGAGCCGAGGCCGGGTCTTCTGCGACGGCTGGAACGTGGGCTGTGCCGAGGCGGAAACCTCGTCGGAGCCCGAAGGCTGAAAGGGCCTCTCGGCCCCATTTCCTTCCCTGCCTCGTCTTTCGCTCCCCCGCCGTTCGGTGGCGGTCCCGCTGCCGGCGGGAAGACGCCCCTCCCCCCCTCTTGAAATTATTAAATTTCCACTAATAATTGGGAGGACTTCCGTAAGGAGCCGACCATGGGCCTCCCCCTTTCCGGAAATCGAGCCCTGATCCTGGCCGCCGCGTTTCTCGTGGGTGCGGGACAGGCCCAGGCACAGGGACCCAGCCCCGTTCCAGGGCCCCGTGCGGCCCTTGGCGGTTGTGATGCCGTGGGGGAGCCGGCGCCTCAGGAGGGGTATGGGCGAGGCCCTGTCCCTTCCGCTCCAAGGGTCAACGTTGACTTCGCCAGCCGGGCCCTCTTCGGCTACGGTAGCCTCGGCTCCTGGGGCTTCCCCGTAGCGTACGACGCCGTCCTGAAAAGGGCGTACGTGGGCTTTCGGTCCACCCTGGCCGTCCTGAGCGTCGCGGACAAGCGGAGGCCCGCCCTGCTGGGGTGGCTGGACATGGATGGGGCGCAGGTCACCTCCATCCTGGTTCCCGTCAGCGGCACGCCGACATTGTTGGTCTCCACCACGAGCCAAGTCGGGAGGATAGACGCGTCTGTTCCCTCCTCCCCCTCCTGGCTGGGCTCTCCCGTGGCTCTCGGTTCCCCGCGGGGGTTGGCCTTGGGCGTCTCGAGCCTTCTCGTGGCCTCCGGCCAGAACCTCGTCCTCCTGGACGCCGCCACCCTGGCCACCCAGTCCGTCACCCCCCTGGGCGCCAACGCCTACGGCGTGGCGGCCTCGGGGAACGTCGCCTACGTGGCCACCGAAGCCGGCCTCCACCTTTTCGACATCACCGTACCCAGCGCCCCGGTGTCTCTCTCCTTCTCGTCCTCGGCTTCGGCCCGGGCCGTCGCCGTCCAAGACCGCTCGGGCACCCTGTACGCCTTCGTGGCCAACAAGGGCGGCAGTCCCGACCTCACGGTCTTCGACGTGACCGTCCCCTCCAATCCCGTCCAACTGGCCACGCTGGACCCTTCCTCCGGGGAAGGGACGGGACTCTCCCTCAACGGGAACACCCTCTACCTGGCCGGGACCACCGGGGGGCTCCAGGTGGTGGACGTGACCACCCCCTCGGCGCCGGCCCTCGTCACGGCCTACGCCGCGTCCGATGCCTACGGAGTGGTGTCCGCGGGAACCGACCTCTACGTCCACGCCCGAAAGGGAGGTCTCGTCCTTCTCGACGCCTCGACGGCGCCGTCCCCGCCGGTCTCGTACGGCGACTTCCCCGCCCCGGGGGCCTGGGGGCTCGACATCCGGGGCGGATACGGTTACTTCGCCGGGGCCACGGGCCTTTTCGTGGTGGACTTGACCTCCCTCTCCTTTCCCCGCGTGGTGGGGCGCGCCACCGGCATGGCCGCGTTGGACGTGAAGGTCTCGGGCACCACCGCCTTCGTGGCCGACAACGGGGGGTATCTGCACGTGGTGGACGTTTCCGTCCCTACGGCGCCCGTCTTGAGTACCTCCTTCGCCCTGCCCGGAGCTCCCGTTGCGCTGCAGGTGCGCGGAGGGTACGCCTACGTGGCCAGCGACAGCGCGGGTTTGGTCGTCGTGCGCCTTTCCGACGGCGCTCAGTTCGCGCTCCCGACCACCTACTGGGCTTGGGACGTCGCCTTGTCGGGGAACCTGGCCTACGTGGCCACCTACTGGTCCGACTACGTGAACCCCTCCTCGGGGCAGGTGGAGGTCGTGGACGTTTCGAACCCCGAAGCGCCGGTTCTCCTGGGGTCGGCGGTGACGCAGAACGGCGTCAGCGGGGTCGCCGCGTTGGGATCCTACCTGTACGCGGCCACCGACTGGGGGCTGGAGGTCTTCAACGTCGCGACGCCCGCGGCCCCCTACTTCGTGGGGGGCTTCCAGGCGGACCTCTCCACCCGCGTCTCGGTGGCCGACGGTTTGGCGTACCTGGCGAGGGGTACCGGAGAAGTGTCGGTTCTGGACGTTTCTTCCCCCTGGGCGCCGGCGCAGGTCGCCTCCATGCCCGCGGAACCCTGGCCCGTCAAGCCCCTCTACCGGGACGGGTACTGCTACGTGGCCAGCGCCATCGCCGGAGTCTACGTCTTTCACGCCACCGGCGCCTGCTACGACCGCTACGAACCCAACGACGATTTCGACCACGCCTGGCCCCTGGAGGCGGGCGCCTACTACGACGCCCTGGTGTGCAACGGAGCGGACGCGGACCACTACGCCCTCACCTTGCCCTCCGGCGGCACCCTCTCGGCCGCCCTGACGCCGCCGGCGGGGCTCAACTACGACCTCTTCCTCTACGATCCCGCCCGGAGCCTCGTCGGATCCTCCACCCTGGGGGCCGGGGCGGTGGAGAGCCTTTCCTACACGGCCACCTCCGGCGGGGGCTACACCCTGCTCGTCAACGGGTCGGACTCCACGCAGTACTCCGGAAGCCAGACCTACCGCCTGACCTTCTCCTTCACGCCCTGTCCGGCTCCCACCCAACCCCTGCTCATCTACAGCGCGCGGCTCGATCCCAACGGCGACGTCATCCTGGACATCCTCGATCCCAACCAGCCCTCCACCCGAACCGGCTACAACGTCTACCGGGCGGGATCCCCCACGGGGCCGTGGGCCCTGCGCGCGGGGAACGTGGTGGACATGGACCAGGGGACGGCCAACGCGCAGTACGTGGACGCCGGCTCCAACGCGGGGGGCCCGTACTACTACCTGGTCACCGCCCTGAACGCCGCCTGCGGGGCCGAAGGGCCCTAGAAGGGCCGGAAACCGCTCGCGGGGAGCGCGGTCGGGGGGCGAGGCTCCGGCCGCGGGCCCAAAAGCGCCCCCGGGCGAGAGAATCCGCACGGCTCGAAAAGACCCGCCCGGCGCGTCTTTCCCGCCGGGCCGTTCCGTGGTGTAATACCCTGCCATGCTGAGCGCGATCGAGACCTGGCAGAACGAGCTTTCGGACGCCATCCGGGACCGGTTGGGCCTCTGCTGGCCCCCCGCCCGGGTCCCCTTCACCTTTCCCCCGCGGACGGAGCTGGGGGACGCCGCCTCGCCGGTGGCCTTCGCCCTGGCGAAGGAGCTCCGGCGAAACCCGGCCGAAATCGCCAAGGCCTTCGCCGAGGTCAGTCTGACGGGGGTGCGGGAGGTCCGGGCGGCGGGGGGCTACCTCAACCTCTTCCTGGACCGGTCCCAGGCGGTCTCCCGGCTCCTCTCGGGGGGCTTCCTCCCGCGGGCCCGGGAGGGGAAGGTCATCGTCGAGCACACCAACATCAACCCCAACAAGGCCGCCCACGTGGGGCACCTGCGCAACGCCGTCCTCGGCGACACGCTGGTCCGCTGCCTCCGGTACCTGGGGAGGCGGGTGGAGGTGCAGAACTACATCGACGACACCGGGGTGCAGGTGGCCGACGTGGTGGTGGGCTTCCAGCGAATTCTCGGGTGGAAGCTCAAGGACGTGCGGAACCTCATCGCCTTCATGGCGGAGTTCACACAGGCCCACGGGTCCTTCGTTTACCTGCAAGAGCTGGCCGAGGGGTGGTCCCGCCACTGGACGAATGAAAACCTGAGCCGCTTCGGCCTCGACGGCCGGATCCCCCCCAGGGAGGCACCGCCCCCCCTCCCTCCCGTCCACGCCTTTTTCCAGGACTCCCTGGGCCGCTTCGACGCCTTCTGCTGGGGGCTCTACGCCAGCGTGGCCCCGTGGTACGCCCAGCGCGAGGAGAACAAACAGGCCCGCCTCGAAACGCTCCACCTCATGGAGGAAGGCGGCAACGAGACGGCGGAGATGGCGGCCCTCGTCGCCGAGGAGATGGTCCGCTGCCACCTGCGCACCATGGAGTGGCTGGGGATCCGCTACGAGGTCCTCCCCCACGAGAGCGACATCCTCCGCATCGGCTTCTGGTCCGCCTGCTTCGAAAAGCTCAAGGCCGCCGGCGCCGTCCACCTCGTTCCCGCGGACGCGGAGGACAAGAACCGCGGCTGCTGGGTCATGGCCCTCCGGGAGTCGGAGGAGTTCAAGGGGCTCTCCGACGCCGACAAGGTCATCGTCCGCTCCAACGGGACGGTGACCTACATCGGCAAGGACATGGCCTACCAGCTCTGGAAGTTCGGGCTCCTGGGCCGGGACTTCCACTACCGGCGCTTCCCCGGCGCCCCGTACGAAATCTGGAGGACCGACGCCGCCGCCTCGGAGGAGGGGGCCCCCTCCTTCGGCGCCGGGGAGCGGGTCTACAACGTCATCGACGTCCGCCAGTCCTACCTCCAGAAGATCGTGGCGGAGGGGCTGAGGCAGATGGGGTACACGGACCAGGCGGAGCGGTCCGTCCACTTCGCCTACGAGATGGTGGCCCTCTCCACCTCCTTCGTGAGGTCCGAAATGGCCAAGGGGGCCCGCTTCGAGGTTTCCGAGGAGGACCTGTCGAAGCCCTTCGTGGAGATGTCGGGGCGGAAGGGACTCGGCTTCCAGGCGGACCTGCTCATGGACCGCCTGAAGGACCGGGCATTGTCGGAAATCGCCAAGAGGGAGCCCGGGCTTCCGGAGACGGCTCCCGAGGAGTGGTCCCGGCGGGCCCACGCGCTGGCCGTGGGGGCGCTCCGGTACTACATGGTCAAGTACGGCCGGAACGTGGTCATCCCCTTCGACCTGGACCAGGCCCTGGCCTTCGAGGGGGACACGGGGCCGTACCTGCAGTACGCCTGCGTCCGGGCGGAGAATATCCTCCGGAAGGCCGCCGAGCAGGGCATGGAGGTTCCCGACGCCGGGGACCCGGAAGAGGCGGAACGAAACGCCCCGCACCTCGACGAGGAGGGGTGGGGCCTCCTCACCCTCTTCCTCCGGGTGCCCATCCAGGTGAAGACGGCGGTGGAGGGTCTGGACCTGAACCTCGTGGCCCGGCAGTTCTTCGACGCCGCCCAGGCCTTCCACGCCTACTACCACCACTACCCCGTCCTCAAGGAGGCCGACCCGGAGAAGCGGAGGGCGCGCCTGTACACCGTGGCCCTCTTCGCCCGGCTCCTTCGCGAGGGGCTCTGGCGGCTGCTGGGCATCCCCGTTCCCGACCGGATGTGAGGGCGGCGCCCGCCGGTTCCGAGTGCGAGTGAGCGAACACTCGCATATGGGGAAATGCCCCGCCGCCGGGAAATGGCCCCCTGCCCTCTGTTGTTGACTCCCCCCGGGGCCTATGTTAGCCTCTTCGCCTGAGCGGCCGCTCACGCGGGGGGACCCGGAAAGCCAGGAGGTGCGGATGGTCTCGGCCTACCTTCCCGTTTTCGTGATGGTGGTGTTCGCCTTCCTCATGGCCGTGGGGCTCTTCGCGGCCTCGTGGCTCCTCGGCAAGGTGAGGGACTCCCGGACGGAGCGGATGCCGTACGAGTGCGGCCTGGACCCCATGGACGCCCCCTTCAAGCGGGTTTCCGTCCGGTACTACCTGGTGGCGTTGCTCTTCCTCCTCTTCGACGTGGAAACGCTCTTCCTCTTTCCGGTGGCGGCGGTCTTCCGCGAGCGGCTGGCCATGGGGTGGGGGCTCTTCGTCTACGGCGAACTCGTCCTCTTCGTAGCCATCCTGCTCACGGGCTACCTGTACGCCCTCAAGAAGGGGGCGCTCCAATGGCAGTAGACGCGGTGAAGCCGGAACTGGACGCCCAGACGCGCCAGGACCTCGACCTCCTCAAGGGCGGGATCATCCTCTCCCCCCTCTCCAAGGTGGTGGACCTGGCCCGGAAGAACAGCCTCTGGCCCATGCCCTTCGGCCTCTCCTGCTGCGCCATCGAGATGATGGCCATGGTGGCCAGCCGCTACGACCTGGCCCGCTTCGGCGCCGAGGCCATGCGCTTCACCCCGCGCCAGTGCGACCTCATGATCGTGGCGGGGACGCTCACCCGGAAGATGGCACCGGCCTGCAAGCGCATCTACGACCAGATGCCCGAGCCCAAGTGGGTCATCGCCATGGGGGTCTGCACCACCACCGGCGGGATGTTCGACGCCTACTCGGTGGTCATGGGCATCGACCACATCATCCCCGTGGACGTGTACGTCCCCGGGTGCCCGCCGCGGCCCGAGGCCCTCATCTACGCCGTCATGAAGATCCAGGAGCAGGTGATGCGGGAGCGCTGGTCCCCCCTGGGGAAGCGGCCCATCCACGGCCACTACCGGGGGAGGGACCCCCGCTACAAGGCCTTGCCGGTGCTGGACCGGGGGGAGAAGGTGGCGGTCCACGGAGACCCGGAAGGCAAGGACAAGCCCACCTGGCGGAAGGGCTACTACTCCGGTTGAACCCCCCGCGGAGGGGACGGCGAGGAGGACCATGTCCGAACTCACGAAGGCCATCGGCGAGCGCTTTCCCGGGGCGGTGCAGGAGATCGTGGAGTTCCGGGGGGAGACCACGGTGGTGGCCGACCCCGCCAAGGCCAAGGCGATCCTTCGCTTCCTCAAGCAGGAGCGGGGCTTCAACTACCTGGTGGACGTCTCCTCGGCCCACTGGCCCGACGAGGGGCGCATCGACGTGGTGTGGCTGGTCCGGAACCTCAAGACCCGCGAGCAGTTGAGGGTTCGGTCCCCCCTGCCGGAGGAGGCGCCGGAGGTGGAGACCGTGAGCGACCTGTGGCGCACCGCCAACTGGCTCGAGCGGGAGGTCTACGACCTGATGGGCGTGGTCTTCCAGGGCCACCCGGACCTGAGGCGCATCCTCATGCCCCAGGACTTCGAGGGCCATCCCCTCCGCAAGGAGTACCCCATGGAGGGGGACGACGAGTGGAGAAACTACCTCCCCGTGGAGGAGGGCCCCCATGACCACCGCTAGCCGCGAGCGCCTGGACCTCAACACCGAACTGGTCACCCTCAACATGGGCCCCCAGCACCCGGCCACCCATGGGGTGCTGCGGGTGATCCTGACCCTGGACGGCGAGGTGGTGGTGAACGCCCGCCCCGACGTGGGGTACCTCCACCGAGGGATCGAGAAGATCGCCGAGAACAAGACCCTCCACCAGGTGATCCCCTACACCGACCGGATGGACTACCTCTCCCCCGCCTCCAACAACATCGGCCTCTGCCTGGCCGTGGAGAAGCTCATCGGCTTCACCATCACCGAGAAGTGCCGGGTGATGCGGGTGGTGGCCTGCGAGATGGCCCGCATGGCCAGCCACTTCCTTTGGCTGGCCACCACCGCCCTCGACATCGGGGCGGGAACCGTCTACTTCTACTGCATGACCGAGCGCGAGAAGATCCTGGACCTCTTCGAGCGCATGACCGGCGCCCGCTTCACCGTCTCCTACGGGCGCATCGGCGGCCTCTCCCGGGAGTGGGAGCCTTCGTTGCCGGGGGACATCGCCGCCTGGGCGAGCCAGGCCCACAAGACCCTCGACGAGTGCGACCGGCTCCTCACCCGGAACCGGATCTGGATCGAGCGGAACCAGGACGTGGGACCCATCTCCGCCGAGGACGCCGTCGACCTGGGCCTGTCGGGGCCCAACCTGCGGGCCGCCGGCGTGGACTGGGACATCCGGAAGGCCTACCCCTACCTCGGCTACGAGCGGTACGACTTCGAGGTTCCCGTGGGGGAGCACGGCGACTGTTACGACCGGTACCTCGTCCGCCTGGAGGAGGTGAGGCAGAGCGCCTCCATCATCCTGCAGGCCCTCAAGGAGTACGACCCCGAGATCCCCCTCTTTCCCCAGGATCCCGAGTCGCGGAAGGCCTACCTTCCCCCCAAGCCCAAGGTCCTGACCCGGATGGAGGAGTTGATCCACCAGTTCATCGTGGCCACCGAAGGGCCGCGCACCGAGCGGGGGAAGGAGATCTACTTCTCCATCGAAGCCCCCAAGGGCGAGCTGGGCTTCTACCTGGTGGGGTCGGGGACCAACGTGGCCCACCGGTGCCACTTCCGGAGCCCCTCCTTCGTGAACCTCCAGGGGCTGCCGGTGATGGTGAAGGGGCAGATGGTGGCCGACGTCATCGCCACCATCGCTTCGCTGGACCCGGTGCTGGGCGAAGTGGACCGGTAGGGCGGCGGGCCGGAGGGGCCGGAAGTCCGGGCGCATAGGAGCGGAGCGGTGAGCGAGGCGAAACCCGACGTGCAGGCGAAGCTGCAAGACCCCGAGTTCCTCGAGAAGATCGAGGCCCTGAAAGCGGCCTACCCCCAGCCGAGGACGGCCCTCCTCATGTGCCTCCACCTCTGCCAGAGCGAGTTCCGCCACGTTCCCGAAGCCTGCCAGGAACTCCTGGCGGAGAAGCTGGGGATGACCCCCGCCCACGTCCGGGGCGTGGTGACCTTCTACGAAATGTTCACCGAGGAGCCCACGGGGAAGTACCTGCTCCAGGTCTGCAAGACCCTGCCCTGCCTCCTGGCGGGCTCGGAGAAGATCCTCGAACACCTGGAGCGGCGCCTGGGGATCAAGCCCGGCGAGACCACCCCCGACGGACGTTTCACTTTGGTGGCGGTGGAGTGCCTGGCCTGCTGCGATTCGGGGCCGGCCTTCATGGTGAACGAGACCCTCCACCGGCGCGTCTCCACCGACGACGTGGACCGGATCCTCCACGAACTGGAGTGAGCCATGGCCGAGCCGCTGAAGCTTCTGACGAGGAACGTCGGCAAGCCCAATTCCACCCACATCGACACCTACATGGCCTCGGGGGGCTACGAGCCCCTGATGAAGGCCCTCCACAAGATGACCCCCGAGCAGGTCCTCAACGAGGTGAAGGCCGCCAACCTCAAGGGCCGGGGCGGGGCCGCCTTCCCCGCCGGCCTCAAGTGGTCCTTCCTCCCCCGCAAAAAGGAGGGCGAGAAAAAGGAACCCCTCAAGTACCTCGTCTGCAACGCCGACGAGAGCGAGCCGGGGACCTTTAAGGACCGGCTCCTCATCGAGAACGACCCCCACGCCATCCTGGAGGGGATCCTCATCGCCGGCTGGGCCACCCAGGCGGCGGGGTGCTTTTTCTACATCCGGGGCGAGATGCCCCAGGGGGCGCGGATCTTCCAGCGGGCCGTGGACCAGGCCTACGCCAAGGGCTTTCTGGGGAAGAACATCCTGGGGTCGGGCTTCGACTTCGACGTCTGGGTGGCGCGGGGCGCCGGCGCCTACATCTGCGGCGAGGAGACGGCCCTCATGGAGTCGCTGGAGGGCAAGCGCGGCCAGCCCCGCCTCAAGCCCCCCTTTCCCGCCGGGTACGGCGTCTACGGCGTCCCCTCCAACATCAACAACGTGGAAACCTACGCCAACGTGCCCCTCATCATCCAGAACGGCGCCGCCTGGTACACCTCCATCGGGACCCCCAGCATGCCGGGGCCGCGTCTCTACGGCGTCTCCGGCCACGTGAAGCGGCCGGGCATCTACGAGCTCCCCGGAGGCGTCTCCCTCCGGGAGATCCTCTACGAGCACGCCGGCGGGATCCTCGGCGACCGCCCGCTGAAGGCCGTGATCCCCGGCGGCTCCTCCACGCCGGTGCTGAGGGCCGACCAGATCGACGTGGCTATGGACCCCGACGGGCTCAAGACCGTGGGCTCCATGATCGGCTCCGCCGGCGTCATCGTCATGAACGACACCGTCTGCATGGTGAAGGCCCTCCTGAACCTCCTGGAGTTCTACGCCCGGGAATCCTGCGGCCAGTGCACCCCCTGCCGGGAGGGCACCCACTGGCTGGAGTTGATTCTCAGGCGGCTGGAGGAGGGGGGCGGCAAGGAAGCGGACGTGGACCTCATCGTGGAGGTGTCGGAGAACATCATGGGGCGCACCATCTGCCCCCTGGGGGACGCGGCGGCCATGCCCGCCATCTCCTTCGCCAAGCAGTTCCGGGAGGAGTTTCTGGCCCACGCCAAGCTGGGCCGCTGCCCCATGGGTCACGTGCCGATGACCACGGTGGTGTAGGGGAAAGGGGGGCCGGACCCGCCTCAGGCCCCGTGGTGGAAGTGAAGATAGGATAGCCCATGCCGCTGATCCGGATCGACGACAAGGAAATCGAGGCGCCCCTGGGGGAGACCATCCTCCGCACCGCCCTCAAGCACGGGATTTACATCCCTTACTACTGCTGGCATCCGGCCCTCTCCATCGCCGGTCAGTGCCGCATGTGCCTGGTGGAGGTCCAGGGAGCCCCCAAGCCGCTCACCGCCTGCTCCACCACCGTCACCGCCCTCCCGCCCGACAAGAAGATCGACGGCAAGTACGACATGGTGGTGAGGACCCAGAGCGAGCTGGTGAAACGGGCCCAGAAGGGAATCCTGGAGTTCCTGCTCCTCAACCACCCGCTGGACTGCCCCATCTGCGACCAGGCCGGGGAGTGCCAGCTCCAGGCCTACTCCTACACCTTCGGCCACCCCGCCAGCCGCATGGAGTTCGAGAAGGTCCACGCCCCCAAGCGGGTGGACATCGGGCCCCACGTGGTCTACGACGCGGAGCGGTGCATCAAGTGCACGCGGTGCATCCGCTTCTGCGAGGAGATCACCAAGACCGGCGAGCTCACGCTGGCGGAGCGGGGGGTCCACACCGTCGTGGACACCTTCCCGGGACGGAAGCTCGACAACCCCTACTCCGTCTGCACGGCGGACATCTGCCCGGTGGGGGCCCTCACCAGCAAGGAGTTCCGCTTCAAGGAGCGGGTCTGGTTCCTCACCTCGGCCAACTCCGTCTGCCCGGAGTGCGCCCGAGGCTGTTCGGTGCGGATGGACGCCTACAAGAACGAGGTCCTGCGGCTCGTCCCCCGGGAGAACCCCCAGGTCAACGCCTTCTGGATGTGCGACTACGGCCGGCTCCTGTCGGAGCGCCTGAAGGAGCGGAAGCCCGCCGCCCGTCCCCTGGTCCGGGGGAAGGCGGGCTTCTCGGCCTTCACCACCGAGACTTTCGCGCCGCTCCTGGCCGAGGCGCTGGCCCCCTTCGCGGGCAAGGCCTCCTCCGCCGTGGTGCTGGTCCTCTCCGCCCGCATGCCCCTGGAGGAGATGGCCGCCGCCCTGGAGCTGAAGGACCGCCTCTTCCCCGAAGCGCGCCTCGTGGTTCCGGCGGTGGAGGAGGGCGAGGACGACGCCCTCCTCATCCGGAAGGACCGCCGCCCCAACCTCAAGGGCGCCTCCCTGCTGGGCCTCAAGATCCTTCCCCCCGGCGCGCCGCTGGCCCCCCTCTTCGCCGGGAAGAAGGCGGCCCTGGTCCTCCGGGAGGACCTCTTCGCCCTGGCGGCGGCGGGGGAGCGGGAGGCCCTGAAGAAGGCCCTCGAGGGCCTGGAGTGCCTGGTGGCCGGAGACTACGAAGTCACCCCCACCGGGGCCCTCTCCCGCTTCTTCCTCCCCCTGGCGGGCTGGCACGAGATGGAGGGGCTCACGGTGAACTTCCAGGGGGTGGTCCAGAAGACCGCCCGGGTCCTGGTGCCCCCGAAGCACCGGCGCCCCTTCTACGACTGGGTTTCGAGGTGGCTCGAGGCGGCGGGCGCGGAGGGCCCCGGGCCCCAGTTCGCCCCCTGGTTCCAGCGGGTGAAGGAGCGGATCCCCGCTCTCGCGGACAAGGCCGTGCGCGACTTCCTGCCCGCGGGGATCCGGATCGAGGAGGTGACGCCGTGAGCGCCTATCTTCCCGTGGTGGTGCCCGCCCTCGTCAAGATCCTCGTCATCGTCACGGTGGTCATGACCGGCGTGGCCTACGCCACCCTGGCCGAGCGGCGGGTCTCGGCCTTCATGCAGGACCGGCTGGGGCCCAACCGCGTGGGACCCTGGGGCCTCCTCCAGCCCGTGGCCGACGGCCTCAAGTTCTTTTTCAAGGAGGACATCGTCCCGAAGGAGGCCTACAAGCCCGTCTACCTCATCGCGCCGCTCCTGACGCTCATCCCCGCCCTGGTGACCTTCGCCGTCATCCCCTTCGGCACCTCCGTCACCTGGGGCGGGCGGACGTACCCGCTGGTCATCGCCCCGGGGGTGGACGTGGGGGTCATCTACCTCCTGGCCATTTCCTCCCTGGGCGTCTACGGCATCCTGCTGGCCGGGTGGTCCAGCGGCAACCAATACTCCCTCATGGGGGCCCTCCGGGGCGCCAGCCAGGTGATCTCCTACGAGCTGGGGATCGGCCTGAGCCTCCTCTCGGTGGTCCTCTGGGTGGGGTCCTTCGACTTCCAGAAGATCGTGGAGGCCCAGGCGGGCGGCTGGGGGAAGGTCTGGTTCTTCCTGCCCCACTTCCTGGGCTTCGTGGTCTTCCTCGTCTCCATCTTCGCCGAGACCAACCGCCTGCCCTTCGACCTGCCGGAGGGGGAGAGCGAGATCGTGGCCGGCTACCACACCGAGTACTCCGGCCTCCGCTTCGCCATGTTCTTCATGGGCGAGTACGCCAACATGATCACCGCCTCGGCCTTTTTGACCCTCCTCTTCCTCGGGGGGTGGAACCTCCCCTTCGTGAGGTGGGAGTGGTTCGGGCCCTTCTGGGGCGGGATCCTCTCGGCGGCGGTCTTCTTCGGCAAGATCGCCTTCATGATGTTCGTCTTCATCTGGGTCCGCTGGACCCTGCCCCGGTTCCGCTACGACCAGCTCATGAACCTCGGGTGGAGGAAGCTCTTCCCCCTGGCCCTCGCCAACTTCCTCCTCGTCGCCACGTTCCTGCTCGTGAGGGGGCGTCCATGAAGGTCATGCGGCGGCCCAAGCTCTCCCTCTGGGAGCGGCTGTACTTCCCGGCCATCCTCAAGGGCATGGCCCTGACGCTGAGCCACGTCTTCCGCAAGCGGGTGACCCTCCAGTACCCCGAGGAACGGTGGACCCTGCCGCCCCGCTACCGCGGCGCGCCGGTGCTCCTCACCGGGCTGGACGGTCACGAGAAGTGCACCTCCTGCAAGCTCTGCCAGTTCATCTGCCCCCCCAAGGCCATCACCATCGTGGCGGGGGAGACGGAGCTGGAGAAGGAGAAGTACCCCAAGGAGTTCTCCATCGACATGGGCCTCTGCATCTTCTGCGGCTACTGCGAGGAGGTCTGCCCGGTGGAGGCCATCTGGCTCAAGGACGAGTACGAGCTGGCGGACTACGACCGGACGGACCTCATCTTCACCAAGGAGAAGCTCTTGCGCATGGGGCGGAGGCCGCCCTACCTTCCCGGCAAGGAAAAGCCCCTGGAGGAGGATTCCTGATGCTCTCGGCCGCGGTCTTTTTCGGTGTGGCGCTCCTGGCCTTCGTCGGGGCCCTCACGCTGGTCTTCCACCGGAACCCGGTGGTGGCGGTGCTGGGAATGGCGGTGGCCATGGTGGGGCTGGGGGTGCTCTACATGCTCCTCGCGGTGCCTTTCCTGGGCCTCTTCCTCATGATCGTCTACGCCGGGGCGGTGATGGTGATCCTCCTCTACGTCATCATGGCCCTGGGCCTCCAGGAGGAGGGACCCCCCGTGGGTGTCCCGCAGACGGTGCTGACCTACGCCGCCGCGGCCCTCTTCATCGTGCACCTCTACCGGCTCACCCTGCAGGCGGGCCCCGCCCTCTTCGGGCCGGTGGAGTCCTCCTTCGGCACCATCCAGGCCTTCGGCCACCTCCTGGTGAGCCGCTACGCCGTGCCCTTCGAGGTGGCCTCCCTGCTCCTCGTGGGGGCCATGGTGGGGGCCATCGTCCTTTCGCGGAGGGAGTGGACATGACCTTCGGCCTCGGACACGTCCTCGTGCTCACCGCCTTCCTCTTCGGCGCGGGGCTCATCGGAGCCCTCACGCGCAAGAGCGCCATCACCGTCTTCCTGTCGGTGGAGCTGATGCTGAACTCGGTGAACCTTCTCCTTTTGGGCCTGGGGCGGCACCTGGGACAGATGGAGGGGGCCCTCTTCGCCTTCTTCGTGCTGGCGGTGAGCGCCGCCGAGGCGGCCGTGGGGGTGGCCATCGTGGTGGCCTTCATCCGCCGCCAGGGCACCACCAACATCGACGCCGCGAACTTGATGAAGTGGTAGGAACCGTGATGAGGAGAGTAGGAGATTCCGAGATGAGGGGAAGCGCGGTTCGGATCGGCGGTTCGATGGGGGAGGGTTCTTCCTCATCTCCTCATCGCCCCATCCCCCCATCACGCCGTGAGGTGCGCTCATGACGTCCGTCCAGCTTCTCTGGCTGATTCCGGTGCTGCCGGCGCTGGGCGCCCTGGTGAACGGGGCGCTGGGGT
>JBBILR010000033.1:0-24684 GCA_037444825.1 Acidobacteriota bacterium | reverse complement strand
GAGTACTTCGTCTCCTACTACGACTACTACCAGCCCGAGGCCTACGTCCCCCAGACCGACACCTACATCGAGAAGGAGTCCACCATCAACGAGGAGATCGACCGCCTGCGGCTCTCGGCCACCCGGAGCCTAAGGGAGCGGCGGGACGTGCTCATCGTGGCCTCCGTCTCGTGCATCTACGGCCTGGGCGAGCCGGAATCCTACTACGGCATGACCCTCTCCTTCCGGAGGGGTGAGCGCCTGGACCTCCAGAAGGCCCTGCGGCGCCTGGTGGACATGCTTTACACCCGGAGCCCCGGCGTCCTGGAGCGGGGCCGCTTCCGGGTGCGGGGAGACGTCCTGGAGGTCTACCCCTCCTACGAGGACCACCTCCTTCGGGTGGAGCTCTTCGGCGACGACGTGGAGGGCCTCCACCGGGTGGACCCCCTCACCGGAGAGATCCTGGAGGAGCTGGACGCCTTCACCCTCTACCCCCGCACCCACTACGCCACGCCCCGGGAGAGGGTTCTCGCCGCCGTGGAGACCATCAAGGCCGAACTGAAGGAGCGGCTGGGGGAGCTGGAGGCCCAGGGCAAGGTCCTGGAGGCCCAGCGCCTTCTCCAGAGGACGCAGTTCGACCTGGAGATGCTCTCCGAGGCGGGGTACTGCAACGGCGTGGAGAACTACTCCCGCCACCTCACCGGCAGGGCGCCGGGGGAACCGCCCCCCACCCTCCTGGAGTACCTTCCCACCGACGCCCTGGTCCTCCTCGACGAATCCCACATGACGGTCCCCCAGCTCCAGGCCATGTACCGAGGCGACCGCTCCCGGAAGCAGACGCTGGTGGACTACGGCTTCCGGCTCCCCTCGGCCCTCGACAACCGGCCCTTGAAGTTCGAGGAGTTCCTGGCGCTGGCGCCCCAGATCGTCTACGTGTCGGCCACCCCCGCCCCCTACGAGATCGGCGCCGCGGGGGGCGTCACCGCCGAGCAGGTCATCCGGCCCACGGGCCTCATGGACCCCGAGGTGGAAATTCGGCCCGCCACCGGGCAGGTGGAAGACCTCTACAAGGAGTGCCGGGAGGTCACCGCCAGGGGCCAGCGGGTCCTCGTCACCACCCTCACCAAGAAGATGGCCGAGGAGCTCACCCAGTACTTCAAGGAGCTGGGGCTCAAGGTGGCCTACCTCCACTCCGACATCGACACCCTGGAGCGGGTGAAGATCCTGAGGGACCTCCGCCGGGGGGAGGTGGAGGTCCTGGTGGGGGTGAACCTCCTCCGGGAGGGGCTGGACCTGCCCGAGGTGAGCCGCGTGGCCATCCTCGACGCCGACAAGGAGGGCTTCCTGCGAAGCCGGGGCGCCCTGATCCAGACCATGGGCCGCTGCGCCCGGAACGTGGAGGGCAAGGCCATCCTCTACGCCGACGCCCTCACCACGGCCATCCGGGAGGCGGTCCAGGAGACGGAGCGGCGCCGGGAGAAGCAGGCGGCGTACAACGAGGCCCACGGCATCACGCCCCAGTCCATCGTCAAGGACATCGACTCGGTGCTTTCGAGCGTCTTTGAGAGGGACTACTACGGCGTGCCCGAGGTGGCCGAGGAGCCGGGCGGCTACGACGACCCCGGGGAGGCGGCGCGCCGCATCGCCGAGCTGGAGAAGGAGATGTACGCCGCCGCCGAGGCCCTGGAGTACGAGAAGGCCGCCGAGCGGAGGGACCGCATCGCCGCCCTCCGAAAGCGCCTGCTTTCGTCCTAGGGCCCGGTGCGGTGAAGGCGGACCTCCACCGGGACCGGCACGGCGAGCGGAAGGGCCACCGTCGCTTCCCCACCCCCCCGCTGGGGATCGGCGGCCCGAAGCCGCACTTCTCCAGGGGCCAAGTCGGAAAGGACAAAGCCACCGGAGGAGTCGGTGCGGACCCCGGCGTTCGGGAGGGGGCCGCGGCCCACGTATTCCCAGGTTACCAGCACGCCACCTGCGCCTTTTCCCTCTTCGTCCACCACCCGTCCCTCCAGGGAGAGACCCCGAAAATCCCATGTGAGCGTCCCCTGGGGGCGGTCGGGTACCGTGACCGGCATGGTCCACTCCCCGCCATTCCAGGAGAGGGTGGCCGTCCCCGGACCCGGCGGGCACTCCCGCAGGAGAGTGAAGCCGCCCCCATCGGTCTCCCCGGAGACCAGGGGTGCCGGAAAGCCGAGAATGAGCATCCCCTCCGGCGTTCCGATGGCGAGGGGTGCCCCCCAGGACTCGTCGTGGGCGGCCTCGAAGGAAAGGACGCCCGAAGGCGCCGGGCGCCCGTCCAACCGCGCCTGTACGGCCACGTCCACTCCCTCCAGGGGAACGGGAATCTCCTGCCCCTCCCCCCCCGCCTGCACCTCCACGCGCCGACGGGCTTTGGGAACCACGGAAAAGGGTTCGAAGACCGACAACGTGTAGGGGCCGGGGGAAAGGGGACCGAGGGAGAAAGCCCCGTCGGACCCGGCGGTGGCCGAAGGACCGTCGAAGTCCAGGGCGCCGTTCTGGAGCAGGATGCGGAATCCGGAGAAATCCCGTGGGGAGCGGGAGATCAGCCTGCCCCGGAGGATGCCTTCCTTTTCCAAGAAGAGGGTGCCGACCTGGACGTCCTCCTCCTCCACTCGAAACCTGCCGCTCCGTGCAGCCATCCCTGCCCAATGGGCCTCCACGCGGTACTCCCCCTCAAGGACCCCCCAGAAGGAGAAGGAGCCGTCTCCCCCTGCTTCGTCGGCCTTCCGCGCCGCCTCCGCGCGCGTGGCAGCCTCCGCGGGACCCATGACTCGAAGCAGGCGGATGTCCGCCTCGCGGGCGTCCGGGGCGCTTTCCCCCCGCACCGCCAGGGTCCCCTGAACGGCGGGTTTTCGGTCGAGCATCAGCGTTCCCGCATCTGTGAGAAGCCCCGCCTTGACTTCCACCGCGACGGCCGGGCTGCGCCGCCCCCTGGAAAAAGCTTGGACCCGGTAGGTTCCCTCTTCGAGGCCCGTGGCTTCAAAGGTCCCGTCTGCCTTGGCTTCAACTTCGAAGGAAGCCCCCTGGGAGCTTTGGCGGGTCACCGCCTCCGCCCGGACCTGGAAGGAGGAAGGCGGTGCCCCCTCCCCAAGGAGCTCTACCCGGCCGAAAAACCCTGCCCCGCGGGAAAGCACCACCCGGCAGGCCCCCGCTTTTTCCGGAGCGATCCCGAGAAGTTCCCCCGTGAGGAACCCGTCCGCGGAGACGAAGAGGTCCCACGGCGCCTCGCCAGCGTCCTGGAGGGGAAAAGCGAAGCGGCCTTCCGCGTCGGTCACGACGAAACGCGAACTTCTCGGCTCTCCCAGACACACCTGGGCACCTTGGATCTTCAGCCCCCCCTCGTCTTGCACCACCCCCGCGAGGAGAACCCCCTTTCGGAGGGAAATGTTCACGACCCCTGAGGGAAGGGCCTTCAGAGAAAGGACTTCCTCGGCGCAACCCTCCGCCCGCACCGATACCTCGCAGGGGAAGGCGGGAGGGCAGACTTTTCCTTCCGGTCCCGTGAAGGCCCACTCTTCGGTCACCGAGAGCCAGGGCAGGCCCTTGGCCAGATGGCGAACCTCCGCCTTCCAGGCGGGGGCGGTCCCTTCGGGCATCCGCAGACGAAGGGAAATGGCCGAGGCTTTCTGAAGCGAGAGGGCGGAAAAATCCGGCACCCCGTCCACCTCGCGGAGGGTGTAGCCCTTGGCCCACAGTAGAAAAGGCCGGTTGGCCGCTCCCTCGCCGAGGCGGAGGAAGCCCTGGGCGTCGGCAAGGACCCGGCGGGCGGCCGTCTTCCGCTCCTGCGCGAGGAGAAGCGGGTTGCGCGGCGCCTCGTCGGGCAGGAAGAGGGCCGAAGCCCCCGCAAGGGCTCTCCCGAAGGGCCCTTCCACCCGGAAGCTCCCCGGGGGGGCGGGAAGGGCCTTGACCTCTACCGTGGAGGCGCTTCCGTCCACCGTGACCGCCCCCGGCAGAAACCTCGGAGAGGAGATCCACACGAGAAGCACGTGGCCAGGTTGCAGGAAGAGACGGGCCCTTCCGGCGGCGTCTGTGGAGATCCTCCCGAAGGGCTCGGGAAGGTTGGGAGCGTCGAGAGGCCGGTACTCCAGCGCCACGCCGGCCACAGGAGAAGCTTGCCTGTCCCGTACCCAAAGGTCTACAGCCAGCCCTTGCGGAAGCTCCCGGGGAAGGGGCACTCCCCGTTTCAAGACCGTGAACCCGACGTCCGGTCTCCATAGGAGGAGGTCCTGGGGAAAAATCCGACCGGCTTCGTCCTTCTTCACCGAAAAGGGCTCCCCCTGCCCGTCGGCCTGGACTGCCCAGGTGAGGCCCCCTTCCTGTTCCGCCGCCCGACAGGGAAGCCCTGCCGCCGCCCAGAGCCCCGCCCCCAGCACCAGGCCCGCCCATACCCATCCCGCCTTCATGGCTCTCCTTCCTCCACCGCAAGGGCTCGAACCACCTGTGCAAGGTTCTGTTGGTCCGAAGGAGCGAGGGGAACCCTGGATGCCACCATGAGCCGAGGGTTTCGGCCCGCCCCCACCACCACGAGGAAAGGCAAGTCCTCCTCCTCAAGGGCGAAACGTTTTCGAAGCGCCTCCGTCTGTCCGTTCCAGCGGTAGGGCAGGCCCACCGATTCGCTTCCCGGCGGGGGAGGCGGCGAAGCGAGGTAGGCTGCCAGCCTTCCGCTCAGCCCCTTCTCCTGCGCCCGAAGCGCCTGCGCCAGAGGGGCGTACCGGCAGGGACATCCGCCCGACGGAAAAAGCAAGGCCACCGTGCCCTTTTCTCCGCCTGGATCGGGGGTCCGCTTCTGGATTTCCGCACCCCCTGCTGGAGAGCAGCCGAGCGCCAAGATCGCCACCAGCCACCAGACCACCCACCCGCCATACTGGGTTCCCTCCTCGGTCGATTTCCCCATGGGCTCCTCCCCTTTGCCGCCCGCCCCTGGCTGTCCAGAACCCTGGCTGCCTCCACCGACGCGGGCCGCGGGGTGCCCGGCGCCGTCCAAGCGCGGCCCCTTGGGGCCCCGCCCTCTCGTTCTCTCGCAGTGTCGCTAGGGTCGTGGATTCTTGCGGAAAGGCCATTCGTACAAGTGGTTCTCGGAGCTATAGAACCCCTGGAACGACCAGTGAATCAGCAGAGCCCCCCGCCCTTCCCGCGTGCCCTCCACGCTTACGGCATCTCCTGTCTTCAACGGCACCGGAAAGGGCGTTTCCTCCTCTGCGACGGTTCGGAGTTCGCCGTCGAGCCATTCGACCCGAAGGGTGGTCCGAGAGGGGCGCCGCTGCTGCCAGACCAGCCCCAACCTGTCCCCGTGGGGAACGAGGCCGATGACGCGGTCCATGGCTAACAGTTCCAACGTCCTCCTCTTGTCGCCGTTTGGAAGGGGGGGCGGGGGGGCGCCGGCGCCTGGGGGCCGGTGCCGCAGAAGCCTTCCGTCCGCCGAGAAGAGAAAGACCTCCGGGGGGAGGCTCCGGCAGACCGCCCAGCCGTGGTTCTTCCATTCCGTCCAGGAGGTGTGGGCATTCCACAGGCTGGTCCTCTTGCTTTCCGGTGTTCTTGCAGGAACGCTCTCGTAGGCGTGGGGGTCCTTCCCTTGGAGGTCGGTGGAAAGAAGCGTGGCGTACCTGCCTTCCTGCGAGGATTCTGGGCCGGGCCCCAGCCACGCCGCGTAAGTGAAGAAGAAGCGGGCTCCCGTAAAAAAGGAATCCGGCCCTGGATACCATTCGCGAGGAACCTTCACCTTGCCTTGCAGTCCCTTCTCGGTGAAGAGAAGGATGCGTCCCCCTCTTTCGAAAACGGCCACCACCTCGTCGCTCGCCGACAGGCCGAGGGGGTCCTCCAGGCGCACGGGCGAGGCGGCCCCCGCCATCTCCCGAAGGAGGTTTCCCTTCTCGTCGTACAGAAGGAGGCGGTTCGTGCCCTCGTCCACCACCCAGAGTTTTCCCGAGCACGGCTGAACGGCTCTCACGTTGTCTGGCGGGGGATCCAGGCGGAAGGGGCGGATGTCCCCCATCACCGGTCCGGGGGGATGCACGGCGCTCCGCGGCGCCCGTCCGCTTCCCACGCAAAGCCCCGCCGCGGCCACCGCGCACCATGCAAGACCTTTGTAAACCCTGAAGGCCATGCCGCTTTTCCCCTCAAGTTCCGTTACGGGTTCACGTCCACGGCGTAGCAGCCGGAATCAGAGACCTGGCCACACCAACCCCTACGCGGCCCCACGTACTCTCGAAAATAGTAACGGGGCGGCAAGGCAAAGGAAAAGATCGCGGTCATCAGGAGTCCCAGAAGAATCGTCCGTCGAACCCCTTTTGCCATGAAATGCCTCCTTTCCCTGTGCGAACCTCTCGCGTCGGTCATGGGGTCCCCGGCATGGCCGCCCTTTTGTAGCTCCTTTTTTTTTCTGTCAAGTCCCCCGGCGGGACCTTCTTCCTCCTGGGCCCCTGCCGCCGGGCGTGGTCCGCTCCACCCCCGGCGCACTCCATTCCAAGCTACCTGTCGGCGGGCGGATGGCCACGGGCCACAGGATCGTCCCGCCCTCGAGCGGGCCCTGTTCGCCGCCGCCGAGGCCCTGGAGTACGAAAAGGCCGCGGAGATCCGGGACCGCATCGCCGCCCTGCGCCGCCGGCTGGTGGGTCCTTGAAAAGAAGCGGCGGGCCCCGAAGAGCCCGCCGCCCGGTCGCCCGAAGTGCGGCTTCGGTCACTCGATGATGATCTTGATGGAGGAGCCCGATTTCTCGAGTTTGAGGGTGTGGGTGTTGTTGTCCAGGAGTTCGTAGAAGACCAGGGGCCGCCCGTCGTCGGTCAGCACCGTCCCGTCGGGGTCCAGCGTCCCGCTGGTCACGTTGCGGAGGTATCCCTTGTCGTCGTCGGCGCTGGAGGGCGCCTCAGGCTGGAGGCCGTCGCTTCCCTCCCCGGCGTTGAAGGCGTGGTTCGGCCCGAGGGTGTCCAGCGACGGGTAGGGCGGCGTCGCCACGTCGTGGGTGAAGAGGGGCCTACGGCTCTGGCTCAGGGAGGTGAGGGCGTCCGACCGCAGGAGGTGGATGGCCGTCCCCACCACCACGGGCGCGCTCCAGTCCGACGTCCCCGTCGGGGACCGCGTCGCCGTGGCCGACAGGATCGCCCCGTCCGCCAGCGGACCCACCCCCGTCAGCGTCCACTCGCCCGTCACCGGGTCCGCCGTTACCGTCCCCAGGTATAGCCCGTCGGCGTACACGTCCACCGCCGCCCCGGGGACCGACGTCCCCGACACGCTCGTGGACCCCGCCGGAATCCCGGGGGTGACCCCCGGCGCCGGGGTGACCCCCGAGGCGTCCGCCGACACCACCACCACGTTCGAGTCCGCGCTCACCGACTTCCCCGCGGCCTGCACCGTGGCCTTCACCAGGTCGCCCGCCGCCAGCACCACCCCCGCCAGCGACCAGCTCCCGTCGGCGTTCACCGTCGTCGTTCCCACGGCCGCCCCGTTCACGTACACCGTGATCACCGACCCCGCCGCCTCCACGCTGCTGCCGGTGATGGTCTGCGGCGCCCCCGCCAGGAGCGAGGCGCTCGCGATGGGCGGGGTGCTCCGAACCGCCTCCACCGTCACCGGGGCCGAGGGGGTGGAGGTCCCGTGGCCCCCCGCCTCGTCCGTGGCCGTCGCCTGGAGAACCGTCCCTTCCGCCAGGGGCCCGATCCCCGTCAGGGACCACGTCCCGTCGGACTGGACCGTCGTGGTTCCCACAAAAACCCCGTCCGCGTACACGTCGATCCGCGCCCCCCCCGGGGAGGAAGACGTCCCGGCCACGGAGGTGGCCCCTCCGTACACCGGCGAGCCGATGACGGGGCTCGGCGTCCGGTCCGAGGCGTTCGCCGAAACGACGACCTCGGGGCTCGGAACCGACGTTCCGAGACCCTGGGCCTCGTCCGTGGCCGTCGCGAAGACCGCCTGCCCGTCCCTCAAGGTCATCCCGCCGGGCAGGTTCCACGTCCAGGTCCCCGCGGACGTGACCGCCGTGCTCCCGACGCACGCACCGTCCACGAAGACGTCGATCCGGGTGCCCGCCGGACTCGTGGAGGTCCCGCTCACCCGCACGGCCCCCGCGTAGATGGGGCTCGTCACCCACGGCGGCGGCGTCACGTCCGCGGCGTCCGCCGCCACCGTCACCACGTTGGAATCGGCGGAGGTCTGTCCGCCCACGCCCACCGCCGCCTTGACGGCGTCCCCGTCGGCCAGCGGAGTCCCGATCCCCGACAGGCTCCACGTCCCGCCCGCCTGCACCGTCGCCGTGCCCACGGCCGCCCCGTTCACGTACACCGTGATCGTGCTGCCCGCCGGGGCCGTGGAAGTCCCCGTCACCGACGTCGCCCCCGCCAGGAGCGGGCTGTCCACCACCGGCGGCGCCGGCGTCACGAAGACCGTGTTCGACACCGCCGACAGCGACGCTCCCGTCCCCGCCGTCGCCGTAACCGCCTCTCCGCCCTGGAGCCCCAGAACTCCGGGGAGGGTCCAGCTCCCTCCCGCCTGCACCGTCGCCGTCCCGACAGCCACGCCGTTTCGGTACACGGTAATTTCCGTCCCCTCCGGCGAGGAAGACGTCCCGAAAACGGCGTTCCCCAAGGGGCTCGCCACGATGGGGCCGCCCACCACCGGAGGCTCGTGGACCACCGTGAAGGCGTGGGTGGCCGACGGCCCCGAGAGGTTTCCGGCCTCGTCCCGCGCCACGGCGTACACGGTGTGGGATCCGTAGGCCAGAGGGGCGGCCGGCGTGTAGGTCCACGTCCCGGTGCCGTCCGCCGTCACGGCGACGGGCGTCCCGCTTCCGTCCAGATAGAGAAGAACCGTGACGCCCGGCTCGGCCGTCCCCGAAAAGGCGGGCGTGGTGTCGGTGGTGGTGGACCCGTCGGCGGGGGAAACGATGGCCGGGGGATCGGGCGTTCCCCGGTCCAGCCGGGTGGTCACGGTGTTGGAGTCGCCGGAAAAGGTGGTGGTCCCCACCTTCCAGGAGGAGTGGGCCGTGAAGTCGTAGCTGCCGTCGGTGGAAAGGTCCACCTCCACGGTGAGGTCGCCGGAGGCGCCGTCGCCCAGCAGGCCCAGGTTCCAGGTGACCTGGCCGCCCGAGAAGGTTCCGCCCCCCGAGGCGCTCACGAAGGAGACGCCGGAAGGAAGGGGAAGGGTCACGGTGGTGCTCTGCGCCCAGCCGCCGGAGACCTCGTAGTGCAGGGTGTAGGTCACTCGAGGCGAGACGGTGGTGGCCGGGCCGTCCAGGGTCAGCCCCACCGTGGAGACTGCCTCGGAGCTGCACGGCGCCTCGAAGAGGCTGTTGAGGAAATACCGCGTGCCGAGGCTTCCCGGGTTCGCGGTGATGGGGAGGGCGGTGCCGTACTGATGGCCCCCCAGGTAGGAGATCTTCCCGTTGGCCGGGTTTCCGTCCAGGTGGTCGGTGATCCAGACGTCGGTGGCGCCGACGGCGGCGCCCGCCTTTTTCACCATCACGGCGATGGTGGAGTGGTACGCGGAACCGGTTTTCAGCGCGAAGGCCGGCATGGAGCCCCCCTTGGTGCCGAAGGTCCCGTCCGCCTGCGCGAAGGGCCGTGCGCTGTTGAGGTAGTCCACCGAACCGGGTTTGTTGGCCTTGGCGAGGCCTCCTGTGGTGAGGAAGGGTCCCGCCGTGGAGAGGCTTTCGAACCAGTTCACCGCCTCGCACTCGAAGAAGGCGTGGACGTCCCTTCCCGTCAGAAAAGCGCGGATCTCCCCGGCCACCTCGTTGGCGAGGGCGGGGTTCGAAGGGGCGTAGTGCATGGACATGATCTGGCAGACGGTGGGGTTGCCGTTGGCGTCGAGGAGGGCCCCGTCGCCGGTGACGCCGAGGGTTCCGGCGATGGCGCTCTCGGAGAGGCAGTCGGGGGAGGGGCACTGGGCGGCGGTGGGGTTGTTGGCCGTGGGCCAGGAACGGCCGTCGGCCATGGGAATGGAGGCGGCGTTCAAGTAGGTGAAGGCGATGACCTCGTTGCCGTCCAGAAAGACCGAAATGGTGGGGGCCGCGTAGAGCCTCCGGCTCAGGTTGGCGGTGAAGGAGGCCTCGGCCCGGTGGACCGCCACGGAAGGGTAGCTCCTGAGCCAGCTCTGGACCAGGGGGAGGGCCGCGTCGTAGTAGGCCGAGTCCACGACGAAGGGGCCGCCCCGGTAGGAGGCGGAGAAGACCGTCGAACCGAAGCCCGAGGAGGTCACCGTCCGGACCGCGGAGGCAGAGAAGTCCACGTCCCCGTAGTTCTTGGGGTCCTGAATCGCCCAGTCCACGGGGATGTTGTGCTGGAGCAGGAGGTAGACGAGGCCGTAGGCCTTGAACATTCCGTTGTCCTGGTAGGTGGTGTCCATGGGGATGACGAGGCTGTTGGGGGGGTAGGACTGGCTCTGGGCGAAGGTCCCCGCCGAGAGGGCGGCGGCCAGCAGGGCCGATCCCAGCCAGAAAAGAGTGGAATGGGCATTCATCGGACTGTCTCCCCATCCTCACATCTCCGGGCTGCCCCGCCGGGGCGATGGAGGCCTGCCCACCCTTAAGCAATTCCAGGGCCAAGAGTAAGGAGCCATGAAAAATCGGAGTGAAATCCTACGCGGACCGCAGAAGTGTCACAACAACGAAACACGGCGTCCGCTTTCGGTGGCACTCTCGGTTTCGGCGTTTCAGGGGGGAGCGTCGCCATTCCGTCCGGAAAGGCCCCGCACCTCCTCCAAGAGGGCTTGGAGGCTTCCCCGTTCGATGGCCCGCCGGATGCGGCCCAGGAGACCGAGGTAGAAGGTCACGTTGTGGAGGGTGAGGAGGACGAGGCCGGTGGGGTCGCCGGCGCGGAAGAGGTGGTTCAGGTAGGCTCGGGGGACGTTCCGGCAGGCCCAGCAGGGGCACCCCGGGTCGAGGGGGCCTTCGTCCCGCACGTACCGGGCGTTCTTGATGGCCACCACCCCGCGGGAGGTGAAGAGGCTCCCGTTCCGGGCGTTGCGGGTGGGCAGGACGCAGTCGAACAGGTCGTAGCCCCAGGATACCGCCTCCACGAGATCTAGGGGTGTTCCCACCCCCATGAGGTAGCGGGGGCGGTCCTTCGGGAGCAGGCCGGCGGTGAAGGCCGCCACCTCCCGGAAGACTTCCTTCTTTTCCCCGACGGAAAAACCACCCGCCGCATACCCGGGGAAATCCAGGGCGACGAGGTCTCGGGCCGAGCGCTCCCTCAGGTCCCGATGGCCCCCCCCCTGGACGATGCCGAAGAGGGCGGTCTCCCCCCGAACGGCCTCCCGGCAGCGCCGGGCCCAGCGGCTGGTCCGCTCCACCCCCGCGGCCGTCTCCTCCCACGAGGCGTTCCCGGCCACCAGGACGTCCAGGGCCATGGCGACGTCCACCCCCAGCTCCTCCTGGACGGCCACCGCCCGCTCCGGGCTGAGGAAGAGGGGGGAGCCGTCCACCGGGGACCGGAAGGCGATCCCCTCCTCGGTCACCTCGCGGAGGGTGGACAGGGAGAAGACCTGGAAGCCCCCCGAGTCGGTGAGGATGGGGCCGCGCCACCCCATGAAGCGGTGGAGGCCCCCCAGATCCCGGATGAGGGCGCTCCCCGGCCGGAGGGCCAGGTGGAAGGTGTTGCAGAGGACGATCCGGGCCCCCGCCTCCTCGAGGAGAAAGGGCGGAAGGCCCTTGACGGAGGCCCGGGTCCCCACCGGCATGAAGGCGGGGGTCTCCACGGAGCCGTGGGGGGTGTGAAGAATCCCCGACCGACCCCCCTCCGGTCCCTCCCGAACCACCTCGAAGCGCACCACGCCGCCCCTCCTTCCGGGCCAGGATAGCAGGAGCGGGGCCAAGGGCCCACTCCGAATCGCTCTGTCAACAAACTTGACAAGTGCCTGCTCAAGTATTATCTTTTCCTCTGGCTCAAAGAGAGCCGGAGAAGCGAGCGAAGGAGGACATCGTCCATGGCCAAGATCATCGGCATCGACCTCGGCACCACCAACTCCGTGGTGGCCGTCATGGAAGGCGGGCAGCCGGTCGTCATCCCCAACCAGGAGGGGGACCGGACCACCCCCTCGGTGGTGGCCTTCACCGACAAGGGGGAGATCCTCGTCGGGAAGGTGGCCAAGCGCCAGGCCATCACCAACCCCCTCAACACCGTCTTTTCCATCAAGCGCTTCATGGGCCGCAAGTACAGCGAAGTCCAGGAGGAGATCAAGACCGTCCCCTACAAGGTGGTCCCCGCCGACAACGGCGACGCCTGGGTGGAGGTCCGGGGCAAGAAGTACTCCCCGCCGGAGATCTCCGCCATGATCCTGAGGAAGCTCAAGGAGGCCGCCGAGGCCTACCTGGGGGAGAAGGTCACCCAGGCGGTGATCACCGTCCCCGCCTACTTCAACGACAGCCAGCGCCAGGCCACCAAGGACGCCGGGCGCATCGCCGGCCTGGAGGTCCTCCGCATCATCAACGAGCCCACGGCGGCGGCGCTGGCCTACGGGCTCGACAAGAAGAAGGAAGAGACCATCGCCGTCTACGACTTCGGGGGCGGCACCTTCGACATCTCCGTCCTGGAGGTGGGCGAGGGGGTGATCGAGGTGAAGTCCACCAACGGCGACACCCACCTGGGCGGCGACGACGTGGACAAGATCCTCATCGACTGGGTGGTGGACACCTTCCGGAAGGACACGGGGATCGACCTCTCCAAGGACCCCATGGCCCTCCAGCGCCTCAAGGAGGCTTGTGAGCGGGCCAAGTGCGAGCTCTCCCAGACGCTGGAGACGGAGGTCAACCTGCCCTTCATCACCGCCGACGCCTCCGGCCCCAAGCACCTCCAGCTCAAGATCACGAGGGCCCAGCTCGAAAACCTGGCCGCCCCCATCTTCCAGAGGACCATGGAGCCCTGCAAGGCCGCCCTCTCCGACGCCCGGCTCAGCCCCACGCAGATCCACGAGGCGGTCCTGGTGGGCGGTTCCACCCGCATCCCCCAGATCCAGCGGATGGTGGAGGACTTCTTCGGGAAGGAGCCCCACAAGGGGGTGAACCCCGACGAGGTGGTGGCCGTGGGTGCCGCCATCCAGGCCGGCGTGCTCGGTGGGGACGTGAAGGACATCCTCCTCCTGGACGTGACGCCCCTCACCCTCGGGGTGGAGACCCTCGGCGGGGTGGCCACGGCCCTCATCCCCCGGAACACCACCATCCCCGCCAAGCGGAAGGAGGTCTTCACCACCGCCGCCGACAACCAGACGGAGGTGGAGATCGTGGTCTTCCAGGGCGAGCGGCCCATGGCCCGGGACAACAAACTCCTGGGGACCTTCAAGCTGATGGGGATCCCGCCGGCCCCGAGGGGCGTGCCCCAGATCGAGGTGACCTTCGACATCGACGCCAACGGCATCCTCCACGTCTCGGCCAAGGACCTGGCCACCGGCAAGGAGCAGAGCATCACCATCACCGCCTCCTCCGGCCTCACCAAGGACGAGATCGACAAGATGGTGAAGGAGGCCGAGGCCCACAAGGCCGAGGACATGGCCCGGAAGGAGGAGATCGAGCTCAAGAACCAGGCCGACCAGATCCTCTACAGCACCGAGAAGCTGCTCCAGGAGAACGCCGGAAAGATCCCGGCCGCCGAGGAAGAAAAGGTGCGCGCCGCCCTGGAGGAACTCCGGAAGGCCAAGGACGCCGGAGGCAAGGAGGCCATCCGGAAAGCCATCGACGCCCTGAACCAGGCCAACCACAAGATGGCCGAGGCGCTCTACGCTTCCGCCAAGGGAGCGGCGGCGGGCGCCGGCGAGGGCCCCCAGGGCTCCCCGTCGGGCGGCAACGGCGGAACGGCTTCGGCTGGCTCCCGGGAGGTCATCGACGCCGAGTTCGAGGATGTGAAATAATCGAAGGGACCGAGCGTCGTTCGGGCGTGGAGGTGAACCATGCCGTCCAAGGGCGATCCCTTGAGGGAGTTGCTCCACCTGCAACGGCGGATGAACCGGCTCTTCGAAGACCTTATCCAACCGGACCGGGCCTCCTCGCCGCTCCAGGACTTCACCTGGATCCCCCCCGCCGACGTGTACGAGGATGACCGGCGCTACGTGGTGGAGGTGGAACTCCCGGGGGTCCCCCTGGAGGACGTGGAGGTAACCGCCGAGGGCCACCTCCTCCGCGTCCAGGGGGAGCGCAAACCCGCCCCCTCCACGGAGGACGAGTGCGTCCACCGGATGGAGCGCTACTTCGGCCCCTTTCTGAGGGAGTTTTCCTTCCCGGAGGAGATCGACACCTCGGCGGTGGAGGCCTCGCTGGAAAACGGGCTCCTGACCATCCTCCTCGCCCGGAAGAGGCCCCGCCGGTCCATCACCGTGAAGTGAGCGGGGGAGCGCGCCGTGGCGAACCGGAACCTCTACGACGTGCTGGAGCTTCCCAAGGGAGCCTCCGTCGCCGAGGTGAAGAAGGCCTACAAGCGCCTGGCGCGGAAGTACCACCCCGACCTGAACCCCGGCGACAAGTCGGCGGAGGAGCGCTTCAAGGAGATCTCCGAAGCCTACGCCGTCCTCTCCAACCCCGAGAAAAAGAAGCGATACGACGCCACCGGCTCGGTGGGGAACGAGGGCGCCTCCCGGGGCCCCCGCGTGGACTTCACCGGCTTTGACTTCGACGCCCCCTCCGCCGGGGGCTTCGAGGACCTGCTGGAAGCCTTCCTCCACACGGCGCGGAGCCGGGAGCGGCAGGGCCCCCGGCCGGGGGAAGACCTGGTCTTCCCCCTCACCCTCACGCTGGAGGAGGCCTTCCACGGGAAAAAAGCGCGGATCGCCGTCCGGCACACCGTTCCCTGCTCCGCCTGCGGCGGGGAGGGCCGGGCCGCATCCCGGCGCAACGCCCCCTGCCCCCGGTGCGCAGGAACGGGGAAGGTGGGGCTCCACCGCGGGCCCTTCTCCTTCTCCCAGACCTGCCCCACCTGCGGCGGCACGGGAAGGGACCCCGGAAGCCCCTGTCCCTCCTGCGGGGGAGGCGGCCTTACGGAAACCACGGAGACGGTGGACGTGTCCATCCCTCCGGGGGTGGACACCCTCTCCCGGGTGCGGGTCAAGGGCAAGGGCCAGGCCGGGCGGCACGGCGGCCCCCCCGGGGACCTCTACATCGAGACCCACATCCTCGACCACCCCGTCTTTCGGCGGGAGGGTCCCCACCTCCACGTGAAGGTGCCCATCACCGTCTGGGAAGCGGTGCTGGGGGGGCGCGTGGAGGTGCCCACCCTGTCGGGGGGCGCCCGCCTCAAGGTCCCGCCGGGAACCTCCTCCGGGCAGGTTTTCCGGCTGAGGGAGCGGGGGATGCCCTCCCTCCGGGGAGGCCCCCCGGGGGACCTCCTGGTGGAGGTCGTGGTGGTGGCTCCGGCGGTGGTGGACGAACGGAGCAAGGAGCTCATGCGGGAGTTCGCCCGCCTCAACCCCGAGAACCCCCGTTCCACCTTTGCTTCCCAGAAGGTGTGACCATGGCGCGACGCCCCCCCCGGAACGAAGGGAAAAAGTACTACATGATCTCGGCGGTGGCCCAGCGCTACGACGTGCACCCCCAGACCCTCCGCCTCTACGAGCGGGACGGCCTGCTCAAGCCTTCCCGAACCGAAGGCAACACCCGCCTGTACACCGACGAAGACCTCGAGCGGCTCGAGATCATCCTGAACCTCACCCGCAACCTCGGCGTGAATCTCGCGGGGGTTGAAATTGTTCTCAACATGCGGGAGAAAATGGGACGGATGCAGGAGGAGATGAACCAGTTCCTGGAGTTCTTCCTGGAGCAGCTCGGCCGCCGGGGCGTGACGCGGGAGGAGGTGCGGCAGCAGGCCCTCGCCCGGATCCCACCGCGTTCCCTCCAGGCCTTCCTGGCGCGTCTGGAGGGGGGTGGGGATGGCGAGGAATAGCGGCATCTCGAGCGAGGAATCGGCCCTTCTCAAGCGCTATTTGAAAGAGATCTCCCGCTTCCCCCTCCTCACCCCCGAAGAGGAACGGGAGCTGGGCCGCCGGATCCAGCAGGGGGACAAGGAGGCCCTCCAGAAGCTGGTGGAATCCAACCTTCGGTTCGTGGTCTCCTTCTCGAAGAAGTACCGGGGGTGGGGACTTTCCTTTCAGGACCTGATCAACGAGGGCAACATCGGGCTCATCGAAGCCGCCAAGCGCTTCGACCCCAACAAGGGGGTGAAGTTCATCACCTACGCCGTCTGGTGGATCCGCCAGGCCATCATCCACGCCCTCTCCGAACAGGGGGGGCCCTTTCGGATTCCCCAGAAGCAGGCCAACTTCCTTTACAACATCCACAAGACCATCGCCGCCATGACCCCCATCCTCGAACGGCCGCCGACGGTGGGGGAGGTGGCGGAGGAGATGAACGTCCCCCGGGAGAACGTGGAGGCCCTCATGCAGGCCGAGAGCGAGGACCTGCCCCTCGAATCCTCCGGCGAGGACGATTCGGACTTTCAGCTCCTGGACAAGATCGAGCAGGTGACCATGCCCCCCGTGGACCAGAACCTCATGGACGAGGCCTTCCGGAAGATCCTCAAGGGGATGCTGGCCGAGCTGGACGAGAAGGAGCGGCTGGTCCTGACCCTTCGCTACGGCCTCGACGGGGCGGAGCCCCACACCCTCAAGGAGGTGGGGGACCGACTGGGCCTCTCCCGGGAACGGATCCGGCAGATCGAGACCCAGGCGCTCACCAAGCTCAAGCGCAGCAAGAAGTGCCGACAGCTCATGGGAACGCTCAACTGACCTTTTTCGGGGGCCCGTCCACCACCATGAACCACCTTTCCTTTCTGCGTCCCGCTTTGTTCACCGCCGTCCTCCTGGTGTCGGTTACCCCCTGCAAGGCCCAGCTCCCCCCGGAGGAGCGGGCCCAGGTTCTCCTCCGCCAGGGCTCGGCGCTCCTGGACGAGGGGCGCCCCGACGCCGCCGAGCCCATCCTGCGCCAGGCGGCCCTCCTCTCCCCCAAGAGCGCCCTGCCCCTGGGTTTCCTGGGCCACGCCCTCATGGCCCAGCGGAAGTACCGGGAGGCGGAGGAGGTCTTCCGGGAGGCCCTTCGCCTCGACGAGGAGACCCCCTCCCTGGGGCTCAGGCGCCGGCGGGAGGCGGTGGACGGCCTGGGCCTCGCTTTGGCCTTCCAGGAGGACCTCGCCGGGGCCGAGGCGCACTACCGCAAGGCCCTGGCCCAGGACGGGGCTTACGCCCCCTACGCGTACAACCTGGCCTGCGTCCTCGCCCTCGAGGGCCGTTCCTCGGAGGCGCTAGAAGCCCTCGTGCAGGCCATGGACCTGGCCTCCGCCTCCCGCTTTTCCCTCCCCGACCCCGCCCTGGACGAGGACCTCAAGGGGTTGCGGCTCTGGGCGCGCTTTCAGGGGGCGCTCCTCATGAACCTGCCCCCCCAGCCCGACGACGGCGCCTCGGGAGCCCTCGTCCGGCAGGGGGCCGCCTTCCTGGCCCGGGGGCGGTACGCCGAAGCGGCGGAGCGGGAGCGGGAGGCGGCCCGGGCCGACCCTTCGGATGCCCGGGCCTGGTTCTTCCTGGGAGGGGCCTTGCAGGAGGCCGGGGATCCGGCGGCGGGGGAGGCCTACGAAAAAGCCTGCGAGGCCGACGCGAAGCGGCCGAGGCTCTCCGCCCCCGCCCGTTTCACCGCCGCCCTGGAGGCGGGGCTTTTCCTTTCCTCCCGCGGCCGGCCGGACGAGGCGGCCGCCCGGCTCCGGGAGGCCCGCGAAGCCGACCCCCAGCACCCCTGGCCCCCTTACGCCCTGGCCCGGCTCCTGGCGTCCGGAGGGAAGGAGACCGAGGCTCGGGAACTCCTTCGAAAGGCCCTGGACCTTCGCCGGAACCTTCCCCCGGGCCAGCGGCCCTTGCCGGACCCCGCCGCCGATCCGGCCTTCTCCCCCTGGAAGGACGACCCCGCCTGGAAGGACCTCCTCCGAGGCCCCTCCTCTCCCGTTCCTCCCGAGGCCCCCTCGCCCGGCCCCACGCCCGTTCCTTGACAGGGCGGGGCAGGCCGAACCACAATGAGGGCGATTCGGGAGGCACGCCGGTCATGCGTCGTCTTTTTTTTGTCTTTGCCCTCGGCCTTTCGGTGGCCGCCGCCGCCCAGGGCGGCCGTCCGTCCGTCAAGGTCGTGGCGGTGGGGGAGGAGACGGTCCTCTGGCTCCCCGGCGAGACGAACCCCCTGGGCGAGGCGGTGGCCTCGGAGTTCACCGGCCGGTTCGTCGCCCTGTGGAAAGAAACCTTCGGCGCGCCCCCTCCCCTCCCCGACCCGCTGGAGGTCCCCCGTTCCTGGGACCTGAAGGAGAGCCTCTTCGACGCCCTCTGGCGGGCCTCCGCCCCGGCCCTCCCCCCCGCGGAGGCCCCCCCCGCCCGGGCGGCCTTCCGGGCCTCCCTCCTGGGGGACCCCTCCGCCCTGTTGGAGGGAATGGCCGCCGTTTCGGCGGAAGGAGGGCTTCGGGATCTCCCCGATTCCCTGGTGTACCTCTTCCTCTGGGAGTGGACGGCGGACCGGGATTTTCTGGCCCGGGCCCTGCCCCCAGGCCGGGACCGGGGACGCCTCCGAAGGGCCCTGGAGACACGGGGCGTCCCCTACGACCTCTTCCGGGAGAAGGCGGCGGCGTGGTTCTTCGGCCGGGCGGCGGACGGCGGGTTCTTTCCACAGGCCCCCTCGGGGCTTCCCGCCGTCTGGCTTCTGGACCGGGATCTGCCCCCCGGCGCTTTCGAGGCGTGGACCTTCTCCGCCGGGGAAGGGACGCCGGCCGTGGCCCTCTCCGCCGCCGGAGCCCCGGGGTCTCTCCGCATCTTCCTCCTGGCCCGGGACGGGAACGGCCGCCTCCTGGAGGAGGGTTGGGGATCTCCCGCCGCCTCCTCCTTCCCCCTGCCGCCTTCCGCCCGGACCTTGACGGTCCTTCTCTGGAACCCCGGCCCCGAACCGTCCGGTTGGGGGCTCACCCTCACCCTCTGGAAGTCCTCGGCCCCGCCTTTCGCCATCCGGGACGTGGAGCGGGAGGGCGGCCTCCTGGACCTCCTCCTGGAGGAGGGCCCCGGCGTGCTGGACTACCGCCTCTCCCTCCCCGGAGAAGAGGCCGCCTCCCTGCCCGCCTTTCCCTCCGAAGGGGCTGGCCTGCACCGGTACCGCCTGGTGGGCGGCGGAGGGCTCCTGGACCGGCCGGGACTCCGCCTGGTCTGCCGGACCCGGCTGGGGGGCCGCTACGAAGCCAAAGTTCCGAAACCGGGAGACGATCCGCCATGATGGTCCGCCTGGCCTCCGCCGACCTGCACGGCATCGACGCCGTGGCGGTGGAGGTGGAGGTGGACGTCCAGCCGGGTCTCCCCGCCTACGTGACCGTCGGCCTTCCCGACGCGGCGGTTCGGGAGAGCCGCGAAAGGGTGCGGGGGGCGGTCCTCAACTCGGGCTTTTCCTACCCCCAGGAGCAGGTCACCGTGAACCTGGCCCCGGCGGACGTCCGGAAGGAGGGCTCCCAACTCGACTTGCCCATCGCCCTGGCTCTCCTCGAGGCCACGGGTCATATCCCGCGGAACCACCCCGCCCGGGAGATGGTGGTGGTGGGGGAGCTGGCCCTCAACGGCGCGCTGAGGCCTGTGCGGGGCATCCTCTCCATGGCCCTGCTGGCCCGAAGCCGCTCCCGCGCCCTCCTCTGCCCCGCCGCCAACGGGGCGGAGGCCTCCGTGGTGGAAGGGTGCCGGGTCTTCGCCGTGAAGAACCTCGTCGAGGCCGTGCGCTTTCTTCGCGGGGAGGCGGCGCTGGAGCCCCTCCCCCACCGGACCTACGAGGAGGCGCTGGAGGACCCCCCTTCGGCGGTGGACTTCCTGGAGGTGCGGGGCCAGGCCCACGTCAAGCGGGCCCTGGAAGTGGCCGCCGCCGGAGGCCACAACCTCCTGCTGGTGGGCCCCCCCGGCGCCGGGAAGTCCATGCTGGCCAAGCGTCTCCCCACCATCCTCCCCCCCATGTCCTTCGAGGAGGCGCTGGAGACCACGCGAATCCACTCCGCCGCCGGCGAGGCGCCCCCGGAGGGGGGGCTCGTCACCGTCCGCCCCTTCCGGGCTCCCCACCACACCATCTCCTACGCCGGCATGATCGGAGGAGGGTCCACCATCCGCCCCGGCGAGGTCAGCCTGGCCCACAACGGGGTCCTCTTTCTGGACGAGCTGACGGAGTTCAAGCGGGACGTCCTCGAAAGCCTCCGCCAGCCCCTGGAGGACCGGTCCATCTCCGTGGCCCGGGTAAAGGACAAGCTCACCTTCCCCGCCGCCTTCATGCTGGTGGCCTCCTCCAACCCCTGCCCCTGCGGCTTTCTGGGGGATCCCACCCGCCGGTGCCGGTGCACCCCCCTGCAGGTGCGGAGGTACCTCTCCCGGCTCTCCGGTCCCCTCCTGGACCGGATCGACCTCCAGGTGGAGGTGACGTCCATGGCCCCCGAGGAGCTCCGGGCCGCCCCGTCCGGGGAGCCTTCCCGGGAGGTGCGCCGCCGCGTCACCGAAGCGCGCCGCCGCCAGTGGGAACGCTTCCGGGGGCAGAAGGTCCACGCCAACGCCCAGATGAGCGAGCGGATGGTGGAGCGGCACACCCTTCTGGACCCCGAGGGGGAAACCTTCCTGCTCCAGGCCCTTCGGGCCCTGGGTCTCACCGCCCGGGGCCACCACCGCATCCTCAAAGTGGCGAGGACCATCGCCGACCTGGAGGGGGCCGAGACGGTGAAGGCCAGGCACCTGGCGGAGGCCGTGCAGTACCGGACCCTCGACCGGAAGCTCTACCGGGAGGGGTGAGCCCTCAGGCCCCCCCGCCGACGCGCAGGCGCCAGGTGAGGCGCCCCAGAAACTCGTTGAGGGGGTTGTCCCGGGAGAGGAAGGGCAGGGGGGGTTTCCGGCGGATGCCGATGGTCCGGTAGAAGTCCAGCAGGCGCTGGCGGTGGGGGGAACGGTACTTGAGCCCCCGGTGGATGGTCCGCACGCACTGGTACCGGTCGTCCTGGGCCATGTAGGCCTTGGCGAGGTTGAGGTAGCAGAGGGGTTCGTCGGGGTCCTGCCGAACCGCCTGCTGGCAGAGGTCCAGCCCCTCGGTGGGCGGGGCGCCCGCGCAGGCCCGCAGCATCCCCACGAAGGAGAGGGCCAGGGCCGAATCGGGGTGGGACTCCAGGTAGCCTTCGAAGACCGTTTGGGCGTCGAAGGTGAGCCCCCGGTCCAGCAGATCGATACCTTCCTTCAGCCGCGGCGGCAGGTCCACCATCTCCAGGTCGGCCATGAAAAACTCCTTGTGGCGGCGGGGACGAACGCCCCGTGAGGGGTCCTTCATACCACAACCGCTCCCCCCCCTCAAGGCTGCCGCCGTTCCCGAAAACGCCCCGCCTGTAAGTGAAGGGTCATCCCGAAACCACAGAGCCCAGTCTTGACAAGGGGAATGAGGGCGTGTATTTTGATCGCGTGAGTGAGCATACACACTCAGCGGAGGGGGAGCCCCCATGGAGCTGATCGTCGAGGAAAGCAAACGGGACACCAAGCTCCCGGAAATCCTGAGGGCGGCGCTGGAACTTTTCACCGAGAAGGGGATCCACGCCACCACCACCAAGGACATCGCCCGGCGCGCCGGCGTCAGCGAGGGGGCGCTGTACCGCCACTTCCAGAGCAAGCAGGAGCTGGCGGAGGACTTGTACCTCACCCACCTCTCCTACTTCACGGCTCAGCTCGACCGGTCGGTGCTGGTGGCGCCCACCCTGAAGGACCGGATCCACGCCCTGGTGGAGGGGTGCTTCCGGTTTTTCGACGAGGACCGGACCCTCTTCACGTACCTGATCCTCTCGGAGCACAACGAACTGGGCCGGACCAGCCGCAAGGTCCGCCACATCCGCCACCTGGTGCGGGACATCCTCCAGGACGGCCAGAAAAGCGGCGAGGTCCGGCCGGGGAACCTGGAGATCTTGGGGGCGGCGGTCATCGGCATCATGATCCGCGTGGCCATCTTCCGGATCTACGGCCTGCTTCAGGGGGACCTCCGAAACTACACCTCCGAGGTGGCCGGCGTCTGCCTCCGGGTGGTGGCCGCCGACTGACCTCCCCTTCCCCGGGAGCCCGTGGTATTCTTCTTTCCAGGAAGTCCCCGCGAAGAGCGGCCGGGGCGGGAGTTCCGCCCACGGGGAGGAGCCCATGGACCCACGCCAGAAGTTGGAGAATCTCGCCGCCCAGGGAGCGCCCTCCAGGGCCCTCCTGGAAGAGGGGGTGGAGGTGTTGGCCCGGGCCGCCGCCGAGACCGTCGGCGTCAAGGCCGAGGAGGTGGCCATCCTCCTGCTCACCAGCACCGGCGGCACGTTGAAGTTCTGCTGGCCCCCCGCCCTGCGCCAGAGCGCCGGCGCCATCCCTTCGGACCACAAGACCGCCTTCGCCTCGGAGGTGCTGAGGACCCTCAAGGGCAAGGTGGACAACCGGCTCTCGGAGAGCAAACACCTCCGCTTCTTCGAGAACGTCAAAGGCATGGAAACCAGCGGCCTCCCCATCCAGAAGATGCTGGCCCTCCCCTTGGTGCACGGGGGCAAGCCCGTGGGGGTCCTGGAGGTTTCCCGCAAGGGCAGGAGCCCCGAGGAGGCCGGCCCCAACTTCACCCAGGAGGAGGCCCAGAAGCTGGTGGCCCTCTGCCGGACCCTCCTGCCCCCCCTCCTGGCCCTCCGGCCCGACCCCTTCCTCTGAGGAGGCCGGCGGTGGCCCCTCCCCTCCTCCCCGGCCCGGACCTCTGGCTGGGGGAGCGTTCCGTGTCGGTTCTCGTCCGGGGCCGCTCCATGGAACCCTTTCTTCGCGACGGGGACCGGGTGGAGGCGGTGGCCGTCTCCCCCGATGCGCTGAAACCAGGGGACCTCCTGGTCTTCGAGAAGGGCGGGGAGACCACCGTCCACCGCCTCCTGGCCGTGCGGGAGGGCTCCTTCCTCGAGAAGGGGGACGGCCAGGGGACCGGGACCTGGCTCCCCTGGCCGAAAACCGTGGGGCGCGTGGTGGCCCTTTCCCGGGAAGGGAGGCGGGTGGACCTCCTCGCTCCCCCCTGGCCCCGGAGGATGGCGCTCCTCGGCCGCCTCCACCGGTGGCGGCACGCGGCGGGGACCTTCTCTTCGCGCCTCCCCGGAACCCTCCTGCCCCGCCTCGCCGGTGGCCTGCTCCGCCGCCTTCTTCTTCCCCGCTGGGCCGACCGAACGAACCCGTGGTAGGGTGAGACCATGACCCCCGATCCCCGCCGCCGCAAGGCCTCCGGCAGAACTCCCCCGCGGCCCGCCGCCCGCCCCCCGGTGGAGGTGGCGGTGGAGTCCTACGCCTGGGGTGGAAAGGCCGTGGGGCGGCACCTGGGCAAGGTGGTCTTCGTCCGCTCCGCCGTGCCCGGCGACAAGGTCCTCGTGCGCCTTGAAAAGGCCAAGTCCAGCTACGCGGAAGGGCGGGTGGAGGCCGTCCTCTCGCCCTCGCCCCGCCGGGTGGAGCCCCGGTGCAAGTTCTTCGGCCACTGCGGGGGGTGCCAGTGGCTCGCCGCCTCCTACGACCTCCAGACGGAGCAGAAGGAGGCCCTGGTGCGGCAGGTCCTGCGGGGCCACCTTCACGGGGCGGAGGTTCTTCCCCTCGTTCCTGCCCACCCCCACCGCGGGTACCGCCACCGGGGCGACTTCCACGTACGGCCGTCGGGCTCCTCCCTCCTCGTGGGTTTTTTCATGGAGGGCTCCCACCGGGTGGTCAACCTGGACACCTGCCCCCTCTTCGGCCGCGAGGTCAACCTTCGCTACGGGGCCCTCCGCGCCGCCCTCCAGCGGGAGCCGGCGGCCAGAGCCCTTTCGGGCTTCACCCTCCTCGCCGGCGAGGAGGACGGCCGGTACGCCCTCCACCTTCGCCTGAGGGAGGGGGAGGGGGAACCGCAAGCCCGGGCTCTGGCGGAGGCGGCCCTCTCCGCCGGCCTGGGGGACCTTCTGGTCACTCCGGACCTCCGCGAGGAAGAGGTCCTCCTGCTCCGCGGAGACCCCGCCGTCACGTACGCCGTGGAAGCGGGCGACCGGCGTCTGTCCCTGAGGGCCTCGGTGCGCTCCTTCACCCAGGCCCACTACGCCCTCAACCGGGTTCTCGTGAAGACCGCCGCGGAGTGGCTCTCCCCCTCCCGGGGGGACCGGGTGCTGGACCTCTACGCCGGCATCGGCAACTTCACCTTCCCCCTGGCTCTGGGGGCGGGGGAGGTCTGGGCGGTGGAATCGTCCGGGCCTGCCGTGGAAGACGCCCGGGAAAACGCCCGCCGCCTGGGGATTTCCAACGTGCGCCACCTGGAGGGCGACGCCGCGCGGTGGGGGGAGAGGCTGGCGGCGGCCAGCGAGCGGTTCGGCGCCGCCCTTCTGGACCCTCCCCGCACCGGGGCCCGGGAGGTCCTGCCCTTCCTGATTCGACTCGCGCCTCCCCGTCTCCTCTACGTCTCCTGCAGCCTCCCCTCCCTGGAGCGGGACCTCGGCCTTCTGGAAGCCGGCGGCTACCGTGTGCGCCGGGTCCAGCCCTTCGACGGCTTCCCCCAGACCTACGGGGTGGAGACCCTCGTCCTCCTGGAACGGTGACGTGGGGGGCCCCGTTTCGGTTGACAGGAGGACCCCGGCTGGGTAGAATGACCCTCTGGGCGGGAATAGCTCAGCTGGCAGAGCACAACCTTGCCAAGGTTGGGGTCGCGGGTTCGAATCCCGTTTCCCGCTCCAAACGCACCGAGGGGGAGGCCGATCCCCCTT
>JBBILR010000032.1:0-25279 GCA_037444825.1 Acidobacteriota bacterium | reverse complement strand
CTGGCCCCGAGGCTTCTAGGCCGCGTAGGTTCGAAACCCGTCGCCCGCTCCAAACACTCTGAGGGGAAAACGATCCCCACTTCCTACCTCTCCATCGAAGGCTCGAAGTAAGGGTTTCGAAGGGTGGGGACACCCGTGGTTTTCAAGGCCAGGCCTGATTACAGGCCTTTGCCGGCAAGGACCCTTGCGGACGGGTGAGTCTTCTCCCCAAAGGGCCGCTTCGGAGTGGGGATGGGTGGGCAGCGAGGGCGAAGCCGCGGCGCCTCCCCCGCGGGAGGTGGGCGCCGCAGCCGAAGTGAATTCGGCTTCGCGCCACTTTTCTCTTCCGAGGCTCCTTCGAAGCAAGCCCCGGCCATTCCCCGAAGGACGTGCTTGCGAAGCGAAGGTGGCGGACGAAACCCTCGGCCTTCGGCAAACAAAGGCCGCTACGACGGGGCGGCCCTTCGAAGAAGGCACCCATCGGCCGAAAAAACCTCCTTGGCAAGCCAAGGCCGCTGTGGTTCTTCGCGGCGGCGGGCTCGGCCCATCTTCCGCCTAGGGTGCCGCCGTGGCCGCCGGGGCCCTCCTGGCCCTCCCCTCCCCGTGAAGGCGGGGAGCCTCAGCCGGCCGGGGGGAAGAGGACGTCCAGGGCCCGGGGGACGATCTCCACGATGGCCGGTTCGGTGAGGGTCTTGAGGTTGCCGTCCACGTGGATGTAAGTGGGCCGGTCCACGGAGATCTCCAGGATGTCGGTCTTGAAGGTCTTGACGCCGGAGAGCAGTTCCATCCGGCGCAACAGGACCATGGGCAGGGCGACGAATCGCTCCATGGGGCCGTAGTCCCCCAGGAGGGTGACGTCCAGGAGCCCGTCGTGGAGGTCGGCGTGGGGGGTGAGGAAGAAGCCGCCCCCGGCGCACTTCCCGTTGCCGAACTCCACGAGGACGCCCTTGCTCTCGAACTCCCAGTCCCGCCCCTTGAGCTTGAAGTGGGGGTTCTTGTACGTCGGCAGGTTCTTGAGGACCACCACCAGGTAGGAAAGGATGCCGGTGAGGGTCTTCACCTTCTGGTTGTCGGCGGTGACCTGGCCGTCGAAGCCCACTCCCACGGTGTTCAGGAAGGTGTGGGGGCCGAAGCGTCCCACGTCGATGGGCTTCCGGACGCCGTCCCGGAGCGTTCGGATGGCGAGGTCCATCTTGCGGTAGACCCCCAGGGCCCGGGCGAAGTCGTTGCCGGTCCCGGCGGGGAGGAGGGCCAGGGCGGTCCGGGTGCCGAGGAGGCCCGCCCCCGTCTCGCTCACCGTGCCGTCCCCCCCGACGCAGGCCACCACCTCGTACCCCGCCTGGGCCCCTTCCCGGGCGAGGCGGGTGGCGTCGTCGGGGCCCTCGGTCCGGGCGAGGTCGTAGGCGATGCCCAGTTCGCGGCACCCCTTCTCGATGCGGGGCAGGGCCTTGAGGGCCTTTCCGCGGCCCGCCGCGGGGTTCACGAGAATGAGCACCCCTTTGGCCATCTCCCCCCTCCTTCTCGAAAAGTATACCTCCGCACCCCGCTGGAGTAAGATGAGCCTCCATGGGCGGCGGCTCCTTCTCCCAGGAATTCGATGCCTTTCGCCGGTACCTCAAGGACGAGCGGCGCGTCTCGCCGCACACCCTCCGAAACTACCTGTCGGACCTGCGCCAGTTCGAGGCCTTCGTGGCCCGTCTCTTCCCCCGCGGCGTGGCCCTTCCTCAGGTGGACCACCTGGTCCTCCGGGCCTACCTGGGCCACCTGCACCAGCAGGGGCTCTCCAAGGCGTCGGTGATGCGGAAGCTCTCGGCGGTGCGGGCCTTTTTCCGGTACCTGCACCGGGAGGGGCGCATTCCGAGAAACCCCGCCCGGGTCCTGGCCACTCCCCGCCAGCTCCGAAAGGTCCCCCGGGTCCTCTCCGAGGGGGAGGCGGCGGCGCTGGTGGAGGCGCCGCCGGGACCCCGCCCCGACAGCCTCGGGGGCCGGAGGGACCGGGCCCTGCTGGAGCTCCTCTACGCCTCGGGCCTGAGGGCGTCGGAGGCGGTGGGGCTGGACTTCGAAGGGTTGGACCTGGAGGAGCGGGTGGTCCGGGTGGTGGGCAAGGGCCGGAAGGAACGGATCGTTCCCCTGGGGGAGCCGGCGGCGGCGGCTCTGGAGGCTTACCTCTCGGCGAGGGGCGCCGCCTTTCCCGCCGGCCCCGGCGATCCCGTCTTCGTGAACCTCCGGGGAGGCAGGCTCACCACGCGGTCCCTCCAGCGGATCGTGGAGAAGTACCTGCCGGCCATCCCCTCCGACGCCGACGCCTCCCCCCACACCCTGCGCCACTCCTTCGCCACCCACCTTCTCTCGCGGGGGGCGGACCTGAGAACCATCCAGGAGCTGCTGGGGCACGCCAGCCTCTCCACCACGCAGAAGTACACCCACGTCGCCACGGCCCAGCTGAAGGCGGTCTACGACGCGGCCCACCCCAGGGCCCGGCGGGATCGCGCGGCCCCCCGAAAGGACGAGAAATGGAACGGGAACTGAAGGCCATGATCGAGGCCGCCAAGGCCGGGGGGGAGGTCCTCCGCCGGGCCGTCCGGGAGGGGGTGGCCTGGGTGGAGGAGAAGGGGCTCAACGACTTCGTCACCGCCGCCGACCGCGCCTCGGAGGCCGCCGTGAAGGGCGTTCTGGAACGCCTGTGCCCGGAAATCCCCTTGCTGGCGGAGGAGGGGTCGGGCTCCGCCACCGGCGCCGAAGGGCGTTTCTTCTGCGTGGACCCTCTGGACGGCACCAACAACTTCGTCCACGGCATCCCCGTCTACTGCGTCTCCGTCGGCCTCATCGAAAAGGGGAAACCGGTTCTGGGGGTGGTGCTCGACCCGGTCCACGACGAGCTCTTCACCGGAGGCCGGGCCCTCCCGGCGGAGAGGAACGGCCGCCCCATCCGGACCAGCGGCAGAACCACCCTGGCCGGCGCCTTCGTCGCCACCGGCTTTCCCTTCAAGGAACTGGACCACATCGACCACTACGTCCGGGGCTTTCGGGAGGCGGCTTGCGCCACCGGGGGCATTCGCCGCTGCGGCGCCGCCGCCCTGGACCTCTGCTGGACCGCCGCCGGGCGCTTCGACGGTTTCTGGGAGCGGGGCCTCTGGCCCTGGGACGTGGCGGCTGGGGCCGCCATCCTGAAGGCCGCGGGGGGCCACCTCTGCGACTTCTCGGGGGGAGAGGACTACCTCTTCGGGAGGACGGTGGTGGCCGGCGCCACGAAGGACCTCGCCGAGGCCCTGAGGCGCTGCATCCAATGAGAGGGGAGCGGCGGCCGGCTTCAGCGGACTCCCCGCGGCGGAAAGGCCGGTTCCTGGCCCTCTGCCTCCTGACGGCTCTCCTCTGGGCATCCCCGGGGCGGGCCGCCGGCCCGACCGGGCCGTCCCTCGCCCTCCATCTCACCCTTCCCTACGGTGCCACCGCCCCCGGGGGGGAGCTCGTCGTCTACGCCGTCCTCCGGAACCGGGGGGATCGGCCCCTGACCCTCCCGGCCTTCTCGATCCGCATGGAAACGGAGGTGGAGGGGAGAAGGGTCCTCCTCCTGGACCGTCCGGCCCCCGCGGCGGGCGAAGGGAAGGGACTCCTCGGCCCGGGGGAATTCCGGGCCTTCCGGTTCGCCGCGCCCCTGGACCGCCGCCTCTTCCTCCCCGGCACCTACCGGCTGGTGGTCCGCCTGGTTCCCGGCCGCGGGCCGGCCCTGGAGGCCGAGGCCGCGTTCACCGTCCGCTATACCCGGGTCTTTTTCTACTGAAGCGCCCGCGCCATCTGGCGGTCCTGGATCCGGGAGAGGAGGACCTGGGCCAGGAGGGCGCCCAGGAGGGCCATGAACATGTCCCACTGGGTGTCCCACACGTCCCCCTGGGTACCCAGGAAGGCGTCGGCGGCGGTGCCGGTGGCCACGGCCACCCCCCACTCGAAGAACTCGTAACAGGCGCTGATGGCCAGGCAGACGGAGGTCACGAGGAGGAAGAGCCAGCCACCGGGCCTCAAGGGGGACTTCCGCAGGAGGACCTCCCGCGCGATGAGGGCCGGGACGAAGCCCTGGAAGAGGTGGCCCACCCGGTCGTAGTAGTTTCGGGAGAGGCCGAAGAGGTCCCGGATTCCGTTGAAGAGCGGCACCTCTGCGTAGGTGTACTTTCCCCCCACCATGAGAACCACCATGTGGAGGGCGATGAAGGCGTACGTCAGGGTGGTGAAGGGGAAGCGCCGGTACGTGGCCGCCAGGAGGGGGAGGGCCGCCAAGACGGGGAGGACCTCCAGGAACCACGTGAAGCGGTCCCGGGGGTGAACCCCCGACCAGAAAAGGACCACCAGGACGCCGGCGGAAAGGATCGCCAGGACCGGGAGCTGCCTGGAGGGAAGCTGCGCCGGGGACCCTCCCCGCGTCATGGGCGGACCGCCTCGTAGACCTTGGCCTCGATGAAGAGCCGGACCAACTCCGGGTCCAGAAGCTCGCCCCGGGCCTCGTCCTCGAGGATGGAGAGGGCCTTTTCGAAGGGAACCGCCCGCTTGTAGGGCCGGTCGGAGGCCGTGAGGGCGTCGAAGATGTCGGAGACGGCCATGATGCGGGACTGGACAGGGATGGCCTCGGCGGTGACGCCCCGGGGATAGCCCTTCCCGTTGAGCTTCTCGTGGTGGCCGTAGGCGATCTCCGGAACGGACCGCAGTTCCGGGGTCCAGGGGATCTTCCGGAGGAACTCCCAGGTGTGGGTGACGTGGCTCTCGATCTCCAGCCGCTCCTCCTCCGTGAGGCTCCCCTTGCGGATGGAGAGGATGGCCACCTCCCGGGGCTCCAGCAGGGGGAGGACACGCCCCTCGTGGTCCCGGAAGGTCACGCGGGCGATCTCCTGCAGGGTGGAGAAGTCCCCCTCCGGGAGGACCGTGGGCTCGTCGGCCCTCAGGATCGTCTCCCGGAAGTGTTGGAGGCGCGCCTCCACCTCGGCGATTTCGGCGTCGAGAGCCTCGAGGGGCCCCACGTCCCCCTTTTGGAGGGCGGCGATCTTGCGAAGCAGAACCTCCCGCTCCCGGTAGAGCCGGTAAAGCTCCAGCCTCGTCTCCACCCGCTCCAGCTCGTACGGGTAGAGCTTCTTGGCCTTGACCAGCACGTGTTCCCGGACCCCCACCTTACCGAAGTCGTGGAGGAGCGCCGCGTAGCGCAGTTCGCGCATCTGCTCGTCGCTGAAGCGGACGGGGGCCAAGGGCCCCCTCTCCTCCCGGTCCGCGGCGGCGGCGAGGCCGACGGTGAGGGTGGAGACGCGCATGGAGTGGCCGCAAGTTGTGGGGTCTCGCTGTTCGATGGCCGTCACCGAAGCCTTGACGAAGCCCTCGAAGAGGCGCTCGATGTTCTCGTAGAGGCGGGCGTTGTCCACGGCCACGGCGGCGAGGCTCCCCACCGCCCGCATGAGGCGGATGGTAAAGGGGTCGAAGGGGACCACCTCCCGCTCCACCGCCTCCGGGGTGGTGAGGCGCGCCTCCCAGTCCCGCTTCCGGTTGATGAGCTGCAGGACCCCCGTCACCTGCCCCTTGGGGTTGGTCATGGGAAGGACCAGGAGGTTCTTGGTGCGGTAGCCGGTCTCCCGGTCGAAGCCGGCGTTGAAGCGGTAGGGGACGTGTTGGGGGATGGCGTAGGCGTCCTCGATGAGGAGCACCTCCCCGGTGAGCGCCACGTAGCCCGCCAGGCTCCTGTCGGTGATGGGCAGTTCGGCTTCCCGGAAGCGGAAGGGCACCGAGGCGTTCTGGGCGGCGACGAAGCGGAGGCGCGGTTCGCCGGGGCGCTCGGGGTCCTCGTCGGGGACGCGGATGTAGAGGCTCCCCGCGTCGCAGCGGGCCAGTTCGAGGGCCCGGAAGAGGATGAGATCCAGAAGCTTCCGGAAGTCTTTTTCGGCGGAGAGGGCGAGGCTCACCTCGGTGAGGCGTTCGAGAACGTCCGCCTGGTCGAAGGGTTCTCCTTGGGACTCCATGGGTCCTCCTCTGGGCTCCCCCGCCTTCTCCCTCCCAGGATGCCTCAGCCCTCCCCTCTTGTCCAGAGAGAAAGGAGCGGGCCGGCCTGCCTTGCCATTCGGAGGAAAAAAACGTATATTCCTAGAAAAGTCAACCAGAGGAGGGGACCCATGAAGGTCGCGTTGCCATTCGTCTTTTTCCTTCTGGCGGCCCTCCCGGCCGCCGGACAGACCACCTACCACGTGAGGCCCGACGGGGGCGACTCCACCCAGTGCACCGGCCTCGCCGACGCCCCCTACCCCGGATCGGGCACGGCCCAGCCGTGCGCCTACCGGCACCCCTTCTTCGCCGTGGACGCCAACGGCCAGTGGCGCCTGCAAGGGGGGGACACGCTGGTCATCCACGCCGGGGAGTACCGGATGGGTTTCGGGGAGGAGGGCCTCCCCGCGGACCTCTGCGCCCAGGAGTACCCGTGGGGGTGCCACCTTCCGCCCCTGCCCTCGGGCCCCGATCCCGACCACCCCACGCGAATCCTCGGGGAGGGGTGGGACGCCGGATGCCCCTCGCCTCCGGTGCTCTGGGGGACCGAGCGGGCCGAGTGGATCCTGGACCTCACCGGGACCTCCAACGCCGTCGTCGGCTGTCTCGAGATCACCGACCACTCCTCCTGCGCCCTCTCCCATTGCGAGCCCTCCGCCGCCTGCCCCCGGGAGGGATACCCCTACGGGGACTACGCGGACATCGGCATCCGGGCCTCCGATTCCTCCCACGTGACGCTGAGGGACCTCAACGTCCACGGCCTGGCATGGGCGGGGATCTACGCCGGGCGCCTCGCCGACTGGACGGTGGAGAACGTCCGGGTGGCCGGCAACGGCGGCGTCGGATGGGACGGAGACCTGGGCGAGGACAGCTCCTGCTCCGGGACCCACCACTGGAGGAACCTCACGGTGGAATGGAACGGCTGCCCCGAGGGCTACCCCGGAGACCAGCCCGGCCACTGCTGGGCCCAGGAGCTCTGCGGAGGTTACGGCGACGGGGTGGGGCTCGCCCGTTCCGGCGGCCACTTCGTTATCGAGGACTCCCTCTTCCGGTACAACACCTCCGACGGCTTGGACCTGCTGTACGTGGGCGTGGACCACCCCGACGCCCAGGTGGAGGTCTACCGCTCGGCGGCCTACGGAAACGCGGGGAACCAGATGAAGGTGGGGGGCACGTCGCGGTTCGTCAACTGCCTCGTCTCCAGCGACTGCGCCTTCTTCTACCAGAAGCCCTTCGCCCAGGCCATGGGGAACCTCACCGACGGCAACCACTGCCGGGCGGGAGGCGCCGCCCTCTCCATCAACCTCCCCCGGGGGAGGGACTCCTACGTCGTGAACAGCACCCTGGCCAGCCAGGGCTGGGCCTGCGCCGAACTCCAGTGCAACAACCTGGACTTCCCCGACCAGCCCGCCTGCGACGGCACCGAGCGGGTGTACTTCCACAACGACATCTTCCGCGGCTACCAGGTGGTCTACCTGGACTGGACGAGGCTTTCGGACTTCGTGGGGGACGGGGATCCGTACCACTTTACCCGGCCCGAGACGCTGGATTACAACCTCGTCCACGACTGCGACGTGTCGGTGACCCTCGGCCCCCACACCCTCACGGAGGACCCGCTCTTCGAGAACGGCGACATTTCGGAGCTGGACGCCCACCTCCAGGCGGGGAGCCCCGCCATCGGCCAGGGGCTTCCCATCGGCAGCCTCGGCGGTCTGGTCCCCCAGGACGACCTGGACGGTCTACTCCGGACCGATCCCCCCGATCTCGGGGCCTACCAGTACAACGCCAACCCCGGATGCACCCTCTCGTGCTCCGCCTCCGTCCCCGCTTCGGCCGCCGTGGGCTCGGCGGTCCCCTTCGAGGCCTCCGCCACACCCCGCCACTGTACCGGCGAGGTGGCCTTCTCCTGGGATTTCGGGGACGGGGCCACCTCCACCCTGCAGAACCCGAGCCACGCCTACGCCTCCGCCGGGACGTACACCTGGCACCTCGAATGCGCCGTGGACACGGCCACCTGCCGGAGGAGCGGGGCCATCGAGGTCCGGCCCCCCGTGACGCCGCCCACCATCTCGGCCGTCACCAAGGCCGGCGCCCCCTTCCGGATCAAGGTCAGCGGCGGCAACTTCCAGATGGGGGTGGAGGTGTATTTGGGAAGCGACTCTGCCCCGTGGAGTCCCGTCACCCGGAAGAGCGACAGCCTCCTGGTCCTGAAAGGGGGGAGCGCCCTCAAGGCCCGCTTTCCGAGAGGGCAGGCCGTGACGATCCGGGTGCGCAACCCCGACGGGGGGGAGGCCTCCACCACCTACACGCGGCCCTGAGGGCCGGAAGGGGGCCCCCCGGCGTCACCGCGTCAGGCGGCGGTAGGCGATGCGGCGGGGGCGCTCCGCGGCGGGGCCCAGGCGCCTCCTGCGGTCCTCCTCGTAGTCGCGCCAGTTGCCCTCCAGGAAGACCACCCGGCTCTCCCCTTCGAAGGCCAGGATGTGGGTGGCGATCCGGTCCAGGAACCACCGGTCGTGGCTCACCACCACGGCGCAGCCGGGGAAGCGGTCCATGGCCTCCTCCAGCGCCCGCAGGGTGTTCACGTCGAGGTCGTTGGTGGGCTCGTCCAGGAGGAGGAGGTTGGCCCCCATGCGGATCATGCGGGCCAGGTGCAGGCGGTTCCGCTCCCCCCCGGAGAGGACGGCCACCTTTTTCTGCTGGTCGGCGCCGGTGAAGGCGAACCGCGCGGCGTAGCCCCGGGCGTTCTGCTGGACCTTGCCCAGGGTCACCGTGTCCAGCCCGTCGGCGATGGCCTCCACCACCGTCTGGTCGTCCTTCAGGCTCGAGCGGGACTGGTCCACGTGGGCCAGCTTCACCGTTTCCCCCACCCGCACCGTTCCCGCGTCGGGCTTCTCCTCGCCGGTGATGAGCTTGAGGAGGGTGGTCTTGCCGGCGCCGTTGGGCCCCACCACCCCCACGATGCCGGCCTTGGGGAGGCGGAACGACAGGTTCTCGAAGAGGAGCCGGTCCCCGTAGGCCTTGGAGACCCCCTCGAACTCCACCACCACGTCTCCCAGCCTCGGCCCCGGCGGGATGTAGATCTCCAGCTCCCGGGCCACCTTCTCCGGTTCCTCCTGCAGGAGCTCCTCGTAGGCGTTGAGGCGGGCCTTTCCCTTGGCGTGGCGGGCCTTCGGGGCCATGCGGATCCACTCCAGCTCCCGCTCCAGCGTCTTCTGGCGCTCGCTCTCCTGCTTCTGCTCCTGCCGCAGGCGCTCCTTCTTCTGCTCGAGCCAGGAGGAGTAGTTGCCCTTCCAGGGGATGCCGTGGCCCCGGTCCAGCTCCAGGATCCAGCCGGCCACGTTGTCGAGGAAGTAGCGGTCGTGGGTGACGGCGATGACCGTCCCCTCGTAGTTCTGGAGGTGGCGTTCGAGCCAGGCCACCGTCTCGGCGTCCAGGTGGTTGGTGGGCTCGTCTAGGAGCAGGATGTCGGGCTTCTGGAGGAGAAGGCGGCAGAGGGCCACGCGGCGCAGCTCCCCGCCGGAGAGGACGCGCACGGGCGTGTCGCCGGGGGGGCACCGGAGGGCCTCCATGGCCAGCTCCAGCCGGGCGTCCAGGTCCCAGCCGCCCAGGGCGTCCAGCTTCTCCTGGACCTCGCCCTGCTCGGCGATGAGCGCGTCGTAGTCGGCGTCCGGCTCCCCGAAGGCGGCGGTGATCCGTTCGTACCGCTCCAGGAGGGCGGAGACCTCCGCCGCCCCTTCCCGAACCACCTCCAAGACCGTCTTGCCGGGGTCCAGCCGGGGCTCCTGCGGAAGGTACCCCACCGTGTAGCCGGGGGAGCGGTGGACCTCCCCCAGGAACTCCGTGTCCTCGCCCGCCATGATCCTCAGCAGGGTGGACTTGCCCGCCCCGTTGAGGCCGATGACGCCGATCTTGGCGCCGTAGTAGTAGCCCAGGGAAATGTCCTTGAGGACCTGCTTGTGCCCGTGGACCTTCCCCACGCCCACCATCGAGTAGATGACCTTCGTGGTCTCGTTCGCCATGGCTCCCTTCTCCGAGGAGTGCATTTTCGCAGGGGGCGGCGGGCCTTCACAAGACGGAGGCCCGGCGCCGGAGCGGGCGGGGAGGGAAGCCCGGTCACTCCTCCGCGCGGACGAAGAGGGCCTTGAGGTAGTCCCCCTCGGGAAAGCTGAGGAGGACGGGGTGGTCGGGCGCCTGGCCGCCGGTCTCCACCAAGAGGGCCCGACGCCGGGACCGGGCGGCGGCCGCGGCGACGATCTCCCGGAAGTCCTCCCGGCCCATGTGGTAGGAGCAGGAGCAGGTCACCAGCAGGCCCCCCGGCCGCAGGAGGGAGAAGCCCAGTTCGTTGAGCCTCCGGTAGGCCTTCTCCGCCTCCGGAAGGTGCTTCCTGGACTTGGCGAAGGCCGGCGGGTCCAGGACCACGGCGTCAAAGGAGGCTCCCTGGCGGCGGAGGGCGGGAAGGACGTCGAAGGCATCGCCCGAGTGGATCTCCTGGGGGGGGAGCCCGTTTCTGCGAAGGCCCTCCTCGATGGCCCGGCAGGCCGGTCCGGAGGCCTCCACGAAGGCCGCCGAGGAGGCCCCCGCCCGGAGGGCCGTGAGGCCCCAGACGCCCCGGTAGGCGAAGACGTCCAGCACCCGGGCCCCGGCGGGGAGGAGGGCGAGAAAACGCCGCACGTTCTCCCGCTGGTCGAGAAAGAGGCCCGTCTTCTGGCCGCCGAGGAGGTCCACCTCCAGCCGGAGGCCCAGGTAGCGGACCTCGGCGCGGGGGGAAGCGCCCTCGGGTTCCTGGGAGGAGGTCCGGGGAAGGCCTTCCAGCTCCCGGGAGGGGGAGTCGCCGCGGAAGACGAGGACCCGGGGGGAGAGGCGCTCCCGCAGGTACGCCGCCGCCCGCTGCCGCAGCCTTTCCATTCCGGCGCTGAGGCACTGGACCACCGCGGCGTCCCCGTAGCGGTCCACCACCAGGCCCGGAAGGCCGTCGGCCTCCCCGAAGACCAGCCTCACGCACGCCTCGCCGGGGTAGAGCCGCGAGCGGCGCTCCAGGGCGGCCTCCAGGCGCCTCTCCAGCCAGTCCTCCGGGAGTTCCTCCGGGGCCCGGGCCAACAGGCGGACGGCGATGAGGGTGCGGGGGTTGAAGATCCCCGCTCCGAAGGGCTCCCCCCCGGGGCCGTCCACGGCCACCATGGTGCCCGGCTCCAGGGGAGGGACCTCCTGGAGTTCGTTGGAGAAGACCCACGGGTGGCCCCCGAAGAGCCTTTGCAGGCGGCCCTTCTTCAGGCGAAGGCGGGGAAGGCGGGGAAGCTCGCCCATCTGGATCTCCCTACGGGAGGGCTTTTCGAAGCCCCGCGGCGCCGGCCATGCCGTAGATAGACCGCGGCGGACACCGCCGGAAGGCCGCTAATAGGCCCGCGCCCACACCACGCGGCCCTCCGAAGGCGCGCCGCAGGCCAGGCACCTCCCCGGCTCCCGCTCCCCCTCGAAGGGGAGGCACCGGATGGTGGCCTTGGTCTCCTCCTTCACGCGGGCCTCGCAGGCGGCGGAGCCGCACCAGGGGGCCAGGAAGAAGCCCCCCTCCTCGATGCGCTCCTGGAACTCGCCGTAGTCGTCGAGGCGGAAGGTCCTCGATTCGCGGAAGCCAAGGGCCCGCTCGTAGAGGGCCTTCTGGAGGCCGTCGAGGAGGGGCCGCAGGGCGCCGGGCGCCCCTTCCAGCGGCAGGGTCTCCTTCTGGCGCCGCTCTCCTTCCCTCAGGGGCCGCGTCTCCACGCGGGGGACGGCCACGCAGACGCCCTGCTCCACGTCCCGGGGGCCGATCTCCAGCCGCACGGGGATCCCCTTGAGTTCCCACTCGTTGAACTTGAAGCCGGGGCTCACCGTGTCCCTCCGGTCCAGCACCACGCCGAAGCCCGCCCCCGCCAGCCGGGCCCTCAGCGACTCCGCCGCCTCCAGGACCTTCGCCCGGCCCGCGTCGTCCCGGTAGATGGGGACGATCACCGCCTGGGTGCGGGCCAGCCGGGGGGGCAGGACGAGGCCCTGGTCGTCGCTGTGGGCCATGATGAGGGCCCCGATAAGGCGCGTGGAGACGCCCCAGCTGGTCTGCCAGCAGTACCGCCACTCGCCCTTCTCGTCCTGGAACTTCACGTCGAAGGCCCGGGCGAAGTTCTGCCCCAGGTCGTGGCTGGTGCCCGCCTGGAGGGCCTTCCCGTCCTGCATCATGGCCTCGATGCAGGTGGTCTTCAACGCGCCGGCGAACTTCTCGGAGTCGCTCTTGACGCCGCGGATCACCGGCACGGCCATCCACTCCTCCGCGAAGCGGGCGTAGATGCCAAGGATCCGCATCACCTCCTCCCAGGCCTCCTCGTGGGTGGCGTGGGCGGTGTGCCCTTCCTGCCAGAGGAACTCCGTGGTCCTCAGGAAGAGGCGGGTCCGCATCTCCCACCGCACCACGTTGGCCCACTGGTTGAGGAGGAGGGGCAGGTCCCGGTAGCTCTTGATCCACTTGGCGTACATGGCGTACATGATGGTCTCGGAGGTGGGCCTCACGACGAGAGGCTCCTCCAGCAGGCTCTGGGGGTCGGGGCGCACGCCCCCCTCCGGCGCGGCGCCCAGCCGGTGGTGGGTGACCACGGCGCACTCCTTGGCGAAGCCTTCCACGTGCTCCGCTTCCCGGGACAGAAAGGACATGGGGATGAAGAGGGGGAAGTAGGCGTTGACGTGGCCCGTCTCCCGGAACATCCCGTCCAGGGCCCGCTGCATCTCCTCCCAGAGGGCGTAGCCGTGGGGGCGGATGACCATGCACCCCTTCACGGGGGAGTAGTCGGCCAGCTCCGCCTTGAGCACGATGTCCTGGTACCACTGGCTGTAGTCTTCGCTCCGGGGCGTCACCGCCCGCTCGTCCTTCTTGGCCATGGGGTCCTTCCTCCGGTCTTCCCGGCTTCCCTCGCCGGAAAGGAGGAGCATACAGAAAAAGCCTTCTTGGCGGAAGAGGGGAGGGCCGGGGACGGGAGGGAGGAGGTGGGAGCGGAAACCCGTTCAGGGGGCCGCTTCCCAGCTCCGTCTGGCCCGCCGGCGCACCTCCCTGCGGCTCACCCTTCCTTTTCGCCCTGAGCCCGGGCCTTTCCCTGATCGGCCACGGCCTGCTGGGCCCGGGCCACCGCCTCGGGGTCGCCGAGGTAAAAGGAGCGGAGGGGGCGGAGGGCGTCGTCCAGGTGGTAGACCAGGGGGATGCCGGTGGGGATGTTGAGGTGGACGATGGCCTCGTCGGAGACGCCGTCGAGGATCTTGACGAGGGCCCTCAGGCTGTTGCCGTGGGCGGAGACGAGGACGCGCCGGCCCTCCCGCACGGCGGGGAAGAGGCGTTCCTCGAGAAAAGGGGCCACCCGGGCCAGCGTGTCCTGGAGGCTCTCCGCCGCCGGAAGGAGCCGGGGGTCCAGGGAGGCGTACCGGGGGTCCAGGCGGGGGTGGCGCTCGTCGCCGGGATCCAGCGGGGGAGGGGGGACGTCGTAGCTCCGCCTCCAGAGCTTCACCTGCTCCTCCCCGAACTTGGCGGCCATCTCCGCCTTGTTGAGGCCCTGCAGGGCGCCGTAGTGGCGCTCGTTCAGGCGCCAGTCCTTCTCCTCCGGGAGCCAGTGGAGGTCCATCTCCTCCAGGACCAGCCAGAGGGTCCTAATGGCCCGCTTGAGGACGGACGTGAAGGCGAGGTCGAAGCGGTAGCCCTCCTTCCGGAGAAGCCGTCCGGCCTCCCGGGCCTCCGCTTCCCCCTTTTCGGTGAGGTCCACGTCGGTCCAGCCGGTGAAGCGGTTTTCCCGGTTCCAGAGGCTCTCTCCGTGCCGCAGCAGAACGAGGGTGACCATGGTTTTCCTCCACTCTTCCCGGACGTTGGTAGAATACGACCTTTCGGCCCACCGAAGAAAGGAGCCCGCATGACGTGCCGACCCTTTCGCCCCCTTCCGGCCTGGCTTCTCCTCTTGGCGATCCCCTCTCTGGCCCCCGTCCCCTCCGCCGCCGCCACGGGGGCGCTGGGGGCCTTCTCCGGGGAGGTGGAGGCCCTCTCCCGCCGGGTGGCCCCCGCCGTGGTCCAGGTGGTGGCCACCGTCAGTTCCCGCGCCTACTCCCCGGAAGCCTCGGCGGTGGCCGACTTCAAAGAGCGGTACGCCGGGATCGGGTCCGGCGTCGTCCTCGATCCCCAGGGTTACATCCTCACCAACAGCCACGTCCTGGAGGGGGCGCGGAGGGTTCAGGTGATCTTTCACCCCGAGGCGGTGCGGGCGGCGGGGCTCGAAAGCACCCTCCTCGAAGCGCGGATCGTGGGCTTCAGCACCGACCACGACCTGGCCCTGCTCAAGGTCGACGCCGCGAACCTTCCCTGCCTGGAATTCCGCGCCGACGGCCTTCCCCGCCAGGGAGAGGTGGTCTTCGCCTTCGGAAGCCCCCAGGGGCTCTCCAACTCCATGACCCTCGGCGTGGTGAGCGCCCCCTCCCGCTTTCTGGAGGGGGAGGGGGACCTGCCGTACGTCCAGACCGACGCCCCCATCAACCCCGGGAACAGCGGCGGGCCGCTGGTGGACATCGACGGGCGGATCGTGGGGATCAACACGCTCCTCTACTCCGAGTCCGGGGGGAACGAGGGGATCGGCTTCGCCATCCCGGCCTTCACCGCCCGCTTCGTCTTTTCCGAGCTGAAGTCCCTGGGGCGGGTCCGCCCCCTGGGGCTGGGTCTGACCCTCCGGCCGCTGACGCCGGCCCTGGCCGTGGCCCTCTCCCTCCCCTCCGGGGAAGGGCTCCTCATCGACGACGTCGCTGTCGGGGGGCCTGGGGACCGGGCGGGGCTGCGGCCCGGCGAGCTGCTGACCTCCCTGGGAGGGGCACCCCTTCGGGACCTCGCCGATTACCTTCGGGTCCTCGAAGGCGTACCCGTCCCCGGGACCGTGGAGGGGGAGGTCACCGACGGCCGGACGCGGCGGGCCTTCTCGGCGCAGGTGGAGGAGGTAGGGGACACCCCCGCGGAGGAGCTCGTCCTGCCTCCCCTCCGGCGCGCCGTCTTCCCCGAGCTGGGGGTGGAGGGGATCACCGTGGACGAAAACGACCCGCTGTCCATCGGAAATCGGATTCCGCAGGGGGTGGCCGTCTCCCGGCGCCTCTACCCGCCCCTTCCCGGGGAGGAGACCCTCCTCCCCGGCGACCTGATCCACGCCGTGGGGCGGCAACCCGTCGGGGACGTCGACTCGCTGAAGCAGCTTCTCAAGAAGAGGCGCCCCGGATCGCCGCTCCTCCTCCAGGTAGAGCGGGATCGGAGACTTTTTTTCCTCGTCGTCGAAACGGAGTAGGAAGCGCCCGGGGTGTGAGGCGCCCCGAAGGAGAGCCCCATGCGCGTCGTTCTCACCGCCGAAGAGGTCCGGGTCCTGGGAAGCCTGGTGGAGAAGTCCGTCACCACCCCCGAGTACTACCCCTTGAGCCTCGTGGCCGTCACCGCCGCCTGCAACCAGAAATCGAGCCGGGACCCGGTGGTGGCCTACGAAGCCCCGCGGGTGGAGGCGGCCCTCCACGGCTTGAAGGAAAAGCACCTCCTCTGGGTGGTCTCCAGCCCCGAGGGGCGGGTCCCCAAGTACAAGCACCGCTTCCGGGAGGCCTTCGACCTCTCGGAGGCCGAGCAGGCACTCCTCTGCCTCCTCATGCTCCGGGGGCCCCAGACGCCGGGGGAGCTGAAGGGCCGCGGCGAACGGCTCTTCGCCTTCGGCTCCACGGAGGAGGTGGAGGCGGCCCTCCGGGAGCTGGCCCAGCGGGAGGAGGGGCCCCTGGCGGTCCCTCTTCCCCGGAGGCCCGGCCAGAAAGAGGTCCGGTGGATGCACACCTTCTCGGGGATGCCGGCCCAGGAGGCGCCCGGTGCGGAGGGGTGCGAGGGCGAGGCGCCCCCGCCCCCCCTCCTGGACCGCCTTGGGCTTCTGGAGGAGGAGGTCCGGGACCTCCGGAGCCGCGTGGAGGCCCTGGAGGCCTTCCGGCGGGGACTGGAGGAGCCGTGACCGGAGGCCCCCCCTGGCCCGAACTCGTCCTGGTGGCCGCCGTGGCCGAGGACGGCACCATCGGCCTGGGCGGAGCCGTCCCCTGGAAGCTCCCGCTGGACCAAGCCCGCTTCAAGGCCCTCACGTGGGGCCACGTGGTCCTCATGGGGCGAAGGACCTGGGAATCGCTCCCCAGGCGGCCCCTCCCCGGCCGGGACAACGTGGTCCTCACCCGCCGAAGCGGCTACGCCGCCCCGGGGGCCCGGACGGCGCGGAGCCTCGAAGAGGCTCTGGCGGCCTGCGGCGCATCTGGGGTCTTCGTCATCGGCGGGGCGCAGGTCTTCGCCCAGACCATCGAGATGGCCCGCCGCCTCGTGTTGACGAGGGTTCCCGGGCGCTACGGGGGCGAGGCCCGCTTTCCACCCATCCCGGCGGGCTTTCGGCTGGCCTCCCGGGAGGAAATCGGGGGAACGGAGCCCTTCGCGGTGGAGACCTGGGAGAGCCCGGGCGGCTAGTTGGAGGGGCCTTCGCCCTCGGCGAAGGCCAGGAGAAAGCCCCAGAGGGAGAGCCCGCCCGCCGCCGCCACCCCCAGGACCGACAGGGCCATGGGGAAGGAGGCCTCCCCCACCCGCACCTCGAGGCCGTAGACCACCCGTAGCAGGTGGGCCACGGCCACGGCGCCCAGAAGGACCGCCGTCACGAGACAGTAGAGCCGGCGCGGTTTCATCGCCACCTCCCCGCAAAGCCCCCCATGGACGTTCCCGATGCGCGGCCCAGGGACCGCGCTCATCCGCGCCTCAGGGAAGGACCAGGACCTTGGCCCCCCGGATCCTCCGGGCCTTGAGGTCCCGAAGAGCCCGGTCGGCCTCTTCGAAGGGGTACGGCTGGACCTCGGGCCGGATGCCCGCCCGGGCCGCCAGCTCGAGGCACGCGGAGACGTCGGCGCGGGTCACGTTGGCCACGCTCTTGATCTCCCGCTCCAGCCAGAGGTCGCGGCCGTAGTCGAGGCCCAGCAGGGCCTCCCGGTCCGCGTCCTCCTTGCGGATGGCGTTGATCACCAGCCTCCCGCCGGGGCTCAGCCGGCGGAGGGCCTCCACCACGGGCCTCCAGACCGGGGTGGTGTCGATGATGGCCCGGCACGGTTCGGGAGGGGCCTCCAGGGTGTCCCCCGCCCACGACGCCCCCAGCTCCCGCGCGAACTCCCGCTCGGGCCCGCTGCGGGCCCAGACGAAGACGGGGCTGTTGGGATAGAGGACCCGGGCCATCCGAAGGACCAGGTGGTTGCTGGCGCCGAAACCCGTGAGTCCGAGGACCTCCCCGTCCCGAAGCCCCGCCAGGCGGAGGGAGCGGTGGCCCACCGCCCCGGCGCAGAGGAGGGGCGCCGCCTCGGCGTCGGAGAGGACCTGGGGGATGGGGTGGGCGAAGGCCTCGGGGACCGCCAGGTACTCGGCGTAGCCGCCGTGGGCGTCCCTCCCCGTGGCGCGGAAGGAGGGGCAGAGGTTCTCGTTCCCCCGCCGGCAGGCTTCGCATTTCCCGCAGGCGGAGAAGATCCAGGCCACCCCCGCCCGGTCCCCCTCCCGGAAGCGCGAGCACCCCTCCCCCAGGGCCGCCACCCGGCCCACCGCCTGGTGGCCCGGGACCACCGGGAGGCGCGGCGGGGCGGTGCGGCCCTCGATCTCGTCCAGCTCCGTGTGGCAGACCCCGGAGCATTTCAGGCGAAGGAGAACCTCCCCGGGGCCGGGGACGGGGTCGGGGAGGTCCGTGAGCCTCAGCGGCGGGGACTCCTCCGAAACGGGGGCGACCCGGTGGATGACGAAGGCGCGCATGGCCCTTACAGCATACCCCACGGGGGCCCGGGCGCCAACGGCCTTCGGCCGAGGGAAGGGGGACTGGCCCGAGAAAAACGCGAGGGCCCCGGGAAACCCCGGGGCCCTCGGGAAGCGGAACAAAGGGAGACTACTCGCCCTTCTCGGCGGGGCGGTCGAAGATCTTGGGGTCGAAACCGGCGTTGACCACCGCGCTCTCGATGGTCTGGACGGCCGCCACCTCGTTGCCCTCCTTCTGGACGGTCTTGAAGGGGACCTGGAGGCCCGAGACGTTTCGGTAGTCGGAGTAGACTTCGGTCACGACCTTGGGGCCCTCCTGCGTGGTGACGCGGCGCCGGGCGCCGAGGATCGTCTTCCCGTCGGGGGCGAGGTACAGGCGGACCCGTTCGGCGGGGGCTTTGAGGAGCACCTCTTCGGCCTCCTGGCCCTCGAAGGTGGTCTTGCCCAAGGCCTGGGCCTGCACCTGGCCGTCCAGAAGCGCGCGCCAGAGGAGGACGAAGCCCCCGTCCAGCCAGATTCCCTGCTTCATTTCGGCCACGGCGGAGGCGGGATGGAAGCGGTGCCGGCCGGCCACGGCCATCCAGCCTTTTTCGCCGTCGAAGACCTGGGTCATGGACCCCATGGGGGTTTCCAGGGTGCTGTGGGAGCGGCCGGGGAGGGCGAGGACGGTCTTCACCTTCAGGTTCATGTCGCCCATCTTGGAATGAATGGAGGTGGTGCCCTGGGTGGTGAGGTCCCGGAAGGCCCGCACGGCCTTTTCGCCGGAGGCGGCCTTCTGGAGGAGGGCCTTGCCCTGGGCCAGCGATTCGGGGGTGGCCTCGGGGACGGTCTCCTTGGTCGGCGGCTCGGGGATGGTGATGTCCAGGACCTTCACCTTGCCGAACTCCGTGAGGGGCCGGTCGAACTTCTCCTGGACGCCCACGGCGACGATGGCCAGCTGGTCCACGTGGAGGTGCTTCTGCGCCGCCTTCAGCACGTCTTCCTTGGTGACCTTCTCGATGGCGTCCCTGAGGCGGGTGTTGAAGTCCGGGGGGTAGCCGTAGAAGTCGTAGGTGAGCAGGCGGTTCACGATCTTGGAGGTGGAGTCGAACTCGAAGGCGTAGGCGTTGAGGTAGCCCTGCTTGGCCCGGTCCAGCTCCTCGTCGGTGACCGGTTCGGTGCGGATGCGGTTCAGCTCCTCCAGGAGGGTCTTGAGGGCCTCGGCGGTGGTGGAGGGCTTGGTGGAGGTGTAGAAGTAGAAGGCCCCGGGGTGGTCGTAGGCGGGCACCATGAAGCCCCCGGCCCCGTAGGCCAACCCCTTGAGGGTGCGGATCTGCGTGAAGAGGCGGGAGGCCATGGAGCCGCCCAGGATCTCGGAGAGCATGTTCACCGCCGGGTAGTCGGGGTCGTCCAGGCGCAGTCCCAGGTGGCCGGCGAAGAGGAAGGTCTGCTCCACGTCCTTCTTCTCGATGTAGTTGACGGAGGGCTCCGGCGGGAAGATGAAGGGCTCGGGGATCTCGGGCTTCGGCCCCTCGGCCTTCCATCCGGCGAAGGCCCGGGCGAGCCGGTCCTTCATGGCGGCGGCGTCGAAGTCCCCCCAGACGGCCAGGACGGCGTTGTCGGGCCGGTAGTAGGCGCGGTGGAAGGCCAGCAGGTCCTCGCGGGTGAGGCCGTCGACGTCGGCGTACTCGAACTGCCGCGCGTAGGGGGAGGAGGCGCCGTAGATGACCTTCAGGATCTCCCGGCGGGCCAGGCCCATGACCTCGTCGTTCCTCCTCGCGATGACGCCGTAGAGGTGGGTCTTGGCCAGGTCCACCTTCTCCTCGGCGAAGGCCGGTTCGGTGAGGAACTGGACGTAGAGGGGCAGGACGTCGTCCAGGTTCTCCTTGAGCATCTTGGCCGAGAGGGAGCCGTACGCGTCGGAGACGTTCGACTCGATCTTCGCCCCGATGCGCTCCAGGAACTCGTCCACCTGGTCGCCGTCCATGGAGCGGGTGCCGCCGGTGCGGTGGACCTCGCCGAAGAGTTCGGAGAGGCCGGCCTTCCCCTGGGGCTCGGCCACCTTGCCGCCCCGGACCAGGATGCGCATCTCCACCACCGGAAGCTCGTGGTCCTCCACCAGGATGACCTTGAGGCCGTCGGGCAGGACCGCCCGCTCCACCTTGGGCATCCGGATGTCGTTCAGGGGGGGGAACTTCAGCGTGTCGACGACGCGGGGCTTCTTCGCCGCGGAGAAGGCGGGAAGGGCCAGGAGGAAGAGGGCGAGGGCGCCCAGCAGGGTCCTTCGAAGGGTGCGGTCCATGGGGGCCTCCTCAGTTCGCCTTCGCGGGGGCCGTCTCGATGAGCCCCACGGTGCGGTTGGATTTCACGAAGAGGGTCTTGGCCACGCGCTGGATGTCGGCGGCGGTGACGGCGTCGATCTTGTCCAGGGCCTTGAACATCTCCCGCCAGTCGCCGTAGAGGTTCTGGGCGAAGGCGAGCTGGAGCCCCAGGCCCATGTTGGAGTCGATGGAATCGATGAACCGCATCTTGGCGCGGGCCTTGACGCCGCGGAGCTCCTCGTCGGTCACCGGTTCCCGCTGGAGCCGGTCCATCTCCTCGTAGACGGCGGCCTCGCACTCGGCGTTGGTCTTCCCCTTGTTGGGGACGGCGATGACGCCGAAGATGCCGGGGTACTTCTGCCCTTCGATGGAGGACATGGCCATGGCCTGGATGGCCAGCTTCTTCTCCTTCACCAGCGCCTTGTAGAGCCGCGAGGAGCGGCCGCCACCGAGGATGTCCGCCAGCGCGTCGTAGACGGCGTCGTCGGGGTCGGTGACCGCCGGGCGGTGGTAGCCGATGAGGAGGAAGGGCTGGGAGGGGTCCTCCAGGATGATCCGCTTTTCCGCCCGCTGGGGCGGCTCCTCGGTGATGGGGCCCTCGGGCTTCTCCCCCGCGGGGATCCGGGAGAGGTGCTTCTCGAGAACGGGCAGGACCTTCTCGGGGTCCACGTCCCCCACCACCACGCAGGTGAGGTTCTTGGCGCGGTAGTACTTGTTGAACCACTCCATGGCCTGCTGGCGCGTGATGTTCTGAAGGTCGCTCATGGCGCCGATGACGAAGGAGCGGTACATGTGGTGCTTGTAGGCCACGGGGAAGAAGTCGTCGAAGAGGCGTCCGGTGGGGCGGCTCTCGCCCATCCGCTTCTCCTCCATGATGACGTCCTTCTCCTTGTAGAACTCCCTGAGGACGGGGTGGGTGAAGCGGTCGGCCTCCAGGGCGGCCCACAGCTCCACCTTGTTGGAGGGGAGGGAGTAGAAGTAGACGGTCTGGTCGAAGGAGGTGAAGGCGTTGAGGCCTGTGACGCCGTTTCGCTCGAGGATCTTGTCGAACTCCCCCGTCTCCGACCACTTCTGGGCCTCCTCCTGGGCCTTCTTGAAGGCCTCCTCCAGGGCCTTGAGGCGTTCGGGGTCGGGCTTGGGGCGCCGAAGCCTCTCGGCGCGGAGGGCGGCGAAGGCCTCGTCCTCGGCCTTCATGGCCGCGAGTTCCTTCTCGATGTTCTTCGTGCCCACGGTGGTGGTCCCCTTGAAGGCCATGTGCTCGAAGATGTGGGCGAGGCCCGTGGCGTTCTGTTGCTCGTTCACCCCGCCCACGTCGGCGTAGGTGATGAAGGAGGCCACGGGGGCCTCGTGCCGGGGCAGGATGATGACCTTCAGGCCGTTGGCCAGGGTCTTCTCCACCACCCGCTCCTGGATCTTCTGGAAGCCCTCCTCCCCCGCCGCCGCGGCCACGGCCACGGCGAGGGCGGCGAGGAGGACTCCGGCGGACCGACGAAATTGCCGCATGCCGTCTCTCCTTTCCGATTTGGCGAATGCCCCTTGGGTCCGAGGGAAGGGCACACCCCGGCCTTTCCCCGCAAGTCTCCTTTATACGCCGGAGGGGGAGGGAAGTTTCAAGGGCGGCCCCGGGCCCCGCCTTGCGCCCTGCCGACGGGGCCCGTATGCTGGAGGCGGGAGGAGCCCGTGGAGCGCCTGAACCCCGCCGAACTGGAGATCGACCTCCTCTGCAAGGGCGTCAGACTCGCCGAAGGGAGCCTCGACGCCCCCTTCCTGGCCAAGGTGCGGGCGGGCCTCGGCTCCGGCCTGGAGCTCACCATCCCCGCGCGCCACAAGACGATCCACGTCAACGTCCCCGTGGAGGAGGCCTTCGCCGCCCGCTCCCCCTACCTCCTGGTCCGAAGGGACGGGAAGACCTTCGTGGAGGACGAGCGGGACCCGGGCCTCGCCTACGAGGTGGGCCTGCCCCGGCCGCCGGCCTGGTACGGGCGCAAGACCTCCCGGGGAACCCCCATGAGCCGGGTGGGGGTCCTCCAGGGGACCTACCTGGGCATCTACGTGGGCAGGGTCTGCCAGTTCTGGACGGCCCGGCCCGCCATGAACTGCCGCTTCTGCGCCACGGGCCTCAACGTGGGCGTCACCGAAGCCGCCGAGAAGGAGGTGGAGGACGTGGTGGAGACGGCCAGGGCCGCCAAGGAGGAGAGCGGGGTCACCTTCGTCCACTTCAACTCCGGCGACCAGGCGGGCGGCGGCCTTCGCACGGTGGAACCCTACGTGAGGGCGGTGAAGGAGCGGGTGGGGGCCCTGGTGGGGGTCCAGGTCCTCCCCGAGAAGGACCTCTCCCTCTACGACCGGCTCATGGACGCCGGCGTGGACCACTTCTCCTTCTGCTACGAGTTCCAGGACCCCGAGTGGTTCGCGAAGGTGTGCCCGGGGAAGGCGGCCCTCGTGGGGCAGGAGGCCTTCTTCCGGGCCATGGAGTACACCGCCCGAAAGATGGGCAAGGGGCGGAATTCGGGGGAGATCATCGCCGGCATCGAGCCCGTGGAGAAGACGCTGGAGGCCATCGACTTCATCACCGACCTGGGCTGCTTCCCCACGGTCTGCATCTTCCGGCCCCTCCGGGGGACGGCCATGGAGAACGAACCCTCGCCCCGCTACGAGGAGATGGTGGTGGTCATGCGGCGGGTCTTCGAGGCGTGCATGGAGAAGGGGATCCCCGTGGGGCTGGCCCCCAACATCGAGGTGAGCCTCATCGTCAACCCCGACGACGCCCGGGATCTGGTGCCGTGGAGCCCCCGGAAGGCCCTGTACCTCGCCCGGCTGAAGGTCCTGAAGGCTCTGGCCCGGCCGTACTTCGCGAGGCGCATGCGCCCCCGGCCGTCGGCCGCTTCCTGAGGGGGGGACGGTGCGCTGGACCGAAGGGACCGCCCGGGCCCTCTTCGCGGCTTCGCTGGTTCTCGCGGCGGCGCTGGCCGCCGCCGCCGCGGCCCGCGTCCTCGAGGCCCGGGGGATCTGGAAGCCCCCCGGCCTTCCGGCGCCCTGGGGCGGAATCACCCTGTGGGTCCTCATCGCCGTGGCCCTCCTCTTCGGCATGGACCGCGGCATTCCCCGGGAATCGCCCTGGGAGCGCCGCCTCTACGCGGCGAGAAAGGCGCTCCTCCTCGCCGCCGTGGCGCTGGTGGCGGTCCTGGCGGGCTTTCCGGGCCCCTAAGGCCGGGGCGGCGGGAAAGGGAAGAAGGAGACGGCCATGAAAGCGGTGGTGGTCCCCCGGTACGGCGATCCGTCGGTTCTGGAGGTGCGGGACGTGCCCGAGCCCGCGGTGGGCCCCGGCCAGCTCCGGGTGCGGGTCCGGGCGGTGGGCGTCAACTTCGCCGACCTCCTCTCCCGCCTCGGGATCTACAAGGCGGCCCCCCGGCCCCCCTTCGTCCCCGGCCTCGAGGTGGCGGGCGTGGTGGAGGAGGCGGGGGAGGGCGTCCGGGGGCTGAAGGCGGGGGACCGCGTCATGGCCTTCTGCCCCTTCGGCGCCTACGCGGAGAAGGCGGTGGTCCCCGAGGCCTTCGCCTTCCCCATCCCGGAGGACATGGGCTTTCCCGAGGCGGCGGCCTTTCCCGTCCAGTACCTCACCGCCTGGTACGCCCTCCACGAGGCGGGCCGCGTGCGGAAGGGGGAGACGGTCCTCGTCCACGCCGCGGCCGGCGGCGTGGGCATCGCCGCCCTCCAGCTCCTGCGCGGGGCGGGGGTGAGGGTCTTCGCCACCGTGGGGAGCGAGCCGAAGGCCGCCGTGGTGCGCGAGGAGAACGCCGACGCCGTCCCCATCCTCTACCGGGAGGAGGACTTCGCCCGGAGGATCCGCAGGGAGACGGGCCACGGGGTGGACGTGGTCCTCGACTCCATCGGGGGGGAGGTCTTCCGGAAGTCCTGGAAGCTGCTGAACCCCTTCGGCCGCCACGTGCTCTTCGGCGCCGCCGCCGCCGTGAAGCCCGGCGCCATCGCCCGTCTGGGGGCCCTCTGGCGCCTGAGGGGCATGCTCCTCGTTTCCCCCCTGGTCATGCTCGACCGGAACCGCACCCTCTCCGCCTTCAACCTGTACTACATGCGCTCCCAGAGCGGCCTCTTCCGGGAGGCGGCGGCGCAGATGCTCGAGATGCGGGCAAAAGGGCTCCTGAAGCCCCGGGTGGGACTGGCCCTCCCCCTGGAGAAGGCCGTGGAGGCCCACGTGCGCATGCAGGAGCGGAGGACCGTCGGCAAGGTGGTCCTCACGGTGGGGTGAAGGCCCCCGCCGTTCGGGCGGGGGGCTCAGCCCAGCAGGAAGTGGGTCCTCCCCCCGTCCACCGGCAGGGCCACCCCCGTGAGGTAAGAAGCCTTCTCGGAGCAGAGGAAGGCCACGGCGGCGGCGACCTCCCCGGGCTCGCCCAGACGATGCGCGGGGATGGAGGCCGCCCAGGAGGCCCGCACCGCCTCGGGGGTGGTCCCCTCCCTCTCGGCCGTGGCCTCGGCCAGCTCCCGGAGGCGGTCCGTGGCCGTGTACCCGGGGCAGACGCTGTTCACCGTGACGCCGTCGGCGGCGGCCTCCTGGGCCAGCGTCTTCAAGAGCCCCGTGAGGGCGGGGCGGTAGGCGTTGGAGAGGAGCAGGCCGGGGATGGGCTCCCACACCGACACGGAGGTGATGGCCACCACGCGGCCCCACTTCCGCTCCCGCATTCCCGGGAGGACGCCCCGGATGAGCCGCACCGCCGAGAGGAAGGTCAGCTCCCAGCCCTTGCGCAGGGCCTCCTCGGTGAGGAGGGCGTAGGATTTCCCCGAAGGGGGGCCCCCGGCGTTGGTGACGAGGATGTCGCACCGGCCGTAGCCTTCGTGCAGGTCCTTGAGGAGGGCCGAAACGGCCCCGTTGTCCGTGAGGTCCGCCGCGCGGAAGAGGGCCTTCACCCCGAAGCGGCGCCTCAGGTCCCCCGAGAGCTCCGCCAGGACCTCCTCCCGGCGCGCGGCGAGAAAGAGGTCGCATCCCTCCTCCGCCAGCGCCTCCGCCACCGCTCGCCCCATGCCCGCAGACGCCCCCGCCACCAGCGCCACCTTTCCCCGAAGTCCCAGGTCCATGAACGCCTCCCAGGAAAGGGTACACCCCCTCCGCGGCGGTGGGAGGGCTTCCCCCCTCCCCGCGAAGCCTGCGGAAAGAAGTCCC
>JBBILR010000031.1:0-25559 GCA_037444825.1 Acidobacteriota bacterium | reverse complement strand
AGAAACCTCGCCCTCCAAAAGGAGGCCGCCTGATGCGAAACTGTGTCCAAGAAATAGGGGGCGGAACACGCCCCGGTTTGCAGGAAGGTGTCCCAAGAGCTAGAATAGCCCGAAGAGGAGAGCGTATCCTCAGCAGGGACTCGGGCTTGCAGGCGCCACGGTTTCCCCGCCACCGCTCTCCTTCCCGTTGCGCTCGGGGGATCGCCTATTCCGCCCCCCTCGCTTCGCCCCTCGCGAAGGCTTGAGCCCGCCCTGGCGCCAAACGGCCGGCCCCTTCGGGCCGGCCGCCGGCGTCCCGCCGCCTTTCAGCGGCCTCAGTGGGCCACTTCGTAGCCCAGGCTTTCGCGGACGGCGAGGGCGATCTTGTAGAAGACGGTGATCATGAGAAAGCCGATGGCCCAGATGGCCGCCACGATCACCAGTTCCGGCGCCGTGGGGGTGTACTTCACCACGTCGCCCAGGGGGGTGGGGGTGAAGCCGCCGATGATGAGGCCCAGCCCCTTGTCGATCCAGAGGGAGAGAAAGACGATGACGCAGGTGAAGGGGAGGATCCTCAGGTCGTTTCGGAAGCGCGGCACCACCAGCAGGACGAGGGAGAGCGCCGCCAGCGCCATGGAGGTCCACATCCAGGGAACGAGGTAGTTCTGCCCCTGAAGGCCCACGAAGAGGAACTGGAAGTGCTGCTTGTGCTCGGGGATTCCGCTGTAGAAGACGGTGAAGACCTCCATGAGCACGAAGAAGCAGTTGATGAGCATGGCGTAGGTGACGATGAGGGAGAGCTTGCGGATGGCCTCATCGCCCGGGTCGAAGGAGGAGACTCTCCGCACGATCATGCAAAGCAGGATGAGGAGCGCGGGGCCGGCCGCGAAGGCGGAGGCCAGGAAGCGGGGGGCCAGGATGGCCGTGAGCCAGAAGGAGCGGCCCGGAAGGCCGTTGTAGAGGAAGGCCGTCACGGTGTGGATGGAGACCGCCCAGGGGATGGAGAGCAGGATGAAGGGTTTGATCCACTTGGGGGGCGCCACGGCCTTCCTCTCGGCGGAAAGGGCCACGAGGCTGATGAGGGCGTTGAGGAAGAGGTACCCGGAGAGGGAGACCATGTCCCAGAACATCATGGAGTTGGGCGTGGGATGGAGGATCACGTTGAGCACCCGCGTGGGCTGGCCCATGTCCACGAAGATGAAGAGCATGCACATGGTCACGGCGGAGATGGCCAGGAACTCGCCCAGGATGGTGAGCCTCCCGAAGACCTTGAAGTCGTGCAGGTAGTACGGGAGGACCACCATGACGGCGGAGGCCGCCACGCCCACCAGGAAGGTGAACTGGGCGATGTAGAAGCCCCAGGTGACGTCCCGGGAGAGGCCGGTGATCCCCAGACCCTCCCGGAGCTGGTAGAGGTAGCAGAGGAAGCCCGCGCCGATGACCAGGAGGAGGGCGAAGATCCAGGCCCAGTAGCGCCGGCTCCCGACGACGGCCTTCTCAAACATGAACATCGGGCTTCCCTCCCACCACGTAGTAGACCTCCGGGTCGGTGCCCAGCTCGGGCTTGCGCCGGATGGTGAAGTTCTCTTCGAGGAGGCCCCGCACTTCGGAGGCGGGGTCGTTCAGGTCCCCGAAGACGAGGGCTTTTTCCGGACAGGCCTCCACGCAGGCGGGCAACTTCCCCTCGGCCAGCCGCTCCTCGCACAGCGTGCACTTCTCCACCACCCCCTTGGTCCGCGTGGGGTAGTCGGGGGTGATCTCGGCGATGCGGGGCCTGGGGTCGAGCCAGTTGAAGGAGCGGGAGCCGTAGGGGCAGGCCGCCACGCAGTACCGGCACCCGATGCACCGGTGCCAGTCCATCATCACCACCCCGTCCCCCCGCTTCCAGGTGGCCTTGGTGGGGCACACGCGGACGCAGGGCGGGTTGTTGCAGTGGTTGCAGAAAACCAGCACCGGCTTTTCCCGGAGGCTCTCGGCCACCCGTTCGTGCTCGGCGGCGAAGGCCTTCTCGTACGGTTCCTTCCAGATCCACTTCACCTCGTGCTTCCGGTCGGGGAAGGCGGGGACGTTGTGGCTCTTGTGGCAGGCCTCGGTGCAGGCCTTGCAGCCTTCTTCCTTGAGGCACTTGTAGGGCTGGATAACCATGGCCCAGCGCCGGGAGGATGGGGCACCGGGCCCGCCTTCTTCCCCCTTCGCGGCGGCCCGGAAAGCCGCTTCCCCGGCCAGCGCCAGGGTTCCCAGTCCCATGACGCCCAGAAAGGTTCGCCTGTCGGTGCTCATCCCCTGGCCTCCTTCGGCGGCGCCACGTGGCAGTCCCAGCAGTAGGGCTTCACGGCGGCGTAGTTGTGGCAGGCGTCGCAGAATTCTTCCTTGTTCGAGTGGCACTTGAGGCAGGTCTTGGTGAGGCTCCGGGCGAAGGTGCGCCCGCCGGGCCCCACGAAGGTCCGGTCGCTCTGACGCACGTACTGGTCCCTCCACGTCATCAGCACTTCCATGTGGGAGGCCCGCATGGTGGCGGCGGGGGCCACGCACTCCTTCTCCCCTTGGGGAAGCGCGAGTTTCGGGGGGGCGGAGGCGGGGCCGGCCGCGAGGTTCCACCAGACGGGGAAGGTCACCAGGAAGAGGAAGACGAGGAGGCCCACGACGATGGCCGCACGGTCACGCATCGCTCCCCTCCTTTCCCTGGAGCGGGTTGAGCCTCAGGTCCACCGTCCGCTCCTTCTCGCCCTTCATCACCAGGGCGTTGCCCACGAACTCGTGGATGCCGCCCACCTGCACCTCCGGCACCCAGTACTCCATGAGGGCCGACAGGTTGGCCTTGTCGATGGCGCAGATGCAGGCCAGCATGTTCACGCCGAAGTGGTCGTGGACGAACCGCACGGCGTTGGCCCGGGGGAAGCCTCCCCGCATCCGCATCTCGAAGTTCTCGTCGGTCCCCAGGCCCGCGCCGGAGCCGCAGCAGAAGGTCTGCTCCCGGATGGTGTTCTCGGGCATCTCGTGGAAGTTCCGGCAGGTGGCCTGGAGGACGAAACGCGGCTCCTCGAAGAGCCCCATGGCCCTGGCGGGGTTGCAGGAATCGTGGAAGGTCACGTTCCAGTGGTCGTTCCGGCTGGGGTCCAAGTTCAGCTTCCCGTTCCGGATGAGGTCCGCGGTGAACTCGGTGATGTGGATCATCTTCGTGGACCTGGCGTGGTCGAAGACCGTTCCCGTGACGGGGGAGCGCGGGATTTCGAGGAAGTCCGCCGGGCCGTTCATGGTGTCCATGTACTGGTGCAGGACGCGCCACATGTGGCCGCACTCGCCGCCGAGGATCCACTTCACGCCGAGGCGCCTCGCCTCGTGGTAGATCTTGTGGTTGAGCCGCTTGATCATCTCGTGGCTGGTGAAGAGGCCGAAGTTCCCGCCCTCCCCGGCGTACGCGCTCCACGTGTAGTCGAGGTCCAGCTCCTTGAAGAGCATGAGGTAGCCCATGAGCGTGTAGTAGTGCGGCGAGGCGAAGTAGTCGGCGGAGGGGGCCACGAAGAGGATCTCCGCCCCCTTGCGGTTGATGGGCGGGTCGATGCGGATCCCCGTGATCTCCTCGATGTCGTCGCAGGCCATGGCCAGCGAATCCACGAACCCGTGCGGCTGGATGCCCAGATGGTTGCCCGTCCGGAAGCAGTTGGCCACCGGCTCCATCACCCAGTTGATGTTGCAGCCCACGAGGTTCAGGAGCTCCCGGCCGATCATGGTGACCTCGGCGGTGTCGATGCCGTACGGGCAGAAGACCGAGCAGCGGCGGCACTCGGTGCACTGGTAGAAGTAGTAGAACCACTCCTTGAGGACGTCCACCGTGAGGTCCCGGGCCCCCGCCAGGCGCCCGAACATCCTCCCCGCCGGCGTGAAGTACCGGCGGTACACCGAGCGGATGAGCTCGGCCCGAAGCACCGGCATGTTTTTCGGGTCCCCCGAGCCCACGTAGAAGTGGCACTTGTCGGCGCAGGCCCCGCAGCGGACGCAGATGTCCATGAAGAGGCGGAAGGAGCGGTACTTCTCCAGGCGCTCCTTCAGGCCGTCGAGGATGATCTTCTGCCACCCCTCCGGCAGCTTCCAGTCCTCGTCGTGGGGCTGCCAGACCCGGGGGTTGGGCATCCCCAGGTACTCGAGGTTCTTGGGGAGGGCGCTGTAGCAGTAGGTCCCCTTGCGGAACTCGGGCTTGGTGTCCATCCAGTCCCGGGCCGGGGGCCGGTAGTCGATGCGGGTGAGCTCTTCCGGTCTGGGATGCTGTTCGGCCATGGCTCACTCCTTCTCCAGCGGGAGGCCCGCCATCTGGATCTTGTCCTTGAACTCCTCCTCCCACTCCTCGTAGGTGTGGACCTTCACCGGGTAGTTCCAGGGGTTCACGTGGCGCTTGGCCCGGTTGTTGTTGGCGAGGTTCCTCGTGGGGCTCAGGAAAACCCCGCCCAGGTGCATGAGCTTGCTGAAGGGGAAGTAGGCGATGAGCGCCGAGAGGAGGAAGAGGTGCACGAAGAAAAGCGGGGCCACCGTTTCGGGAACCACGGGGTGGAAGGTCACCAGCCCCATGGCCAGCTCCTTGACGGCCACGATGTCCACCCGGGTGAAGTACCGCATGAGGACCCCCGAGAGGGCCAGGCCCAGCAGGAGAAAGAGCGGAAGGTAGTCCGCCGCCAGGGAGATGTACCGGACCTGCGGGTCGAAGAGGCGGCGGTAGAGGAGGAAGAGGAGTCCCGCCAGGAGGAACACGTCGGTGAGGTACAGGATGGGGGCCCCGATCTGGAAGAAGGAGTCGGCGGCCTCCACCACCCGGACCAGCGCCGGCACCGGCTCCATGAAGAAGCGGAGGTGCCGCAGGAAGACCACCAGGAAGGAGTAGTGGAAGGCCATGGCCGCCAGCCACAGGAGCTTCTCTTCCCCGTAGGTCAGGCGGGGGCCCTGCCGGAGCTCCGCCTTGGTGTTCCGGAAGAGGGAGCGGAAGAGCAGGACCTCCAGCGCCATGCGGCCGAGGACGCCCCAGAAGGTGAAGGGGCTTTCCAGCCGCGCGTGGCGGATCCAGGGCAGGGACTTCTGCTGGCCGCAGGTGGTGGGGATGCGGAAGGGCACGGGGACCCTGGCCCAGGCCAGGACCTTGAGGATCACCCCCGTGAGAAAGACCGCCACCGCGGCGTACGGCACGAGGACGCCGAAGAGGGTGCGGAGCCCCGCCGCCGACCCGCCCAGGTAGGCCAGCGCCGAGAACACCGCCACGACCGCCAATGAGAACAGGACCTTCATGGACCCTCACCTCGCTCGGATTGGGTGGGCATGGTCAGTGGGCCGGAACCCGATTCGCCCGCCGCCTCCCCCTCTCCGGTTCCGAAGCGGCGGAGGAGGAGATACGCCCGGCGGTTGGCGTCTTGGACCTTGATCTCGGAAATGCGCTCGCGGCAGCGCACGTAGGCCTCGAAGGCCCGGAAGAGGAGTCCGTCCACGGCGTCCTCCAGGGCGGCGCGCCCCGTCTCGTCCGTGCCGGACCGCCGCGCTTCTTCCCGGAGGATCCCCTTCAGGCGGAGAAGAAAGGAGAGGGCCTCGGTGGCCGTGCCGTCCTGGACCGCCTTGAGGCGGACCACGCGGTCCAGGGCCTTCTCCCACTCCGGTTCCGGCCGGAGGCCCGCGAGGCCGGCGAAGATCACCGGCAGGGATTCCCGGAGGGTGGCGCCCACGGGGTTTCGGAAGGGGTCCCGGATTTCCCGCAGGAAGCGGCCCGTTTCCGAGGGATAGGCGTCGAGAACCGCCTCGGTCCACCTCCGGACCAGTTCATCCCTCCGCTCGGCCACCCACGGCGGCAATCCCATGGATCCTCCCCTTCCCCGGGGGTGCGGCGTCGCACCGGGGGCCGGGGCGTCCCCGCCCCGCCCCCCGGCGGCCCTTCCGGGACCCCTTTCGGTCCCGGAAGCCTCCCCCCTCCGGCGGATGTGTCCTACACGCAGCCCGTGGGCTTGGGCAGGCCGGCGAGCTTGCAGGCGCCCTTGGCCGGACCCGACGGGAACAGCTCGTAGATCTCGTTCAGCTTGAAGCCCGTCTCCTTGCAGAGCTTCCGGATCATGGGGGCGATGCCGTACTGGAGGTAGTAGTTGCGCAGGTAGTGGATCACCTTCCAGTGGTTCTCGCCCAGTTCGGTGATGCCCTCGGTGGTGGCGAAGTCCTTGGCCACCTCCTCGTTCCAGATGTTGGGGTCTTCGAGGAACCCGTCCTCGTCCACGACGTACGTCCTTCCGTTGAGCGTGATTTCCGGCACGGTGGTACCTCCTTGGCCGTCCTTCCGGCGTTTTCGTTGCCTGGCTGGGGGGGGCGCCGGACCCCGTCCCGCCTCGCGCTTGCGGCCGCGGCTCTCTCCAATCCGAGAAGGCCCCCTACAGGAGGTCGATGTACCCGCAGGGGCACTCCTCGGCGCACTTCTTGCACCCGTTGCACAGCTCCAGCTTGATCTTGTAGTGTTCGCCCTTGGGTAGCTTCACGAAGCAGGAGTTGGTGCAGAACATCCAGCACGTCTCGCAGTCCATGCACAGTCCGCAGGACATGCAGCGCTTGGCCTCCTCCAGGGCCTGCTCGTCGGTGAGGCCCTGCTCGATCTCCGTGTCCATGCCGCGCTGGTCCACGGGGACGTACCTCCGCTCGTTCCGCGGCATGTCCTTGTACCAGGAGAGCTTCACGCGGTCTTTGGTGATGGGGGGGAGGGGCGCCGGCTTCTCCAGGGGCTTGCCGCGGAGGTAGGCGTCGATGGCCTCGGCGGCGAAGCGGCCCTGGGCGATGGCGATGGTCACCAGCCCCAGCTCCACGTTGTCGCCGCCGGCGAAGACCCCTTCCTCCTTGGTGTGGCCCCACTCGTCCACCTTGATCCAGTCCTTGCCTTCCTTCAGGGGCTCGAAGCCGTCGAAGGCCGGCTCCTGGCTGATGGCGGCGATGATGGCCGTGGCCTCCATGACGAACTCCGACCCCTCCTTGGGGACGGGCCGGCGGCGGCCCGAGGCGTCGGGCTCGCCCAGTTCCATGCGGATGCACTTCATCCCCACGGCCACCCCGTCCTTCACCAGGATCTCCACGGGGGCGGCCAGAAACTCGATCTTCACGCCCTCTTCCAGGGCCCCCTCGATCTCCGGGGCGATGGCGGGCATTTCGGCCCGGGTGCGCCGGTAGACGATGGTCACGTCGGCCCCGAGGCGCTTGCTGATGCGGGCGGCGTCGATGGCGGTGTCCCCCCCGCCGATGACCAGGACCTTTCCGCCCACCTTCACCTCTTCCCCGCTGTTCACCTTGTTCAGGAACTCCGTCCCCGTGAAGACGTTGGGGGCGTCCTCCCCGGCCACGCGGAGCTTGATCCCCTTGTGGGCGCCGATGCCGACGAAGACGGCCCTGTACTCCTTCTTCAGCGCCTCCAGGGAGATGTCCTTGCCGATGACGGTGGAGCAGCGAAGCTCCACCCCCAGGTCCAGGATGTTCTGGATTTCGGCGTCCAGCACCTCGCGGGGCAGGCGGTACTTGGGGATTCCGTAGCGCAGCATGCCGCCCGGCTGGCGGAAGGCCTCGAAGACCGTCACCGCGTACCCGCGGCGGGCCAGCTGGTAGGCGCAGGAGAGGCCCGCCGGCCCCGCCCCCACCACCGCCACCTTCTCGGGGAACTTCTCCTCGGTGAGCTTCTGGAGCTTGAGCCCCTTCTGGAGGCCGAAGTCGCCGACGTACCGCTCCATGGCGTTGATGGCCACGCCGCCGTCCTTGGCGGTGCGGTTGCAGCCTTCCTCGCAGGGGTGGGGGCACACGCGGCCGCAGACCGCCGGGAAGGGGTTGCGGTCCGTGATCATCCGCCAGGCGATTTCGTAGGCCTGCTCGGGAGTCCGGCCGTAGGCCTCGGCCTGGGCGATGGTGGTGAGCCAGCCCCGGATGTCCGTGCCGCTGGGGCAGCTGCCCATGCACGGCGGGGTCTTGGGTTGATACCGCGGGCGGAGGGGGCTGATCTCGCCGCCCGACGCCGGCCCCGACTTGATCACCGGCTTCTTCACTTCCTTGAACAGACCCATGGCCTCGTCCTTTCGTCGTGAAACGTCGCTCGTCGCCCGCGGGGAGGGAGCGGGGGGGCGTTCAAGAAGCCGCCCCCGCCCGTCGCCGGGCTCTCCCTCTTCGCTTCCGGCTCCCATCTCAGGCGTAGGGATAGATCTTCCGCTTGAAGTCCTCCAGCTGGGAGAGGAGCCGGTCGTGTTTCTGCTCGTCCTGGATGAGGTAGGAAACCAGGTGGCGCTGGACGAAGAGGCGGCAGTTCTTCATGGCCTTCTCCGCCAGGTCGATGGTCTCCTTTTCCATCTTGGCGTGGTCCTCGATGAGCGTCCAGATGTCCGCCAACTCCTCCGGGGTGAGGGTGAAGGCCTGCTTCTCCAGGCTGTCGAGGATCACCTGCTGGACCCGCTTGTGCATGGCCGAATCCTGCCGGATGATCTCCATCACCAGCCGGATCAGGGGGTTCTGGGTCTTCTCCATGATCTGGGTCGTGTGCTGGATGGTGGCGGCTTCGATCTCCTGCCACCGCTTCAGCGTGGCCACCAGTTCCTCGAGGTTTTCCGCGGCTCGTTCGGTCATTGGATCCTCCTGTCCTGGATCCCCCGTCCTCCTCCATCCCCTCGGGGGCGGGCGGGGGACGCCCCCCCGCCCGCGCGTCGGCCGGACCTCATTCCGGCGCGGCTCCCTCCTTGTGCGGCAGCGTGATGTACGAGCCGCCGAAGTAGCTGTACACGCAGCGGCCCGAATCCATGAGGAGGCGGATGGCGGCCTTGCAGTCGTCCTTGGTGACCTCGGCTTCGCCGTACTTGGCGATCATGGCCTTGGTCAGGTCGCCCGCCTTGAGGTTCTTCTTCCCCATGGTCTCCTTCACCATCTGGTACATTTCCTCGGCCAGTTGCTCGTGCGAAATGGCCATGGCTCTCACCTCGCTAGAACCGGATATGGGTGGACCGGCTGTAGGTCAGTCCGGCGTTCTTGAAGTCGTCGATGTGGTACCTCGTGAACGGAATGCCGGTGAGCTCGAAGAACCGGGGCCAGCCGATCCGGTCGATCCACTCGCCCATGCGCTCGTACTTCCGCGCGTTCTTGGCGTAGACCTCCACGATGTTCACCACCGCCTCCACCACCTCGGGCCACCGCGGCGGGTTGTTGGGGAGGAAGGGGATGGCCAGCTTGGAGAACTTGGGGGTGGTCCGGGCGTTGCTCACCTTGCCGCCCACCCAGATGGAGAGGCCGTCGTTGTCGGGGTCGTTGAGCGGCATGGCGGGGCACACCGTGTAGCAGTTGGCGCAGTACATGCACTGCTCTTCCACCACCTCCACGGACTGCTTGCCGTCCACCGTGGCGGGACGGATGGCGCCCGTGGGGCAGGAGGCGATGAGGGTGGGCACCTCGCAGACCTTGGGGAGGAGGTCGTGTTGGATCTTCGGGGGCCGGCGGTGGACGCCCAGGATGGCGATGTCGGAGCAGTGGACGGCGCCGCACATGTTGAGGCAGCAGGCCAGGGCGATGCGGAGCTTGGCCGGCAGGTTCTCGTGGGTGAAGCGGTCGATGAGGGCGTCCATGACGCACTTCACGATGCCGGAGGCGTCCGTGGCGGAGGAGTGGCAGTGGACCCACCCCTGGGTGTGGACGATGTTGCTGATGGCGTTGTTGGTCCCGCCCACGGGGAAGCCCGCGGCCACGAGGTCCTTCTTCAAGGGCTCGATGTTGGCGGGGTTGTCCAGCAGGAACTCCACGTTGTTGCGGCTGGTGAAGCGCAGGTACCCCCCGCAGTACTTCTCGGCCAGGTCGGCGAAGAGCCGGATGCTGGCGGTGCTCAGGAGCCGGGGGGATCCGGCGCGGACGGTGTAGATCTTGTCCCCCGATTCAGCCACGTGGCAGAGCACGCCGGGGCCCAGGCTCTCGTGGTACTTCCACTGGCCGTAGTTCTTCTTGATCACCGGGTGGAGGAACTTCTCGTAGTGCGGGGGACCGATGTCCGTGATCCGCTTCACAGGTTCGGCTGCCATTTCTCTTTCTCCTCAACAGAACGGGTCGGCCGCGTGGCGGCCGGCCATCCAGCCAGTCCTACTCTTCCGCCTTGAAGAAGATGTAGGGGTTGTCCCTCGGCGCCGTGATCATTTCGGGCACGGGATCCAGCCCGATGGCGTCGAGGAAGTTGGCCATGCCGACGCGCTGGATGAGCTCGCCGATGCGCTCCCGGTTCTTGCCGTACTCGTCCCAGAAGTCCCAACAGCGGCGCACCAGTTCCTTCACCGTCTCCTCGAGCTCCTCCGCCGGAACGAAGGGCACCAGCACGGAGGAGAGGAGGGCGCCCTGCACGATGGGGGCCTTGGCGCCGATGAGGAGCGTGGCCCCGCGCTCCTTTCCGGGGGCGAGGGCCTTGGGCATCACGTTGATGCAGTGCATGCACCGGACGCACTCCCTGTTGTTGATGGTGAGCTTCTTGCCGTCCCAGCTCATGCACTTCGTGGGGCACCGGTCGCAGACGTCCTTCTGGATGTCCATGGTCTTGGCGTACTCGGCCACGGCGGCGTCGTCCTGCTGGATGTCGTCCTTCCAGGTCCCGATGATGGAGAGGTCGGCCCGGGCGATGGAGGCGACGCAGTCGTTGGGGCAGCCGGCGCACTTGATCTTGAACTTGTACGGGAAGGGCGGGCGGTGGAGCTCGTCCTGCCACTCCATGGTGAGGTCGTAGCACAGCTTCATGGTGTCGTAGCAGGCCCACTCGCACCGGGCCATGCCGACGCAGGCGGAGGGGGTCCGCATGCAGGAGCCGGAGCCGCCCAAATCGAAGCCCGCTTCCGTCAGCTCCTTAAAGCAGGGCTCCAGCTCGTCGGTCTTGGTGCCCAGGAAGATGATGTCGCCGGTGGAGCCGTGCATGTTGGTGAGGCCCGAGCCGTGCCGGTCCCAGATGTCGCAGAGGGTCCTGAGCGCGTTGCTGGTGTAGAACCACCCCGAGGGCTGGTTCACGCGCATGGTGTGGAAGTGGGCCACATCGGGGAACTTGTCGGGGACGTCGCTGTAGCGCCCGATGACGCCGCCGCCGTAACCCATGACGCCGACGATGCCGCCGTGCTTCCAGTGGCCCTTCTTCTCCGTGTAGGAGAGCTCGAGCTGGCCCAGAAGGTCCGTGCAGGTCTTGCTGATGGCCTGGGCCTTCTTGATCTCCTTCACGAAGGACGGCCACGGACCCTTTTCCAGCTCGTCGAGTCGTGGGGTTTTCACCTTGTCATCCGCCATATCCTGTACCTCCTTGCGTCAAGTGCGACCGGTCCGGGTTTCCACCATCCGCCGCCTCCGAAATCGCCGTTCCTCCCTTTCCTACTTCTTCCCCGCCGCGGCGAGGGCCACCGTTCGGTAGACCATGTGGGCGAACTTGGTGTACGGGGCGAAGAGAAAGAGCACGAAAATGAGCACCAGGTGCACGTAGTAGACGCCGTACATCACCGGCTCCGCCGCCATCAGCCGGAGGAACTGCGACGCGATCCCCGTGAAGACCACCGCCGTCAGGCAGAGGAGGAAGAGCCAGTCGAAGTAGGTGCTGTTCTTGCGCTTGTCGGGATCGCCCAGCCGGTCCACCAGCAGGATCCCGAGCCCCACGAGGATCACCGCCGCGCAGACGTTGGCGAAGATCTTGAAGAAGGACTCCACCGGCCGGGAGGGATCCAGGAAGGGCAGGGGGGTGTGCATGAAGCCCGCCATGGTGCCCATGCCCACCACCGTCCCCATGAAGGCCAGCCCCGCGAAGCCCCAGAGGGTCAGGAGGTGCCCCCAGTACCGGTTCTTTTCCTTCCCGCACTCCTGGAAGCGCTTGTGGAGCAGGATCTCCACCAGGGCGGGCACCAGGCCGGAGAGGATGTTCCCGGTGGCCCCGTGGGCCCTCAACCCCTTCACGAAGCGGGTGAGGGAAACGCCGAACCCCAGCACGACGAGACCCGCCACGGTGAAGAAGAGGGCCTCCAGCCAGGGGATGGGGAACCTGGCCGCGAACTCCAAGACCTCGTCCTGCTGGGCGGGGCTCAAGGAGGCCATGGCGCCGAAGAGCAGCGCCGGGATGAGCAGAAGGACCACGAGCCCCGCCGGCCGGGCCGCCAGCCGCCCCACGAAGCCGGGGAAGGCGAAGTGCTGGATGGCCTGGTTCCGGAGGGCCCCGAAGACGTCGCCGGGCCGCGCGCCCCGGGGGCAGCGGGTGGAGCAGTCCCCGCAGTTGTGGCAGAGCCAGACGGCCGGGTCCGTCAGAACCCGCTCCTTGAGCCCCCACTGGGCCTCCACCATCTGCTTCCGCGGGAAGGGCCGATCCTCCTCCGACAGGGTGCACACCACGGAGCAGGTGGCGCACTGGTAGCACTTCTTGAGGTCCCCCCCGCCCGATTTCAGGACCTCGTGGATGAACCGCACGTCCGGTCGAACCGTCATCGCCTCAGCCATGGACTCGGCTCCTTTTCCCTAGTCCCCCAGTCCCCTAGTCACCCCGTCCCGCTCCCTAGAACCCCTTGTACGGGTTGGGTCCCATCTCGCGGATCTTCTCCATGAAGGCGTCGATGAGGCCGGGGAGCTTGCCGTACTCGTGGATGGCCAGCTGGTGGACCTCGATGCGCTCGCTCTCCAGCTGGAGCCGCTGGAGGGTTTCCTTCACGTTCTCCAGGCGGCGGTTGGCCAGCTCGGAACCCCGCACGAAGTGGCACTGGTAGTCGTCGCCGTACTTGCACCCCACCAGCATGACCCCGTCGATGCCCCCGGAGAGGGCGTCGGCGATCCAGACGATGTTCATGGAGCCGAGGCACCTCAGGGGGATCACCCGCACGTTGGGGTCGTAGGTCACGCGGTTGAGCCCCGCCACGTCCAGGGCCGGGTAGGCGTCGTTCTCGCACATGAAGACGAGGACCCGCGGCTTCTCGTCCTCCTCCGGGGGCACCTCGATGGCCTTGATCATGGAGGCGATCATGTCCACCGAGTAGTTCTTGAAGGAGATGATGCGCTCGGGGCAGGCCCCCATGCAGATCCCGCACCGCCGGCAGCGGTAGGGGTTGGGTTTGGGCGTGCCCTTCTCGTCCTCGTCGAGGGTTCCGAAGGGGCACTCCTCGGTGCACCGCTTGCACTGGGTGCAGCGCTGGAGGAAGAACGACGGGAAGGAGAGGTCCCCGGCCCGCGGGTGGACCGCCTGTCCCCGGGAGGCCAGCTCCACGCACTGGATGGCCTTCATGGCGGCTCCGGCGGCGTCCTCCCGGGCGTGGGAGGTGTCCATGGGGGCCCGCACGCAGCCGGCGGCGTAGATGCCCGTTCTCCTCGTCTCGTAGGGGAAGCAGACGAAGTGCGAATCGGGGAAGCCGTACCGGAGGACCGGAAGGTCCGGGCCCTGGCGGTAGGTCAGGTTCAGGATCTCCGTCCCCTCGTGGGCCTTCAGCTCCTCGGCCTTCTTGGCCGCCTCCGCCCGCTGGCCCTCCGTATCGCCCTTGACGGCCTTGACCTTGGCGTCCTCCAGCGCGCGGATGGCCTCCCCGTCGGCGGCGTTGGGCACCATGCCGGCGGCCAGGACCACCAGGTCCACCTCCAGGGCCACCGCCTCGCCCAGCAACGTGTTCATCACCGTCACCCGGAGCTTTCCTGAGGGGGTCTTCTCGACGGACGCCACCTCCCCCTTGGTGAGGAAGTTGAGGGGGTGGTCCTGGGCCTCGCGGTAGAAGCGCTCGTAGGGCCCCGGCGTCCGCATGTCCTTGTAAACGATGAAGACCTTGGCGTCGGCGTTCTGCTCGTGCACCAGGGCGGCGTGCTTCAAGGTGGCCATGCAGCACACCGAGGAGCAGTAGGGGAGGTGGTCCTTGTCCCGGGAGCCGGCGCACTGCACGAAGAGGACCGATTCCACGGCCTTTCCGTCGGAGGGGCGCTTCAGGGCCCCCTCGCCCAGCATGCGCTCCATCTCCACGTTGGTCACCACGTCCGGGCTGAGGCCGTACCCGAGGTGGACGAGCTTGGCGGCGTCGTAGGGCTTCCAGCCGGTGGCCATGACGATGGCCCCCACCCGCTCCGTGACCTCCCGTCCCCCCACGTCCAGGGACACGTCGAACATGCCCGGCTGGCCGGAGGTCTTGAGGATCTTGGCGGAGGTGTAGACCTTCACCTTGGGGTGGTAGGAGACCTCCTGGATCTTCTGGGCCACCTCCTCGGGGGTGAGCCCCACGTAGGGCGGGGCCTGGGGGTAGCCGCGCTTGACGCCGGCCAGGAAGCCGCCCAGCCGGTTCTGTTTCTCCACCAGGACCACCTCGTAGCCGGCGGCGGCGGCCTCCAGGGCGGCGGTGATCCCCGTGACGCCCCCGCCCACCACCAGGATGGCCTTGGAAACGGGGTCGCTCACCGGCTCCAGCGGCTCGGCCTTCTGGGCCTGGACCACCCCCATCCGGAGGTAGTCCTCGGCCAGCATCTGGGTGTCCTCGTCCTTGGGCTTGTGGCACCAGGCCACGTGCTCCCGGAGGTTGACGCGGCAGAGGACCATCCGGGGGTCGAAGGAAAAGGCCTCGGTCTTCACCCGGGGCGAGCAGGCGCCCAGGACCAGCGCGTTGACCCCCTCCTCCAGGTCCTTGCGGATGAGGGCCGTCCCCTCGGCGCCGCACAGGAAGGGATGGACCTTCACGACGGGAGCCTTGCACTCCTTTTCGGCCACCTTGGCGAGCTTCTCGACGTCGAGGGCGTCGCCGATGCCGCACCCGCTGCAGAGGTAGACGCCGATCTTCTTATCCATGGTGAGCGCTCCTCACGACGCACTGGAGGGCCTTCAGCGCCGCCCCCGTGGCGTCCTGCACGGTGGCCGAGACCTCCTCGGGACGCCGGACGCAGCCGGCGCCGTACAGGCCCGCCTTCCCCTCCGGATGGGCCACGAACCCGAACTCGTCGCGCGCGAAGGCCTCCGGCAAACCCTGGGTCTGGGGCACGATCCCCGTGGCCAGCACCAGCAGGGAAACCCGCTCGGTGACCTTGCGGCCCGAAAGGACGTCCTCCGCCGTGACGAGGAGGTCCTTCGTGGCGGGGTCTTCCTCCACCTTGGCCACCTTCCCCTTGACCAGGTTGATCCGGGCTTCGTCGGCGGTCTTCCGGTAGAAGTCCTCCAGGCGCCCCGGCGTGCGGATGTCGATGTAGAAGAGGGTGATCTCCGCCTCGGGGTAGAGCGCCCGGACGTAGGTGGACTGCTTGAGGCTGGCGGCGCAGCAGACCGCCGAGCAGTACGGGAGGTGGTTCTCGTCCCGGGATCCGGCGCACTGGACGAAGGCGACCTTCTGGGGGGCCTTTCCGTCGGAGGGGCGGAGGATCTTGCCCTGGGTGGGCCCGTTGGGGGCCGCCAGGCGTTCCAGGATCACGTTGGTGACCACGTTGGGAAAGCGCCCGAAGCCGAGGTTGTCCAGGCGGGTGGCGTCGTAGGGCGCCCAGCCCGTGGCCGCCACCACCGCCGCCGCCTCCACCTCCCGCACCGTCTCCGCCATGGCGAGGTCCACCGCCCCGTAGACGCAGGCGTCCTTGCAGGCGCTGCAGCCGTCCCGGCAGGCCGCCCGGTCGATGGCGTACCGGGCCGGGAAGGCCATGACGTGGGGCAGGTAGGCCGCCTTGGTCTTGGAGAGGCCGTAGTTGAAATCGTCGGGCCGCTCGGCGGGGCAGGCCTCGGCGCAGGCGCCGCACAGGGTGCAGGCCTCCGTCACGTACCGCGGCGCCACCTTGACGGTGGCCCGGTAGTCCCCGGGGGCTCCGGAAAGGGCCGTCACCTCCGCCCCGGTGAGGACCTCGATGCGGGGGTTGTTCTTGATGCGCTTGAAGTTGATCTCGAGGCCGCAGGCCGGCGGGCAGAGTTTGGGGAAGTACTGGTAGATCCTGGCCACGCGGCCCCCGAGGAAGGGCGACCGCTCCACGAGCACCACGGAGCATCCGGCCTCCGCCGCCTCCAGCGCGGCCGTCATGCCCGCGATGCCGCCCCCGATGACCAGGACGGGTTTCGTGCTCACTGTCGACTCCATGTCCTCCATCCTTTCCGGAACCGAATCCCCCGGGGGCGCCTCAAGGCGCCGGGGCGCCGGCGGCCTTCCGCCGGACCGTCTCGGGAGCCTCCGGCCTCATCCGCATGGTCTTCTGCCCCAAGAGGCAGAAGCGGATCCACTGCACCGCGAACTCCAGCAGCTCCTCGTCGTCGCTCTTCATGACCTCCACCCGTTCCTCGTCCACCGTGAAGCGGCGCAAGAAGCTGGTCTCCAGCACGAAGCGGCGGAAGCGGTCCAGGTCGTAGAGGGCCATGACGACCATGTCTCGTTTTTCGGGGGAGAGGGGCTCCCCCTTCTGCCAAAACTCCTCCAGCATGAGGTCCCGGAAGGCGGCCCCCATGCGGTCGTAGTCTTCGATGCCCTGCTCCTCGATCCACCGGCGGACGGAGAGGGTTTCCCCGGCGCCGTGGCCGTGGCAGAGGTCCTCCTTGAGGAGGAAGTAGAAGCGGTTGTCCACGGCCGTGGGGGTCCTGGGCTCGGCCAGCCCCAGGGGGTACATGCGGCAGGCCCAGGGGCGGTGGGCGTAGACGCCGCACCCTTGGGGCCCCACGAAGGGACACCGCTTCTCCTCGCCCTCCATCCGAAGCAGGACCAACGGGACCCGCTGGTCCGGCGCCGTCGGGAGGAGGGCGTGGCGGTTCAGAAACTCCGTGGAATCCATTCGAAGGGCGTGCTTCAGTCTCAGCACGTCGTAGGGCGTCAGCACGATGGTGACGTCCTTGCAGCAGTGGGTGAAGCAGGGGAGGTCCTTGCCGCACCGGAAGACGAAGGTGTCGTCGGCCCGGAGGCGCGGGTACTCCTTGAGGATCTTGTCCTGGGTTGGGGCGTCAGCCATGGGGGGCGTCCTCGGTCCGGTCCAGGATGCCGCTCTTCAAGGCGTCCTTGGACCAGACGGGCAGGGGGCCGGTGGAGCCGTTGGTGGGGTCGAGGCGGTGGCGGTAGGAGGCGTGCACGTTGAACTGGGTCTTCATCCACTCCCAGCCCCGCACGAAGTACGGGCAGTCGTCGTTGAAGCAGACGAACTGGAACTCCCCCTGCCAGTTGGTGAGCTGAGGGTTCTGCCACCGGACCATGGGCTGGTGGCAGTGGGGGCAGGCGGGAAGGCTTTCGTCGGCCATTTCCTTCTTCGCTCTCTCTCTCCGTCCCTCGCTCCGGGGGATGGGAAAAGGGGAGGCCCCCGCCCCCCGCGGGGGCCTCCCGAGAAACCCCGGCGTCAGCCGCCGAGGAGCTCGTGTTCCTTGGGCTGCGGGAAGATGTGCAGGATGGGCCGCTTGATCATCTCCCACTTGCCGGTGTTGGGATCGTACTTGCAGTTGGCGAAGCAGTGCCACTCCTTCTCGTCGAGCTTGGGCTTGTCGGCGCGGAAGTAGTAGCCCGGCCACCGCGTCTCCTCGCGGAAGAGGATGGTGCGGACGTGCGCTTCCGCCTGCCACATGCGCTGGACGTTCTCCCAGCAGCGCATGAGCTCGTGCAGGTTGGAGGCCGCCAGCTTCTCCGAGTCCTCCTTGAGGAAGGCCAGCAGCTCGAGGGCGCGCTCCAGGGACTGCTTGTTGGTGGTGAAGTTGGCCGAGACGCCGCCGGCGTACTCGTCCATGATCTTCTGGAGGCGGAACATGAACTGCTTGGGCTTGATGTAGTTGGGGTTCACCTCGGGGTCGGTGGTGGCGTTCTTGTACTGCTCGTAGGTGTCCAGGGGCTTGAGGATCTGGGCCTTGAGGGCCTCCACCTGGGCCATGTCCACGTGGGGCATCGTGTTGTTTTCCACGATGAACTTGATGGCGGCCTTGGCGGCGATGCGGCCCTCGGCGTGGGAGCCGGAGGAGAACTTGTGGCTGGAGGCGCCCGAGGCGTCACCGGCGCAGAAGAGGCCCTTCACCGTGGACATGTTGCAGTAGCCCCAGAAGTACTCCTTCTTCGTCTCCTCGGTCTGCAGGTCTTCGGGACCGGAGACCCAGGCGCCGGAGGCGCCGGAGTGGGAGCCGATGAAGTAGGGCTCGGCGGCGGCGATTTCGGAGGACTTCTCTTCGGGCTGGACGTTGGTGGCGGCCCAGAGGATGGCCTGGGAGATGGTCATGTCGAGGAAGTCTTCCCACGCCTCGGACTCCAGCTCCTTCATCTTTTTCTTGTAGGCCTTTTCGTCGTCCTTGTACTGCTCGGCGAGCTTGGCGATGGCCTCCTCGGTCCTCATGTAGATGGGGCCCTTGCCTTCCATCACGTCCAGCATGCCGAGGTAGTTGCGGAGGTTGGCCGGGATGGGCTTCACGCGGCCATAGGGGCCCCAGTTGTCCAGCTCGGCCTTGCGCTCCACCATGTACTCGCCGCCGAGGGCGTTGGTGGCGCGGGACTTGAAGAGCAGGAACCAGGCGCCCACCGGGCCGTAGGCGTCCTTGAAGCGGACAGGGATGAAGCGCACTTCCTGGCAGGTCATCTCGGCGCCGGCCTTCAGCGTGAAGTAGGCGGAGGAGCCGGAGTTCCACGGCGGGTACCAGGCGCGGCCGAGGCCCTCGCCGGTGCTCCGCGGCTTGAAGACGTGGACGGCGCCGCCCATGGCCAGCATGACGGCCTTGGCCTTGAAGACGTAGAACTTGTTCTCGCGGGTGGAGAAGCCCACGGCCCCGGCGATCCGGTCGCCGTCCAGCAGGGGCTCCACGATGAAGACGCGCTCGAAGTACTGGCCCACGCCGGACTGGATGAGGGCGTTCTTGGCGGCTTCGGCCACCACGACCTTGTAGGACTCGCCGTTGATCATGAGCTGCCAGCGGCCCTCGTGGACGTAGTTGCCCTGCTCGTCCTTCCAGATGGGCAGGCCCCACTTCTCGAAGAGGTGGACGGTGGAGTCCACGTGCCGGGCGATGGAGGCCACCAGGTCTTCCCGGGTGACGCCCATGAGGTCGTTCCGGACGTAGTCCACGTAGTCCTTGACGGTGTTCTTGCCGGAGCGCAGGTCCACGTACTGGTTGATGGCGGAAAGGCCCATGGCCACGGCGCCGGAGCGGTCCATGGCGGCCTTGTCCACCAGCGTGACCTTCAGGCCGTGCTGCTTGGCCCAGTAGGCGGCCTCCACGGCGGCGCCGCAGGAGGCCATGCCGCCCCCGAGGATCAGAAGGTCGGTCTCGACCACGACGTTTTCAAAGTTGGCCATCGTTCTCTCCCCCCTTTACTTTTTCAGGGTGAACACTTCGGGTCCGCAGAGCGAGGCGGGCTCGGTGAAGAGCGCCGGCGAATTGATGTCCGCCTTCGTCTCCCAGCCGCCGTCCGGAACGGCCGAACCTTCGGGGGTGGTCCGGATGGGGAACTTGAAGCGCTTCAGCATGCCGTTGCGGAACTTCACCGTCCACATGATGGAGTCGGTGGAGCGCATGGGCGTCACCTGGGCCCCCATGGGGACGAAGTCCGCGTAGCCGCGGATTTCGATGGCCTGGCTGGGGCAGATCTTCACGCAGTTGTAGCACTCCCAGCACATGGAGACGTCGCGGTTGTAAGCCTTCATCTTGTCCTTGTCCAGGACCATGAGGTCGTTGGGGCAAATGTACTGGCAAGCGGTCTTGTCCAGCGCCTTGCACCCGTCGCACTTTTCCGGGTTCACGTAACTCGGCATCAGGTCACCTCCTAACTGAAAGACCTCTACCTTGGGTTGAAGTCCCAGGAATCCCCTCTCGGGCCCTTTTCACCGCGTCTCCTCTCTTCGGGCGGCGGGGCCTTTTTCGTGTTTTCCTCCTCTCGGTCTCCCCGGGCGTAAAGTCCGCCTTTCCGGGAACCCGCCCGGCCTTTCCCGGCTCGAAGGTCGCCCTTCCGGAATCTTGGTCTTGGTCCCACGTCCGGCGGGCCTTTTCGAAGGATGCCCAAGCCCGCCGTCCACGGCCCCAATGTAGGTCCCCCTGAAAAGGGGGGTCAACGAACGCCGGCGGCCTCGGGCGCTTTTGGGTGAAATCTCACACGGTTGGGAACACTCACGGCCTCCCCAACTCCCTCGCCACGGGCAAAGCCATTGATATTTCAAGGGAAAGACTTCGAACTCCCAAAAAGGGGGATTTGCCAGCGGCCAAGATGAGTAGGATTGTTACACTCCGGCTCCTTCTCCCAGGGGGTTCCGGACCTCCGGAAAAACCCCGGGAAGCCGGGAGCGAAAAGACCGCGCAGAAGCCTCCCGGGGGAATGGATCGGCCGCATCCGGTGCCTCCCGGAGGCGGGCCACCCGGGGCTCCTTCGAAGCAAGCGCCGGTCGTTCCCCGAAGGAAGTGCTTGCGAAGGCGGGTCTTTGAAAAACGCGCACACCCCGCGCGGGGCGCCCCCTAAAGAAAAAGCGGAGGGGCACCTCTCCCCTCCGCTTCTTTTTTCCTGCGGCGGAGCGTCCTCAGTGGCCGCCCTTCTCCACCTCCCGCTGCCGCGTGAGGTTCATGACCCGCAGGGCCCGGTTCACGCCGCCCTCGGTTCGGTAGACCACCCGAACCTCGTCACCCGGAACCGGGGCGTTGCCGATCTGTGCCGTGGCGATGTCCAACGCCAGGGGAGGGGCTTCGGGGCGAAGCTCGTCCACCACGAGGACCACCTTCCCCTGCTCCTCCACCGCGGAGACCTTCCCCTGGACCACCGGGGCCGGAGGCGCGCAGGCCGCCAGCAGGAGCAGCGCCCCCAGCAGGAGGAAACGGGCGGTGCCTGCCACGCGAACGGTGGGGCGTCTCATGGCCTCACCTCCTTCTTGGCGCGGAGTTCCCGGGCCGCTGGTCCGTTGCATTAAAGAAATGGAAGGTGCCTAGATGGGGGGAGGACCACGCGGAACGCCAAGGGAGAGAGGACGTTGCGCGCGGCCCAGGCGTTCCATAATTATTGCGACAAACGCGAGGAAAACCGAGGCGGCCTGCGGGGTCTTGTCGCACCTATTTTAGAAAAGCGGCACATCATTCAGCGCCTTTCAGCGGCGTTTCACCACAGTCCAAGAGTCCTTCAATCCACACTAAACCCTGACACGGAGCTGTAGCGCGCCAGGCGGCGGCCGCCCTGCGGCTGGCGAGCCCCCTGCCGGTGGCCTTCTTCTTCATCGACCTGGGCGGCGGCCTCGATCTGCCCCCGGGGGAGCGGCGCCTGAGGCCGGAGCACTTCCGCTCGCGCCCCCTCGTCGCCCTCTGGCCGGGCATGGTGGAGGTCCCCTGGGACGCGGCCCCCGCCGCCACCGGGAGGCAGGCCGCCTCCCTGATCCTCACGGGCCTCACCTCCGCCGAGGCCCAGCGGAACGCCGCCGAGCCCAATTTCGTGCTGGTCTCCGAAGCCTACCTCAACATGAACTTCCGGCTGGGGTACCACTTTTCGCGCGTGGACGCCAACGCCACCCCGAACCCCCACGAGAACTACGCCTCCTTCCTCTTCCACGGGGGCGCCGCCGACGAGGCGGGGCGAAGCCGCCGCATCGACTTCCTGGAACGGGTCCTCGGGGGGGAGGGGTGGAGGACGGCCCGCCGCCGGGACGCCCTCTTCGCCCGCCTGGACCACCTGGACGGCGAGACGCTGGAGCGGCGGCTGCGGGGCCTGGGGCGGCTCCTCGTCGTGACGCGGCAGATCGACACCCTCCTCGGCGGCGACGACGACGTGGCGAGGGCGGCGGCGGCTTTCGCCCGCCAGGACTACACCCTCGGCCTGAAGGAGGCGCCGCCGTGAAAGAACGCCTCCGCTGGACCCGAAGGACCGTCCCCCTCCTCGGCGCGCTGGCCGCGGGGCTCCTCCTCCTGCTGGCCTTCTTCCTCGGCATGGTCTCCTTCGGAAAGATGCGCCAGGTGGTCACCCAGGAGTTCAACCAGCAGCAGCTGGTCCTGGCCCGAAACCTGGCCCTGCTCATGCGCCAGGACCTGGACTTCCTCCGCCGCGAACTGCTCGCCCTCAACCGCTCCCCCCTCGGCGAGACGGACAATTCGGCCACCTGGAGGCGCCGCCTCCTCGTCACCTTCGACGCCGTGGAGGGGGGGGAGCTCATGGCCATCCGGGCGGTGGCCCCCTCCGGCTCCCCGGTCCTCTCCCTGTCGCCCGACGGGACGGTCCAGGGGGACGCAGGGGACCTCCGGGACGACTCCATCCTTCTCTGGGCCCGAAAGCCCGAGAACCGGGACCGCGTCCACCTCTCCTCCTTCGGCGTTCCGGACCCCAAGGACCCCGAACGGCGCCGAGTCTTCCTCCTGCTCTCGGCGGCCCACTACCACGCCCCCCGCAACCCCAACCTCCACGACCCCTCCGGGAGAACCTTCGCGGGCCTCGTGCAGTTCGTGGTGGACGCCTCGGCCCTGGCCAGCCGCTTCACCGCCGACGCCCGGTCCGGCTCCACCGGCTACGCCTGGGTCATCGACGAGCGGGGCACCTTCCTGGCCCACCCCGAGGCGGACTTCATCGGCAAAAACGCCTTCAAGGCCCGTCACGAGAAGGACCCCCGCCTGGGTTTCGAGGGCATCAACGTCCTCATGCGGGACCACATGCTGCGGGGCCAGGAGGGCACCGGCGAGTACGACTCCGGCTGGCACCGCCAGCTCCGGGGCCCCATTCACAAGCTCATCGGCTACACCGCCGCCCGCCTGGACCCCGAGCGCCCCGAACTCTTCTGGTCGGTGGCGGTGGTGGCCCCCGCCAGCGAGGTCCAGGGGATGGTGCGCTCCCTCTACCTCCGCCAGCTCTGGGTCCAGGGGGCCATCGTGCTGGCCATCCTGGCCGGCAGCGTCTCCATCCTGCGGCGGGACCGGTACTGGGCCGCCCTCCAGAAGGAGAAGGAGCGCCAGGTGAACCTGAGCAGCCGCCTGGCCTCCCTCGGCACCCTGGCCGCCGGCGTGGCCCACGAGATCAACAACCCCATCGCCATCATCCTGGGCTTCGCCGACCTTTTGATGGAGAAGACCCCCGAAGGGACGCCGGAGCACGAGCACCTGAAGATCATCGAGAAGCAGGCCCTGGCCTGCAAGAAGATCGTGGAGAACCTGGGGCGCTTCGCCCGCATCCCCGAGCAACGGGCCGAGACCACCGACCTGAACGAGGAGGTCCGGCGGATCGTCGCCATGGTCACGAACACCCTGCTCACGGAAAAGATCCGGTGCCAGGTGGAGCTGGAGGAGGGCTTGCCCCCCGTCACCGGCGACCCCCAGGGCCTCCAGCAGGTGCTCCTGAACCTCATCACCAACGCCCGCGCCGCCATGAAGAACGGCGGAACCCTGACGCTCCGCACCCGCCGCGCGGGGAACCGGGCCGAGGTTTCGGTCAGCGACACGGGGACGGGGATCCCCAAGGAACTGCTGGAGCGGATCTTCGATCCCTTCTTCACCACCAAGGCCCCCGGCGAGGGAACGGGGCTGGGGTTGTCCATCAGCCACGGGATCGTGGAAAAGGCGGGCGGTACCATTCGCGTGGAAAGCCGAACGGAAGACGAGAGCGGCGAGGGGCAGACGGGAACGACCTTCCGGATCCTGCTCCCCCTGGCCTCCCCCGAGGAAGGGCAAGAGCCCGCCGGCGGAGGGGGGCCTTCGAGCGGAGGGTGATATCCCATGGCCGAAAAGATTCTGATCCTGGACGACGAAGTGGACATGCTCCTGCTCCTGGAGACCATCCTCACCTCGAGGACCGACCACGACGTGGTGACCACCAACAACCCCCTGGAACTGGAGGAGCTGATGGCCCGCCACCGGTTCTCCGTGGTGGTCAGCGACCTCAAGATGCTCGGCCGGGACGGGCTGGAGGTGGTCCAGAAGGTCCACGAACTGGACGACACCGTCCCCGTGATCATCATCACCGCCTACGGGAGCCTCGAATCGGCCCAGGAGGCCATCCGGAAAGGCGCCTACGACTACATCACCAAGCCCTTCCGGAAGGAGCAGGTCCTCATCGCCATCGAGCGGGCCCTGGAGTGGCGGCGGCTGATCCTCGAGAACCGGCGCCTCAAGAACGGCGGCGGGTCGTCCTGAGGTTTGAACCTTGCCGGGCTTCGGGGCAATACTGGCCCCAGTCCGGCCGTGGGGGTGAGGCGGCCTCCAAAGGGGGGGAGAAATGGCCCTGCCGCGCATGATCCTCACCGGAGCCTCCGGGTTTCTGGGGCGGCACCTCCTCGACTACCTCAAGGACCGCTGGGAGGTCTTCGCCATCGCCCGGCGCTCCCCCCTGGAATGCCGCGTCTCCGAATGGCCCGGCCTCCGCTGGTTCCAGGTGGACATCGGCGAGGCCTCCCACCTGAAGTCGGTCTTCGACGCCATCCTCCAGGGCGGGGGGGTGGACGTGGTGGTCCACCTGGCGGCCCACTACGACTTCACCGGCGAGGACCACCCCGAGTACTGGCGCACCAACGTAGGCGGCCTCCGCAACGTGCTGGAGCTGTGCAAGCCCCTTCGGATCCGGCGCTTCTTCTTCGCCTCCTCCGTGGCCGCCTCCCGCTTCCCGCCCCCCGGCGCGGCCCTCAACGAGGACAGCCCCCCGGACGGGGAGCACATCTACGCCGTCACCAAGCGCGTGGGCGAGGAGATGCTGCGGGAGTACGGCGACGCCGTCCCCAGCACCGTCATCCGCTTCGGGGCCATGTACTCCGACTGGTGCGAGTACCCCCCGCTCTACAAGTTCCTGGAGACGTGGCTCTCCCGGGCCTGGAACGCCCGCATCCTCGGCGGCAAGGGCCTCTCCGCCATCCCCTACTTCCACATCCGCGACGCCGTCTCCTTCTTCAAGGCCCTCCTGGAACGGTACCCCCTCCTCGCCCCGGGGGAGGTTTTGGTGGCCTCCACCAGCGGCTGCACCACCCACAGGGAGCTGTTTCAGGCCGCCACCCGCGCCTACTTCGGCCGGGAGGTGCGGCCCCTGTACATGCCGCGCCTCCTCTGCGGCCCCGGCATGGCGGCCCGGGACCTCCTGGGGCGCCTCACCGGCGAGAGGCCCTTCGAGCGGCCCTGGATGGCCCGGTACATCGACCTCCAGATGACCACCGACGCCTCCCGCACCTACGAGCGGCTCGGCTGGAAGCCCAAGGACCGCCTGGACATCGTCCGGCGCATGCCCTTCCTGGTGGAGAACTTCAAGTCCAACCCCGGCGAGTGGCACCGCCTCAACCACGCCGCCATGAAGGAAGTCCGCGTCCGCACCAACCTCCAGCTCCACCGAATCCTCGAGCAGCACGAAGAGGCCATCCTGCGCACCGTCCTGGAGGAAATCCAGGGGCCCCAGGCCAAGTGGTCCCTCCGCTACCGCCGCATCGACGCCCAGGACCTTCAGTGGAACGTCCGCCAGCTCCTGCGGCACCTCACGAACGCCGTGCTGACCCGGGAAAAGGCCATCTTCCGCCGCTACTGCCGGGACCTGGCCCAGCTCCGCTACCGCCAAGGCTTCGGCGTCTACGAGGTCGTCAAGGCCCTGGAGACCACCCGCGACCTCTGCGTCGCCGAAGTGGCCCCCGACGCCGCCAAGAGGGGCCTGGACCAGGCCCTTCAAGACCACGTCGCCATGACCTTCGACCTCGGCATCGACGAAGTGCAGGACGTCTTCGAGGAGATGGCCGCCTCCCCCCCGCCCCCGGCGTAGGGGCCT
>JBBILR010000030.1:0-25563 GCA_037444825.1 Acidobacteriota bacterium | reverse complement strand
CCTTCGCTTCCTTCGGGGGCACAGCAAGAATGGTGCGCTCGGCGGGATTCGAACCCACGACCTTCGGCTCCGGAGGCCGACGCTCTATCCAACTGAGCTACGAGCGCACTGGGGTGAGCGACGGGGATCGAACCCGCGACAACCGGAGCCACAGTCCGGGGCTCTACCAGCTGAGCTACGCTCACCGCACGGGGCGGAAGGACCGACCCGCCGGAATACCTTACACCGGAGGCCCCTTCGGGTCAAGGGCAGAAGGAGGGGAAAAGGGGCCTAGAACGTGCTCCCGTTCCTCCGGTTCCGCCACTCCCCCTCCCCCGTCTCAGAGGAGGCTCTGCAGGTCCTCCCCCGTCAACTCCAGCTCCGGTCCCGCGACCGTCTCCGCCGCGGCGGGGGGGTTGAACCGGGCCATGTCCAGAAGGAGCAGGACCCAGAGGAACTTGAGGAAGGCGAACTGGGGAAGGGGGGCCGCCCGGAAGAGGGCCGGGAGGGGCCGCGGATGGACCAGCGCGGCGGCGGCTTCTCGCTCCGCGGGGCCGAGGTCGAAGGCGGCCTCCACCTCGTCCAAGGGGACGACGAGCCCGAAGGTGCGCTCCTGGGGCGAGAAGGCCTCCAAGGGCCGCACCGTGTGGTCCATGCGGAGCACCCCCTGGCGGATCAGTTCCGGGGTCCTCAGGTTCAGGGTGATCCCCTCCTCCCCGGCCCCTTCCCCCTCGCGGAAGGCGCAGTGGGCCTCGGGAACGGGAAAGAGGGAAAAGACGATTTCCTTGACCTGCTCCTTGACGGCCCAGACCAGTTGTTCGGGGGAGAGGAGCCCCATTTCCACCAGGATGGTCCCGAAGCGTTTGCCGGGGGCCACGGCCTTCGACGCGGCGAAGAAATCGGGCACCGCCAGCATCCCCCGCCGGATGAGCATCTCCCCCAGCCGGTCGTTGCGGTCGTTGGAGGAGGCGAAGACGACGCGGCCCTCCTCCAGAAAGAGGCGCTTGCGAAAGGCGCCGGTGGACACCTCGAGAACGCCCGTGGAGCGGGCCTTGAAGTGGTCAGACAGCAACAGGGGCAGTCCCCCCTCCTCGCACCGTTCTTCCACCTCGTCCTCCGCCCAGGCCCGGAGGCCCGCCGAAGAACCGCCGGCGCGCTGGCCGCCCGGGAATCCTCGGCGGTATAGTATCGCCGAAAAGGGAGGTTCGCCATGGAGAAGTGCCTCTTCTGCCGGATCGCCGCGGGGGAGATTCCCAGCCGCAAGGTCTTCGAGGACGACCGGGTCTTCGCCTTCGAGGACATCCACCCCCAGGCGCCCGTCCACGTCCTGGTGATCCCGAAGAAACACATCCCCACCCTCAACGACCTCGGCGAGGAGGACCGGGACCTGATGGGCCACCTCCTCCTCGCCGCCTCCCGCATCGCCCGGGAGCGGGGGCTCCACACCCAGGGCTTCCGGCTCAACGCCAACTGCCTGGAATCGGCCGGCCAGTCGGTCTTCCACCTCCACTTTCACCTCCTGGGGGGACGCCCCTTCGGCTGGCCGCCGGGGTGAGCGGTTCCCTCTCCCCGCTTCCCCGGCCCGGCCGGCGGGGCGGTGGAACCGGCGGCCCGGGGGTGTGGTATCCTGAGAGGCGATCCGCCGGGCGGCGGCGGGCCGAATAGAGGGGCCCCTCCTGCCGTTTCCGGTTCTGGACGGGGAGGACCATGGCTCCGGCGCTGAGGGTGGAGACCTTCGAGGTCGGCCCGCTGGAAAACAACACTTACCTGGTGGTGGACGACGCCTCGCGGGAGGCGGTGGTGGTGGACCCCTCCATGGGGAGCGAAAGCGTCGCCGCCCGCATCCGGGACCTCGGCGTGAAGCTTAAGGCGGTGGTGAACACCCACGGCCACTTCGACCACATCTTTCACAACGCGCTCTTCGCGGAAGAGTTCGGAGCGCCCATCCTCCTCCACGAGGGGGACCTGGAGCTCCTGCGCAGCGTGGAGGCCCACGCGGCTCTCTTCGGCTTCCGGGCCCGCAAAGGCCCGGAGCCCTCGGCCTTCCTCCGCCCCGGCCAGGCCCTCGCCGTCGGCGCGGGAACCCTTCGGGTGGTCCACACCCCCGGCCATTCGCCGGGCGGGGTTTGCCTCGTGGGGGAGGGCTTCGTTCTGGCAGGCGACACCCTCTTCGCCCAGTCCATCGGGCGGACGGACCTTCCGGGCGGGGACTTCGACACCCTGGTCCGTTCCATCCGGAGGGAGCTCTACAGCCTTCCCGACGCCACCGAGGTCTTGCCGGGACACGGGCCTTCCACGCTCATCGGGTTCGAGAAGCGGCACAACCCCTTCGTGAAGGGGTTGGCCCCGACGGCGGACTGAGGGGCGGCCCCTCGGAGACGCCGGGGAGAACGACGGTGGAACAGGCCCAAACCATCCCCCTCCAGCAGGGCATCGTGTACGGCCCGGTGCGTTCGAGGCGCCTGGGCCTGTCGCTGGGCCTCAACGTCCTGCCCGACGAGGCCAAGGCCTGCTCCCTGAACTGCCGGTACTGCCAGTACTCGTGGACGGGCCTCCTCACCGCCTCCGGGGAGAAAGTTCGGGCCTTCCTCCCTTCCCGGGAAGAAATACGGGAGGCGGTGGAGCGGGCCCTTCGCGAACTGGCCCGCCGGGGCACCCCCCCCGACGTCCTCACCTTCTCCGGCAACGGGGAGTCCACGCTCCACCCCGACTTTCCGGCCCTCGTCGAGGACCTTCTGGTCCTCCGTGACCGTCTGGCCCCGGCCTGCCGGACGGCCATCCTCTCCAACGCCACGACGGTGGACCGGGAGGAGATCCGGAAGGCGCTTCTCAGACTGGACGACCCCATCCTCAAGCTGGACACCGGGCGGGAGGACACCTTCCGGAGGCTGAACGCGCCGGCTCCGGGAGTTCGCTTCGCCGCCATCCTCGAGGGCCTGAGAGCCCTGGGTTCCGCCGCCATCCTCCAGGCCCTCTTCGTTCGGGGGGCGGTGGACAACGCCACCGACGGGGAGGTGGGGGCCTGGGTGGAGGCGGTGGCGTCCATTCGGCCCCGCTACGTGCAGATCTACACGCTGGACCGCGGCCCCGCCGACCGGGGCCTTCTCCCCGTGGAGCCGGAGCGCCTTCGCGCCATCGCCAGAACCCTCGAGGAGCGGGCGGGCGTTCCAGGGCACGTCTACGGGTGACCGCCTGAAAGGAGCAACGGCCATGACGGCTCATCTCGTTTCCATCCTGCTCGCCGCCCTCTCCGGGGCCGCCCTGGGCTTCGTCTCCGGGTGGCTCCTCTGCAACCGCCTCGGGGCCCGTTCGCTGGAGCGGGCCCAGAAGGAAAGCCAACGCCTCCTGGAGGACGCGGCCCTCCAGTCGGAAAACCTCCGGAAGCTGGCCCTGGCCAAGGCCCGGGAGCAGTTTGAAACCGAGCGCCAGGCCGCGGAGGAGGACTACCAAAGGCGCTTCGAGTCCGTGAAAAACATCGAGCGGGCCATGAACCGACGGGACGCCAAGCTCCAGCAGGTGGAGCGCGAGCTGAACCGGCGGCGGGGCGAGCTCGACGAGGTGGAGAAGAAGCTGGAGGAAGGGTTCCAGGCCCTCTCGGCCAAGGAGGACGCGCTGAAGGCCCGGGAGGTGGAGTTCGTGGAGCGCCTCGAACGGGTGGCGGGACTTTCCGCCGAGGACGCCAAGCGCCAGCTCATCCAGGCCTTCAAGACCGAGGCGGAGCACGAGGCGGCGGCCCTCATCCGCCAGATCAAGGAGGACGCCCAGCGCACCGCCGAGGCCGAGGCCCAGAAGATCGTCACCCTGGCCATCGAGCGGGTGGCGGCGGACCAGGTGGTGGAGCGGACCACCAGCCAGTTCCGGCTTCCCGACGAGAGCATCAAGGGGCGCCTCATCGGCCACGAGGGGCGGAACATCAAGTACTTCGAGGAACAGACCGGGATGCAGCTTCTCATCAACAACGACGACCCCAACACCGTGGTCATTTCGGGCTTCAACCCCGTCTCCCGGGAGGTGGCCCGCCAGTCCCTGGAGCGGCTGGTTCAGGCCGGCAAGATCCACCCCCGCAAGATCCAGGAGGTGGTCCAGAAGGTCCAGAAGAAGGTCCAGCGGGAGATCATCCAGGCCGGAGAGGAGGCCTTCCGCCGTCTGGGCCTGGAGCAAGGCCACCCGGAAATCGTCAAACTCCTGGGCAAACTGAAATACCGCACCTCCTACGGGCAGAACGTCCTCAACCACTCCATCGAGGTGGCGGAGCTCTGCGGGACCATGGCGGCCGAATTGAAGCTGGACGTGGACCTGGCCCGGCGCGCCGGCCTCCTGCACGACATCGGGAAGGCCATCGACGTGGAGCGGGAGGGGACCCACCCCGAGCTGGGCGGCGAGGCGGCCCGCAAGTACGGGGAGCACGAAGTGGTGGTGAACGCCATCGAAAGCCACCACGAGGACGTGGAGGTGATCCACCCCATTTCCATCCTGGTGGCCGTCTGCGACGCCATCTCCGGCTCCCGCCCCGGCGCCCGGAGGGCCTCCCTCACCGACTACATCCGGCGCATCGAGACCTTGGAGGGGATCGTCAACGCCTTCGAGGGGGTGGAGCAGTCCTACGCCCTGCAGGCGGGGCGGGAGGTGAGGGTCATCGTCAAGACCGACCAGGTGGGGGACGACCGCCTACCCTTCCTCACCTCCGAGATGACCAAGAAGATTCAGGAAGAAATGGACTACCCCGGCCGCATCCGGGTCACCTTGATCCGGGAGATGAAGGCCGTGGAGTACGCCGGATAGGGGACCGGGGATGGAACGGCTCGCGTTTACGGAACGAAGCCCGGCTCCCCCCCGGCCCTTCCCCCGGGACCGGGTGTCGGACCGGGCCTTGATGCCCATCGTGGAGAAGGTGGAGCAGGGCGAGCGCCTCTCCTTCGAGGACGGCGTGGCCCTCTTCCGCTCCCCGGACCTCCTGACGGTGGGGGCTTTGGCCAACCGGGTTCGGGAGGCCCGAAACGGCAACCTCGCCTACTTCAACGTCAACCGCCACATCAACCACACCAACGTCTGCGTCACGGGGTGCACCTTCTGCGCCTTCGCCAAGAAACCCGGCCAGGAGGGGGCGGTGCGGATGACGTTGGAGGAAATCCTCGAGAAGGCCCGCCCCGGCGAGGGGGAACGGTGGGAGGAGCTCCACATCGTGGGCGGGCTGGACCCCCACTTCTCCTTCTCCGACGTCCTCGCCATGCTCAGGGCCCTCAAGGAACAGAACCCCTCGGTGCACCTCAAGGCCCTGACCCTCGTGGAGGTGGACTACTACGCCCGCCGGGAGAAGAAATCCCCGGAGGAGATCCTGGGCGCCCTCCGGGAGGCCGGGCTGGACTCCCTCCCCGGGGGGGGGGCCGAAATCCTCGGCGAGGAGCTGCGCCGGAGGATCTGCCCCAACAAGATTTCAGGGAAGCGCTGGCTGGAGCTGGCCCGGACGGCCCACCGCATGGGGATCCGCACCAACTGCACCATGCTGTACGGCCACGTGGAGACGGTGGAGGACCGGGTGGACCACATCCTGCGCCTTCGGGAGCTCCAAGACGAGACCGGCGGGTTCATGGCCTTCATCCCCCTCCAATTCAACAAGGAAAACACCCCCTACGCCCACCTCCCCGACGTGACGGGGGCCGACAACCTTCGAACACTGGCCGTCTCCCGGCTCCTCTTCGACAACGTGGACCACATCAAGGTCTACTGGATCATGGTGGGGCTCAAGATCGCCCAGGCGGCCCTCTGGTTCGGCGCCGACGACATGGACGGGACGGTGGTGGAGGAGCGGATCACCCACGACGCCGGCGCCACGACGCCCCGGGGCCTCGCCCTTCCGGACCTCCTCCACCTCATCCGCCGCGCCGGCCGGATCCCCGTGGAGCGAGACTCCCTCTACCGTCCGCGAAAGGTCTACGACCGGGCCGGTTCGGAAGCCTGACCGCCTCGCTCCGTTCACCTTCCCCGTCTCTTCGGAAGGGCGGAAAAAGGGCGGGGCCTGCGCCCCGCCCGGTAGAGAAGGAGAGAGAGGAATGATCAGCGTCGGCGGTGGCCCGAGCCGCCGCGGGGTGGGGGAGAGGGCGCTTCCACCCCCCCGAAGGGGCGGCTGGGGATGTAGCGGGGGGCCGGCTCGGAGGTTCGGCCCTCAGCGCGGCCGCGGGACTCTTGGGAGGAGCGGCCCTCCGGCACCGCCTTCCGGCCCTCCCGGGGGGAGACGGAGGGAGCCGGATCCGGGGGGGGTGTCCGCCCCCAGGCCGAGCGCCCGCTCCGGCCCCCGGACGAACCTTCGGCCGGCGGCGCGGCGGGCCGGCCCCACCGCTCCTCCAGGGAAGGCGATTCCTCCGAAGGGAGAACCGCCGGGGGGCTCACGGGGGTGCGGCTCCTCCCCACGGACGGCCCGGAAGCGGGAGGGAGGGGTTCCCGCCGGCGCGGCGCTCCCCCCTCTTCCCGGCCGGGGTCCGGCGTCCCCTGGGGCTCGATCCAGCCCGACCGGGGACCCGTTCCGGGCGGGGTGGCGCCGCGACCTCCCCGAGAGCGGATGGTGTCGTCGCTCCCCATTACTCCCCCTCCGGTGGTTCCGCGGCGGGTGGGTCGGCTTCCGGAGCCCTGGGGGGGTTCGGCCGGTCCGGTCCAGCGGTCCCGGCCGCCAGTCCCGGAGAGGACATCCGAGGATCCGCGCCGGGAGGGCGGCGCCGGAAGGGGGTCGAGGAGACGCTCCCGGAGGTCCGCCCGGCTGATCCTCCCGTCGGCAAGGTCCCGCACGCGGCCCGGGGGCAGGTTCACGGGGGAGACCACCGCCCCGGAAACGCGGGGGCCCCCGTTCACCAGCACCGTGCCGCCGACCCCCTGGGCCCGAGGGTAGATGGGGTGGGGCGGAGGCGGCGTGCGATGGTGGACGATGACCCTCGGGATGTAGGGATCGTAGACGTGAAGGAGCGGCACGCTGTACCATCCGCAGGGCCCCCAGTAGGGGAGCCCGTCCCACCCCAGGGGGCACCAGCCCAGCCAGCCGTCGTCTCCCCAGTACCAGGCCACCCAGGCGGGGGCGAAGACCGAAAGGGGGATCCATCCCCAGCCGACGCCGGCCACGAAGGTCCACCGGCCGTAGTGGAAGGGGATCCACCCCCAAGCTTCGTACGGGATCCACGTCATGCCCCAGGGGCCCCACCACCAGCGGCCGGCCATGTAGGGGCTCCATTCGGCCTCCAGGACCGAGGGTCGCCAAACGTACCCGTACTCCGCGGTGTACATCCACGTCCCGTAGGTGTCGAAATCGGGGGCGTACCCCCTCAAGTTCTCGGGGAGGTGGCGCTGGGACGGGCCGCGGGTCCGCCGGGGAAGCTGGTTGTCGGCGTAATCCAGAAGGCCCCGGTAGGAGGCCGCCTCGGCGGCCACCGGCCGGATGGGAGGGTACCCGTAGTCGGCGTAGGTCATCTCCCCCGGTCCCACCGTCACCGCACCCCCGGCGGTGGTCACCTGACAGGCCCCTTCCAGCGCGGTGACGCGGCTGCGGTCCACCGTCTCCACCTCCACCAGGAACCGGCCGCCGCGGGCGGGAGAAACGGTGGCGGAGGGGCTCTCGATGACGGTGGCCACCATGACGGGGTCCCAGACCCGGAGGTCCAACAAGATCGTTCCCTTCCACAGGCGGACCTTCAGGCGGGGTCCTCCGGAGGCCTCCTGGGGCAGGGTGGCCACGTCCAGCCGGGTGCTGCCGTCCATCCAGAGGGTGTTTCCGTCGGCGAGAAGAAGCCCCAGACGCCCGCCGGGCTCCGTCCAGACGGTGTCGCCTTCGAAGACGGGGATGTTCACGGTGAGGCTCTGGGCCTCCTCTCCCCCGGCCTGGCCCTGGACCCGCGCCCCGCCCTCCACCGCCCGCACCACGGCGTGGCGCTCCGCCGGGGCCTCCGCCCAGGGAGCCAGAGAAAAGCCGGCCAGGATGGCCGCCGTTCCGAGGATCCGAAGCGTCTTCATGGCACGCCTCCCGCCGGGTAGGCTTGCAAGGGGGATGCCAGGCTTCTCCCTCCCGGGAAGGCCCGCGAAGCCTTGCCGGAGGCCTTCGGCCTTCCGCCGTTTCGTCCCGTCCCGTCCGGCGAACCGGACAGGTGCTCGAAACGAATTCGGCCTCCCCGGAGGGAGGCCGAAACGCGAGGCCAAGCGCAAGGGCGCACTCAGGTACCCGGGCCTTGGTCCCCCTGGGGCGCCGGCTCCCGGATCACCACCGGGGCGGCGTTGATCTGCTGCTGGAGGGAGTCGATCTGGCCGCCGAGATCGGAGATCCGGCGCTGGACGTCGTTGAGCCGGGACTGCACCGAGTCCATGGCCTTCTGGTAGGCCTCCTGGTCGCTCTGCTGGACGCTGAAGTTGTAACGGTCTCGCAGGTTGTTCATCTGGCTCTGGAGGTCGGTCTGCTGCTGGTAGAGGAGGCTTCTCTCCTGGATGAGGTCGTTGAGCTGGCCCCTCATCCCCGAGACGTCGGGCACCGCCGCGGTGGGAGGCGGGAGGGAGGGGGCGGTACCCGAAGGAGCCGCTTCCGGCGCCCCCTCCGCAGGGGCCAGGAGTTCGCCTTCGTTGGCCAGGCGGGCCCGCTGGCGGATCAGCTCGAGCTGCTGCTGGTCGATGAAGACCTTCGGCGCCTTGGGCGCCTCGGGGGCCGCCTCTTCCAACCCCTCCAGCATCAGCCCCTTCACCGGGGCTTGCGCCATGGCGTTCAGCCGCTCGCTCTTTTCGAAATCGATGCGGTCCGCGGGGAGGTAGAGGTAGAGGCCGCTCTTGGTGAAGTAGGCCATGCCGGCGTTGACGGTGGGCTTTTCGTCGGCCTTGATGACCTTTCCGTCCTTGAGCTGGATGGAGTAGGAAGCGGAAACGGCCAGGCCGGCGGCCGCCAGGAAGAATGCGAGGAGGAGCGTTCGCTTCATGGATCGACCCCCTTTCTTCACCATCAAGTTTAAGTTTTTCCGGGCCTCAGGTCAACCCCTTCCCCTCCGCCTGAGACCAGTTTGACACACACTCGCCCCCTTGCTACGCTGGGGCCGTTTTCCACCGGCGGCGACCCCCGCCGATCGAAGCGAGGGCGGCGCCCCGGGAGGGCACGTGTCCGAACTGACCAGAAGGGCCTGGAAGGCCTATTTCCGGGGCAACTACCTCCAGGCCGGAGACCTGTACAAGGCGGCGGGAAACCTGGAAAAGGCCTCCCGCATGTACCTCAAGGGCGGCGACCTCCGGGCGGCCGCCGAGGTGGAGGAGGCGCTGGGCCGGGTCACCCAGGCGGTGGAGTACCTCCTGCGCGCCGGGGACCCCAACTCGGCGGCGCTGGTTCTGGGCCGGCACGGCCACTACACGAGGGCCGCCCAGGTCTACGCCGAGGCCGGCAACAAAGTGCAGGCCGCCGCCATGGCCCTCAAGGGGAACAACCAGGCGCTGGCCTCCCAGCTCCTCGAACAGGCGGGGAGGTACATGGAGGCGGGGCGTCTGGCCTTTCAGTCGGGGAACGTGGGCCGGGCGCTCCTGCTCTTCGAGAAGGTCCTCAAACAGCTCCCCGACTCCGACTCCCTCACCCCCTCCGAGGCCCTCCAGCAGCGGGAGCAGCTCATGGAGGTGGCCCGGTACTTCGAGGAGGGGGAAGCCTACGAGCGGGCGGCGGAGATCCACGAACGGTTGAACAACCTCCTGGAGGCGGCCCAGTGTTACGAGGCGGCCAAGCAGTACGAAAAGGCCGCCGAGTACTACCGGCGCTTGGGGGCCCTGGACCGCCTGGGCGCCCTCGGCGAGAAGGGCGGCCGCGCGCCCCTGGCCGTCCAGGCCGAGGCCCTGGCCGCCCGGGGGGAGACGGAGGAGGCCGCGCGCCTCTTCGCGGAGGCGGGGCTCAAGGACCGCGCCGCCGCCCTCTACGAGGAGTGCGGCCACCTGGCGGCCGCCGCCGAGCTCCGGCGGGAACTCATGGACTTCGAGATGGCCGGGAACCTCTTCTACCGGACCCAGGCCTTTCTCCCCGCGGCCCAGTGTTACGAGCAGGCCCACCTGTTCACCATGGCCGAGCAGTGTTACCTCAAGGCCGGCGACAACCCGCGGGCCGCCCGGATGGCCTTCGAGGCCGGCCACTGGGAGCGGGCCGTGGCGCTGGCCACGGAGGAGGAGGACAGGAGAGCCTTCCTGGCGCGCATCCAGGCCTTCCCCGACAACCCCCCGGAGCGGGTCCGGGTCGCCCTCCTCAAGGCCCGCCTCTTCCTGGACCTGGGGGAGCCTTCGGTGGCCTCCACCTGCCTGGAGGGAATCGCCCCCGGCACCCTCGACGAGGAGGCCTGGTTCCACTACCTCACCGGCCGGGTCCGGGAGGCCCTGGGGGACGCCCCGGGTGCGGAGGAGGCGTACAACAGGGCCCTGGCGGTGAACGTCTCCTTCGAGGACGCGAAAAAGCGCCTGGAGGCGCTGAAGCAGTGGAAGGCGCGGCCGGCCCGCGACCGGGAGCGGTACGGGGAGACGGGGCCCGCCTGGGCGGACTCCCTGGGCCCCTGGGTCCGTGCGGAGGACACCCTGCTCCACACTCCCGTCCTCATCCACCGGATCCGGGACATTCGGGTCCTCGCGCCGGGTCTCTTCGAACCCGAGCACCTGGAGCGGATCCTTTCCCTGAGGCACGCCGCCATCCTGGGGCTGAGGGACGCCCTTCCGGGCTCCGGCGGTCTGGAGCTGGTCTACGAGGACTCCGGCGGCCGGCCCCTCACCCAGTGGGTCGCGGAAGGCTACCGTCCCTCCGGCCACGCCGCCCTCGAGAAGCTCCGGCCCATTCTGGAGGCGTTGGCGGAGGCTCACCGGAAGGGGTTGCCCCACAACCGCCTCCAGGCTGAAAACGTCCTCATGGACCGGGAGGGGCGGGTCCGGTTGCACGGTTTCGGCCTCTTCCCGCCCCAACCCCGCCGAAACCCCGCCGAAACGGGCCCTTCCGCCGAAGATCCGGCGGAGTTCCACACCGACCCCGCCCCCGACCTCCGCGCCGCCGCCGTCCTCGTGGCGGGACTCCTCCGGGGGAATTTCGAAGCCTCCTTCCCTCCGGGCGAGTCTTTTCCACCCCCGGATCTGGACCTCCCCCCGGCGGCGAGGGACCTCCTGGCCCGGCTGGCCGGAAGGGACCCCGACCACGCCTACGCTACCTTCGGGGAAGCCCTCCAGGACTTGGCGGCCCAGGAGCTCCACCCGGGGGTCCTGGTGGCGGGGCGGTACGAGATTCTGGAAGAGCTGGGAAGAGGCGGGATGGGCCAGGTCTTCCGGGTCAAGGACCGGGATCTGGGGGAGGAGGTGGCCCTCAAGACGCTGAGGCGCCGCCCGGAGATGACCGAGGAGGCCCGGGCCAGGTTCCTCCGCGAGATCAAGCTCAGCCGCCGCATCACCCACCCCAACGTGGTGCGGGTCTACGATTTCGGCGTCTGGCGGGACACCCTCTTCCTCACCATGGAGTTCATCCCCGGCAAGACCCTGAGCCAGTGGGTGAGGGAGGGCTCCCACCTCAAGGCCAACCTCCGCCAGAAGGTGGAGATTCTGAGGGGCATCGCCGCGGGGCTCTCCGAGGCCCACAAGGCCGGCGTCATCCACCGGGACCTCAAGCCCCAGAACGTCATCCTGACCCCTTCGGGCATTCCCAAGATCCTGGACTTCGGCATCGCCCACGCCAATCTGGAGGAGGGCGGCGACCTGACCCAGGAGGGCCACTTCGTGGGTTCTCCCAAGTACGTCTCCCCCGAGCAGATCCAGGGCCTTCCCCTGGACCCCCGGTCGGACATCTACGCCCTGGGCCTCCTGGCCTACTTCCTCCTCACCGGCCAGGACGCCTTCACGGGCGACAAGTCGGGACTCATCCTCCTCAAACAGCTCAAGGAGATGCCTCCGCCGCCCTCCCGCTTCCTCCGCCTCCCTCCCACGCTGGACCGCCTCGTCATGGCGTGCCTCGCCAAGAAGCCCGAGGAGCGCCCCTCCAGCCTGGAGGAGGTCACCCGGCTCCTCAAGGAGATCGCATGAGCCGCACCTACGTGCTGGACACCAACGTCCTCCTCCACGATCCCCACAGCATCTTCCGCTTCCAGGAGCACGCGGTGGTCATCCCCGTCTGGGTCATCGAGGAGATCGACCGATTCAAGCGGGACGTGACGGAGATCGGGCGGAGCGCCCGGGAAGTCTCCCGGACCCTCGACGACCTCCGGCGGTACGGCCCCCTCTCCGAGGGCGTCCCGCTCCCCGACGGGGGGACCTTGCAGGTCACCATCGAGAAATTGGAGAAGAACAACCTCCCCCCCACCATCCGAGAAGGGAGCGCCGACAACCTGATCCTCGGGGTGGCCCTGGCCCTGAAGAAGAAGGGCCTCGACGTGGTCCTGGTCACCAAGGACACCAACCTGCGGATCAAGGCCGACGCCTTCGGCCTGCCGGCGGAGGACTACGAGACGGGGAAGGTCCAGATCGACGAGCTCTACCCGGGCTGGCGCACCCTCACCGTCCCCCGGAAGATCCTGGACGGACTCTTCCAAAAGAAACGGATCGCGGTGGAGGCGGAGCTGTACCCCAACGAAATGGTCCTTCTCGTGGACGAGGAGAATCCCAGCCACACGGCCCTGGCCCGGCAGGACCCCCAGGACCGTTCCCTCCATCCCATCGACGAGGTCAAGCCGCTGTGGGGCATCACCCCGCGGAACCGGGAACAGCGTTTCGCCCTGGACCTGCTCCTCAACGACAACGTCCCCCTGGTGACCCTCGTGGGGAAGGCCGGCACCGGGAAGACGCTTCTGGCCCTGGCGGCGGGCCTCCACAAGGTGGCCGACCAACAGGAGTACCAGCGCCTCCTGGTGACGAGGCCCATCTTCCCCATGGGGCGCGACATCGGGTACCTCCCCGGCGAGCTGGAGGAAAAGCTCAAGCCCTGGATGCAACCGATCTTCGACAACCTGGAGCTCCTCCTGAACCTCTCCTACAGCAACCGCGGCCACGACGCCTACCGCGAGCTGGTGGACCAGCGGGTTCTCCAGATCGAGGCGCTGACCTACATCCGGGGCCGCTCCATCCCCAACCAGTTCCTGGTGGTGGACGAAGCCCAGAACCTGACCCCCCACGAGGTGAAGACCATCATCACGCGGGCCGGGGAGAACACCAAGATCGTCCTCACGGGCGACCCCTACCAGATCGACAACCCGTACATCGACTCCTCCTCCAACGGGTTGACGTACGTGGTGGAGCGTTTCAAGGGCCAGAAAGAGGCCGGCCATATCACCCTGACGCGGGGCGAGCGGTCACCGCTGGCCGAAACCGCCGCCAACGTTCTCTAGGGAAGGGGCCGGAGCGGTGCCCCCAGGGGAGGAGGGCGAAATGGACCTCGGAGAGAGGCGCTCCGCATCCGCCACGGAAAGCCGGCGTCGCGGGGCGGCCATGCTTCTTCTGCTGCTGGCTCTCTCCTCCTTCGCCGCCGGCCCCCTGGTCCGGAACCTCAAGTGGCGCTTCGAGAACAACCGAGTCCTCGTCTCCTTCGCCGTCGCCGACGCGTTGGAGCGGGAGGACGTCCGCCAGGCCGTCCTCTCCACCACGCCCGTCACCTTCACCTTTCAGGCGGAGATCGTCAAGGGCCGGACCCTCTGGAAGGACCGGGTGGTGGCCTCCCGCAAGGTCCTGCACACGGTGCAGTTCGACAACCTCACCCGCCAGTTCACCGTGACGACGGCGGAGGAGGGGGTCCCCACCGACCAGCGCGTGCTGGCCTCCTGGGAGGAAATGGCCGCCTACATGGGGGAAGTGCGGGACCTTCCCGTGGCCTCCGTGGCGGACCTCAAGCCCTCCGAAGGGGGGTACACGCTCCGGGTGAAGGTCCACGTGTACTCCGATTTCGTGCTCTGGATCATCCCATCCAGCGTGGAGACCCCCTGGGTCTCCGTCAACCTGCCCACGCCATGAGGTACCGGCTCACCCCCCGCCAGTTCACCATTCTCGTGGCCCTGCTGGGCATCCTGCTGGTGGGCGTTTACCTCTGGGTCCTCCTCCGCCGCCCCGACACCTCCAGCCTCGCCTCCTCCACGGGGCCGTTCCTCGCGGGGATGGCCTTCCTGAACCTGCTCCTCATGGCCGTGCTCCTCTTCGTCCTCTTCCGGGAGCTCATCAAGGGGTATCTCGCCTGGAGGCGCCAGAAGGAGGGGGCGAGGTTCCGCACGCGGCTCCTCACGGCCTTCGTCCTCCTGGGGCTCGTTCCGTCGGTGCTCCTCTTCGTGAGCGGGATCCTGCTCATCCAGACCACCGTGGACCGATGGTTCCAGTCCCCCGTCCACGGGCTCACCACGGCCAGCCAGGAGCTGGTGGACCGGGCCCTGGACCTGGTCCGGGAGGGGAGCCTCCGGAAGGCCAGGGCCTTGGCCTTCCAGCTCCGCCAGATCCCCGAGGGGCTGAGGCCCGCCCTGGCCGCCCAGAACTTCGCCGGGGGGGACCTGGACGCCTACGTCCTCGTCCTTCGGGACGGGAGGGTGGCGGCCAAGGCCCCCGCCACCACTCCCGACCCGGATCCCTACAAGGTCACGAAGGTCTTCTCCCCGGAGGGTCTCGCCGGGTACATGGACCTGAGGCCCGCCCCGGTGATCTGGAGCGGAGCGCGGGTGGACGAGGGCATGGGGGTCCTGGTGGGGGTCAGGGTTCCCGAGTCCCTGTACGAAAGGGCCCGGTACATCTCCGAGAACCACAGGGCCTACCTCCAGCTCCGGACCCGCCAGAGGCTCCTCCGAACCACCCTGATCTCCTCGTTCCTGGCCCTCACTCTGCTGGTGATCTTCGCCGCGGTGTGGATCGGGACCCACCTCTCCCGGGAGATCGGCGTCCCCCTCCAGCTCCTGCTGGAAGGGACCCAGGCCCTCTCCGCGGGAAACCTCTCCCACCGCATCGCCTACGAGGCCAAGGACGAAATCGGCATGGTGGTGGCCTCCTTCAACAAAATGGCTTCGGAAGTGGAGGCGGGCCGGGCGGAAGTGGAGAAACGGAACCTGGCCCTCTCCAAGGCCACGGAGGAGGCGGAGGGGCGGCGCCGGTACATCGAGGCCCTCCTGGAGAACCTGGACATCGGCGTGGTCTCCCTGGCTCCGGAGGGGGAGGTCCGGACCTTGAACCCAAAGGCCCGCGAGATTCTGGGCCTGGAACCCCAAGAGCCGGCGCGGAACGCCCTCACCCGGCCCGAATGGGCCCCCTTGCAGGTCCTCCTCACCCCCCCGCCCCAGCGGGTCGTCCAGAACCGGGAGGTGACCCTCTCCACCCGGCGGGGGCACCGGATCCTGGCCGTCACCGCCACCCCCTTGGAGAGGCACGGGTCCACGGGCGGCGGAACGCTGGTGATCCTGGAGGATATCACCGACCTCTCCCGGGCCCAGCGCATCGCCGCGTGGCAGGAGGCGGCCCAGCGCATGGCCCACGAAATCAAGAACCCCCTCACCCCCATCCGGCTCTCGGCCCAGCGGATGCGGAAGAAGGCCCAGGAGCGGGCGGCGGACCTCACGGAGGCGGTCCTCGAGGGAGCCACCGCCATCGAGCGGGAGGTCCAGGCCATGAGCACCATGGTGGGCGAGTTCTCGCGCTTCGCCCGCCTGCCGGAGGTTCGGCCGAAGCCCGCTTCCCTGCCGGCGCTCCTGCAGACCGTCATCGCCCCCTACCGGTCCGCGGCGGAATTCGAGCTGGACATCCCCGCCGATTTCCCCCCGGTGCGCCTGGACGCGGAGCAGATGGGCCGGGTCCTCAAGAACCTCCTGGAAAACGCCATCCAAGCCATGGACAACCCGGGGCGCATCACGTTGGCCCTTCGGGAGCAGGAAGGAAAGGCGGTCCTCACCTTGAGGGACACGGGGCCGGGCATCCCGCCCGAGGCGCGAAGCCGCCTCTTCACGCCGTACTTCTCCACCAAGCGCAAGGGGACGGGGCTGGGCCTGGCCATCGTGGCGAGGATCCTGGAGGAGCACGGGGGGACCATCGGGGTGGACGAGAGCTACACCGAAGGGGCGGGCTTCATCGTGACCCTCCCCCTTTGAGGGGACGCAAGACCGAGCGGGCGGAGGAACGCCATGGCCAAGGGACGCATCCTCATCGTGGACGACGAGGAAGGGATCCGGAAGACCCTGCGGCAGATCCTGGAGGACGAGGGGTACGCCGCCGAAGAGGCCGCCTCGGGGGAGGAGGCCCTCCAGAGGGTGCGGGAGCGGGACTTCGACGTCGTCCTCCTGGACGTCTGGCTGCCGGGGATGGACGGCCTCAAGACGCTGGAGGCCTTCGCCGCCCAAGGCGCCGACGCCGAAGTCCTGATGATCTCCGGCCACGGCAACGTGGAAACGGCGGTGAAGGCTCTCAAGTTGGGAGCCTTCGACTTCATCGAAAAGCCCCTCTCCATGGACCGGGTTCTGGTGACGGTGGCCAACGCCCTCAAGAAGCGTCGGCTGGAGGAGCGGAACCTCCTCCTCATGGACGAGATCCGGCGGGAGGCCACCCTCATCGGGGAGAGCCGGTCCATGGAGGCCTTGCGGGGGGAGATCCGGAAGGCCGCCCCCACGTCGGGCCGGGTCCTCATCTTCGGGGAGAACGGCACGGGGAAGGAGCTGGTGGCCCGCCTCATCCACCTCAACAGCGACCGAAAGGAAGAGGCCTTCGTGGACGTGAACTGCGCCGCCATCCCCACAGAACTCATCGAGAGCGAACTCTTCGGCCACCGCAAGGGATCCTTCACCGGCGCCATCGAGCACAAGAAGGGGAAGTTTCTCCTGGCCGACGGGGGGACCCTCTTCCTCGACGAGGTGGGGGACATGAGCCTCGCCACGCAGGCGAAGGTTCTCCGGGTTCTCCAGGAGCAGGTTTTCGAGCCGGTGGGCGGGACGGAGCCGGTGGAAGTGGACGTGCGGGTCATCGCCGCCACCAACAAGGACCTGCCGGCCGAGATCTCCAAGGGGACCTTCCGGGAGGACCTTTACTACCGGCTGGCGGTGATCCCCATCCACGTCCCCCCCCTTCGGGAGCGGACGGAGGACATCCCCCTCCTCTGCGCCCACTTCCTGGACCTCTTCTGCCGCCAGTACGGCAAGCCCCCGAAAACGCTCACCCGGGACGCCCTCCAAGCCCTGGCCCAGTACCCCTGGCCGGGGAACGTTCGGGAGCTTCGCAACCTCATGGAGCGGGTCACCATCATGGTATCCTCGCAGGAGATCCGCGCCGCGGACCTGCCTCTCCCGGCGGGGCGGCCCGTGCCCCGCGGGGGGGACCTCGTGTGGACGGGTCCGCTGAGGGAGGCGCGGGAGGTCTTCGAACGGGAGTTTATCCGGCGGGCCCTGGCCCGCCACGGCGGGAACATCTCCAGGACCGCCGAGGAGCTGCAGATCGAACGCCGCCACCTCTACCGGCGCATGGCCAGCGTGGGGGTGCAGAAGGAGGACGGCCATGGTCATGATCAATAGGGCCACCCGTGAGATCACGCTGAAGATCGTCTACTACGGCCCGGGCCTCTGCGGGAAGACTACCAACCTCGAGCGCATCTTCGCCACCGCCAACCCCGAGCGCCGGGGAAAGCTGCTCACCGTGGCCACCGAGACCGACCGCACCCTCTTCTTCGACTTTTTGCCCATGGAGCTGGGGACCATCCGCGGCATGCGGGTCCGGGTCCAGCTCTACACGGTGCCCGGCCAGGTCTTCTACGACGCCACGCGCCGCATCGTCCTCCGCGGCAGCGACGGGGTGGTCTTCGTCGCCGACTCCCAGGCGGTGATGATGGACGCCAACCTGGAGAGCGTGGAAAACCTCCAGCACAACCTCCGCCTGAACAACCTGGACCCCGACACCATCCCCCTCGTCTTCCAGTACAACAAGCGAGACCTCCCCGACCTGAGCCCCGTGGAGGAGCTGGAAAAGACGCTGAATTGGCGCGGCGTCCCCCACTTCCTCTCGGTGGCCACCACCGGCGAGGGGGTGAAGGAGACCTTGCACAAGATCATCGAGGAGGTGATCCGGGACCTGCACCGCAAGGAGGAATCCCTCCGGACGGCGGTGGGAGCCCCCCGCTCCGCCGCCCAGGAGCCGGCCCCTTCCCCGGAAGAGGCCGCCCCCGCCCCTGTGCCGCCCGTGGAAGTCCCGCCGCCGGAAGAGGCCGCCCCCCCTCCGGAGGGAACTTTCCCCTCCGGCCCCGTGGAGGAGGAAGCCCCTCCCGAGGAGCGAACCTTTCCCGCCGCCCCTTCAAAGGAGTTCCCCGCCCAGCCCGCCTCCTCCAGGGAGGAGGTCGTTCCCGTGGCGGTGGTTCCGGAGGAGGAGATCTCCGGCGAGGACCTGGAGGTGCTGGACCTGGACGCCGTGGAGGAGGAACCGGAGCCCCTGGAGCCGGCCCCCTCCGGGACGGCGGCGGCGCTGGAGATGGAGGAACAGCCCGCCGGCGGGGCGCTTCCGGCGGAGACCTCCCCGGCGGAGGATGTCCCCGCGCCCCTCGCCGCCTCGGAGCTCGAAGAGGTCCGAGCCGAACTGGAATCGCTGGCCCTGGGGCTCGCTTCGCTCACCCGCCGGGCCGACGCGCTGAGGGAACGGGTGGAGCGGCTCCTTCGCCAAGAGGGCTGAGCGAGGCGGGGGCGGGCGCCGCCCCTTGCCCAATCCTTCGCCCTCGCCTACAGTCTCCAAGGGGAGGCGGCGATGTACACGGTGAAGATCGATTACGGCGAGTGCGAGGACAACCGGATGTGCCTGGAGGTCTGCCCCGAGGAGGTCTTCGAGGTGGTGAACGGCGTCATCAAGGTGGTGCGGGAAGAAAGCTGCACCGGGTGCAACCTCTGCGTGGAGAACTGCCCCCAGGGGGCCATCACCGTGGACTGACGGCCCGGCTCCCCCGGCTTCCCCGCCTCGCGGGGAGGCGGATCTCCCATGGTCACCGCCCTCCTTCTCTTCGCCCTGACGTACCTCCTCATCGCCTTCCGGCGCTTTCGACTGCTCCACATCGGGCGGCCCGCCGGCGCACTGGTGGGGGGCGCCGCCATGGTCCTCTTCGGCGTCCTCTCCCCCCGGGAAGCCTACGCCGCCGTGGACCTCTCCACCCTCGGGCTTCTCTTCGGGATGATGGTCATCACGGCTTACCTCGGCGAGGCGGGCTTCTTCAACGTCCTGTCCCGCGCCGCCCTCCAGAGGACCGGCGACCCCCGGATTCTCCTGGCGGGGGTGGTCTGGGTGTCGGGACTGGCTTCGGCTTTCCTCGTCAACGACACCGTCTGTCTCATGATGACGCCGCTGGTGGCCCTCCTGGCCGCTTCCCTCCGCCTGGACCCCCTCCCCTTCCTGATGGCCCTGGCCACCTCCTCCAACATCGGCTCCGTGGCCACCCTCACCGGCAACCCCCAGAACATGATCATCGGCACCGCCTCCGGGATCCCCTACCGGCAGTACCTTCTGGTCATGGGCCCCATCGCCGTCCTTTGCCTGGCCCTGAACCACGCCCTGCTCCACGCCGCCTTCAAGGACCGCCTGGGGCGCAGGGAAGGGTCGCCCCCCGCCGAAGGCTCCCCCCGCTTGAGGCGCCCCCTCCTCTGGAAGAGCCTCCTCACCCTGGGGCTGGTGGTGGCGGGGTGGCTGTGGGGGACGGACCTCTCCTTCACGGCGGTGGCGGGGGCGGCCTTCCTCATCCTCGCCGCGCGGTTCTCCCCCGCGCGGATCTTCGAGAGGCTGGACTGGTCCCTCCTCCTCTTCTTCGCCGGCCTCTTCGTGGTGATGGCGGGGGTGCGGGCCTCGGGGGCCTCCGGCGCCGCCCTCGCCCTCCTTCCCAAAGGGTCGGGCCCGCTCCACGTCGCCGCCTTCACGCTGCTGTCGGTGGCGGGAAGCAACCTCTTCTCCAACGTCCCCTTCGTTCTCGCGGCGGCGGAGTGGGTGGGCCGCCATTCCGACGCCCGCTTTTTCTGGCTGCTCCTGGCCCTCACCTCCACCTTCGCGGGGAACCTGACGCTGGTGGGATCCATGGCCAACCTCATCGTGGCCGAACTCGCCAAGGGGGTCCACCACCTGGGCTTCCGCGAGTATCTGCGCTTCGGCCTCCTCACCACGGTGGCCACCACCGCCGTGGGCGTCCTCCTCCTCTCCCTTCTCTTCGCCGCGGGCGCCCTGTAAAATCTACGCCATGAAGCACGTCCTCGTGTTGGCGGAGCGGGTGTTCGACGGTCTCGAAAAGAGATGGTCGAGCCCCCGAACCGCCCGGGCCGCCGGAACGATCCTCATCGCGGTCTTCCTTCTGGCCCTCCCCGCCATCGAGCTGAACCGCGAGGGGCGGCTCTCCCCGGCCCTCTCCGGCCTCCTGCCCGTGAACCACTTCTACGCCGTGGACCTCGCCTTCACCCTCCTCCTCTTCTTCGAGGTCCTCTCCCTGGTCTTCACCCTCGCCCGCTCGGTCTCCTTCTCCGTGGGCAAGCAATTCGAGATCCTTTCCCTGATCCTCGTGCGGCAGACCTTCAAGGAGTTCACGCGCTTTCCGGAGCCGGTGACGTGGGAGCACGTCCGGCCGGCCATCCTGGACATGGCGGCCGTGGCCTTCGGGGCGCTGTTGATCTTCGTCGTGCTGGGTTTCTACTACCGCCTTCAGCGCCACCTCCCCATTTCCGCGGACCCCGACGAGCGGTGGTCCTTCGTGGCCTCCAAGAAACTCGCGGCCTTGGCCCTTCTCCTGGTCTTCGGCGCGCTGGGTCTGTGGGACCTCCGGCGGGCGGCCCTCGGGCAGGACTCTTACCCCTTCTTCGAGACCTTCTACACGGTCCTCATTTTCGCCGACGTCCTCCTGGTCCTCCTCTCCCTCCGCTACAGCAGCACCTACGCCATCGTCTTCCGCAACTCGGGGTTCGCCGTGAGCACGGTTTTCCTCCGGCTGGCGCTCACCTCCCCCCACCACATCAAGGCCCTCATGGGGCTGCTGGCGGCCCTCTTCGCCCTGAGCCTCACGCTGGCGTACAACCGTTTCGCCCCCGACCTCGCCTCCGAAGAGGTGGAGGTCAGGCGCCGCCAGGAGGGGACGGGCGGGGGAACCGTCACGGGCGAGAGCCGATCACCCGGTTGAAGAACGAGGAAATCTCCCCCGCGGCCAGGGCCGGGTGGGTCTGCAGGAGGTGGTGGCCCGCCCCGGAGGCTTTGACGTACCGCGCCCGCGGCAACCGGGGGAGGAAGGCCTCCAGGAAGGCCGGCGGCGCCACCCGGTCCTTCTCCCCGTGGAGTTGGAGCTGGGGGAGGTCCCTCAGGACCAGGAGGTCCTCGTCGGGCCGGTAGGCGAAGAGGGCATGGCGCACCGTCCCCGAGAGGGCCTCGGGGGCCGTTCGCTCCACGTCGTTGCGCAGGTGGGCGGGGAGAATGGCCGCGAAGTGGCGGACGAAGGTTCCGGAGGCCCGTATGAGGTCTTCGTCGGAGAGGGAGACGATCCCCTCGGTGGCCCTCCGGTACTCGGCGGAGCCTTTCCTCAAGGTCTCGTGGATCTGCGCCGCCGAGACGAAGCGGGGGTAGTTGAGGAAGACCAGTCCGTGCACCCGGTCCCTCAGGCGCCGGGCGGCCAGCGCCGTGAGGATCAGGCACCCCAGGGAGTGGGCCCCCAGCACCAGAGGGCCCTCGGGAGCCTCGTGGCGGATCAGGTCCTCCAGGGCGTCCAGGTGGTCCTCCAGGGTGTACGCGAGCCCGGCGGGCCTCGCCGACTCCCCGTGGCCCAGCAGGTCGGGGACCACGAACCTCGGCCCCTCCCGGAGGGCCCCCGCCAGCCCGGCGTAGTAGCCGGCGGAGGAGAGGACCCCGTGCAGGAAGACCGCCGTGCCTCGTCTTCCGGGGTAGAGGACCGCGTGGAGGTCCCGGCGGTCTGGTTTCGGGGGCGGGGTCGTCATGAGCGGTTCCTCACAGACCGGACAAGAGTTTATTCGTTTATTCTTCCAAATCAAAGAGGCAAGATTGCGACCATATCCTCACCAATTTGCCTTCGGGGTCCGGCCCTGTGGTATGCTCGATCCTGCCCGCCGCCCCGGCGGGCGCACGGGAGAGACCCCATGGGCGAACCCACGGACAGCGCCGCGAAGGGATCGCCGGCGGGAAGCCGGCCCGCCGACTTCATCCGGAACCAGGTGGCCGAGGACCTCCGGGAGGGCCGCCACCGAACGGTGGTGACCCGGTTTCCGCCGGAACCCAACGGCTACCTCCACATCGGCCACGCCAAGTCCATCTGCCTCAACTTCGGCCTGGCGGAAGAGTTCGGGGGGCGGTGCCACCTCCGCTTCGACGACACCAACCCCTGCAAGGAGGAGCAGGAGTTCGTGGACTCCATCCAGGAGGACGTCCGCTGGCTCGGCTTCGACTGGGGCCCGCACCGGTACTTCGCCTCCGACTACTTCGACACCCTCTACGAGTGGGCCCTCCACCTCATCCGGGCGGGAAAGGCCTACGTCTGCGACCTGAGCCCCGACGAGCTGAGGGCCTACCGCGGCACCCTCACCGAGCCGGGCCGGGAGAGCCCCTACCGGAACCGGCCGGTGGAGGAGAACCTGGATCTTTTCCAGCGGATGCGGGCGGGGGAGTTCCCCGACGGTTCGAGGACCCTGAGGGCCAAGATCGACATGGCCCACCCCAACCTCAACATGCGGGACCCGGTCCTCTACCGGATCCTGCGCGCGCACCACCACCGCACCGGCGACAAGTGGTGCATCTACCCCATGTACGACTTCGCCCACGGACAGTCCGACGCCATCGAGGGGATCACGCACTCCATTTGCACGCTGGAGTTCGAGGACCACCGGCCCCTCTACGAGTGGTTCCTGGAGAACCTGCCCGTCCCCCACCGGCCCCGGCAGATCGAGTTCGCGAGGCTGGACCTGAACTTCACCGTCCTTTCCAAGCGAAAGCTCACGGAGCTGGTGGCCAAGGGGTACGTCTCCGGCTGGGACGACCCCCGCATGCCCACCCTGGCGGGTCTCCGGCGGCGGGGGTACGCCCCCGAGGCCATCCGGGCCTTCTGCGACAAGATCGGGGTGGCCAAGAGCAACTCCGTGGTGGACGTGGCCCTCCTGGAGGAGTGCCTGCGGGACGTCCTCAACAAGACCTCCCCCCGGCGGCTCGCCGTCCTCCGGCCCCTGGAGGTGGTCCTGGAGAACTACCCCGAGGGCCGCGTGGAGGAGGTGGAGCTGCTCAACAACCCGGAGGACCCCGCGGCGGGCACCCGCCGGGTCCCCTTCTCCCGCGTTCTCTACATCGAACGGGAGGATTTCCTCGAAGAGCCGCCCAAGAAGTTTTTCCGGCTGGCGCCGGGGCGGGAGGTCCGCCTGAGGGGGGCTTACTTCGTCACCTGCACCCGGGTGGAAAAGAACGACCGGGGGGAGATGGTCCGCCTCTTCTGCACCTACGACCCCGCCACCCGGGGGGGATCCAGCCCCGACGGCCGCTCCCCCAAGGCCACCCTCCACTGGGTCTCGGCGGCCCACGCCGTGGACGCCGAGGTCCGCCTCTACGACCGCCTCTTCCTGAAGGAAGACCCGGAAGATTTCACCGAGGGGCAGGACTACAAGGCCAACCTCAACCCCAACTCCTTGGTGGTCCTCTCCGGATGCAAGGTGGAGCCATCCCTCGGCGAGGTGCGCCCCCTGGAACGGTTCCAGTTCGAGCGCATGGGCTACTTCTGCGTTGACCGGGACAGCACCCCCGGCCGCCCCGTCTTCAACCGGACCGTCACCCTCAAGGACGCCTGGGCCAAGATCCAGGCGCGCCAGGGCCCCAGGGCGTAAGAGGTCTCGAACCGGCTTCCGCGGAAGGCTTCAGGCGGGGGAAAGCGGGCTGGAGCGGGTTCCGTGCCCAGCTTTCCCGGAGAAAAGCCCTTTTCACCCCGCCTTCCTCACTTCCTCACTTCCTCACTTCCTGACTGCTTGCGGTCGAGGCCCCGCCGGAGGCGGCGCAGGGTCCCTTCCTTGCCCATGGCCTCCAGGACGTCGAAGATGCCGGGGCTCTCCCCCCGCCCCAGGAGGAAGAGCCGGATGGGGTGGATGAGGGTCCCGGCCTTGATCCCCTGCCCGGCGGCGTGGGCGCGGATCCGCTCCTCCAGCTCCGGGGCCTTCCAGAACCCCTCGTCCAGCGCCTCGAGCACCGGCAGGAGGGGGGCCAGGGCGGGCAGGGCCGCGGGGTCCTTGAGGGCTTTCGCCTGGGCCTTTTCGTCGTAGGGGAACTCCTCGGTGAGAAACGGGGTGAGCCAGTCGGCCAGTTCCTGAAGGTCGTGGGCCCGCGTCTTCAGGACCTCCACCGCCTTTTCGGGAACCGCCGGCACGGGGTTCCACCTCCGGGCGAGGAAGGGCTCGAGAAGGGCGGCGAGCTCGCAGGGGGGCGCTTCGGAGATGGCCCGGGCGTTGACGAACCGGAGCTGCTCGCGGTCGAAGACCGACGGGGACTTCTTGAGGGCGTCCAGGTCGAAGCGGCCGAGGATCTCCGTCACGCTGAGGAGGGGCTCCTCGCCCAGGTTGGCCCCCATCTGCGCGAGGTAGTTGAAGAGGGCCAGGGAGAGGACCCCCTCGTCCCGGAAGGCCGTCACCGAGGTGACGCCGTGGCGTTTGCTGAGCTTCTTCCGGTCCGGTCCCAGGATGAGCGGAAGGTGCCCGAAAACCGGAAGGGGAAGCCCCAGCCCCCGGTACAGGGCGATCTGCTTGGGTGTGTTGGAGATGTGGTCCTCGCCCCGGATGACGTGGGTGATGCCCATGGCGGCGTCGTCGGCCACCACCGAGAGGTGGTAGGTGGGGCTCCCGTCGGAGCGGAGGAGGACGAAATCCTCCACCTCGCCCGGCTCGAAGCGGATGGGGCCCTTGACCACGTCGTTCCACTCCAGGGCTTCGCCGGGAACGGCGCAACGCACCACGAAGGGTTCCCCGGCGGCGGCCCTCCGCGCCGCCTCGGCGGGTTCGAGACCCCGGCAGAGGCCGTCGTACTTCCACTCCTCCGGCTTCCCGGAAGCCTGGCGGCGGGCCTCCAGCTCCTCTTTGGAGCAGAAGCAGCGGTAGGCTCGGCCGGCCTCCAGCAAGCGGTGGGCCGTCTCCCGGTAGAGTCCCTGACGTTCGGTCTGGAAGAAGGGGCCCTCGTCCCACTGGATCCCCAGCCAGGAGAGGCCTTCGAGGATCGCCCGGGTCATCTCGGGTGTGGACCGGGCCGCGTCGGTGTCTTCGATGCGCAGAACGAAGGTCCCCCCGTGTTTGCGGGCGAAGAGCCAGTTGATGAGCGCCGTGCGGGCGCCTCCCACGTGGAGGTAGCCGGTGGGCGAAGGGGCGAAGCGGACGCGGACGGACATGGAGCCTCCCGAACGGCCGAAAACTCCGCCGGGGGCGGAGCCTTTTGGATTTTACCACGAAAGGCCCCGCGGCATGGCGAGGGCGGGGCCTCTCCCGGGCGGAAAGGGGGGGCCTTCCCGCCCAGCGCTCGGGCGGGTCGAGCCCACCGCGGCGAAGGGAACGCGAAGGGACAGCCGCGGCTTCGCCCTCGCGGCCCCCCCATCCCCCCTCCGAGGAGTGCCTGGAAGAGAAAAAAGGCGCGAAGCCGAATTCATTTCGGCTGGAGCGCCAACCTCTCCGGGTG
>JBBILR010000029.1:0-25574 GCA_037444825.1 Acidobacteriota bacterium | reverse complement strand
TAGAGCGCACGCCTGATAAGCGTGAGGTCGGTAGTTCAACTCTACCTAGGCCCACCACCACCCCCCTCTCTCGAGCGAGACCGGAGACGCCCATCGGTGCCGAAAAGATGGGGATGTAGCTCAGCCGGGAGAGCACCTGCCTTGCACGCAGGGGGTCGGCGGTTCGAATCCGCTCATCTCCACCATTCGCCGGATGCCGCGCACGCGACGGGATCCGACGAGAGGGTCCGAAGTTCTTTGACAATTGGTGATCGGGTAATGCCACAAAATGTCGGAAGCACGTTAGGTCAAGCTACCAAGGGCGTACGGAGGATGCCTTGGCGTAGGCAGGCGACGAAGGACGTAGCAAGCTGCGATAAGCCTCGGGGAGCCGCAAGCAGGCTTTGATCCGGGGATCTCCGAATGGGGCAACCCGGCCGGGGTCATACCCGGCCATCGCACGCTGAATCCATAGGCGTGCGAAGCCAACGAGGGGAAGTGAACCATCTCAGTACCCTCAGGAAAAGAAAACAACCGTGATTCCCCTAGTAGTGGTGAGCGAACGGGGAAAAGCCTAAACCGCTCGTGTGCTCAAGCCTGCAGGCGTTGCACGGGCGGGGTCGTGGGAGCCACAAGGATCCGCTGCAGCGGGCTCAAAGGGTTACAAAGCGGACGGTTAGCCGAACGGTCTGGAAAGTCCGGCCATAGCGGGTGACAGCCCCTTAGGCGAAAGCCGGTCCGCCCCTTCGTGGAGTTCCCAAGTACCGCGGAGCACGTGGAATTCCGCGGGAATCCGCCGGGACCATCCGGTAAGGCTAAATACTCGCCTACGACCGATAGTGAACGAGTACCGTGAGGGAAAGGTGAAAAGAACCCGGGTGACGGGAGTGAAATAGAACTTGAAACCGTACGCCTACAAGCAGTCGGAGGGCTATGCCCCGCAAGGGGAAGGCCTGACGGCGTGCCTTTTGCATAATGAGCCGGCTAGTTACCGTGTGTGGCGAGGTTAAGGGCCTCAGGTCCGGAGCCGTAGCGAAAGCGAGTCTGAACAGGGCGTTCAGTCGCATGCGGTACACGCGAAACCGGGTGATCTATCCCCGACCAGGATGAAGTCTCGGTAACACGAGATGGAGGTCCGAACCAGTGCGGGTTGAAAACCACTTGGATGAGTTGGGGATAGGGGTGAAAGGCCAATCAAACTCGGTTATAGCTCGTTCTCCCCGAAATAGCTTTAGGGCTAGCCTCGACCGTTTCTTGGCGGAGGTAGAGCACTGAATGGACTAGGGCGGCGTCAGCCGTACCGAATCCAATCAAACTCCGAATGCCGTCAAGTGAGAGGTCGGGAGTCAGTCTGTGGGGGATAAGCTCCATGGTCAAGAGGGAAATAACCCAGATCGCCAGCTAAGGTCCCTAAGTTCTGGCTAAGTGGGAAAGGTTGTTGAACTGCTCGGACAGCCAGGAGGTTGGCTTAGAAGCAGCCATCCTTTAAAGAAAGCGTAATAGCTCACTGGTCAAGCGGTTCTGCGCCGACAATGTACCGGGGCTCAAGCCAGGCACCGAAGCTGCGGGTCTCCTGCCTCTGGCAGGGGGCGGTAGGGGAGCGTTCTTACGGAGACGAAGCTCGACCGCGAGGACGGGTGGATCCGTAGGAAGTGACTCTGTCGGCATAAGTAGCGAGAATGGCGGTGAGAATCCGCCACGCCGAAAGCCTAAGGTTTCCTGGGGAAGGTTCGTCCGCCCAGGGTTAGTCGGGTCCTAAGGCGAGGCCGAAAGGCGTAGTCGATGGAAAACTGGTTAATATTCCAGTACCACCGCAGGGGCGTTATCAGCGAAGGGGTGACGCGGAAGGATAGGTCAGCCAACGGATGGATGTGTTGGTCGAAGGTCGTAGGTGGGCTCCGCAGGCAAATCCACGGAGCCATGACACCGAGAGCCGAGAGGGCCTCGAGCCTTCGGGCGAGAGGTAACTGGCCGAGTCCATGCCGCCAAGAAAAACCTCGTAGCGAGTCCTTGAGGTGCCCGTACCGTAAACCGACACAGGTGGGCGAGGAGAGTATCCAAAGGCGCGTGAGTGAGCCCTCGGGTAGGAACTCGGCAAAATTACACCGTAACTTCGGGAGAAGGTGTGCCTCGAGTACGTGAAAACCCTCGCGGTCGTAGCGGAAAGGGGCCGCAGAGAATCGGCCCAAGCGACTGTTTAACAAAAACACAGGTCTCTGCAAAGTCGTGAAGACGACGTATAGGGACTGACGCCTGCCCGGTGCCGGAAGGTTAAGGAGAGGGGTTAGCCGCAAGGCGAAGCTCTGAACCGAAGCCCCGGTAAACGGCGGCCGTAACTATAACGGTCCTAAGGTGACTTCGTCGCCTCCCCACCCGGCAACGGGTGGGTAAACATCCGGCTGTATGCGGGAACACCCTGAGAGCCCTGCGCTACCAGCGGCCGAAAGGCTTGCGGTAAAAATGCCAGGGATTGGGCAATCCGCAGGAAATCCGATAAGGAGATCCCCAGAGGCTATACGCCGGATATCCAGCCTTGCGCCCCGAAAGGAGGCCGCATGGATCTCAAAGTCGATTGGGTCGTGGGTTTCACGGATGGCGAAGGATGCTTCTACGTGGGTCTGGTGAAGCATCCGGAAATGGCTCTGGGCTACCAGGTTCTGCCGGAATTCCGAATCGTTCAGCACCAAAGGGACCTGCAAGTCCTGTACGGGCTGAAGCGATTCTTTGGAGCGGGCGTGGTTCGCCAAAACCACGAAGACCGCTACGAACTCCGGATCCGGAAGCTGGAATCCCTCGTGAAAGTCGTGGAGTTCTTCGAAAAGCATCCCCTCAAGACCAAGAAAGCCGTGGATTTCAAGCGCTTCGCCCGGGTCGTCCGCTGGATGACCGAGGGGAGGCACTTGACCCGGGAAGGTCTGATGGAGATCGCCAAACTCGCGGCGGAGATGAACACGGGGAACAAGCCCACGGCCCAGGCCGTCCTGGGCGACCTGCGATCCGCTGGATAAAGATAGAGTCCACCCCCGCCAGAAAAAGCGGGACGCGGTGAGCGAAATTCCTTGTCGGGTAAGTTCCGACCTGCACGAAAGGCGTAACGATTTGGGCGCTGTCTCCCCGAGGGGCTCAGCGAATTTGTGGCACCGGTGAAGACGCCGGTTACCCGCGACTAGACGGAAAGACCCTGTGAACCTTCACTGCACCCTAGCATTGAATTTCGACCTCACGTGTGCAGGATAGGTGGGAGGCTGTGAAGCCGTGGCGTCAGCTGCGGTGGAGCCATCCTTGAGATACCACCCTCGTGATGTTGAGGTTCTAACCTGGGCCCGTGATCCGGGCCGGGGACAGTGTTAGGCGGGTAGTTTGACTGGGGCGGTCGCCTCCCAAAGCGTAACGGAGGCTCCCAAAGGTTCCCTCAGGCTGTTTGGAAATCAGCCGTAGAGCGTAAAGGCACAAGGGAGCTTGACTGCGAGACCTACAAGTCGAACAGGCACGAAAGTGGGGCTTAGTGATCCGGCGGTTCCGAGTGGAAGGGCCGTCGCTCAAAGGATAAAAGGTACTCCGGGGATAACAGGCTGATCCTGCCCAAGAGTCCACATCGACGGCAGGGTTTGGCACCTCGATGTCGGCTCATCGCATCCTGGGGCTGAAGCCGGTCCCAAGGGTTCGGCTGTTCGCCGATTAAAGCGGTACGTGAGCTGGGTTCAGAACGTCGCGAGACAGTTCGGTCCCTATCTGTCGCGGGCGCAGGAGGCTTGATGGGATCCATCTCTAGTACGAGAGGACCGAGATAGACGGAGCTCTGATGTACCAGCTGTTCCGCCAGGGGCAGCGCTGGGTAGTCACCTCCGGTGGGATAAGCGCTGAAAGCATCTAAGCGCGAAGCCCTCCCAAAGATGAGGCCTCCCTCCCTTACGGGCTGAAGGGTCCTGGCAGACGACCAGGTTGATAGGCGGGAGATGTAAGCGCGGCAACGCGTTCAGTCGACCCGTACTAATCACCCGTGAGGCTTGACCATAACTTTCTCTTCCGCCATGGCGTGGCGTTGCCCGATCACTGATTGATAAAATCACCGGATTTTCCCGGTGGCCCTAGCGAGGAGGTCACACCCGTTCCCATTCCGAACACGGAAGTTAAGCTCCTCAGCGCCGATGGTACTGCGTGGGCAACTGCGTGGGAGAGTAGGTCGCCGCCGGGAAGTTTTGGGGAAGAGGCCCTTGCCGAAAGGCGAGGGCCTTTTCGTTTTTCCCTCCCCGGGCGCCGCCGGCCTCACCGGGTGGAGAGGAGAAGCCTGGCCCAGGGGGTCCGCGCGTCCAGAAGCGGCCCGGGGCCCGTACGGACCGCGGCCTCGAGGGCCTCCTCCACCAGCGGCAGGACCCCCGGGTCCACCGGGGCCCCGGCCAACTCGAAGAGGCGGGGGCCCACCAGCGAGGCGGCGTCCAGGGGAAGGGCCACCTGCGTTCGCCGGGGCGGCGAAAGGTCTTTGCGCTCAAGGACCACGTCGAGCCAGAGGGGCCGGCCGCCGGGTCGAAGGGCCCGCTTGCGCACGACCCTGGCGGAGAAGCGGAGAGGGCCGGCGTCGGTGTTCTTCGTGAAAAGGACGGTCTCCGGCGCCGAAGGACGGAGGGAAAGGAGGGACCGCACCAGGGGGTCCACCGCCAGTCTTCGCTGGCGGCTCTTCTCGGTGCCCAGGGGAACGCTGGCCCCCGTGGGGCCGAGATTGCGCAAGAACGCCAGGGGAGCCTCCAGCACCGTCTCCCCCGCCGGCTCCGTGACCCGCAGACGGATGAACTCCTCCTCCCGCGTCGGCGGGGAATCGCCGGGCCTGACGGGGAAGGCGGCAACGGCGAAAAGCAGCGCCCCGACGAGTGCCGGCGGGAGCCTCATCGGTAGACCTTTCCCTGGGCGACGACCCGCAGGAGGAAGAGGACCTCGCAGGAGCCGTCCCCGGTGTCCTGGCGGGTGAGGCTGGAGTGCCACCAGAAGGACTGGCCGTCCCTTGCGGCGTCCACGTCCACCAGGTAGCCGTGGAGTTCGGCGGGGCGGTTGCGCTTCAGGGAGGCCGCCGCCTTCCCGACGTTCCGGGTCGCGGGAATGACGTGGGTGTTGGCGCTGTACCGGGCGATGAAAGCGTTGTCGTATGGAAAATCGTTGGAGTAAGCCCACCAGTACCACCTTCCGCTCTGGTCCCAGCGGATCTTTCGGTAGAGGTTCCCCTCCGCCAGCGGCCCCCAGGCCAGCGCCACGTCGCAGGGGGAGAGCAGGGCGTTGCGGTCGAACCGGTACCTCTCCACCGAAAGGACGACGCCGCGCACGGTGTACGTGGCGCGGGGGGTGATGGTCACGGACCAGCCTGCTTTCTCCACCCGGAAGGGAAGGATTCCGACAGCCTCCTCCTGGACCGGATCCCGGGTCACGTCCAGGGGTTCCACGGCCCGGCCCGAGGGGGAGGGCCCGCAGGCCGAAAGCAGGGCGAAGAGCGCGAGCGCGAAGACCGGGGTTTTCCAGGAAGATACGGGTTTCACGGGCGCTCCTCCGGAAGGAAAGCCGACAGAAAGATCCGGCGGAAGGTGTAGACCACGGGGCGCTCGGGAAAGAGGGAGGCCAGCCGGCGGCCCACTTCACGGAGGAACCGGTCCCGGTGGTCCTCCGGGAGGCGGTCCAGGTACGGTAGCAGCGTCGTGCCCGACAGCCACTCCAGGAGCGCCTGGGCGTCCGGAAGGGGGTGGAGATAGACCTTCTCGAAGACTTGAACGGAGACGGCGCCGGCTTCGTGGAGGATTCGGGCGTAGTCTTCCAAAGGCAGGACGTGGACGGTCCGGCGGAATCCCCCGAGCAGGGTTCGAAAGGGTTCCTCGGCGGCCGTCCGGTCGCCGGCCTGGTTGGCGGGGTGGCGGTGGTTGGAGGGGATCTGCACCGCCAGCTGGCCGCCCGGTTTGAGGAGCCCCAGGAGGCGGGGGATCAACGAAGGGTGGTCCTCCACCCAGTGGAGGGCGGCGTTGGAGAGGACGAGGTCCCACCGTCCGAAGGGGGCCTCGATGGCTCCCCGGCAGAAGTGGAGGCCCCTTCTTTGAAGGTGCCTGGCCCGTTCCAGCATCTCCCCGGAGCGGTCGAGCCCCAACACCGTCGAAGCGGGCAGGCGTTCCTTCAGGCGGGCGGTGAGCCTTCCGGTGCCGCACCCCAGATCCAGCGCCCGCATCCCCTCCCGCACGCGGACCAGGGAGAGGAGGTCCTCGAAGGGGGCCTCGCGCTCGGCGCCGAAGCGGTGGTACAGGTCGGGGTCCCAGGGCACCGTGTCCTCCTCCGGTCTTCCCGAGGATACGACGAGGGGAGCCGCTTGGCCAGCGCCCTTCCCGGCCCGGTGGGGCGGTGGAGGGGCCTTTTCCAAAAGAGGGCTCCTCCGGAGGGGGGCTTCGGGTACAATCCCCTCCAAGGAGGAGAGATGAGCCGCTCTTTCTACCTCGGGACCCGCGCCGGTTCGGTGGAACGGATGGAGGTCCCCGCGGACCGCTTCACGACCCACGCCGTCGCCATCGGGATGACCGGTTCGGGAAAGACGGGCTTGCTGGTGGACCTCCTGGAGGAGGCCGCGCTGGCGGGGATCCCCTGCCTGGTCCTCGACCCCAAGGGGGACCTCACCAACCGGCTCCTGGTCTTTCCCGACCTAAGGCCGGAAGATTTCGCGCCCTTCACCGGGGAGGAGCGGGCGGCGGAGACCGCGGAGCGGTGGCGGAAGGGCGTGGAGTCGGCCGGCTTCGGGAGGGAGGACCTCCTTCGCCTGGCCGGGCACCCGGTGTCGGTCTTCACTCCCGGGGCCGAGCCGCGCCCCCTGAACCTCCTGGAGCGGTTCACCCCGCCGCCGACGGAGGACGAACGGCCGGATGGAGCCCTGGCCGCCGCCGCGTCGCTGTTTTCGCTGCTCGACCTCGACGCGGACCCGGCCACGGCTCCCGAGGGGCTCCTCCTTTGCCATCTGCTCCTGGACCTCTGGGCCCGCGGAAAGGTCCCCACCCTGGAGGACCTGGTCCGGGGGGTCCTCCAGCCTCCCGTGCAACGCATCGGCGTCCTGGAACTCGACGCCGTCCTTCCCCCGCGGGACCGGACGGCCCTGGCTTCCCGCCTGAACGCCCTCCTCGCCTCCCCGGCGCTCCGCTCCTGGCGCACGGGGCCTTCGCTGGACCTCGACGGCTGGCTGGGACCCGGGGCCGGCGGCCGCCAGACCCTCTTCGTCCTCAACCACCTCTCGGAGCGGGAGCGTCTCTTTTTCCTGGGGATCCTCCTCGGGGAGGTGGCGGCGTGGACCCGAAGGCAGGCGGGGAGCGACGCCCTGCGGGCACTCCTGGTCTTCGACGAGGTCTTCGGCTACTTCCCCCCCCACCCCCGGAACCCCCCCACCAAGGCGCCGCTCCTTTCCCTTCTCAAACAGGCCCGGGCCTTCGGCGTGGGCGTGGTGCTGGCCACCCAGAACCCCGTGGACCTGGACTACAAGGGGCTCACCAACGCCGGCCTCTGGTTCCTGGGACGGCTCCAGACCGAGCCCGACGTCCGGCGGGTGGCCGAGGCCCTGGGCACCCTCCCCGGGGGCGAGAAAGCCGCCGCCCGCCTCTCCGCCGTGGCCCCGAGAACCTTCTTGCTCCACGACGTGAAGCAGGATGCGCCTGTGCTCCTTCAGACGCGTCACTGTCTTTCCTTCCTGGCTGGCCCCCTCTCCCCCGCCCAGCTGGAGCCCCTCCTGAAAAGGGGCCCTACCCCGGAACCCCCTGCGGCCTCCGGTGGGGAAGCCGTCCCGCAGGCCACCGTCCCGGCGGGGTGGACCGCCCGGTACCTGGGAACCGGCCCCCTGGAGCCTTACCTCGAGGTGGCGGCCCGGCTGGTCTACCGCGTTTCGCCCAAGGCCCCCCCCGCGGCCGTCTCCGTGGAGGCCGCCTGGCGCCTTTCGGGGGAAACGCTGGAGGAGGACCTCGCCCGGACCCCGGTGGAGGCGCCGGAGGAGGGATCCCCCGCGCCCTCGGAGGGGAGCCGGCCGGCGCCGCTCCCGGCCTACTTCGCCCGCCTCTCCCCCGAAAAGGCGTCCAAGGCCTGCGCCGAGGCGCTGGCCCTTCACCGGCCGCTGGTCCTGAGACGGGACCCGGAGACGGGCCTCCTCGAGGAGCCGGGGGAAGGCGAGGGGGCCTTCCTCCGCCGGGTCCTGTCCGCGAGGGAGGAGCGGGCGTCGGCGCGGCGGGAGAAGGCGCTGGCTCCCCTCCTCAAGGAGCGGGCGCGGTTGGAGGACCGCCTGAGCGAGCTTCAGCGAAAGGCCGATTCCCAGCGGGCGGAGGCGAAGGCACGGGACGCCGAGACGGCCCTTTCCGCCGGCCTCGGGGTTCTGGGGGGACTCTTCGGATCCAAAAGGAGCCTCGGCTCCGCCATCCGGACCACCGTCTCGAAGAAGCGGATGGCCGACCGGGCCGAGGACCGCCTCCGGTTTCTGGAGGCGGAGATCGAGGAGGCCCGGGACCGGCTTCGGCAGATCGAGGAGGAGGTGGACCGCGCCCGCCGCGACCTTTCCGCGGGCCTTCCCCCCGCCTTCGAAAGGGTGACCGTGGCGGCGGCGCGGGGCTCGGTCACGATCCTCCGGCTCTCCCTCCTCTGGCGCCCCCGGGAGGCGGCGCTCAGCCCTTGAGAACCGCCAAGGGGCGGAGGACGGCCACGACCCGGGCCAGACCGGCGCCCACCACCACTTCGATGACGGCGTCGATGTCCTTGTAGGCCTGGGGCGCCTCCTCCTTCACCGCCCGGCGGTCCTCGCAGAACAAGGCGATCCCCTCCATGGCCTTTCGAAACTCCTCGTCGGAGATCAGCCCCGGCTGGAGGACCTTCCCGTCCCGGCGGCGCACCTTCCCGGCGGCGGCGGTGCGGCTCATCCGGCGTCCGGCCCCGTGGTTGGTGGAGCAGAGGGCCCGCTCGTTCTCGGGGATCCCGGCCAGGAGGTAGGAGCGCGTTCCCATGGAACCGGGGATGAGGACCGGCTGGCCGGTCTTTTCGAAGGGGGTCCCCCCCATGCGGTGGCCGGAGAAGGCCCGGGTGGCCCCTTTCCGATGGACCCAGAGGTCCCGCCCGCCGTGACGCTCCAGCTTGGCCATGTTGTGCGGCACGTCGTAGAGGAGATCCACCGAGGCGTCAGGGTGATGGTGAAGGAGGTTCTTGCGGACCAGGGCCGCCATAACGTGCCGGTTGGCGAAGGCTAGGTTGGCCCCGGCGTGCATGGCGCCGAGGTAGCGCCGCCCTTCGGGGGAGTCCACCGGCAGGTAGCAGAGTTCCCGGCTGGGGTGGGGCTCGGCGTACCGGCGGGAGCGGGCCAGCGCCATGTACTCCTCGCCCACCTGGTGGCCGAAGCCCCGGCTTCCCGAGTGGATCATGACGGTGAGCTGGCCCGGGAAGAGGCCCCACGCCGCGGCCCTTTCCTCGTCGGCGATCTCCACCACCTCCTGGAGCTCGATGAAGTGGTTGCCGCCCCCCAGGGTCCCCAGCTGGAACTGTCCCCGCTCCAGGGCCCGCTCCGAGAGGGCCGACGGGTCCCCCGCCATGGAGCCCCCCTCCTCGATGCGGGAAAGGAGGCGCTTCTCCTCCCCTTCGTCGAGGAACTCCCAGACGGGGTGGTCCCGGCGGCGGATGCGGGCCAGGGCGGGAACGCCGTGGGCCAGGACCTCCAAAAACTCCGGCCGGTCCAAGGGGACGTTCCGCTTGCCCTCCCCCAGGGGGATGTCCCGCCGGATGGAGTGGGCCAGCCGTGCGGGGTCCACCGCCCGGGCCTCGAGGTCGGTGGTCAGCACCCGCATCCCGCAGTTGATGTCGTACCCCACGGCGGCGGGGATCACCACCGCCTCCGTGGCCACCACGCAGCCGATGGGGACCCCGAATCCCACGTGGATGTCCGGCGTGGCCAGGACCTTGGCCACCGTGGGGATGCGGCAGGCGTCCCGGAGCTGCCGGAGGGCGTCCTCCTCCGCCGGGATCCGGTCGGAGAGGTACAGGGTGGCGGGGACCTTCATGTCCCCCTCCCGAGGTAGGGTCCTCTCGTAGGCCATGGTCCCTCCCTTCCCAATGTAGGCCCCCCCCCGGCGCGGGGCCAGCCTTTTCGCGGCCGTGAGGGTGGAAAACGTCAAAACGGCGCGCTCTCCATTGTCAAAATGACCCGCTTCAAGGCTTCCCGAGGGCTGGAGGGGGCCGATTCGCCTCTCCTTCCAGGGTGGCGCGAGAGATGAGCCCTGGCATTTTTCTTGCCTCCCCCGGGCCCTCCGGGCCCGGCACCGGAGAGGTGGACAAGAAGGAAGGACCTTTCGAAAGGAGGACAGCGCCATGAAAAAGCTCCTCGCGATTTCCGTCTTCCTGGCCGCCACGGCTCTGGCGGCGGCCGCCCAGGGCACCGACACCCCCTGGGCCTACCAGTTTCAACTGGGGTACAACACCTCCACCAAGAACCTCGACAACGGGTGGCTCGGCCGGACCGGTTTCTCCTACGGCTTCTCCGAGGCCTTCCGTCTCAACGTGGACCTGGGGTACTGGGAGGGAAAGATCCAGCACTCCGGCCAGAAGGACCACCTCTGGACCCTCATGGTCTCGCCGGAGTACGTGTACAAGTTCTCGGACTCGGACCAGGTCTTCGGCCTCGTGGGCGTGGGCGCCGTCCGCAACGACTCCAAAACCGTGACCTTCGGCGGCATCCCCACCCGTCTCAACGGGACCACCAAGATGGCGGAGCAGGCGGCCGTGGGCTACCGCCACTTCTTCACCAAGGCCTTCGGCCTCACGGCCCAGGCCACCTACACCCACTTCAAACTCTACGGGGAGAACCTCAACCCCGTGGACGCCGGCGTGGGGTTCGTCTACCGCTTCTGAGAACCGTCGCCGCGCCGGGCGGAAGAGGGCGGGGGACTCCACTCGGGGTCCCCCTTCTCCGTTTCAAGGGGCGAGGTCCGACGCGCGGAAGGCGCACCTGGAGACCTTCACCGGCACATGGGAGAGGCAGGGGGGGCACTCCCTTGTGGCGGGGGGCGGGGGCGTAGAGAGCGGTTCGGCACGCGTCCCGAAGCCGAGGGATGCCTGGGGTTTCTGTCTCCCGGCCCCCAGAAAGTCAGGGGGTGGCCCCGTCCCCCCTGCCGCCCCGTCTGGGGAGTCCCCGAGCGTGCCCCATAGGGCGGCTCCCGGGCGCCCGAAGCGTACGCCCCGTCCCCCGTCTGAGGAAAGGTGCAGGGGCGGGAATAGGCGGGGGGCATTCCATTGTTTAATAAAATACTGTGGATTCTATGGGCGTTCCGTCCACGGGAAAAGGAAGGATGTTGGGATGAACGGACCCCGTCGAAACCGAGCCCCCGCTCTCCTGGGTTTTGCCTGCGCCGCGCTCCTTTCATCCGGGGCTGCCAGGTCCGCGGGCGGCCCGCTCCCACGTCCAGCACCCCCGCCTCTCGCGGGGCTGGAGACGTCGTCGCCTTCCTTCTCCCCCTCCGCCCCCTTGTGGGGAAGGGCCTTCGGGGGTCCCGACAGCGATGGCGGCTACCTCGTGAAGGCCGCGCCCGACGGGGGCTACGTTCTCTGGGGGGAAACCTCCTCCTATGGAGCCGGCCGGGAGGATCTGCTGCTACTCAAGACCGACGCGACCGGGGCCGTGCAGTGGGCTCGGACCTACGGAACGCCCGTTGACGAGTTCGGATCCATTCTGCCCTTGGAGGGCGGAGGGTTCCTCCTTCAGGGTTCCTCCATGGATTCGGGCCAGCAGGTCCAATTCTTCATGGCCCGACTGGCGGAGGACGGGTCTGTTCAGTGGCAGAAGTCCTACGGGGGGGCCAACTCCGGTCTCGCCGGGGCGGTTCCCACGGCCGACGGGGGCTTCCTGGTCAGCGGCTTCAACTTCTCGTTCACGACGCTTCAATCCTCCTTGATGATGGTCCGCCTCGATTCGGCCGGCAACATCCTTTGGCAGAAGCAGTACTCGGGGTCGGGCCAGATCCTCGGGTTCTTTCACGAGGCGCCGGACGGAACCATTCTCGGCTCCGGCACGACGCTCAACCTCATGACCCAGAACATGGACCTCTGGGCGGCCCGCTTCGACGCCTCGGGGAACCTGCTGTGGCAGAAGACCTACGGCGGGAGCGGTATGGAGGGCGGGGGAGGGCTCTTCCCCCTGTCCGGCGGCGGATTCATTCTGTCGGGCACCACCCGCTCCTTCGGGGCGGGAGGGAGCACCAACGGCGTGGGCGACGTATGGCTCCTCCGCCTGGACCCCAACGGGAACATCCTCTGGCAGAAGACCTACGGAGGGTCTCAGGACGAATTTGGCTTCGTTCAACCCGTGGACGGCGGCGGGTTTTTCCTGGCCGCCGACACGCAATCCTTCGGGGCGGGCGACCACGACCTGTGGCTGCTGCGTCTCGACAACAACGGGGGAATCGTTTGGCAAAAGACCTTCGGGGGGAGCCAGAAGGACGAGCTCGCCTCGGCTCTGGCCCAGCCCGACGGAACCTTCCTCGTGGCGGCGAAAACCGAATCCTTCGGCCACGGCCTTGACGACGTGTGGGTCCTGAAGCTGAATTCCTCCGGGGCGCCCCTCTTCCAGAGGGCCTACGGAGGATCGGACGACGAGGAGGCCGTGGCGACGAGGCTTTCGGGTGGAGGCCTCCTCATCGTGGGGGAGACCAAGTCCTTCGGGGCGGGAAACTCGGACCTCCTGGTTCTGCGGACGGACGACGCCGGTCTGGTGGGTCCGTCCTGTTTCCTGGTGACGGACACCGCCGCCACCGGCCCCGCCACCTCCGTCGTGCCGGGGGTTTCCTCGGCCGTCGTGGGCAGCCCGGGGTTGGCCGTGGGGACCCTCTCCCTCACGTCGGCGACCATGAACCTGACGGTGGGTACCCCATCCATCGGTTATGACGACCTTTGCGCTTCCTCCTCCACCCTCACGGCCTCCGCCTCGGGCGCCCCGCTTTCGGGCACGGCCCCCCTGGAAGTGAATTTCACGGGCTCGGCTTCTGGCGGAACGCCCCCCTATTCGTACTCCTGGGACTTCGGGGACGGGGCGAGCTCCTCCTCCCAGAATCCCGCCCACACCTACGCCGCGGCCGGCACCTACCCCGTTTCCTTGACGGTCACCGACTCCTCCAGCGACAGCGCCACGGATTCCCACCTCTCCGTCGAGGTCCTCGCTCCCGGATGCTCCCTGACGTGCTCGGCGGTGGTTCCGTCGACGGCGGAAACCGGCCAGGCCGTGTCCTTCTCGGGGTCCGCCACGGCCTCGGGGTGTTCGGGGACGCCGGTGTACGATTGGGACTTCGGGGACGGTTCGGCCCACGAGAGCGGGAGCTCGCCCACCCACGTCTACGGAACCGCCGGCACCTACACGTGGACGTTGACGGTGACGGTCTCCGGGGCTTCTCCGTGCACGCAGTCCGGAACGCTGACCGTCACCGAACCCTCCGGCGGCTGCGGAATCTCTTGCCATGCCACGATTTCCGCACCCAGGACCGCACCGGGGGAGCCGATCACGTTCAACGCCATCTATCAACACACGGCGAACTGCTCGGAGCCTCTGACGCTGGATTGGGATTTCGGCGACGGCTCCCCCCACGAAAGCGGCCCCACGGTCGTCCACACCTATGCGGCGGAGGGATCCTACAACTGGAACCTCAGAGTCGAGGAGGCCAACGGGTACGCCAACTGCGTCACCTCGGGATGGCTGAACATTAGGTCGTCCTTTGTCGATCCCCCCAACATCACGTCCGTCACCAAGAAGGGCAACCCCTTCCGCTTCGTCGTGACGGGGAGCAACCTGCAGCCGGGGATCCAGGTCTACATCGACGGACAGCTTTGGAACAACGCCCTACGGAAGAGCTCTACCAAGCTGATCATCAAGGGAGGGGCTTCCCTCAAGGCCGCGGTTCCCAAGGAAACCCCCAAGCCGGTCCGCTTCGTGAACCCGGACGGAGGGGAGATCACCGTCCTTTTCTACTGGTCTTGACCGAGACCTCCGCATTGCGCCACCCGAGGGGCCCCGCCGGGGCCCCTCGGGCTTTTCGTGGGACTGCGTGGGGCGGTGGCGCGGGCGCGGCAGTCCGGCTCGCCCCAAGCGGAACCCGCGCTCCGGAAGCGAAGGCCATGGACCGGAGTTCGGAAAGGACTCCAGGGCGTGGGCGGGCGGCCTTCTCTCCCTAAGCCGGCGCTCTCTTCGATGCTTCCGCGGCGGCCGTGGGCCACCGCCGCTTCTTCCCCAGGGCCTTCGGCCTCACGGCCCAGGCCACCTACACCCACTTCGAGCTCTACGGGGAGAACCTCGACCCCGTGGACGCCGGCGCGGGGTTCGTCTACCGCTTCTGAGAACCGTCGCCGCGCCGGGCGGAAGAGGGCGGGGGACTCCACTCGGGGTCCCCCCTCACCGTTTCAAGGGGCGAGGTCCGAGGTGCAGAAGGCGCACTTGGAGGCCTTCACCGGCACCTGGGAGAGGCAGTGGGGGCACTCCTTGGTGGCGGGGGGCGCGGGCGCCTCGGCCCTCCGGATACGGTTCATGGCTCTCACCACCAGGAAGATGGCGAAGGCCACGAGGACGAAATCCACCACCGCCTGGAGGAAATTCCCGTAGTTCAGGGTGGCGGCGCCGGCCTCCTTGGCGGCCTTCAGGCTGTCGAAGTGTTGCCCCGAAAGGCTGAGGAAGAGGGTGGAAAAGTCCACCCTTCCCAGCAGAAGGCCGATGGGGGGCATGAGGACGTCGTTGACGAAGGAGGAGACGATCTTGCCGAAGGCCCCCCCAGGATGATCCCCACCGCCATGTCCATGACGTTCCCGCGCATGGCGAATTCCCTGAATTCCTTGAGGATGGAAGCACCTCCCCAAAAAGGGCGTGACGGCCAGAGGTATACTGACCAAAATTCGACCACAGGGGCGGGCGCTTGTCCACCCGCGGGGGAGGCCGGATTGGCGAGGAAGTCCGAAAAAACGGGGGGCGCACAGGGAAAAGAGGCCGCGGGACTGCCTTTCCTAGAGTTCTTCCGCACGGAGGCCGCCGGGGGTGTCCTCCTGCTGGCCGCCTCCGCGGCGGCCCTCTTCTGGGCCAACGGCCCTTGGGCGTCTTCCTACCGGGCGGTCTTCTCCTCTCCCGTCACCGTGGGGGCCGGCGGCTTCCTCCTCTCCAAGCCCCTCCTCCTCTGGATCAACGACGGGCTCATGGCCATTTTCTTCTTCGTAGTGGGCTTGGAGATCAAGCGGGAGATCCTGGTGGGAGAGCTGGCCTCCCCTTCCAAGGCCCTGCTTCCCTTGGCCGGCGCATTGGGGGGGATGGCGGTGCCGGCCCTTCTCTACGCCGCCCTCAACGAGGGCGGGCCTGGGGCGGCGGGGTGGGGGATTCCCATGGCCACGGACATCGCCTTCGCCCTGGGGGTGCTGGCCCTCTTCGGCCACCGGGTTCCCCCCTCCTTGAAGGTGTTCCTGGCGGCCCTGGCCATCGCCGACGACATGGGGGCCGTGCTCGTCGTCGCCCTCTTCTACAGCCGGGGAATCGGGGTCCCTGATCTTCTCGCCGGTCTGGGCCTTCTCCTGGCCTTGGCCGCCGGGGGCCGCCTGGGGCTCCGCAGGACGGGGGTCTATTTCGGCGTGGGGGTCCTGGTTTGGTTCTGCTTCCTGAAATCCGGCGTCCACCCCACGGTGGCCGGCGTCTTGTTGGCCATGACCATTCCCGCCCGGGTCAAGGTGGAAGGGGGGCGGTTTTTGGACAGGGCCAGAAAGAGCCTGGCGGGGTTCGCCTCCCAGGCGAAGGGGGGGCTCCTCCTGACGCCGGGCCAGCACGAGGCGCTCCTGGACCTCCAGGAGGCGGCGGAGGCGGCCTCCTCCCCCCTCCAGCGCCTGGAGCACGCGCTCCACCCCTGGGTCACCTTCGGTGTCATGCCCCTCTTCGCCCTGGCCAACTCCGGGGTTCCTCTGGCCCCGGGGGATCCTTCCACCCTCTGGGGGCCGGTGACGGCGGGGGCGGTGCTGGGGCTCTTGGTGGGAAAGCCTGTGGGCGTCCTGCTGGGAGCCTACGCGGTGATCCGGCCGGGGCTCTCCGCCATGCCCCAGGGGGCCACGTGGCGGGCCTTCGCGGGCATCGGGTGCCTGGCGGGCATCGGATTCACCATGGCCCTCTTCATCGCCGCCCTGGCTTTCGGGGACGGTGCGCTCCTCACCCAGGCGAAGGTGGGGATCCTGGGCGCCTCGGCGTTGTCGGGCGCGGCGGGGGCCCTCCTCCTCCGGCGTCCCTAGGACGGAGGCTCAAGCCCAGTCGGTGTGCGGTGGGCGGTTGGCCAGGAGGTACCGCTTCAGGAGCCAGCCGTAGGTGCGCTCGGGAACGACCCGCCGCTCGAAGAAGGGGCGGAGGGCCCGGTTCAGCCTGCGGAGGTTGTAGAAGGGGACCCCCGGGAAGTAGTGGTGCTCCAAGTGGTAGGAGGACCAGAGGAAGAGCAGGTCCCACAGACGGGAGGGGCGCATCCGGGTTCCCCACCGGGCCGGGTCCATGGGGTCGATGTCGTAGTGCTGGCCCAGGCGGTTGAGGCCGAAGGCCAGGGGGAAGCCGAAGAGGTAGGGGACCAGGTAGAGGCGGAGCAGGAGAGGCCACCCTCCCGCCCCGTACAGGAGGCCGGCGGTGGCGGCGTGGACCGCCACGTTGAAGAGGCGCTCCCCGGCGATCTTCCGCCTCAGGGCTTTGTCGTAGGTGGCCGCCTCCCGCCGGGCCGCGCGGAAGTAGAGGACGAACAGCGCCGGCGTGAAGTACAGCGCCTTGAGCCACCGCGCGTTCCGTTTTGGGGAGAGGTGGCGGCGCTTGGGGTCCTCGGTGGCGCTGCCCAGGCCCCCGTGGTGGTCGAGGTGCCACCTCGTGAACTGGGAGGGGGAGATCCCCGAGGGCAAGGCGTAGAGAAGCGCCAGCAGGCGGGTCGCCCTCTCCCGCCTTCCGGGAAAGACCAGGTGGTGAAGCACCTCGTGGAGCAGAACGGTGGTGTCGAAAAGGAGGAGCCCCAGCAGGAGGGAGAGGGGTAGCCAGAGCCCGAGCGGGTGAGAAAGGGTGAGGAGCGCGGCGAGGGCCGCCCCGGCGAGGGCGAGGGAAAGGGCCGTCATGGCGTGACGGAACGGGCGCAAGCGGTGAAGGTCCCGCAGAAGGCCTGGGTCCACCGCCTGCCGCAGCTCGTCCCGAAGGCCCTGCGTATGGGCTGCCCAGTGGGAGGGACCCTTCCCCGCGCCCACGGCCTCACTCCGTGCGAAGGTCCGCGAGGAGTTCCCGGCGCAGGGCTTCCGGCACCTCCACCTCGGCCCGGGCCGCCGGGTGGTCCACCCCCAGCCGGAGGGGAGCCCCCGCCTCCAAGACCTCCGCGGCGCCGGGGGGAAGGTCGAAGGTCAGGTAGTGGACGGTGCTGGTGTAGTCCTCCCGGCTCCGGCCCCCCTCGCCGCGGGCGGCGATCCGCGTCTCCCCCAGCCGGGCGTAGACGGCGTGTTCGATCCCCACCATCCGGGGGAGGGCCCGTTTGAGGCCGTCGAGGTCGGGGATCTCGATGTAGAGGGTGGCCTTCCACTGGCCGGCGCCGGGCACCAGCGGGGCGTAGGTCTCCAGCTCCTCGCGGATCTGGTCCTCGTCCACCATCCGCTCGGCTCGCATCATCTCCTGGATCTGGTACCAGACGGTCCGGCGGTTCTCGAAGAGGAGCGTGAGGACGGGGTCCAGGGAGATCCTCCGCCGGTCCTTGAGGGCCATGATCTCCGCACGGACGGCCTTGCGCCGCCGCTCGTACTCGGCGATGTCCAGGATTTCGTGGCGGGAAACCGGTTCCATGGAGTCTCCTTCAGGCGATTCCGTAGGCGCGGGCCAGGAGAAGCAGGGGGTGCAACGCTTCCCGGCCGGTGCCGTGGGTGATCTGGAGGCCGGAGAGGGGGCACTCGGTCACCACCGTCCCCCGGGCCTCCTGGGCGCGGGCGAGGAGCCTGCGGGCCACCTTCATGGAGTCCTCGTAAGTCTCCAGGCGGATGCCGTAGGTCCCGTCGTGGCCGGAGCAGGCATCCAGAACCTTCACGGTGGTGCCGGGCAGGTCCTTGAGGAGGTCCCGGCCCTTGAAGCCCGCGCCCATCTGCTTGAGGTGGCAGGGGAGGTGGTAGGCGATTTCGCCCAGGGGCTTGGGCTCCCCTTGGGGCCAGAGCCCACGGGCCTTCAACGCGGAGAGGTAGTCGAAGAGGTCCTGCACGGCGCCCGCCACCGCCTTGGACTCCTCACCCGGCACCAGGAGCGGGTACTCCCGGCTGAGGGCCATGGCGCAGGAGGAGACGGGGGCGATGACGGTGAGCCCCTGCCGGACGTACGGCAAGAGGGCCTTCACGTTCCGGCGCGCCTTGTCCGCCGCCGTGGGGAGGTCCCCGATGTCGAAGGAGGGGATCCCGCAGCAGTCCAGCCCCTGAGGGAGAAGGACCTCCACGGAGCAGGCGCTCAAGAAGCGGACCAGCACCTCCCCCAGTTCGGGGTAGTTGGCGTCCACGAGACAGGTGGTGAAGAGAACGACCCGTTCCTTGACTTCCTGAGGTTTTGGGAGCTTCCGGAAGCGCGAGGTGAAGGTCCGAAAGGCCACGGGCGGCAAGGGGGCGTCGGGGTGGATCCGCAGGAGGGGGGCCATGGCCTTCCGGGCCAGACGGTTCCGGTTGACGGCGTTGGCCAGGGGCGCCACCGGCCTCGCCTTCCGGGCCATCCCCTGGGGATCCGCCAGCACCCGCCCGGCGAGGGAGGCCCCTCTCTCCCGAAAGACCACCGCCTTGTGCCGCAGGGCCAGGTGGGGGAAGTCCAGGCGGAACTCGTGGGGCGGCGTGTAGGGGCACTTGGTGTAGCAGAGCTTGCAGTAGAAGCAGGGTGCCATCACGGCGTCCAGGTCGGCGTCGGCGAGCGCCTCCGCGGAGACGTCTCTCGTATCGAGGAGTTCGAAGAGGAGGTCGAAGGAGGGGCACAGGCCGGCGCAGAGCCGGCATCCGTGGCAGATCTCGAAGATCCTCCTCTCCTCGGCGTGGAGGTCCTTTCGGTCGTAGAAGGCCGGATCCTCCGGGTTGAAGACGAACTCGGTGATGCCTCCCAGGTCCTTTGCGCTCATGGTCCACCCCCCTCGAGAGGGCCCCGGGGGGCGGCGGAGGGGCCGCCCCCGGGGCTCCATGTCTCCTCGCTTTTTACTTGAGGTCGTCCAGGGCCTTCTGGAAGCGCCCGGCGTGGGCCCGTTCGGCCTTGGCCAGCGTCTCGAACCAGTCGGCCACCTCGTCGAAGCCTTCCTCGCGGGCCGTCCGGGCGAAGCCGGGGTACATCTCGGTGTACTCGTAGGTCTCCCCGGCCACGGCGGCGGCGAGGTTCAGTTTGGTGTCGCCGATGGGCTTGCCGGTGGCGGGGTCCCCCACCTCCTTCAGGTAGTCGAGGTGGCCGAAGGCGTGGCCGGTCTCCCCCTCGCCGGTGGAGCGGAAGACCGCCGCCACGTCGGGGTATCCTTCCACGTCGGCCTCCCTGGCGAAGTAGAGGTAGCGGCGGTTGGCCTCCGACTCCCCGGCGAAGGCGGCCTTGAGGTTTTCGAAGGTCTTGGTTCCTTTGAGCTCGGGCATCTTACACCTCCTTGTCCAAAAACGGATGATCCGCCGCGGCGCACGCCGCGCAGGTTCCGCGAACCGTGATCTCCCACGCCTCGGGGCGGAATCCCTCCGGCAAAGAAAAACGACACCGATCCTCCCGACCCACGGGGACGTCCCAGAGACCTCCGCATTGCTCGCAGACCACATGGTAGTGGGGGACTTCGTTGGCGTCAAAGCGTTCGGCGCCTCCTTCGAGGCGGACCTTGCGAACGCGGCCTTCGGCCACGAGAACCTCCAGGTTCCGGTAGAGGCTGGAGAGGCTCGCGGCGCCGAAGCGCGAACGGTAACGCCCCCACAGCTCCCCGGCGCTGGGGTGGTCGGGGCTCTCCCGGAGGAGATCGAGAAGGTGCTGCCTTTGGGAACTTCTTCGGGCCATGGAGAACCTTTCCAGGAATTCTTCTTACAAACTCCGTGCGCCCCTTATTCCCAGTCCGCTCCCCTTCCGCGGGGCCCCCGTGGGGCGCCTCGGCCCGCCGGCCCCTCCGGCCTTGAGGAAACCTTCGGCCCTCCGTACACTGGTCTCCATGGGACGCTCCGCCGCCCTCGCCGCCCTCGTCGTCCTTCTCGGCCTCGTCGCGGCCTGCGCCCGGAAGCCCCCCCAGCCGGTACCCACCGTCCCTCCTCCTTCGGGGCCGGCCGCTCCGGAAACGCCGCTCCCCGAGGCGCCCCTGGCGGGGCCCCAGGGCCCGGCCTTCGTGGAGGTCCCCTGGGAGGAGGCGGGCGGCCTGCCCTTGGACGACCTCGGCTTCGCGGACCTTGAGCCGGCCCTTCGAAGGAGCCTTCTCTGGCTGGAGCGGCTCCCCAAGGGCCGCCGGCTCGCCCTGGGAAGCGATGGCGTGGAGGCGGGCGAGGCCGCCCGGGGGATCCGGGAGCTTCTCGCCGTCCTCGCCGAAGTCCCGCCGGTCCCCGAAGCCCGGGCCGCGGCCATCCGAAGCCGCCTCCGGCTGGTGGCCCCGGCCGAACCGCTCCTTCTGACCGGGTACTACGAACCCGTCCTCGAGGGGCGGCTTGGGCCGGACGAGCGGTTTCGTTACCCGCTGTACCGCCGTCCCCCGGATCTGGTGGCGGCCGACGGCCCGCTCTCGGACGGCTCCGGCGCTTCCAGCCGGCTTTACGGACGCCTGGAGGGGGGGCGGCTGGTTCCCTATTTCACGAGGCAGGAGATCGACGAGGGGGGAGCCCTCCGCGGCAGAGGGCTGGAGATCGCCTGGCTCCAGGACCCCGTGGAGGTCTTTTTCCTGCAGGTCCAGGGGTCGGGGCGCCTCCGCCTGGACGACGGCCGGGTCATCCGGGTCCAGTTCGACGGGAAAAACGGCCACCCCTACGCCAGTCTGGGGGCCCACCTGGCCGCCGAGGGGCTCCTTCCCCTGGAAAGGGCCTCCATGCAGGAGATTCGCCGGGTTCTCTCCGCCTTGCCCGAGGCGGAGCGTCAGCGGCACCTCTCGGTGAACCCCGCCTACACCTTCTTCCGGTTGGAGGAGGGGGACGCCCCCACGGGGAGCCTGGGTCTGCCCCTCACGCCGGGGCGGTCTCTGGCGGTGGACGGGACCGTCTACCCCCAGGGGGCGGCGGGGCTGCTGGTGTCCAGCCTCCCGGTGGTGGGGCCGGACGGGCTCCTTGCGGGCTGGAGGCCCTTTCGGCGCTTCGTCGCCTTCCAGGACGCGGGGGGGGCCATTTTGGGGCCGGGAAGGGCCGACCTCTTCTGCGGGGCGGGGGAGGGCGCGGAGGCGGTGGCGGGGCGCCTCAAGGCCCCCGGGCGCCTCCTGGTGCTGTTGCCGAAGGACGCGCCGAGCGGGGCGGGGGAGGTCGGTCAGAGCGGGGAGGGGGAGGCGGCCTTGAAGTAGCGGAGGCGGTCGGCGGTGGGGATGTGGACGATCTGGGCTCCCACCCCGAAGCGGCCGTCGCCGTCCCTCTGGCACCGGACCACTTTGGCCTTGCAACGGACGCGGGTGGTGTCCTCCTCTCCAGGGATGGCGAGGTCCAGGTCCACCGACTGCCCGGCCACCAGTTCCACCGGCGAGTAGAAGAAGAGGCCCGAACAGCTGAGGTCCTTGCCGGAGAGGGGGACCGGCTCCCCCCGCCCCGCGGCCAGGGTGCCCGAGAAGTCCTTGGGAATCCGGAGGTAGCCCCTCCGTTCGTAGGAGTAAGGGACGGCGCGGTTCTTCCCCAGGGACTTGGCCTGGTACATGGCCGAGTCGGCGTGCTGGATCAGCTCCTCCGAGTCGGCGGCGTCGCTGGGGAAGGAGGCCACCCCCGCGCTGACCGTGAGGACCCCGAAGGGCGAGGGGGCGGGAATCCGAAGTCTCTCCAGCGCCTGAACGATCCGGTTGGCCACGGCGAGCCCCCCCATCTTGTCGGTGGAAGGCAGGAGCACGGTGAACTCCTCCCCGCCGTACCGGCAGGGGAGGTCCATGTCCCGCACGCACTCGGAGAGGATGCCCGCCACGGATTTGAGGGCTTCGTTTCCGGCCTCGTGGCCCAGCTGGTCGTTGAAGGCCTTGAAGTGGTCCACGTCCAGGAATACGAGGCTCAACGGCGCGTTGTTCCGCCTCGCGATCCCGATCTCTCGTGGCAGGACCTCGCTCAGGTACCGCAGGTTGTAGAGGCCGGTGAGGGGGTCCTTCAGGATACCCTGCTCGGTCTGCCGAAAGATCCGGATGTCGATGACGGCGGGGCTCTGGATGCGGGGCGATTCGTGGACGAAGTAGTCGGCGGCCCCCACGCGGTAGTCCACGGGCCTCCCCAGGGCCTCCCGCAGGATCTGGGTGTGCCGGAGGATCTGCAGCCAGTGGCTGCGGGCCTCCTCGGCCCCCAGCTCCACGTGGCAGATGAGGTGGAGGAAGCGCCCGTAGACCTCCTTGCCGAAGCGAGCCTCCAGCTCCCGCAGCCGGGCGTCCACCCCGAAGGGGTCGGGGGCCGTCTCGAGAACCAGCGTCAGAAGTTCTTCCTCCTGGGACTTCCAGGCGGCGATCTCCGCCATTTCTCACCTCCGGCGGTGCATGTACCCTCTGCGAACCCTGTTGTGGGGATCCTCCATTGGGTGAACCCCTCGTGTCCTCTTGGGGATAGCGTACAACGGAACGGGGCGGATGGGAAGGGGGTTACCTTCCTTCCGAGAGGCGCAGACGCCGGCCCCTCAGCACCAGAACCGCTCCGGCGAGAAGAAAGAAGAGAAGGTCCCGAAGGAAGGCCAGGGCCACCGAGGCGTTTCCCTTCCCGTGGCCGAAGCAGCCGCAGTCGATGTCCAGCCCCCGCGCCCACGCCTGGCCCAAGGCGCCGAGGAAGAGCAGCAGAAGAAGGTTCGCCAGGAGGAGCCCCCCCTCGGCGGCGAAGCCGGTGAGGAGCGCCAGGGCCCCCACCGCCTCGATCCAAGGAAGGAGTACGGCCACCAAGTTCACGGCGGCGTCCGGCAGGAGGGCGTAGTGGGCCACGTCCTCCGCGAAGCCCGAGGGGTCGAGGATCTTCGGGACGGCGGCGGCGAGAAAGATGGCCGCCAGGCCCCAGCGCCCCAGCCGTTCCAGCCAGGTGGTGGTCCGCTGCCCCATCTCACTCCCCGGCGCCCGACTGGATGGGAAGCTTGGCCCGCATCCAGCCGGGGAGGCCGTCGGCGAAGACGGCCAGGACGGAGTCCTTGAAGCCCCGCTCCTGGAGCTTGCCCGCCACCTCCTCGGAGGTGCCGCAGGAGCCTCCGGAGCAGTAGATGATGATGAGAGACGCCCCGTGGAGCCGCTTGGCGACCTTGGGGAAGGACGGGTCGAAGGCGTCGGCGGGCAGGTTCAGGGCGCCTGGGATATGCCCCAGGGCGTACTCTTCGGGGGAGCGGGCGTCCACGAGGATGGTCCCCGGCTGGTCCAGGTAGTAGCGGACCTCGTCCAGGGTCACCATGCGGATGCCCTTCTGGGCCATCCGGGCCTCCTTGCCCCCCGTGAGGGGCAGGCCCATGGGCGACAGGGTGTTGAAGAGGAGCCCCAGGGCGGCGCCCCCCGCCACGAGGCCCAGCATCTGCAGAAGACCTTTGCGCACCATCGCGAACCTCTCTCCAAGGATCATACCTTCCAAGGACCCTCGGAACAAGGGCTCTCTCTGAAACGTCACCGAAGGCCTGTTTCATGCCTGTGACGGAAGGGGGGTGGCGGGGGGCTTTTCGGTTGGGGCGCCCTGGCATCCACGTTGCAACCCGAGAGAAGCCTGGGGAAAGGGCGGGGAGGTGGCCGTTGGAACGAGGAGCGTCGCTGGACCGGGGCGGGGCCCAGCTGGAGGCCCTGGCGGCCCGCATCGTTGAAGAGTGGGAACCGGTCTTTTCGGGCCTCTCGCTTCCCGCCCCCGCTTCCTCGGTGGAGTCTCTCCGCTTTCTCGTGAAATACGCCATCCAGTCGGGGGAAGGCGCGCTGAAAGCGCGCCTCGTGGAACTTTTCCACCGGATGGGCGATTCTCCCTTGTACGACTCCGAGGAGGGGGGCTTCTTCGAGGGCCGGAGCGACACCCGCAAGTCCCTCTCCACCAACGCCGCCTGGATGTTGGCCGCCCTTCGCCTCCATCTGGTCACCGGCGACCGCCTCTGCTTGGGCCTGGCCCGGGGGGTTCTCCGCTTCCTCCATTCCCGCCTCCGCCTTCCCGGGGGAGGGTTCGCCGCGGGTCAGGCTCCCGACCCGGCCTACCACCGCCTGTCGGCCCGGGAGAGGGCCCTCGTCGCTCCCCCGTCGGTGGAGCCCTGCCGGGACGGGCTGTCCTGTTTCACCGCCGCCCAGGCCTTCGCCAAGGCCGGTGGGGCCCTGGGCGAGCCGGCCTACCTGTCCATCGCGCGAAGGGCCCTGGAGGTGGGGGAGCGCGAGCCGAAAGAGGAGTCCCTCCGGTGGGACGCCGAGCGTCTCGCCGCCCGCCTCGCCCTGTACCACGCCTCCCTGGTGGAGGGAGACCTGAAGCCGGCCCGGGAGATGGCCGGAAGGCTCGCCCGGGAAAGCGTCCGGGGTTCGGCCTCCCTCCGGGACCTTGGCCGGTTCGCCCGCCTTCTGCTCTTCGCCTCCGTCCAGTTCCAGGAGGAGGGGTGGGAAGCCTCCGGCCGAGAGGCGGTGGCCTCCATGGTCCAGCGGTCCCCCGGGGAGGATGCCCCCCCCGAAGTCGTGGGCAACGCGTTGCTGTCGGTGGTCTACCCCCCCGCGGTCTTCACCGCCGTCACCGACGGTTCCCCCTCCCAGAAGGAGAGGGTCCTCGACCACCTTCGTTCCCTCCGAACCCCTTACGCGCTCGTGATTCACCGGCCCCCGTCGGCGGCGGAAGCGATGCAGGCTCTGCCTCGGCTGTACGGCCTCTGCGGAGGGGTGACGCGAGCGCTCCTGTAACCCGGATACCGGCTCCGCCCCTGGGGGGCGGAGGGCTTCCGCTCCCGTCGTTCGCGGCGTGGGTAGCCGCCGCGGCCGCATGGTCCTGAGGTTGGCCGGCCGTGCACCGCCCCGGGCCGCAGGAGGGGTGAGGCCCCCGCCTTGCGCAGGGCCCCCGGGTTGTGGTACAAGGACCCTTCGGGGACGGCCGGCGATGTGCGCCCGTAGCTCAGCCGGATAGAGCGTCGGCCTTCGAAGCCGCAGGTCCCCCGTTCGAGTCGGGGCGGGCGCGCCAGCTCCCCGCCTCCGCCCCCCCCGGCCCCATCCGACCCTCCGCCGGCGGGCGGAAGTTCCCGAGGAGAGAAACCGGGCGAAAGTGGCGGAACCGGCAGACGCGCAGGACTTAGGATCCTGTGGGGCAACCCGTGGGGGTTCGAGTCCCCCCTTTCGCACCAGAGGGAGCAGGCAGAGGAAGGAAGCGGGTGCTGGGAAAAGAGAGGATAGGAGAAGAGAAAGGGGGGACGAGAAGGGTGGGAGACCTCCCGGCGGCGGTTACGAGGCCGCGACCGAAGAGGGAGCGGCCGGAGTTACGGCGCCGGGGAGGAGAGACCCACCCCGGGAACCGTAGGGGCCGTTGCGCGCGCAAGC
>JBBILR010000028.1:0-25694 GCA_037444825.1 Acidobacteriota bacterium | reverse complement strand
ATCGCCGTGAGGTCGTTCCGCTCCCGGCAGAGGGCGTACTTCTCCAGAACCTCCGCCGGGTAATCCGTCTGGCCTGCGGCCGGTAAGGCGCAGATCCACAAAAGGCCCGCCGCCATGGCCCCCCACGGTTTCCTCCAAGCCGCCATGACACCATCCTCCCCAGCCGCGCCGGAAGCCGTGCGGGCGATCACGCCGTTCTCGGCCGTCGGAAGGCCTCCCACCCCCGATGGAACTGCCTTCATGCAGAATTTAGCGGCTTGAGCTGACAAAGTCAAGAAAAATCGGTAAGAATGTGAACATAGTTATCACTGCGGGTGCGTATCGGGAGGAAGGATGCCGCCTTCCCCCGCGAACCCCCCCGCCCCGCAACGCGGCTTCGGGTTGGCCTCCCGAAGGCGAAGGGGCGGGCCGAAGCCCGCCCCTTCCGCTGGCCGTTCTTCCCCTTCGGGCCGCCGGGCTTTCGGCGCCCCCGGGGGCCGGAATTCCTTAAGGCTGGGGAAACCCCGTGGGCCCGGGCAGGAGGATGGCGTAGGCCCCCCGGCCGTAGGTGAAGGCGGTGAGGGTGGTGCTGGCGTAGGGGTTCCCCGCGGGCCCGCGGTCCACCGCGAGGTACTGGATGACGGTGTTGGGGAGCCCCTCCATGAAGCGGTACCAGACGGGGGAGGCGGCGGTGACGTCGTTGGTGTAGTAGAAGCCCATCTCCGTTCCGACGAAGGCCTGGGCGGGGTTGTTGGGGTTGATGACGATGGAGTTGGCCGGAACGTCGGGCAGGTTGCCGGTCTTGTCGGCCCAGGTCCAGACCCCGCCGGAGTAGGTGGCCTGAAAGACGTGGCCGGGGGTGGCGGGCGTGTTGGGGTTGAAGCCCCCCACGGCGGCGTAGACCCTGTACTCGGTGGTGGGGTCGAAGCAGACCCCCATGACGGCCCGGTTGGGCAGGACGGCGTTGTTGCCGCTCAGGTCGGTCCACTTGGCCAGGTTGTTGGCCTTGCAGACGAAGTTCGCCGTGTTGGCGTTGGCGGCGGTGCACTTCTTGCCCTTGAAGACGTTCAGGGACCACTGCACCTTGCCGTCGTCGGTCCCCACCACCACCGCGGTGGGGGTGTTCAAGGCGATGTCCACGCTGATGACGTGGCCCTGGCCCTTGGTGAGGTCCTTCTTGGCCACCCGCTTCCAACTTCCGCCGCCGTCCACGCTGGCGTAGAGCCGGTGGGAGCCGTAGACGACGTTCTTGCAGTTCGCGGCCGTGCCGTGGAAGACGTCCATCTTGAAGGGGGCGCTCCAGGCGTTGCGGTCGGAGGACCAGGGGCCGGAGACGCGGTAGTAGTCCCCGGCGGCGCCCTGGGTGGACCGGTACATGCCGCCGTAGTAAACCTCGTAGAGCCAGTTGCCCTGGGTGAGGGAGCCGCCGATGGGGTCGAAGGCGGTGAAGAAGCCGTCGCCGCCGTTGCCCCGCGCCTGCCAGGCGCGCCCCGTCTGGCCGCTGTCCCACGACGCCGTGCCGTTGTCCTGGGAACCGCCGAAGAAGTACTGGACGCCGGCCCCGGCGAGGTCGGCCCCCGTCTGGCCCGCGTACCACTGGATGGTGCTCAGCGTGTCGTTGAGCTGGACGAAGCCGCCGGGGGTCCCGTCGGCGGTGTAGACGCCCCCGTCGTTGCCGAGGAGGAACCGCCCCTGGGCGCCGTCGCCGGGGAGCCAGACGGCGCAGTGCTGGTCGGGGTGGAGGCTCCCGTAGGAGGTGCAGCCGGGGCTGTAGACGTTGCTGAGGTCCGAGAGGGTCATGGAGGTGTAGGAGGGGTCCACCGTGGCCTTGTAGAGGTCCACGCGGCCGATGTAGAGGGTCTTGTCGTCCTCCGGGTCGGCCAGGAGGAAGAGGTTGTACCAGTCCTGGCCCTCGCCGGTGCGCGCCCCCAGGCAGTCCTTGTAGGAGGCGTCGTCGCTCCCCTGGAGCATCCTCCAGCTCTGGCCCCCGTCGGTGGTGACCCAGGTGCCCAGGGCGTTGACGTTGTTCGCGCTCTGGACCTGGGCGTAGAGGGTGAGGCTCCCCTGGGGGTTGCCCCGGGAGGCGGCGAGGCGGATGCGGCCCACGTCGGTGGCGCCGTTGGTGCCGTTGCCGGTGCCCGCCGGCCAGCCGTTGGCCGTGAGGGTGAGGGTGGGGCAGCCGGAGTCGGGGATGGTCCCCTTGTAGACGCCGTTGTTGCCGTTGTAGGCGGCGGAGGTGAAGCCCACCGCGACGTAGACGGTGGTGGGGACGGTGGAGGGGTCCAGGACGATGCCGCTGATGCGGTTGAGGGCCCCGATGGGCTGGTCGAGGTTCAAGGGGTCGGTGGGGTTGGCGCCGAAGGGGCACCGGGCCCAGGTCTCCCCCCCGTCGTGGCTGATGAAGAGGTCGAAGCGGGTGCCCACGAGGACGTTCTGGGGGTTGTTGGGGTCCACCTTGATGACGCCGATGTTCTGGTTGGCGAAGCGGGGCGTTGCGGCGGCGAAGGGGACGAAGACGTCGGCGCCGAGGTGCCGCCAGGTGAGGCCCCCGTCGGTGGTCTTCAGGATCCCCTGGCTGAACTGGTCGTAGGCGTCGAAGTCGCCGGTGCCGACGTAGATGGTGTCGGGGTCCGTGGGGTCGATCTCGATGGCGCCCACCGCCTGGGTGACGAAGTCGAAGGACTCCCAGAGGGGGCTCCAGACGGTGTCCGGCCCGCAGCAGTTCCGGCTCACCCACAGCCCTCCGGTGGCCCCCCCGGCGTAGGCGGTGATGGCGCCGGGGTTGGAGACGGTCCGCGGGTCCAGCGCGAGGGCGGAGAAGCGGCCGGCGCAGCGCCCGTAGGAGTACCCGCCGGTCTGGGTGGAGCCGTCCAGCGGCTCGGGGCCGAGGGCCGTCCACCGGTCGGGGAGGATCGTCACCCCCGAGGTGCGCCGGGGCCTGGCCGCCGCCTTGGCGGGCCAGGGCCGCTCGGGCACGTGCTCCTTCACCCACCGCTGGGCGTCGGTGAAGGCCGAGGAGGGCAGGGTGTCCTTGGGGTAGGTGAGGAGGTGCCACCGCCAGGCGCCGTGGCTCTTGATGGCGTCGCCCTCGATGGAAAGGGGGCTCCCCATGGGGGGCAGGAAGCGGGCCTTCTCCCCCGCCTCCTTCTTCTTCTCCGGAGCCGGAGCCTGGGCCGTCTTCGCGGCGGGGGCGGCGTTCGCCGCGGCCGTCCTGGGCGCCGGCTCCGCCGCCGGGACCGCCCCCGCGAAGAACAGCCCCGCCGCCAGCACCGTCGCCGTTCCCCATTCGAATCTCGTCCGGTTCATGGTCTCTTCTCCCGTTTCTCGCCCCTCGTCAGCGGGGCGTCCAGGTCAGCACCGGGTTCCGCGCCGCCGAGACCTCGTCGAGCCTCCGGCGGAAGGCCTCGTGGGGCGCGCCCTTCACCTTCTCCGGGTCGGAGGCGGCCTCGCCGAGGATGGCCTTCACCGCCTCCACGAAGCGGTCCAGCTCCTCCCTCGGTTCCGTCTCCGTGGGCTCCACCATGATGGCGCCGTGGACGATGAGGGGGAAGTACACCGTGGGGGGGTGGAAGCCGTAGTCGATGAGGCGCTTGGCCAGGTCCAGCGTGGTCACGCCGTTGGGAAGGCCCTTGTCGCAGAAGACCACCTCGTGAAGGGTGGGGCCGTCGAAGCCGAGGGCCAGGTGGTCCCGGAGGCGGGCCCGCAGGTAGTTGGCGTTGAGGACCGCCATCTGGGAGGCGGCCTTGAGGCCCTCCCCGCCCATGGTCTCGAGGTAGGCCAGGGCCCGGACCAGGACCAGGAAGTTCCCGTGGAAGGCGTGGACTTTCCCGATGGACTTGGGCCGGTGGTGGTCCCAGCGGAAGGCCCCGTCCTCCTTCGTGAGGACCGGCCGGGGCAGGAAGGGCTCCAGGTGGGCCTTGCAGACCACCGGGCCGGCGCCGGGGCCGCCCCCGCCGTGGGGGGTGGAGAAGGTCTTGTGGAGGTTGATGTGCATCACGTCCGCCCCCCAGTCCCCCGGGCGGGTGATCCCCAGGAGGGCGTTGAGGTTGGCGCCGTCCACGTAGACCTGGCCGCCGGCGGCGTGGACCACTTCGCAGATCTCGCGGATGTTCCGCTCGAAGATCCCCAGGGTGTTGGGGACGGTGAGCATGATGCCGGCCACGTCGGGCTTCATGCGGGCGCGGAGGGCCTCCACGTCCACGCAGCCGTCCGCGCCGCTCCGGATCTCCTCCACGCGGTAGCCGGCCATGTGGGAGGAGGCGGGGTTGGTCCCGTGGGCCGAGTCGGGGATGAGCATCACCTCCCGGCGGTCCCCCCGGTCCTCGTGGTAGGCCCGGATGAGCTGGACGCCGGTGAACTCCCCTTGGGCGCCGGCGGCGGGCTGGAGGGAACAGGCGTCCATCCCCGACACGGCGCAGAGGGCCCGCTGCAGCGCCCAGAGGATCTCCAGCGCCCCCTGGGCGTCCCGGTCGTCCTGGAGGGGGTGGAGGTTGGCCAGTCCCTCCAGGCGGGCCACGTCCTCGTTGACCTTGGGGTTGTACTTCATGGTGCAGGAGCCCAGGGGGTAGAGGCCGTAGTCCACCGCGTAGTTCATGAGGGAGAGCCGGGTGAAATGTCGAACGACATCCACCTCGGAAAGCTCGGGCAGGCGGGCGGGGAGGTCCTTCCGGGCCAGCGGGCCCAGGTGGGCCTCGGCGTCGGCGGTGGGCACGTCCTTGGTGCAGAGGCAGACGCCCACCCGGCCGGGGCGGTCCTTTTCGAAGAGGAGCGGTTCCTCGAGGAAGCGGCTCATGGGAGGCCTCCCAGGATCTCCGCCGCGCGGTCCATGGCCTCGCGGGGGGTCTGTTCGGTGGCGCAGAGGAGGTACCCCCGGGGGAACTCGGGGTAGGGGGAGGAGAGGTCGAAGCCGCCCACCATCTGGGCCTTCCGGAGGGCCTCCGAGGCCTCCTTCGGCGTTCCGCGGAGGGAGACGGCGAACTCGTTGAAGGTGGGGGCGGAGAAGAGGGGCTCGATCCCTTTCTCCCGCAGGCGGGCCTTGAGGTACTCGGCCTTGCTGAGGTTCCGCAGGGCCAGTTCCCGGAGGTTCTTCCGCCCCATGAGGGCGAGGTACACCACCGCCGCCAGCATGCAGAGGCCCTGGTTGGTGCAGATGTTGGAGGTGGCCTTCTCCCGCCGGATGTGCTGCTCCCGGGTGGTGAGGGTGAGGACGAAGCCCCGGCGGCCGAGCCGGTCCTTCGTCTCCCCCGCCAGGCGGCCGGGCATCTGGCGGACGTACGCTTTGGAGGCGGCGAGGAAGCCCAGGTTGGGCCCCCCGTAGCCCAGGGGCAGGCCGAAAGAGCGCGCCTCGCCGCAGACCACGTCGGCGCCCTGCCGCCCCGGGGGCTCCAGGAGGGCCAGGGCCAGCGCCTCGGTGACCACCGCCGCCAGGAGGGGGCGCTCGGGCCCCTGGGGAAGGGCCGAGGCCACGGCCCCCACATCCTCCACCACGCCGAAGAAGTTGGGCTGGCCGAGGAGAACCGCCGCGGCGCCGGAGGCGGAGCGCTCCCTCAGGGCGGCCAGGTCCAGCCTCCCGTCGGGACCGAAGGGGAGCTCCTCCACCTCCAGGTCCAGCCGGCCGAGGTAGGTGCGCACCACCTCCCGGTAGGCGGGGTGGAGGGAGCGGGCCACCAGGACCTTCCGTCCCTTCTTCACCCGGACCGCCAGCAGCGCCGCCTCGGCGGCGGCGGAGGCGCCGTCGTAGAGGGAGGCGTTGCAGACGTCGGTGCCGGCGAGGTCGGCCATCATGGTCTGGAACTCGAAGATGGCCTGGAGCGTCCCCTGGGCCAGCTCGGGCTGGTAGGGGGTGTAGGCGGTGTAGAACTCGCTCCGGAGCAGGACGTGGTTCACCACCGAGGGGACGAAGTGGGGGTAGGCCCCCGCCCCCAGGAACGAAGGCCGGCAGGTGAGGGAGCGGTTCCTGGAGGAGCGGCCGATGAAGCGCTCCAGAAGGTCGCACTCCGGCACCGCCGCCGGAAGGTCGAGGGGCGCCTTCAGGCGGACCTCCTCCGGCACGGAGGCGAAGAGGTCCTCCAGGCGGGACAGGCCGAGGAGGTCGAGCATGGCCCGGATCTCCTCCGGGCTCTGGGGGAGGTAGCGCATGGGGCTCCTTTCCGGCCTTCAGTGGCCCGATTCGGCCACGTACCGCCCGTAGGCCTCGGCGTCCATCAGGGCGTCCAGCTCCCCGGGGGCGGAGAGGGCCACCTTGACGATCCAGCCCTGGCCGTAGGGGTCCTGGTTCAGGAGCTCGGGGTGGTCCTGGAGGGCCTCGTTGGCGGCGGTGACCGTCCCGGTGACGGGGCTCATGACCTCCGACACCGCCTTGACGCTCTCCACGTTCCCCATGGGGGAGCCGGCGCTCACCGCCGTGCCGGCCTGCGGCGCCTCCACGAAGACGATGTCGCCCAGTTCGCTCTGGGCGAAGTCGGTGATCCCCACCACGCCCTCGCTTCCGGTCACGCGGATCCACTCGTGGGTGCGGGTGTATTTCAGGTCCCCGGGAATGTTCATCTTCACCTCCATGGCGGCCGCCGGCCCCAGGGAAGGGAGGCGGCCCGCTTTCTTCGACGCTCCGTCAGGAGCGGGGCCTCTTGTAGAAGGGCTTGGGAACCACCACCGCCCGAAGGCGCTTGCCGCGGACCTCCACCTCGAAGGGGGTCCCGGGGGCGGAGAGGGCCGCGGGGAGGTAGGCCATGCCGATGGACTTCTTCACGAAGGGGGCCTGGGTTCCGCTGGTGACGTGGCCCACCTTCTCCCCCCCGGCGTAGCAGTGGTGGCCGTGGCGGGCGATGCCCCGGTCCTGCACCTCGAAGGCCACCAGCTTTCGCTTCACCCCCTCGGCCTTCTGCCCCTCGAGGGCGGCCTTCCCATTGAACGCGGGCTTGTTCAGCTTCAGGATCCAGGCGAGGTCCGCCTCCAGCACCGTGGTGGTGTCGTCGATGTCGTTCCCGTAGAGGGCCATGCAGGCTTCCAGCCGCAGGGTGTCCCTGGCCCCCAGGCCGCAGGGCTTCAGCCCCGCCTCCCGGCCCGCCTCCAGCAGCGCGCGCCACACCGCCGGCGCGTGGCCGGGGGAGAGGTAGATCTCGAAGCCGTCCTCGCCGGTGTAGCCGGTGCGGGCGATGAGGCACCGCTCCCCCAGCAGGGTCCCGGTGGTGAACCAGTAGTACTTGACGGCGGGAAGGTCGGCGTCGGGGACCAGGGGCGCCAGGATCTCCACGGCCCGCGGGCCCTGGATGGCGATCTGGGCCGTCTCGGCGCTCCGGTTGGCCACGGCGGCGTCGAAACCTTGCGCCTCCTGCACGATCCAGGCGTGATCCTTGGGCTCGTTGGCGGCGTTCACCACGAGGAGGTAGCGGTCCTCGGCCACCTTGTGGACCAGGAGGTCGTCCACGAAGGTCCCCTCCTTCGTGAGGAGCCCGCTGTACTGGATCTGCCCCAAGGCCAGCCGGGAGGCGTCGTTGCTGCAGAGGTGTTGGACCAGGTCCAGGGCCTGAGGCCCCTCGATCCAGATCTCGCCCATGTGGGAGACGTCGAAGAGTCCCGCGCGGGTGCGGACCGCCTCGTGTTCTTCCAGGATGGAGGTGTACTGGACCGGCATGTCCCACCCCCCGAAGTCCACCATCCGGGCGCCCAACGCCCGATGCTCGGCGTTCAGGGGGGTTTTCTTGAGCGATTCCATGGAGGGCCTCCGTCGAAGCGGGTTATTTTAAGCCTCTCCGGAAAAAGGGTCAAAGGGTGGGGAGCCCGGCTCCCGGCGCCAGGGGCATTTGCCGCGCGGAAGCGGGCGAAGGGTTACTCGGCCGGCTCGTAGAGGGTCCGGCGCTTGCGGGGGACGAAGCCGGCGTCGGCGATGAGGCGGCGCAGCTCGGCCTCGTGGGTCCGGTTCCGGCAGCCGGCGGAGGCCACCACGTTCTCCTCGATCATGATGGACCCCATGTCGTCGGCGCCGAAGAAGAGGGCCACCTGGCCCATCTTGAGCCCCTGGGTGACCCAGGAGGCCTGCACGTGGTCCACGTTGTCGAGAAAGATCCGCGACAGGGCCAGGACCTTGAGGTAGTCCACCCCCGTGGCGGTGGCCTCCTGGAGGGGGGTGGCCTCGCCGGGCTGGAAGGTCCAGGGGATGAAGGCGGTGAAGCCCCCCGTCTCGTCCTGGAGGTCCCGCACGTGCGCGAGGTGGACGAGGATGTCCTCGGGGCCCTCGATGGAGCCGAACATCATGGTGGCGGTGGTCCTCAGCCCCTGGCGGTGGGCCTCCCGCATGACCGCCAGCCACTCCGCCACCGTGGCCTTGCCCCCCGCCATCTCCCCCCGCACCCGCTCCGACAGGATCTCCGCCCCCCCGCCGGGGATGCTCATGAGCCCCGCCTCCTTCAGGCGGCCGACGACCTCCGGAAGGGCCATGCCGAAGCGCCGCGCGAAGAAGGTCACCTCCGGGGGGGAGAAGGCGTGGAGGTGGACGGAGGGGAACTCCCGCCGCAAGGTCCGCAGCATCTCCTCGTAGAAGGAGAAGGGCAGGGAGGGGTTGTGGCCCCCCTGGAGGAGGATCCCCGTCCCCCCCAGCTCCACCGTCTCCCGCACCTTCTCGAGGATGGCCTCCAAGGGCAGGACGTACCCCTCCGGGTCCCCGGGCTTCCGGTAGAAGGCGCAGAAGGCGCAGCGGGCCACGCAGACGTTGGTGTAGTTGATGTTCCGGTCCACGATGTAGGTGACGGTGTTGCCGGGGTTCTTCCGCCGCCGCGCGGCGCCGGCGGCCTGCCCTAGCTCCAGGAGGGGGGCCCCCTCCAGGAGGAGAAGCCCCTCCTCCGGCGTGATCCGTTCCCCCGAAAAGGCCTTGTCCAGCGCGGCGGTAAGGTCAGCGGTCCCCACGGTCTCCCTCGATCTTGCGGGCGGCCCCGGGGCACCCCAGGGCTTCCTCGGCGAAACGCCGGAGCGACTCCCGTTCTTCCGGCCCCAGCCGGAAGGCGAGGTTCTCCGTCAGGTACCGCCGGACGCGCCCTTCGGGAAGGTGGAGCCGCCGGGCCCCCTCCGCCACGATCTCGCCGAGGGAGGCGATGCCCTCCTCCAGGGAGCGGAGCAGGACCCGCGCCGTCTCCCGGGTGCAGGCCTCCCGGCGCCCCGCCCAGACGGCGAAGACGAAGGGGAGCCCCGTCTCCTCCCGCCAGAGGGCCGCCAGGTCGTCGGCGGGAAGACCGGCGAGGCCCTCCGGCAGACGCAGGGCGGGGTCCCCGATGACCAGCGCCCCCTCGCCTTCCCCGAGGGCGGCGGGAGGATTGGCCTCCACGTAGACCGGTTCCTTTGGAAGCCGTTTCCTCAGGAGGTGGCGGAGGAGGGCCTGGGAGGTCCGGCTGGCCGGGTCGAGGCTGACCTTCCGCAGCCCTTTGAGGGGCCCATTCCGGAGCAGGAGGACCGACGCGGCCTCCCGGGGCGCCACCACCCCGAGGGGGGCGGCGAGGCAGAGCCCCGGCTCCCGAAGGAAGACGGCGGAGGGGACGAGGCCCAGGTCGGCCTCCCCGGCCCGGAGGCGGGCGGCGCACCGGGAGGGGAGGTCGAAGGAAACCTCCCACCCCGCGGGGGCCCGGCCGGCCCGCAGGCCCCAGGTGAGGGGGGCGGAGTTGAGGAAGCCCACCGCCGAGACCCTCACCGCTCCCTCCGCACCCGGGACCAGAGGTCGAAGAGGGCCGTGTGGGCGGCGAACTCCATCACGGAGGCTCGGTCCAGCGGCAGAAAGAGCCGCCGGGCCCACTCCCCCTCCGGGGTGCCCACCGCCACCCAGAAGGTCCCCGCCGGCTTCTCCTCCGTCCCGCCGGAGGGCCCGGCCACCCCCGTGGTGGCCACGGCGCAGGAGGCCTGGAAGCGCGCCCGGGCGCCCCTCACCATGGCCCGGGCCGTCTCCTCGCTCACGGCGCCGAAGCGCTCCAGCGTGGAGGGAGGAACGCCCAGGAGGCGCACCTTGGCCTCGTTGGCGTAGGCCGAGACCCCGCCGAGAAAGTACCGGGAAGCCCCCGGCACCGAGACGATCTTCTGGGCCACCGTCCCCGCCGTGAGGGACTCCGCCGCGGCCGCCGTCCAACCCCGGTCCAGCAAGGCCCGGCCCAGGGCCTCCTCCAGGGGGATGCCCTCGAGGCTCACCAGGTGCCGCCCGTACCCCCCGGCGAGCGCCTCCCGCGCCTCCGCCTCCCGAAGGGAAAGCTCCCCCTCCGTCCCGCCCTCCAAAGTCAGGGTGATCTCCAGGACCCCCAGGTGGGGAAGGATGGAGACGGCCACCCCCGGCCGGCGGTACCAGGGAAGGAGGACCTTCTCCGCCGCCGCTTCCGGGAGGCCCGCCACCACGGCGCGCACCGCGCGCACCGGGGCCCGGTGGGGGAAGACCTCCAGCAGGCGCGGCAGGACGGCCCCCTCGAACATCTCCCGGAATTCGGCGGGAACCCCCGGCAAGAGGAAGAGAAGCCGCCCCTCCCTCCGCAGGAGGCACCCGCAGGCCAGCCCCCGGTCGTTGGGGAGGATTTCCGCCCCTTCGACGATCAGGGCCTGCCTCCGGTTCACTTCGTCCAGGACCCTCCCCCGCTGGGCCAGCCGTCCCTCGAGGACCCGGAGCCACCCCGCGTCCGTGACCACCCGGCGCCCGAGGAGCCGGGCGGCCCCCTCCCGGGTGAGGTCGTCGCCGGTGGGACCCAGCCCTCCGGAGCAGACCACCGCGTCGGCGGAGCGGAGGGCCGCGTCCAAGGCCGCGGCGACGGCCTCCTCGTCGTCGGCCACCCGGCCCAGGAAGGAGGCGGCGAAGCCCCGGGCCCTCAGCGCGGCGAGGGCATGGGCGCCGTTGGCGTCGGAGCGGCTCGGGTCCAGAAGTTCGGTGCCCACCGCCACCACCGCCACCCGGGGGCGGGAGGGTGAAAAACCTTCGGGGGAGTCCGGGGCTTCAGGCTCCCGCATGGGCCTCGCCCAGGTAGTCCGTGTGGCCGTGGACCTCCAAAAGGCCGGCGATGGCGCCCATCACCCGGTCCGCCAGCTCCTCCGGGGAGAGGTGGGCCAGGTCCGTCAGGGGCTGGCCCACGTAAAGACGCACCTTGCCGGGCCGGGGAAAGTGCCGGCCCACGGGGTACGCCTCCCGGGTGCCGGTGATGGCCACGGGGAGGATGGGAACCCCCGCCCGCCCGGCCAGCAGGCCCAGCCCCGGCTGGCCGGGGAGGAGCTTGCCCGAGGCCGACCGGCGTCCCTCGGGGAAGATGGCCACGACCTTGCCGGCCTTGAGGAGGGAGAGGGCCTTCCGGATGGGCCCCAGCTGGAAGGCGGCCCCCGCCTGCACGGGGATCACGTCCATGAGGCGGGAGAAGAGGTGGACCACCGGCTTGCGAAACTGCTCCTCGGCCATGATGAACCAGAGGCGCCGCCTCAGGAAGGCGCCGAGCACCAGCGGGTCCACGTAGGAGGCGTGGTTGGCGGCCAGGAGGACCCCTCCCTCCCGGGGGAGGTTTTCGCCCCCCACGACGCGGACCCGGAAGTAGGGCCTGAGGAGGGCCCCGAAGAAGACCTTGGCGGAGGCGTAGGCGGCGGAATGGACGAAGTCGCGCGGGGTCATGCCGGTCGTGCTCCAGCCTCCAGGGTACCCCACCGACGGGTCTTTGGGAAGGACCCGGGGGGCCGGGCCTCCTCTCCCCCCTCCCGTCCCGCGCCCTCCGCCCCCCCTTCCGGGCCTGCCCCTAGGCATTCCCTGGTAGAATGCCGCGGGAGGAAGGCATGTGCGGCATCTGCGGCGAAGTGGCCTTCGGCGGGCGCCCCGACCCGGAGCGGGTCCGCGCCATGGCCGCCTCCCTCGCCCACCGCGGCCCCGACGGGGAGGGGTTCTGGGACGGCGGCGAGGCCGTCCTCGGCCACCGGAGGCTCAAGGTCATCGATCTGAGCGACGCCGCCGCCCAGCCCATGGCCGACCCCACCGGCCGCTGGGTTTTGGTCTTCAACGGCGAAATCTACAACTTCCTCGAGGTGCGCGGGGAGCTGGAGAGAGAGGGCGAGCGCTTCGCCACCCGCTCCGACACGGAGGTTCTCCTCCGGGCCCTTGTCCGCTGGGGGCTCGACGGGCTCCAGCGGATCGACGGCATGTGGGCCTTCGCGCTCTGGGACCGGAAGGAACGCACCCTTCTCCTCAGCCGGGACCGGGCCGGGGTGAAGCCCCTCTACTGGGCCAGGACCGCCCGGGGGGCGGTCTTCGCGTCGGAGATCCCCCCCCTGCTCCTCCATCCGGAGGTGGGGCGGGAGATCCACCCGGCGGCCCTGGCCGAGCAGGTGGCCTGCCGGTACGTCCTGGCCCCCCGCACCCTCCTTCGGGACGTGAAGAAGCTGCCGCCCGGCCACCTCCTGGCCCTCTCCGAAGGGGCCGCCCGCCTCTTTCCCTACTGGCGCCTCCCCCTCGGGGAACCGGTGCGGGAAGACCTCGCGGCGGAGGAGGCCCGTTCCCGCTTCGGCGCTCTCTTCGAGGCGGCGGTGAGGCGCCAGCTCATCGCCGACGTGAAGGTGGGGGTTCTCCTCTCCGGAGGCGTGGACTCGTCGGCCCTGGCCGCGGCGGTGCGCAAGGTCGGTTCCGGAAGCCTCCATACCTTCACCGTGGCCTTTTCCGGGAGGGGGGCCTACGACGAGCGGGAGTACGCCCGGGCCGTGGCCCGGCGCCTCGGCGCCGACCACCACGAGATGGTCATCACGCCGGAGTTCTTCGCCGGCTCGCTGGGGACCGTCCTCGACCGTTTGGACGACCCGGTGGCCGACGCGGCGGTCCTGCCGCTCTTCCACGTCTGCGGACTGGCCCGGCAAAAGGTCACCGTGCTCCTCTCCGGCCAGGGGGCCGACGAGATCCTGGGCGGGTACCACCTGGAGCGGGTCCTGGCCCAGATCCGGGCCCTCCTGCGCTTCCGCCGCCTCCCCCTCGCCCGCCGGCTGGCGGCCTTCCTGGGCCGCCTTGACCCCAAGCGGGCCTACCTCCTCAAGTGGGAGGAGCTCCGCTCCGCCTCGGCGGGCCAGCTTCCCGGGCGGATCCGCTACGACCTCACCCTCCCCCTGGACCCGTCCCGCATGGCGTCTCTGCTGAGGGAGCCTCCGCCGCCCCCCTACGACCGGACCCTCGACGCCCTCTACATGGAGGTGCCCCCCCACCGGGGCCCCCTCGACGCCATCCTTTCGGTCCTCTTCAAGGGCTGGCTGGCCGACAACCTGCTCTGCCACTCCGACCGGATGTCCATGGCCCACTCCCTGGAGATGCGGGTCCCCTTCCTCGACGGGCCCCTGGTGGACTTCGCCTTCGCCCTCCCGGAAAGGGTCAAGGTGGCCGGGTCCTGCACCAAGGCGGTCCTCAAGGCCTACGCGGTGGAGGCGGGAATCCCCCGCTCCCTGGCCTACCGGCGAAAAAAGGGCTTCCCCGTGCCCTGGGGGGCGTGGGTGCGCGGGCCGCTACGGACCTTCGTGGAGGGGGTCCTGGAGGGCGCTTCCTGGATGGATCCCTACTTCCGGCGCGAGGGGCTCCGGGCCGTGCTTCGGGAGCACCTCCAGGGGGCGGACCATGGCTTGCTCCTGTGGAACCTCACGGTCCTGGCCCACTGGGGGCGCCTCCTCGGAGGCGCCGGTTCGCGGTAGTGGGTGATATCGCCCAAGGACCCCCTTTTTTCGATTCGAAGAGGGACCGCCAAGGTATCGATTCCAATTATAGATATGTATCATTAATCTAAACATCCGTGGTTCGAGTGAGCGTTATCCCCAAATCCTCAATAGTGTGATCCAGATCATACTCCCTCGCCGCCACTTCTCCCTATATTTCCCCTCGGTCGCCCCCTCCCCGGTCCGGCGCCACCGGGGAGGGTCCGGAAAGGAGTCACCGGCGTCTCGGGGGCCTGGTTACCGGAAAGGAGGGGTGCTCGCAGGACCCGCCCCGAAGACCGAAAACCCGATGCGATGAAAGGGAGCGTTTCGACGCGGGGGTCTGGTTACCGCAGGAAGGCCGGCTCCACGGACCCGCCCTGACGTCACGAACGGTTTTTTGCCTTCGAGGAAAGGAATGACGATGACCCCATTCCGAAAACGGGTCCCGCTCCGCCTCGCCGCCGTCTTGGCCATGGCCCTCTGGGCTTCCGTGGGGGCGGCGGCGGAATCCTTCTCCATCACCAAGGCCGAGTGGGAGGCCGACGAGGCCAGGCTCCGCGTGGCCGGAACCGGTCCCAAGAACGCCGTGGTGCTCCTTTTGGACGCCGCCTCCGGCAGCCCCCTGGCCACCACCACCGTCAAGAAGAACAAGAGGTGGAAGGTCGACCTGCGGAACCCACCCTACGTGCCCTGCCGCGTCCGGGCTCAGATTCAAGGGGGGGCCAGCCTGGAGCGGAACGTCAAGAACGCCCCCGCCGGTTGTGGGTCGGGAGTCTCTCTTCTGTCCATCTCCCTCACCGGCCCGGCGGAAATCTTCGAGAACTCCACCACCGCCTTCTCCGCCACCGCCCACTTCAGCGACGGCTCCAGCCAGGACGTCACCGCCGCCGCCTCCTGGTCCGAGGATTCCCCCTACGCCACCCTCTCCGCCGGCCTTCTCACGGCGGGCGAGGTCCCCTCCGACCAGACCGTCACCGTCACCGCCTCCTTCGCCTTCGGCGGCACCACCCGTTCCGACTCCCGGACGATCCTCATCAAGGACGTCCTCCTCGGGGGTTCCCACGCGGGCCGTTTCACCGTCTTCGAGGGGACCCGGACCTGCCTCCGGTGTCACGAGAACGAGGCCCGGGCCTTCCACGCAAGCGTCCATTACCAGTGGAAGGGCGACGCCTCCGAGGCCCAGGGCCTCGACGACCCGCAGGCGGGAAAGCTTGGAGGCATCAACGACTTCTGCATCTACCCCGACATCAACTGGCTCGGCAAGCTCACCAACGTCTACGGCATCCAGGTGGACGGAGGTTGCGCCCGGTGCCACACCGGTCTCGGGGCCAAGCCCGATCCCAACCCCACTCAAACCCAGCTCGAAAACATCGACTGCCTCCTCTGCCACGCGCCCCGCTACAAGCGGAAGGTGGAGCTGGTCGACGGCCAGTGGCGGATGGTGCCGGACCTGGAGAGGATGGGGGTGACCCTTCTGGAGGCCGCCGTGGACATCCACCTCCCCTCCAGCGATACCTGCCTCAACTGCCACACCAGGGCCGGAGGCGGAAACAACTACAAGCGGGGGGACCTCTCCGAGGCCCACCGAACCGCCACCCCCGCCCTGGATATCCACCTGGCCCCCGCTTCCCAGGGCGGAGCGGGGCTGTCGTGCTTGAGTTGCCACCAGGGGGCGGGCCACCGGATCCCTGGAAGGGGAATCGACTTGCGGGAACGGGACGTGCCGACGGTAGTGGCCTGCTCGAACTGTCACGGGACCGCCCCCCACGACTCCGCCGACATCAACAAGCACCTCAAGCGGGTGGACTGCACCACCTGCCACATTCCAACCTACGCCAAAGGGGCCCCCACCGACTTGGTTCGCGACTGGAGCCAGCCCGGTGACCTCGACGCGGTCTCGGGGCTCTTCGAGCCCCACATGACCAAGGCCTCCAACGTGACGCCCGTCTACGGCTTCTTCAACGGGCGATCCCGCTTCTACCAGTTCGGCTCTCCGGCGGTGCCCGATTCGGACGGCAAGGTCCTCATGGCGGGACCCCTGGGTTCGGTCCAGGAGCCGGGCGCCAAGATCGTCGCCATGAAGCGCCACGAGGGCAAGCAACCCATGGACCCCGTCACCCAGCGCCTCTACCCCCTCAAGATCGGCATCTTTTTCCAGACCGGCGACGTGGACACCGCCGTGGCCCAGGGGGCCGCCGCGGTGGGCTGGACTTACAACGGCCACACCTTCGCCCAGACCAAGCGGTACATGGGTCTCTACCACGAGGTGGCCGGCGAGGACCAGGCCCTCTCCTGCGCCACCTGTCACGACCAGAAACGGCTGGACTTCGGAGCCCTGGGTTATGCGCCGCTCGCCACGCGGAACGGGAGGCCTCTCTGCTCCTCCTGCCACGGGGCGAAATCCGACCCTGGTTTCTACAACCTTCACAACAAGCACGTGAAGGACAAGCGGCTCGACTGCAGCAACTGCCACACCTTCCCCAAGGCCTCGTGAGTTTTCCGGCCTTCGGTGACGCATTCGCCGGCCGGGGGGACCCGGCCGGCTTTTTTTACAGGAGGGTCCGGGCGAAGAGGTACGCCAGGTAGAGGAGGAGCAACCCCGCCCCCTCTTTCCGCGAGACGGATTTCCCCGTGGCGACCGCGGGGACCACGAGAAGGCCGAAGGCCGCCGCCGCGAAGAGGTCCCACCCTTCGATTCCCGAGGTTTCCAAGGGTGCCGCCGCCGCGGCGGCGCCGAGGATGCCCAGGACGTTGAAGAGGTTGCTCCCCAGCACGTTCCCCAGCGCGATGTCGGAGGCTCCGCGGAGGGCGGCCAGGACGGAGGTGACCAGCTCCGGCAGGCTCGTTCCCACGGCCACCAGCGTGAGCCCGATGAGGGCCTCCGAGACCCCCGCACGCCGGGCGAGGTCCACGGAGCCCTGGAGGAAGAGGCGGGCCCCCGCCAGGAGAAGGCCCAGCCCCCCCGCCGTGAGGAGGAGGAGAACCCCTAGGCTTTTCCGGGAGGCGGGAATCCCCTCGGCGTACTCGCAGGTCACCTCCGGCCCTTCCCGACGGGCGAGGGCCAGGGCGGAGACGGTGTAGGCCACGATCCCCCCCAGCAGGAGCACGCCCTCCCCCCGGGAAGCGTGGCCGTCCAGCAGGACCGCCGCCAGCAGGAGGCAGGCCGCCGCCTGGAGGGGCGCGTCGGCCCGCACCACCCGGGCCGCGGCGCCTACGGGCCGCAGAAGGGCGGCAAGGCCGAGGATGAGGCCCACGTTGGCGATGTTGGAGCCGACGACGTTCCCGGCGGCGATGGCCCCCTGCCCCTGCAGGGCGGCCTTGAGGCTCACCGCCAACTCGGGGCTGCTGGTTCCGAAGGCCACCACGGTGAGGCCCACCACCAGGGGAGGGATGCCCAGCCGCACGGCCAGGCCGGAACTGCCCCGGATGAGGCCCTCCCCGCCCGCGAAGAGCAGGAGCGCCCCCGCCGCGGTCCAGAAGAGGGGGAGGGCCAGGCCGCTCACCGTCCTCCCCCCCGGTCGGTCTTCCTCACGGCTCCTCCGTCACGGGGCGGAAGCCTTCCCCCAGCACCTCGTTCACTTCGCTCACCACCACGAAGGCCTTGGGGTCGATGTCGGCGATGAGGCGCTTGAAGAGGCTCACCTGGGAGCGGGAGACCACGACGTAGAGGATTTCCCGGGGGCGCCCCGTGAAGCCGCCCCTGCCTTGGAAGAGGGTGACCCCCCGTCCCACCTCCTCCAGGATGGCCTTCCGGACCTCTTCGGTGCGGTCGGAGATGACGAGGATGGCCCGGGCGAAGCCGATCCCCTCCTGGACGGCGTCGATGACCCTCGAGGAAATGAAATTCACGAGAAGGGCGTAGAGGACCGGCACCAACCCCACCACCGGGACCGCCGCCAGGAGGATGGCGGTGTTGCTCCACAGGAAGACCTGGCCGAAGGGGACCCTCCGGTACCGGTGGAGGAGCTGGGCCACGATGTCGGTCCCGCCGGTGGTGCCCCGGCCCCGGAGGACCAGGCCCACGCCGAAGCCGTCCACCAGCCCCCCGAAGAGGGTGTAGATGAGCGGGTCGCCGGTGATGGCCGGGAGAAAGGGGGTTAGGAGGTCGATGGCCAGCGACATCACCGCCGTGGCGTAGACCGTGCGGAAGAAGAGGCGCACCCCGCCGCCCCACCGGAAGCCCGCCGCCAGGAGGGGGACGTTGAGGGCGAGGGTGACGAGCCCCACCGGCCACTTCCAGAGGAAGTGGGCCAGCATGGCGATGCCCGTCACGCCCGCCGAGACGACCTTGTTGGGGGTGAGAAAGAGGTCCACCCCCGCGGCGATGACCAGGGCGCCGGCCGTCAGGAAGGCGTAGTCGCGGAGAAAGGCCCCCGCCCGCGTCCGGAAGACCTTCACCCGGCTCACCTCCCTTCCCCGGGGATGCTACCGTGGACGGCCCTCCGCCACAACGGAGGCCTCCGGGGCCCCCTCCGCCCTCGGGGGGCGGCCCTCCGCAGGGGAGGCGGGCTCACAGGACCCCGCTCTTCCGGGCCATGGCGCGGACCTCCTTGACCCAGGCCCGCCTCAAGGACGGCGGGGCTTCCACCTCCACGTGGCGGCCGTACTGGAGCACCCACCGAAGAACCCCCATGAGGCCGCTGGTTTCCAAGAAAAGGCGCACCGCCCCCCGGGGCAGGTCCTCCACCCGCTGGCTCGGGTGCCACACCCGCTCCCGGATGTAGGGGGCCTGGGAGGCGTCGAAGCGCAGGGAAACCCGCTCCGGCTTCTGGCCCATCTGCACGTTGAAGCCCTGGCGGACGAAGGCCGCGGCGTCGAAGTCCCTGCGGCGGGCGAAGGGCTCCTCCTTCAGGACCGACAGCTTCCGGATGCGTCCCACGTTGAAGTAGCGGAACTGGTTCCGCAGGCCGTCGAAGGCGATGAGGTACCAGTCCCCCCCCTGGTTCATGAGGTGGTAGGGCTCCACCACCCGCCGGGTGGTCTTCCGCCGCATGGCGGTGAAGTAGGTCATCTCCACCCGGCGCTTCTTCAAGATGGCGTCGTGGAGGCAAAGGAGCGTCGCCTCGTCCACCGGGGCCGCCGGGGGCGGGTTCAGCGTGAAGGTCTTCTGGAGCTCCTCCAGGGAGACGGTCACCGGGCCTTTGAGGGAGCCGCGGATCTTGTCCACCGCCGACCGCAGGGGGTTTTCGAAGGGGGTGCCCAGGTACCGCCGGGCCACCTCCACGCTGAGGAAGAAGGCCAGGAGTTCCCCCTCGGTGACCAGGATGGTGGGCAGGGCGTAGGCCGGGTCGGAGTAGGCCCAGCCTCCGTGGGCCCGGTCGTAGACGATGGGGGCCCCCAGCCGGTCGATCATGAAGCGGCGGTCCTTGAAGATGACCCGCCGCTTCACCTCCAGCGCCTCCGCCAGCCGCTCCGCCGTCGGGTAGCGCTTCTCGCGGATCCACCGGTCGATTTCCATGATTCGCTCGAGCTGCTGGCGCTGGGACATGGCCCCTCCTTCCCCCCCCGCGGACCGAAGGCCTTCTGCCCGCCGTGTACCACAACCGACCAGGAAGCGCAACGAGGGGAGCCCCCCGGCCCCCGCCGAAAGGAGTGTCCATTCCGTGCACCCTCGGGGGCTAGGTTGCCTTCACCGAGGAGGTGGACCCATGCGCAAAACGGTCACGACGGTCGTGCTGGCGGCCCTCGCCGCCGGCCTCCTGGGGTGCGCCGCCCAGCGGCCGCTCGAGGAACAGGAACTCACGGTGGGGCTGGTCCAGAAGGAGATCCGGGAGGGAATGACCCAGGCCGAGGTGGCCGAGGCCCTGGGCTCGCCCAACCTCGTCACCAAGGACGCCGAGGGGCACGAAACCTGGATCTACGACAAGATGGCCACGGAGGCCACCACCCGCTCCTCGGGGGTGGGCGGGACCATCCTGGTCCTCACCGGCTCCCGTTCCTCGAGCACCAGCCGGACCACCCAGAAGACCCTCACGGTGGTCATCAAGTTCGACGCCGCCGGCAAGGTCTCCCGCTTTTCGTACCACGCGAGCAAGTTCTAGGAGGTTCCCATGAGAAAAGGGATCGGTTTGGCCCTGGCGGCCTTGGCGCTCCTGGCCGCCTGCGGGGGCCGGAAGCCCCCGGAGACGCAGCTGCAGATCCGGCAGTTCCAGACCCGGGAGTTCGAAAACGTGGACGTCCGAACCACCCTGAAGGCCATGATGGACGTCCTGCAGGACGAGGGCTACATCGTGAAGCAGGGGTCCCTCGACCTGGGCCTCCTCTCCGCCGAGAAGCAGGTGGACGTCCAGAACAACGCCGAGGCGTTCTTCGCCGTCTTCTTCGCCGGCGCCAACGCCCGCTACAAGAAGAACTCCGTGATGGAATGCTCGGTGAACGTCACCGAATTCGGCGCCTCCACGCGGGTGCGGGCCAACTTCCAGATGCGGCTCGTCAACAACAAGGGAGAGCTCATGGAGGTGGCGCCCATCCACGACGAGGCCTTCTACCGGGACTTCTTCGCCAAGGTGGACAAGGCCGTCTTCCTGGCCAAGGAGCGGCTCTGAGCCCGAAGGCGGGGGCCGACCCCTCCGGGGGGATCTCCCGCCGCGGGGAAAAGCCCCGGCGAAAGCACGGGATTTCTCCCCTCCCCCGCCCCGCAGGGCCCTGATCCGGCGGCGGCGGGGGAGGCGGGCGTCGTCTCAGTAGACCACCCAGCGCACCTTCTCTTCCTGTTTCTTCTCCTCCTGTTTTTTCTCTTCCGGTTTCGTCTCCTCCGGCTCCCTCTCCTCCGGTTTCTTCGGCTCCGGCCACACGGAGGCGTCCTGAAAGCCGGGCACCCGGTGGTCGACGGAGGAGCCCATTTTCGCCCGTTCCCCTTCGGCCATCCGGACCAACTCCGCCGTGGTGATGGTCCGGCCCGGCCCGGAGAGTGCGCGCAGGCGGGCCGCCCGCTGGATGGCGTTCCGGATGAGCCCGCCCGTCAGGGGGACCTCCGCCAGGCGCCCGAAGTCGAAACCGCCGTGGAACCCCTGGCGCATCAGCTCCAGGCGCCAGATGCGCTCCCGCTCGCGGGCCCCCGGGACGGGGAACTTGATCCGGTGGTGGATGCGGCGGTGCAGCGCCGCGTCCATCTTTTCCACGAAGTTCGTGCACAGGACCACCGGAACGGCCGGGCGGTCCAGGAGGGACAGGAGGGTGTTGATCTGACTCAGCTCCCAGGAATGAAAGGCCAAGCCCCGGTCCATCAGCAGGGCGTCGGCCTCGTCGAGAAAGAGGATGCCCTGCCGGCCGCCGGCGAACTGGAAAATCTTGTGGAAGTTCTTTTCTGTGTCCCCGATCCACTTGTCGATCAGACGGGGGATCTCGCCCAGCACGAGGGGCCGGCGGAGCTCCCCCGCCAGCGCCCGGGCCGCGTGGGTCTTTCCCGTCCCGGGGGGGCCGAGAAAGAGGGCCACCGGAAAGGGAGGGGCCCACTGCCGGAGGGAGGCCGCCAGGAAGGCCAGCTCCTCCAGGGGCTCGGGAGGGAGAACGACGTCCGCCAGACGCAGGTGATCTTCCAGCACCACGGTGAAGGGCTCCACATCCTTCGGGGGACTCTCCCGGCGCCTCTTCGGCTGTTTCTCCTCCCGCCGCGACTCTCCCTTTTTCCGGGCGGGAGGGCCGGGGAGGCCCAGGAGCCGGATCGCCTCCGGCGAGAGCCGCAGGCGGGACGCGCGGATCGGCTTGCCCTCCGGCCACGACCAGGAAAACAGATCCATCCCGTACATCTCGTCCAGCACCTTCCGCAGGGAGGAGGGGGTGGGGCAGTAGTGGTCGAGGAGGGGGTACAGGTCCTTGAGGCGGGCGCCGGTCCCCTTGAAGACCCAGCAGGCGCTCAGGCCGGCGAGGACGGCGAAGACCGGGGGGGAAACTTGGTGGAACCCCTGGGGGCCGGCCACGGGGGAGCCCTTCCGCTGCATGCGCTCCAGGATGGCGGTCACGCGGGCCAGGCGCCGCGCCCTGCCTTCCTCGCCCCGATTTTCGAAATCCGCCTGGCAGAGCCCCTCGGGGGGGGTGTAGGCCTGGAGGATGGGGACCCGGGCGTCCCAGAGTTCTTGGAGGAAATAGGGGCGGTTGCCCCGGATGCCGAAGGGTTCGCTTTCCTCCCGAAGGAGGACCTCCCCGCACGCCACGAAGAGGTCCAGGTCCTCCGGCGGGATGGCGCATTTTTCGAGTGCCGACCGTCTCTTGCCCATCTGGAACCTCCTGGGGGGCGGGCTTCCCCTTCTCCCAGGCCTTCTTCTATGGGTGTCCCATGGCTTTGTTCTTCCTTTGCCCAAGCCGGCCCGAGGCACCGGGACGCCCCCTGCACCCCTAAGGTAAGGCCCCCGAGTGCACCCAATGGACACCGTCGAGGTCGGCCTCTTTTCCCCGGAGGCCCGCGGTTCTTCCCCCCCGGCAAGCGTTCGAGGGGGGGCCGAGGAGCCGGCGAGCGTCCCTGTGCGGGCATTCTCGGGCATTCAGAGCGTCGAGGGGGCCCCGTGGTATAATGAAAGTTCGGAAGCCGTAGGCGCCCCCTCGTCGAGGAGACCGTCATGAAAGCCGCCCTGCTCGCCCTGCCCGCCCTGCTGGTTCTGGCCCTGGCCTGCGCCGCGCCCGCCCGGAGGCAGGCCGCCGCCCTCCCCACCCCCGAAAAGGACCCCCACCTCTGGCTGGAGGAGGTGACGGGAGAAAAACCCCTCCAGTGGGTCAAAGCCCGCAACGCCCGCACGGAAAAGATCCTCGCCTCCTCCCCCGAGTTCGCCCGCCTGGAGGCGGGGATTCTGGAGGTTCTGGACTCCCGGGAGCGGATCCCCTACGTCACGAAGGTCGGGCCGTACCTCTACAACTTCTGGAAGGACGCGAAGAACCCCCGGGGCCTCTGGCGCCGGACGACGATGGAGGAGTACCGCAAGGCCGACCCCTCCTGGGAGGTCCTCCTGGACCTGGACGCCCTCTGCCGGGCGGAGGGGGAGAAGTGGGTCTGGCACGGCGCCCAGATCCTCGAACCGCGCTGCCGCCTCGCCCTCGTCAGCCTCTCCCGCGGCGGGGCCGACGCCGACGTGGTGAGGGAGTTCGACCTCGAGAAGCGGGCCTTCGTGGAGGGGGGGTTCTTCGTCCCCGAGGCCAAGACCGACGTGGACTGGATCGACGAGAACGCCATCTACGTGGGGACGGATTTCGGCCCCGGCTCCCTCACCGACTCGGGCTACCCCCGGATCGTCAAACTCTGGCGGCGGGGAACGCCCCTCTCCGCCGCCGAGACGGTCTTCGAGGGGCGGAAGACCGACATGGCCGTCTCCGCCTCCTTCGACGACACCCCGGGCTTTGCGCGCCACTTCGTGAAGCGGACCATCACCTTCTACACCGGCGAGACCTTCCTGCGGGAGAGGTCGGGGGCCCTCCGCCGCGTCGAGGTCCCCCTGGACGCCGTGCCCTCGGTCCACCGGGAGTGGCTCCTCGTGGAACTGCGGAGCCCCTGGACCCTCGGCGGGAGGACCTACCCCGCCGGGGCCCTCCTGGCCGCCCGCTTCGACGACTTCCTGGCCGGGAAGCGCGACCTCACCCTCCTCTTCGAGCCCACCCCGACGGTCTCCCTGGCCTCCTTCGCCTGGACGCGGAACCGCCTCTTCCTCGTGACGCTGGACGACGTCAAGAGCCGCGTCTGGGTCCTCGACCCCGCCGGCGGGGAGTGGCGCCGGGAGCCCCTTTCGGACCGGGCGGAGCTCTCCACCCTCTCGGTGTGGGCCCTGGACCCCAAGGAGTCCGACGCCTTCTTCCTCACCCGCAACGACTTCCTGACCCCCACCACCCTCTACCTGGGCGAGCCGGGCCGTCCCCTCGAGAAGCTCAAGGAGCTGCCCGCCTTCTTCGACGCCTCGGGGTTGGAGGTGAGCCAGCACTTCGCCGTTTCCGACGACGGGACCCGGGTGCCCTACTTCCAGATCTCCCCCAAGGGGCTCTCCCTGGACGGCCGGAACCCCACGCTGCTCAGCGGCTACGGCGGCTTCGAGATCTCCGAGCTTCCCTTCTACAGCGGCGCCGTGGGGCGGGGCTGGCTGGCCCGGGGAGGGGTGTACGTCCTCGCCAACATCCGCGGGGGGGGCGAGTACGGCCCCCGCTGGCACCAGGCGGCCCTCAAGGAGAAGCGGCCCCGCGCCTACGAGGACTTCGCGGCGGTGGCCCGGGACCTCGTGGCCCGCAAGGTCACCTCCCCCTCCCGCCTCGGCATCGTCGGGGGGAGCAACGGCGGCCTCCTCATGGGCAACATGATCACGAAGTACCCGGAGCTCTTCGGCGCCGTGGTGTGCCAGGTGCCGCTCCTGGACATGAAGCGCTACTCCCACCTCCTGGCGGGGGCCTCCTGGATGGCCGAGTACGGGGACCCCGACAAGCCCCAGGAGTGGGCCTTCCTGAAGACCTTCTCCCCCTACCACAACCTCCGGCCGGGGGTGAAGTACCCGCCGGTGCTCTTCGTCACCTCCACCCGGGACGACCGGGTCCACCCCGGCCACGCCCGGAAGATGATGGCCGCCATGGAGTCCCTGGGGGCCGACGTCCTCTACTACGAGAACGTCGAAGGGGGCCACGGGGCCGCCGCCGACAACCGCCAGGCGGCCCACATGTGGGCCCTGGCCTACACCTTCCTGTGGAACCGGCTCACGGCCGCCCCTTGACGCCCCCGCCCTTTGGGGCTAGAGTGGCCGCCATGGGAGGACGCCCCGTGCCCAGCCGCCCGAACCGATTCGCCGCGTCGTACGCCTACCGGCCCCAAGGGCCGGGCGCGGGCGCGCGGGAGGACGGCCCCTAGGCGGGCCCCCCGGCGCAAAACCCCCGGCCCACCGGAAACGGTGGGCCTTTTCGTTTGTGGGCGCGAGAAAAGGAGACGCCATGGCCGGTGAGCCGAAAGAGAGGCGGGACCTAAAATCGGTGCAGCGGGAGCTGGAAGCGCGCCGGAAGGCCATCGAGGCGGTGGACGGGGAGATTCTTTCCCTCCTCCTGCGCCGCCTGGAGCTGGCCCGGTCGGTGGGGAGGCTGAAGAGCGCCCACCGGATCCCCCTCCGAAACTTCGAGGTGGAGGCCGAGGTGGAGCGCCGCCTCGCCGCCCTGGCGGCGGGGGCCGGCCACGGGGAGGGCCTGGGGCGGGAGCTGGCCCGCTTCCTCATCGGCCTCTCCGTAAAGACCCAGGCCCCCTTCCTCGACGCCGCCTACGACGGCCAGCGCCTCCGCGTGCTGGTGGTGGGGGGCGCCGGGGGCATGGGCCGCTGGATGGGGCGCTTCCTCAACGGCCAGGGCCACGCCGTGACGGTCTTCGACCCCTCCCCGGCCCCAACGCCCCACCCCCGCGCGGAGACCCTCGCCCAGGGCCTCGCCGGGGCCGACCTCGCCCTTCTGGCCGTCCCCATGGGGGTCTGCGGGGGACTCCTCCGGGAGATCGCCGCCCTCCGCTTCCCCGGGGTCGCCGCCGAGCTCTGCAGCCTCAAGACCCACCTGCTGCCCGTGCTGGAGGAGGTCCGGGCGCGGGGCCTGAGGGTCGTCTCCTTCCACCCCCTGTTCGGCCCCGGCGCCGAGACCTTGAGCGGCAAGAAGATCCTCTTCTGCCGGGAGGGAAACCCCCAAGACGTGGCCCTCGTCCGGGGCCTCTTCGAAAACACCAGCGCCGACCTCGCGGAGGTGGGCCTTCTCGAACACGACCGGCTCATGGCGAGGGTCCTCGGCCTGGTGCACCTGGTCAACCTCGTCCTGGGGAGGACCCTGGAGCAAGGGGACATCCCCTGGGGGGCCCTGTGCGCCGCCGCCGGCGTCACCTTCGCCCGCCAGGCGGCCGCCACCCGCGAGGTCCTCTTCGAGAACCCCGACCTCTACTTCGAAATCCAGCGCCTCAACCCCGAACGGGAAGCCGTGGCGGACGCGCTTCAGCGGAGCCTCATGGAAATCCTCGACGCCGTCCGCCGCGGCGACCGCGACGCCTTCGCCGCCCTCATGGCCTCCGGCCGGGAATTCTTTCGCGACGGCGCCCCCGTGTCGTGACGGGTTTCCCCGAGGAGGGCAAGGAGGCG
>JBBILR010000027.1:0-28570 GCA_037444825.1 Acidobacteriota bacterium | reverse complement strand
CCGACTGACCAAGCCGCCTACACGCGCTTTACGCCCAGTAATTCCGAACAACGCTTGCCCCCTACGTTTTACCGCGGCTGCTGGCACGTAGTTAGCCGGGGCTTCCTCTGCTGGTACTGTCACCGCTCGGTGGTATTGGCACCGAGCGGCTTCTTCCCAACTCACAGGGCTTTACGACCCGAAGGCCTTCATCGCCCACGCGGCGTCGCTGGGTCAGGCTTTCGCCCATTGCCCAAAATTCCTCACTGCTGCCTCCCGTAGGAGTCTGGCCCGTGTCTCAGTGCCAGTGTGGCCGGCCACCCTCTCAGGCCGGCTACCCATCGTAGGCTTGGTGGGCCGTTACCTCACCAACTACCTAATGGGGCGCGGGCTCCTCCTCAAGCGATAGCTTGCAAGCAGAGGCCACCTTTGCCGACAAGAACCTGGGTTCCCGCCGGGTTATGCGGTATTAGCGCTCCTTTCGGAACGTTATCCCCCACTCGAGGGCAGATTACCCACGTGTTACTCACCCGTGCGCCACTCTACTCGGGGTTGCCCCCTTTCGCGTTCGACTTGCATGTGTTAGGCACGCCGCCAGCGTTCGTTCTGAGCCAGGATCAAACTCTCCAGTTGGATTTGGGAGTTTGAAAGGGTTCGGATTCGGTCGTGGACTGTTTTACGGTCCGCACGATCTCGCGTTTTCTGCCGCCTAGTTTTCAAAGAGCCGCGCCGCTGTCCCGCTTGGGGGTCGGCAATTTTATAATTTAGCAACTTTTGCCCGGCTTGTCAACCCCTCGAACCTTCCGGCGGGGGTTGTCGCCACCGGCCGGTCGTCGCTGCCATCCGGCCGGCGAAAGTAGATATTAGTCCAATTGGCTCCCCGTGTCAAGCCCCCTTGGGGACCCTTTAGGACCCCCCGGGGAGAAAGGGGCGCAAATCAGTGAAAACTCAGAAGAAACATCCCTTCCAACCCCCCCTCCACCGCCTCGGCCGGGGCTCCTGGCCCTCCCTCGCGGGGCCGGGGGGCGGCGCCTTGACCGTCGGGGAACGGGGTCCCTATATTCCGCAAAGGAGGAGGGACGCCGTGCCGTTCCAGAAGGTCGTCATCCAGGGCCTCGTTCTCGACCCCCTCACCCAGTGGCCCATCCTGGTCCTCAAGGAGGAGGAGGCCAGCCGCCTCGTCCCCATCTGGATCGGAACCTCGGAGGCCAACGCCATCGCGCTCGAACTGGAATCGGTGAAGGTGCCCAGGCCCATGACCCACGACCTGCTGCACGGCATCCTGGAGAAGGTCGAGGCGCCGGTGGGGGAGGTCCGGATCACCGACCTGAAGGACAACACCTACTTCGCCGACATCGTCCTGAGGCCCCGCCGGGGGGGGGAGATCCACGTGGACGCGAGGCCCTCCGACGCGGTGGCGCTGGCCCTGCGGGCCCGGGCCCCGATCTTCGTGGAGGAGAGCGTCTTCGAGAAGTGCACCCACCTGGAGGACAACACGGAGGCCCTCCGGGTCTGGCTGGAGAGCCTCGATCCGGAAGACCTCGGGCGCTTCGAGATGTGAGGCCCCGGGAGGGGGGACCATGGGGGAGGCCAAGCCCGAACCGCCGGCGGCGCTCCTTTGCGCCATCCTCTTCAGGGATGCCTCCGTTCGCGACAAAGCCTTGAAGGTTCTGGAGGCGGACTTCGGGCCCGCGTCCCTCAGGCAGGACCCCTTTCCCTTCACCCACAGCGACTACTACGCCGCGGAGATGGGGGGACCCCTCTTCAAGCAGATCGTCCTCTTCCGGGAACCGGTGCCGCAGGGCTTTCTGGCGGAGATCAAGAGCCTCACCAACCTCCGGGAAGAGGGCTTCGCCCGGCTGGGCCGCCGGCGGGTCAACCTGGACCCCGGCCTTCTCCTCCCCTCCCGGCTCGTGCTGGCCACCACCAAGGACCACGCCCACCGCGTCTACCTCTCGCGGGGGATCTTCGCCGAGGTGACGCTGCTCTACCGGAACGGCGCCTTCACCCCCCTTCCCTGGACCTACCCGGACTACCGAGAACCGGCGGTCCTCGACTTCTTGCAGGAGTGCCGGCGGTGGTATCTTTCCCGGAGGGCCGAGGCGAGGCCGGCGGAGGGCTGAGATGGCGTACATGGGCGGATCGGCGGCGGCCATGGCCTCCTCCCTCATGGAGGGGTACATCCTTCCTTCCCCCGTCAACCTGAAGAAACTCACCGTGGAGGAGCTCCGCGCCCTCCAGTTCGAAGTGGAGAAGCTCCTGCGCGACCAGCGGGCGGTGGTTCCCGACCAGGCCGACACCCTGGCCCTCCAGAAACGGAACCAGCGAATCCTCAAGCTTTCCCAGGCCCAGATGGTCATCGGCAACTACCTGGCCCTGCGGTCCAAGGGCCGGGCCTGACCCTCCGCCCTTTCCCGGCGGGGCGCTGCGCTGGAGACCCATTACTCAGGGGACGAGAAAGAGGCGTTCCAGCAGGAGGCGGGGGTTGACGTTTCGGTTCAGGTGGGCGGGGGCCTCCAGGAGCCTCCCCGCCAGGGTCTCCAGCCCCTCCCGCCCCCGGCGGGCGGCCGCCTGGGAGAGGCGCGGCCCGAGGTCGCCGTGGCGGAGCGGGGGAAGGTTCTCGGCCACCCTTCGCGCGTCGCGAACCAGGGATCCCGCCAGAGCCACCACCTCCCGGGGGTTTTCCTTGGCCAAGGCCTCCAGGAGGGGAAAGAGTTCGGCGCAGAGGGGCAGGGAGAGCCCGTCGGCGAGGAGACGGAGGAGGGCCTCCCTCCGGGCCTTCCCCCTCGGGGAGCGGGCCTCCTCCAGCCGCCCCGGCGCGCCGCCGGCCACCGCCAGGGCCGCCTCGTCGGCCTCGATGCCCCTGCGCTCGCAAAAGAGCCGCATCTCCTCGGGCTCCAGGGGTGAAAAGGCCACCTCGTGGCACCGGGAGCGCACGGTGGGCAGGAGGCTCCCCGGGTTGGAGGCGACGAGGAGGAACTGCGCGTAGGCGGGGGGCTCTTCCAGGGCCTTGAGGAGGGCGTTCTGGGCGTTCTCGTTCAGGGCGTCGGCGGGGTCCAGCAGGAAGACCAACCGCCGGCCCTCGTAGGGCGGCAGGGCCAGGGGCTCCAGGACCTGGGACCGCACCTGGGGAAGGACGATCTGGGTCCTCGGCTTGCCCGATTCCTCGCTGGCCTCCAGCCCCACCTCGCGGAAGTCGGGGTGGAGGGCGCGGGCCGTCTTCCGGCAGGGGCCGCAGCGGCCGCAGGCGAAGGGGCCCGGAGACTCGCACAGGAGGGCCGCGGCGGCCATCCGGGCGGCGGTGGCCTTGCCGATGCCCGGAGGTCCCGTGAAAAGAAGAACCTGCGGCAACACTCCCTTCCGGAGCGCCTTGGCGAAGAAGCGCACCTGGCGGGGGTGGCCCACCAGGGCCTCCATGCGGACCTCCCGAGAGACGGTCTCCTGGGGGGGGTCCTCCCCGCCGCGCTTGGGGCGCGCCATGGCCTTTTCCCCGCTCACGCCCCGCCGGAAGGCCGGCGGGCGGCGGCGATGCTGGCCTGCTGCGCCACGCGGCCGGCGAGGTCCCGGAAGGCGGCGGCCACGGGCGAATGGGGGGCGGCGAGGACCACGGGGGTCCCTCCGTCGCCGGTGCTGCGGACCGACGGGTCCAGGGGGATCTCCCCGAGGAACGGGACGCCCATCTCCCGGGCGCAGCGCTCGCCGCCGCCGCGGGAGAAGATGTCCGAGACCCCCTGGCAGTGGGGGCAGACGAACCACGACATGTTCTCCACCAGGCCGAGGACCGGCACCTCCACCTTCCGGAACATGGCCAGCCCCTTCCGGGCGTCGATGAGGGCCACCTCGTTGGGGGTGGTGACGATGACCGCCCCCGTGAGGGGCACCTTCTGCGTGAGCGTCAGCTGGGCGTCGCCGGTGCCGGGGGGCAGGTCCACCACCATGTAGTCCAGCTCGGGCCAGTCCACGTCCCTGAGGAGTTGTTCCAGGGCTTTCATGACCATGGGTCCCCGCCAGATGACCGGCATGTCGGGATCCAGGAGAAAGCCCAGAGACATGACGTACATCCCGTGGGCGAAGATGGGGAGGATCTTTTCCCCGGTGGGGTCGGCCTTGGGTTTTTCCCGCACGCCCAGCATGACGCCCATGGAGGGCCCGTAAATATCTGCGTCCAGGAGGCCCACGCGGGCGCCGGACGCGGCCAGGGAAGCGGCCAGATTGGCCGCCACCGTGGACTTCCCCACCCCGCCCTTTCCCGAGGCCACGGCCAGCGTATTCTTCACCTGGGGAAGGAGGTTCTCGATGAGGGGGCCCGTCACCCCGCGGCTCACCTGGGCGTCCATGACCACCTCCACCTCGGAGACGCCGGGGAGGGCCTTCACCGCCTCGGTGGCCTGCTGCCGGAAACGCTCCCGGACAGGGCAGGCGGGGGTGGTGAGGACGATGCGGAAGGAGACCTTGGAGCCTTCGATCCGGAGGTCCCTCACGAAGCCGAGTTCCACGATGTCCTTGCCGAAGTCCGGGTCGATGACGGTCTTCAAAGCCTGCAGAACGGCTTGTTCGGTAGGTTCCATGGGATTCCTTTCGGGGAAAACGGTCCGCTTACAGCGTTCGCGTGGTGCTTCCGACGATCTTCAAGGCCACCTTTTTCGCCTCCTCCTCCTGCCCCCGGTGGAGGAGGATCAGGATCTCGGGGCAGAGGAGCTGGGCGGCGACCTTGCGGGTGAAGGCCTCGTCGTCAAGGTCCTGAAGGACCTCCCGCCGCAGGAAGCCGGCCAGGGAAAGGAAACGCCCCCAGGCGGCCTCTTGTGCCCGGATGAACTCCTCGGAGAGCTCCCGCTCCCACCCCTTGAGCCCCCCCGCGGCCCAGGCGGCGAAGGAGAGCCCCTCCCCGGGAATCCAGAGGGGGAAGGCCAGCGTGGAGCCTCGCGGGTCTCTCTCGTCCCAGAGCGGGACCCCCGTGCCCTCCAAATCCCGAAGGGCCTGCTCCCGCCAGGGGGCGGGGCAGCTCTCCCCCAAGAGGACCATGGAGGACTGGCGGAGACCCGCCGTGGCGGGAGGGTAGTTCACCACCTGGGCGCCGGGGAGCCCCTGGAGGAGGGGGCTTTCCGGCGGCTCGTGGACCACCACCGGCCAGGAGGCCCGCACCAGGCTCTGGACCAGGGCCTTCAGGCGGGGGCCTCCCCCCAGGGCCCGCGCGGGCCGGCCCGACGGGGCGTTCAGAAGAACGGGGACCTTCACGGCGCTCCTCCTTCCTCGTCCAGCTTCCGGATCCGGCGCTCGTGGCGCCCCCCTTCGAAGGGGGTCTCCAGCCAGACCCTCAGGACCTCCTCGCAAAGCCCTTTCCCCATGAGGCGGCCGGGCAGGCAGAGGACGTTGGCGTCGTTGTGGAGCCGGGAATATTTCGCGAGGTACAGGTCGGTGCAGAGCACGGCGCGGACGCCCCGGTGGCGGTTGGCGGCCATGGACATCCCCACCCCCGAACCGCAGACGAGGACCGCGCGCTCCGCCCCACCGGAAAGGAGTTCGCGGCAGACCGCCCGGGCGAAGTCGGGGTAGTCCACCGAGGCCTCCGAGTGGGTCCCCGCGTCATGCACCTCGTGGCCCCAGGAAAGGAGCTTCTCCTTCACGAACTCCTTGAGTTCGAACCCCGCGTGGTCGCTGCCGATGACGATGCGCACGGCCTCACCCCCGGCCCCCAGCATAGGCTCCCACCGGAAAAAAGGAAAGGCCCGCCCCGGGGGGCGGGCCTTTGCGCCGCCATGGGTGCGGTCACTTGGTGGGAGCGGGCTTGGCGGTGGTGCTTTCGCCCTGCTTCGCCTGCTTGTGGTGCTTCTTGTGGGCGGCGGGCTTTTCGTTGCCCTGCGTGGTCTGCGTCTGCGTCTGAGAAGCGCTCTTCTGGGGCTGGACAGGGTTCGCCGGGGCCTGGGCAAAGAGGCCGAGGGTCAGGATTCCGGCGGCGGCGGCAAGAACGAGTTTCTTCATGGTCATCAACCTCCTTTCGGACGTCCTCCCTCGCGCAAGTACCGTGCCAGAGCGGTCCACGGCCCCCCACCCCCCGGGAAGGCCCGCCAGCGCCAAAAGAAGCTGGCCGAGGCCAAAATACCAGGCCACTTTGGCACAGCGTCTTCCCTTTTGGCGCGCTTGCCCTCCGGCCTTGCATCGCCGTCGCCCCTGTGGTTTTCTTGGAGGTCTTCCAAGGGACCCTGCGTCTCGAACGTTCCGGAGGTGCGCGGATGGCTGAAAGATCCCCCAACGGCGGGCGTGCCCGGTGGGAAGAGCGGACCCTCAAGCCCCACCTCGAAAAACACCCCGAGCGGGACGTGGAGTTCTCCACCGTCTCCTCCCTGCCCGTGGCCCGGCTGTACACCCCCGAGGACCTCCAGGGCTGGGACTTCGAGCGGGACCTGGGGTGGCCGGGGGAGTACCCCTTCACCCGCGGGGTCCAGCCCACCATGTACCGGGGACGGCTCTGGACCATGCGGATGTTCGCCGGCATGGGAACCGCCGAGGACACCAACGCCCGCTTCAAGTACCTCCTCTCCCAAGGTCAGACGGGCCTCTCCACCGCTTTCGACCTCCCCACCCTCATGGGCCGGGACAGCGACAGCCCCCTCTCCGAGGGGGAGGTGGGCAAGGAAGGGGTGGCCGTCTCCACCTTGAGGGACATGGAGATCCTCTTCGACGGCATCCCCCTGGGGGAGGTCTCCACCTCCATGACCATCAACGCCCCCGCCGCCATCGTCTACGCCATGTACCTCGCCGTGGCCGAGAAGCAGGGGGTCCCCTTCTCCCGGCTCCGAGGGACCATCCAGAACGACATCTTCAAGGAGTACATCGCCCAGAAGGAGTGGATCTACCCCCCGGAGCCCTCGGTGCGCCTCATCGTGGACACCATGGAGTTCTCCGCCCAACGCGTCCCCCAGTGGAACACCATCTCCATCAGCGGCTACCACATCCGGGAGGCGGGGGCCACCGCCGTGCAGGAGCTGGCCTTCACCCTCGCCGACGGGTTGGGGTACGTGCAGGCGGGGATGGCCCGCGGCCTCCCCGTGGACTCCTTCGCCCCGCGCCTCTCCTACTTTTTCAACTCCCACAACGACTTCTTCGAGGAGATCGCCAAGCTCCGGGCGGCCAGGCGCATCTGGGCCCGGGAGATGAGGGAACGTTTCGGAGCCAAGGATCCCCGCTCCTGGATGCTCCGCACCCACGTCCAGACGGCGGGGTGCTCCCTCACGGCCCAGCAGCCCCTCAACAACATCGTCCGCGTCACCGTCCAGGCCCTGGCGGCGGTCCTCGGCGGGTGCCAGAGCCTCCACACCGACTCCATGGACGAGACCCTCTGCCTCCCCTCGGAGCAGGCGGTGACGGTGGCGCTACGGACCCAGCAGATCCTCGCCGAGGAGAGCGGCGTGGCCAACACCATCGACCCCCTGGCCGGCTCCTACTTCGTGGAGAGCCTCACCAACGAGATGGAGCGCCAGGCCCTGGCGTACATCCGCAAGATCGACGACATGGGGGGGATCGTGCGGGCCATCGAGCAGGGCTACCCCCAGCGGGAGATCGCCGACGCCGCCTACCACTACCAGAAGCAGGTGGAGAGCGGCCGGAAGACCATCGTGGGGGTCAACAAGTACGTCATGGCGGAGGAGACCCCCATCCCCCTCCTTCGAATCCCGCCGGAGGTGGAGGAGCGCCAGAAGGAGCGGCTCCGCGAGGTGAAGCGGACCCGGGACGGGAAGGCCGTCCTCTCGGCCCTGCGCACCCTCACCGCCAAGGCCCGCACCTCGGAGAACCTCATGCCGGCCATCCTCGATTGCGTGAAGGCGTACTGCACCCTGGAGGAGACCGCCAACGCCATGAAGGAGGTCTTCGGGGAGTACCGGGAAAACAGCGTGATCTGACGGTGAAGCGCGTAGGGGGAATGGGGAGGGCAGGCGGGGGGCGAGGTTGAGGGGGCGCCGGAAGCCCCCCCTCGCCAGGAGAGAACCATGGAGACCCTGCTCGGCGTTTTGATCGGCGTGGGGCTGGCGGCGGCGTGCGGCTTCCGGGTCTTCGTTCCGCCCCTCGTGGTCTCCATCGCCGCCCTGTCGGGCCATCTCACGCTGGCGAAGGGCTTTTTCTGGATGGGGACGTGGCCCGCCCTCCTGGCCTTCGCCGTGGCCACCCTGCTCGAGGTGGCCGCCTACCACGTCCCCTGGCTGGACCACCTCCTGGACCTCCTGGCCACCCCCGCGGCGGTGGTGGCGGGAACCGTGGTGGCGGCCACCGCCTTCGGCGAGATGGACCCCTTCCTCCGGTGGACCCTGGCCCTCATCGCGGGGGGCGGAGCGGCGGGGCTCATCCAGGTGGCCACGGTGAAGGGCCGGCTTCTGTCGTCCCTCACGACGCTGGGGACGGCCAACCCGCTGGTGGCCGCGGTGGAAACCGGCGCCTCCGCCGCCGTGTCGGTCCTCTCGGTCCTCGTGCCTCTCCTGACGGGCCTCCTGGTGGTGGGCGCCCTCTCCCTGGCGGTCTGGGCGCTGCGGCGCCGGCGCGCCGCTTGACCTCCCCTCCCGCGCTCCGGGCCGAGGAGTTGTATACTGAGAGACCTGCGAGGTGGTCCATGGGCGAGCGAAAACTCCGGCTTCTCATCGGCAAGGTGGGTCTCGACGGCCACGACCGGGGCGCCAAGATCATCGCCCGGGCTCTTCGGGACGCGGGTTACGAGGTGATCTACACCGGCCTCCACCAAACCCCCGAGCAGGTGGTGGCCACGGCCCTCCAGGAGGACGTGGACGCCATCGGCCTCTCCATCCTCTCCGGCGCCCACAACACCCTCTTCCCCAAGGTCATCCGGCTGCTTCGGGAGAAGGACGCCTCCGACATCGTGGTCTTCGGAGGCGGCATCATCCCCGACGAGGACATCCCGGGGCTTCTCGCCGCCGGGGTGGCCAGGATCTTCACCCCCGGAACCTCCACCCAGGAGGTGGTCCGCTTCCTCCGAGAGGAGGTGGAGCCCAAGCGCCTGGCCCTGGCCCGCTGACCCCTCAGAGGCCGTACTTCTTCGCCAGATACCGGAACTGGGAGGGGGAGAGGGACAGCGCCTCCGCCGCCTTCCGGCGGTCCCCCGAGGCGTGGGCGAGGGCCGCCTCCAGGAGGGACCTCTCGAAGCGGGCCACCCGCTCCTCAAAGGGCCCCAACGCGGCTTCCCCGCCGGGTGCGGGCAGATAGGGGCCCTCCATCTCCAGGTCCTCGGGGGTCACGGGTCGGTTCCTCACCATGACGGCCACCCGTCTCGCCACGTGCTGGAGCTGGCGGACGTTTCCCGGCCAGTGGTAGGACTCCAGGCGGGCCAGGGCCTCCTTGGTGAAGGGGGGCGGGTCCGGTCCCAGAAAGAGCGAGAGGAGCAGGGGGATGTCCTCCCGCCGCTCCCGGAGGGGGGGAATCTTGCGCCTCAGGGCCGCCAGTCGGAAGAAGAGGTCCGCCCGGAAGCGCCCTTCCCGGACCTCCCGGTCCACCTCGGCGTTGGTGGCGGAGACGATCCGGACGTCCACCGTCTCGTCGCGGGAGGACCCCAAAGGCCGGAAGCGGCCGTCTTCCAGGAACCTGAGGAGCTTGCCCTGGGAGGCGGGGGTGAGGAGGGTGATCTCGTCGAGAAAGAGGGTCCCGCCGTGGCTCCGTTTGAGCAGCCCCTCCCGGGCCCCCGCCGCTCCCGTGAAGGCCCCCTTCACGTACCCGAAGAACTCGCTCTCGAAGAGGTTCTCGGGAATGGCGCCGCAGTTCACCGCCACGAAGGGCCCCTTGGCCCTCCCCGACAGCTCGTGGATGGCCGCCGCGGCCCGCTCCTTGCCCGATCCGCTCTCCCCTTCGAGGAGGACGGGCAGATCGGAAGGCGCGGCGCGCCGGCACCATTCGAAGAGGGCTTCCATGGCCCGGCTTTCCCCGGCCATTCCGTGGAAGAGACGGAGCCCGGGCCCCCTCCTTTCCAAACGGCCCAGGAGTCGGACCCGCTCCGCCGCCCTTCGGAGGACGGCCAGGAGGAAGTCGGTGTCCACGGGTTTGGCCAGGAAGTCCCACGCCCCCGTCCGCAGGGCCTCCTTGGGCGCCACCGGGTCCCCCGTGCCCGAAAGGACCACCACGGTGAGGTCGTCGGGGCGTCTCGCCAGCTCGGCCAGGAGCCGGAGGCCCGCCTCCGGGTTCTCGGGCTGGGGGGGGAGGTGAAGGTCCAGCAGGACCACCCCCCGGTCCATGGCCGCGGCCTCCCGGCGCGCCCCCTCCTCGTCCTCCGCCTCGCGGATCTCCGGAAAGGTCCCCTCCAGGGCCCACCGGAGTTGCCGCCGCAACGATCGGTCGTCCTCCACCAAGAGAAGCTTCACGGCCGGTCCTCCCCAAGGGGGATGTCCATCCGGAAGGCGGTGGGCCCCGGACCGCCCGCGTAGGCCAGGTCACCCCCCAGAAGGCGCAGGGTTCTCCGGGCGTGGTATAACCCGAGCCCCAGCCCCTTCGGCTTACTCGTGACGAACGCCTCGAAGAGCCTCTGAGCTTGTCCGGGCGAGATGCCCTCCCCGTCGTCCCGAACGGTCAGGGTCAGCTTTTCTCCGTCCGACGAGGCCTCGCACAGGACTTCGCGGGCCATGGCTTCGCGGGCGTTGGAGAGGAGGACTTCCAGCACGTCCTCCACGGCCGGGAGGGGCACCGAAGCCCCCCGGGTTCGATCGTCGGCCTCCAGCTCCAGGCGCAGGCCGTCCGCCCGGTGGCGCTCCTCCACCTTCCGGAAGACCTCGCCGAGGGGTTCCCGGCGGACCACCGCCGGTGGCGAGCCTCTGTCGGACACGCGTTCCAGCAGCGCGGAGAGCCGATCCACCACGGCGCGCAGGGAGGCCACCGCGTCCTGGCGGAACCCCGGCCGGTCGTAGTATTTCTCGAGGTTCTCCGCCAACAGTCGCAGGTGGGCCACGCCGTTCTTCAAGTCGTGGGCCAGGGCGGAAAAGGCCATGGCGATGGCCTCGCTTCGGACGGCGCGCTCCCGTTCCCGTTGGAATTCCCTCAGATCCGCCGCCATCCGGTTGAAGGCGTCGATGAAGCGGGCCAGTTCGCCCCCGGCGGCGCCGGCGGTCATCTCCGAGAAGCGCCCCTTTCCCAGGGCTCCCACCGCTTCTTCCATCTCCCGAAGACCCTCCACCACCTCCGAAAAGGCCTTTTGGCTCAGGTGGAGGGAGACCGCCACCACGAGGGCCGTAAAGAGAAGGCCCAGGAGGACCGCCCCGAGAAAGGCCGTCCGGCTGATCCCCAGAGGGCGCCGCACCCGGAGCTCCAGGTCCAGGGGGGCCAGGGGCGCCCCCGCCCAGACGGCCCCCTCGAGGAGGGCCTCCCGTTTCACCGCGAGAGGGCCTTTCCTCCCCTGCCCGGCCGCCCCCCAGACCGTCTCCCCCCGAAGGGTGCGAAGCCCGAAGGCGCCGGGCCGAAGCCAGCTTTCGAGGTGGGTCAGCCACCTGGCGAGGGTGGGGATCTCCACCCAAAGGAAGGCGGCTTCTTCGCCGTACAGAACGGGAACGCGGTACCAGAGGCTGCCGGTGGGGAAGACCGGGTCGGGGCAGAGGGCCACCTCCCCGAAGGGGACCACCCTCCCCTCCGGCGCCGGCGGCCCGTCGACAGGCTCTCCGGGGGCCGGCCACCCGGCTTCGGGGTTGTACAGGTTCAAGGCCATGGCGTAATCCTCCGCCCGCCAGATCCGCCTTTCGACGCCCGGGCGCTCGAGGAGAAGCGCCTTGGCGTACGGGAAAAACACGGGGAGGAAGGACGAGGGGGAAACGTCCGGCAACCGTCCCCTCCCCCTCTTGATCCGGGCGGCGGACCGCAGGAACCCTTCGTCGCGGCGCATTTCCTCCCGGAGCCACTCCACAGCCCCTTCGGCCGAGGCTTCCGCCTCCTGAAGGGCCTGCCGCGTCACCTGATGGACGGCGAAGGCCACGGAGCCCGACCACACCAGCAGGGCCGGCAGGAGCAGGAGGCCGAGGACGTTCCTGCGAAGGCGCTGGGCCAGGGTCATGGTTCGATCCACACCTCGCTGAGGTCCATATCCATCACCGGGTTCACGCAGGCCTCCAGCCCCCGGACCTTCTCGTTCCACGTGAGGGATACCCGCTCGTGCCACAGAAAGACCCACCTCCCCGACCGGCGGACCCGCTCCTCCATCTCGCAGGCCAGGGCCTTGAGGACCTGCGGGTCCTCCTCCGCCCGGCTTTTCTGCCAGAGCCGGTCGAAGAGGGGATCCCCGAGGGAGGCGGCGCGAAAGGGGGAGCGGGAGCGGAAGGGCTCGGCCAGCGACCAGAGGGTGGGGGCCTCGGCCACCCAGCCGGCGCGGCAGACGGGGAAGCGTTCCTCGGCCAGTCCCCGCCAGTAGTCTGCTTCCCCGTGAAGGGTCCAGGTGACGTTCACCCCGATGGGAGCCCAGAGGGCCGCCAGCCTCTTCCCCACCCCCGCCTCCCGGTTCAGGAGGTCGATGTGGAGGTCGGGAAGGGGCGAAGGCATGGGTGGTCTCCGAACCGGCCGGCACCCCTCGTCGTGCCAGGGGGAACCGGGGGGAACGAAGCCCGTGGCCGGCAGGTACAGCTCCTGGAAGGTCAGAAACGGGACTCGCGCCTGGAGCGCCCCCAGCCAGTCGGGTCTCCCGCTCCAGGGGCTCCTTCCGGGGAGGAACAGGAGCCCGATGAAGTTGTACTTGGCCTGGGACCGCGTGGTGAAGCCTTTGGCGTCCAACAGGCTCCGTTCCTGCTCCCCGAGCACCGACGTGGAGACGGCGTCGAGGCGCCCCGAGAGAAGGTCGCTCACCGCCCCCTCTCCGCTGAAGGCGAGGAAGCGCACCTCGTTCAGGTACGGAAGGGGCTGCCCCCCGGCCCCCTTTCGCCAGTAGCCTTCGTGCCGGAGCAACCGAATCTCGGCGTAGGGGTTCCAGAGGGCCAGGCGGAAGGGCCCCGTGCCCGACGGGTGTTCCCGGAAGGCGGGGGACCCCCACCGGTCCACCACCCGACAATCCACCACCGCCGTCTCGGGCAAGGAAAGAAAACGGGGGAAGTCCCGCTCCTCCCGGAGGAGGTGGAAGACCACCGTTCTCTCGTCGGGCGTCTCGATGCCTTCCACCGAGGCCGCCTGACCGCGCCGGTAGGCCGAGGCTCCCAGGAGGAGGTCTTCGAAGAGGCCGGCTTGGGACGCCGGGGAGGAGGGGGCCAGCATCCTCTCCAGGCTCCTCCGGACCCCCGCCGCGTCCAGCGCCGCCCCGGCGGGAAGCCCCGGAAGGGCGTGAAAGTAAACCCCCGGACGCAAGAAGAAGGTGTAGGTTCGCCCGTCGCGGGAAACCTCCCACCGCTCGGCGAGCCAGGGGACCCCTTCGCCCGTCCGGCTGTCCTGGCGCACCAGGGTTTCGAAGACGAGGCCCCGGAGCTGCTGCGAGGCCACCGGCGCCGGCAGGATGGGGTCCAGGGGAACGACCTGTTCGTTCAGCGGCAGGCGGAGGACGCCCCCGTACCGCTGGACGGCGCCTCCCGGGGGCCCTCCGCAGCACAGCGCCAGAAGGAGGAGGCCGCAACCCCATCCTCCCCACCGGACCCCCGCCTTTCCTCTACGGGAAGAAGGGCCTTCCCTTTCCACCGGTTCCCCCTCGAGGTGCCGGAATGCCGCGCTTTCGGGCTTCTCCCCTCCCGGCCACTCTAGGGTGGGCGTGGTTGCGAGTCAAGGCGGTTCGCGGGAATTTTTCCCCCGGCCGAAAGAATTCCCGCTCCACGCCCGACCTCCCCCGGCCGCGGCCCCCGTTGGGCGGGGTTTCTCAAGGAGGCGGAATCGGAATGCGCTTTGCATGACTCCCGCAGGCCGTCCTCGGCCGGCGGCCCATTGGGTTACCAGGAGGAGGGAGATGGAGCGGCGCCGAACCCCATGGGGGGCCGCATTCGCGGCTTTCGTGGGCGCCACCCTCGCCGTCCCCGCCCTCTCCTGGGTTCTCCTCAGCCGTCCGGGGGACTTCATCGCCTTCGACTCGGGAAAGGACCCCCACCACGACCACTTCATGTACATCGCCCTCACCACGACCACGCGGGCCGAGGTCCAGGTCTGGAAGGGCGGCCGGTGGCGGACCGTGGGGGCCCTCACCAGCGGAGGCGGCCTGGAGCCCGGCATCGCCCCCGACGACGTCCAGTGGGCCGAGTACACCATCCCCCCCAGCTTCCGGGGCCTTCGGGTCCGGGTGATCGTCCGGGAAGACAAAGACCACGACAGCGATTTGATCATCGCGCTCCACGACGAGAGTACGGCCGCCTACTCGCCGGGGCTCCGGAACCGGCGGATCGAAGAACGCTGCGACCACCCCAGGCACGTCAGCCCCTTCGGCCTGGGGAGGAGGCACCCCACCACCCTGAGGGACGGCCGGGGGATCGGCTGGTGAGCGGGAGAGAAAGCCAGGCCCGGAGCGCGGGGGCCCTCAGACCCCTTCGAGGACCTCCACCTCGTCCCCCACGGCGAGGAGGCCCTCCCCGCCATGGACGGCGTTCATCCCAAAGAGGACCTTGCCCTCCCGGCGGCGGTAGGCGGCCAAGGCCGCGAGGGGTTCCCTCCCCCGCTCCCCGGTGGACGGATCGACGCAGGGAATGGAGCAGCGGGCGCAGGGCTTGACCAGGCGAAACACCAGAGGTCCGATCTTGAGGAGCTTCCAGCGGTCCTCGGCGTAGGGCTCCGCTCCCGCCACCACGAGGTTGGGGCGAAAGCGCTCCACGGAGACGGGAGCGGGGAGGCGGGCGTTCAGGTCGGAGAGGGAGGCTTCCGTCAGGAGAAGAAAAGGAAAGGCGTCGGCGAAGGCCACTCCGTCCTCCGCCACCACCTCCCCCCTCAGGCGGACGTCCCTCCGGAAGGAGAGGGAGGCGCGCACCAGCCGGCAGGGCCTTCCCAGAAAGGCCGATAGCCAGGCCGCGGCCTCCTCGCCCAGGTCCTCCACCCGCACCCGGTCCTCCCAGACTTCCGCCTCCCCTTCCGCGCCGGGGAGTAGCGCGCCGGCGGGGAGCTCGTCCATCCCCGGCGCCTCGAGGACCAGTCCCCCGTCCCGGAAGTCCGTGCGGATGAGGGCCATCCGGGGCTCTTCCCGCTGGGTGAGGAAGCGGCCCTCCTCGTCGGTGACCATCCACTCCCGGTCGTAGAGGAGCCCGCGCCGCCCCACGCGCCACCGGGAGGGGGAGAGGCCCCGGCAGGACTTCACGGGGTAGACGTGCAGGGAGGAGAGGCGGAGGCTCATGGCGCCCCTCCCCCGGGGGCGGGGCCAGGAAAGACGGTGGTCTTCCGCACGGGTCCGGGACCGGGCAGGACCTCCGGGGTTTCGCCGCGGCGGGAAAGGAATCCCGCCGCGGCCGCCACGCTCCGGGCCCACCTGAAGCTCCTCTTGTTTCCCGCCGGTGCCATTGTCCCCATCTCCTTACACTTTGACGGAGCCGCCCCTTCTGCAATGCCCGGTGCCGAGAGGATTCCGGATCCTTCAAAATCCACCGCGGCTGTGGAAAGGTCTGTGAATTTCCCTGTGGAATTCTGGAGAACCGCTTGAAAAAGAAGGGCCCGGGAGCTCCTTGCACCCCTCTTCAGCACCAAGCAGAAACTGTCTTGTTTTTTCATGCTATTTATCGATCTTTCCGCTATCCTCGTGCAGTTTCCCGCCCCCGGGCTTTCCGGATGGCCTCCGCTCTCCCCTCCTGTGAAAAAGCCTCGCCTCCCCTGTGGGGTGCGGGTTTCACACATCGCGTCCGCGCCTCCAGAAGCGCCCCTGGGGGGCCCGCCCCGCCGCGATGGCCGCCGCCTGCGGCACCACGAGCCACGGCAGCGTCCACGACATCGGCTCCTTTCCACCGGGCCCCGAGGGACCGAAGACCCAGAGGGCCCCCAAGGCGCTGGCCAGGCCGGCCACCAGCAGGCACCGGCCGTAAAAGGCGTTGACGGGGTACCCGAAGGAAGGCCCCTGCAGGGTCGTCCGGGTCCGAAAGCCGTAGACGCCGTTGGGCGGGACCTTTCTCAGGGCCAGGGGGAGCCCCAGGAGGAAAAAGACCGCCGAGAGCCCCAGGATCGCCGCCCGCGCCAGAGCCGCTTCGTCCATCGCTCACTCCTCCAGGAGTTCCCGTAGAACCCGGCGGGCCTCCTCCTCGAGGTCGGAAGGGACCCGGATCTCCGCCGGCCCCACCAGAAGGTTGTACCCGCCGAGGCTGCCGGCCCCGAAAAGGTCCTGGAGGCCCTCCCCGGCGACGGCAAAGGGAATGCCGGCGTCGAGAAGGAGGCTCTTGGCCAACCCCAGGCGCACCGGGTCCGGTGCCCGGTAGACCGTCACCGGGGCTCCGCCCTCCTCCGTCTCCGCTTCCGACCCTCGTTCCATGGCGTCCCTTCTCTCTCCGTCAGGGTACACCGGCGCCGCTTTTCCCGCCATCAGAGCGCCCACTCGCCGGCCTTCAGGCGGGGCAGCAGGGGGGCCGCGATGCGGAGGGTGGCCCCCCACAGCTTATGGGGCCCCAGCCGCACGAAGGGAAAGCGCAAGGGACCGGGAAGGCCGGGGAGGCACCGCTCGTCCTCGCCCCGCGCCTCTTCGAGAAGCAGTTCGTCCACCGAGGGCTCCAGGACCTCTTCCACCTCCTCGGCCTGGAGCCTCCACGCCGCGGGTCTTTCCACCCGGGCGAGGAAGGGGTGGATCCGGTAGCGGCTCACCAGCGTGCGGACCCGAGGCAGCTCCTCGAGGATCCTCACCCGCTCCCGGGGGAGCCCGATCTCCTCTTCCGTCTCTCGAAGGGCCGTCTCCTCGAGGCTCCCGTCCCCCTCCTCCCAAGCCCCGCCGGGGAAGGCCACCTGGCCGCCGTGGATCCCGCCGGGCGTCCGCACCACCAGCACCAGACGCAACGCCCCCTTTTCGTCCCGGTAAACGGGAACCAGGCAGGCGGCGGGCTTTTCGGCGGGGATGGGGCCCAGAAACCCCTTCGCCGGCCCCCGGCGCGCGTTTCCTCCGGAGAGGCTCACGGCAAGGGGGACCGGCCGACGGTCTTGCCGGCACGGCGGGGCGCGGGGGAGTACTCCACCGCCGGCTGGCTCCGAACCGGCTGAGGAAAGAGGGCCATGAGTTCGAGGATCTCGGGGGGCATGTCGGTGCGCACCGGCAGGCCCATGCGCTTGGCCTCCTCGGCGGTGATGGGGTAGTCGTGGGTCCAGGTGCCCTCGGCGAGGAGGTGGGAGAGCTCCTCCGCCCGCTCGGGGCTCTGGCTACGGCTCAAGAGATCCCGCACCGCCTCCCGGACTTGCCGGATGGCCTTCTGGGCGACGTCGCAAAGGATCAGCGTCTCGTCGTCGGCCTCCTCCGGGGGCTTTCTCTCCAGGACCTTGAGGAGGGACGCCGCCGGGTATTTTCCGAGTTGGGGGTCCACCGGGCCCAGGACGGCGTGGGGGCTCATGACGATCTCGTCGGCGGCCAGGGCGATGAGGGTCCCTCCGGACATGGCGTAGTGGGGGACGAAGACCGTCACCTTGCCCCGGTGGGCCCGCACGGCCCGGGCGATCTGCAGCGAGGCCAGGACCAGCCCGCCGGGCGTGTGGAGGACCAGGTCCAGGGGGACTTCCGGGTCGGTCAGCTCGCACGCCCGGAGAACCTCCTCGGCGTCGTGGACGTCGATGTACCGAACCACCGGAAATCCCAGCAGGCTCATGGTTTCCTGGCGGTGCACCAGCAGGATCACCCTCGAGCGCCGGCTCTGCTCGATGCGCATCAGGAGCCTCTGCCGGGAGTTCTCGAGGAGGCGCTGGCGGATGACCGGCTGGAGGGCGGTGATGCCCAGAAAAATCCAGAACAGCTGTCCGATGTCCACGGCCATGGTCTCGGCCTCCTCCGTCAGAGCCGCCAGCTCCACGCCCCCTCGAGCCCCAGCTCGTCCTTGTGGCACCGCCTCGGCCGTCTTCCCCTCGGGGGCAGGAAGAGCCGGTGCAGGAGCACTCCGGCGGCGAAGCCCCCCGCGTGGGCCCAGAAGGCCACCCCGCCCGCGTCTTGGGGACCGAGCCCCTGCATCGTTCCGCCCAGCACCTGGCTCAGAAACCAGAAGAGAAGGTAGAAAACGGCGGGGATCTCGAAGAAGACGGGGAAGAGGAGGACGGGAAAGAGGGCGATCACCCGGGAGAAGGGGAAGAGCACGAAGTACGCCCCCAAGACCCCGGCGATGGCCCCGGAGGCCCCCACCGTGGGAAGGGTGGAGGCGGGGTTGGCCACGAAGTGGGCGACGTTCGCAAGAATCCCGCAAAGCAGGTAGAAGACCAGGAACCTGCCGGGGCCCATCCGGTCCTCCACGTTGTCGCCGAAGATCCAGAGGGTCCAGAGGTTCCCGAGGACGTGCAACCAGCCCCCGTGCAGGAACAGGTTGGTGACGAAAGGCCAGTAATCGTCCAGGGGAAACCCCATGACGACGGCCCACTCCGGGTGGCTGTACCGGGCGGGCGCGAGGCCGAAGAGCTCGATGAGCCGCTGGAGCTCTTCGGGGGACAGGAGGGCTTCGTAGAGAAAGACCGCGGCGTTGACGGCGATGAGGGCCCACGTGACGAGGGGCCAGCACCGGCTGGGGATGGTGTCGCGGACGGGAATCATGGCTCTTCTCCCCCCGGCCCCCTTCCCCCCCTCCGGCGGCGGGTGAAGCGCCCGGCTTCATCCTACCCCGGCGCCGCTCTCTCGTCCACTTCCGCCCCGTACCGCCGGAAGCCGTAGAAGACCAGCGTCCCCAAGAGAAGGCCGACGAGAAACCCCTGGGGAAGGGCGAAGGCGGCGGTCCCCGTGAGCAGGGCCACGGCCAAATCCCGTCCCGAGGCGGCGGCGTCCCTCACCAGGGCCATGAGCGCCAGCGCCTCGAAGAGGAGGATCACCCCGAGGACCGGCTGGGGGAAGATCTTCACCACCTCCCCGAGGGGGGCGGAGAGGAAGAGGCCGGTGACCAGGTAGAAGGCTCCGTACAGGACCACGGACCCTCCCGTCCGGGCGCCGAAGGCGTAGTGGCCGCAGAGGCCCCCGCTCCCATGGCAGGCGGGGACGCCGCCGAGGAACGGCGCCACGAGGTTCACCGCCGCGTAGGTGAGCCCGATCTTTCTCACCCCCACCCGGCGGTCGGGGAAGAGGTCCCGAAGGGTCTGCTCGGTGGCGATGATGGAGTTGGAAAGAGAGAGAGGGATCTGTGGGAGGGCCAGGAGCCAGAAGCCCCGCCAAACCTCTTCCAGAGAGGGGACCCCTAGGGCGGGCAGCGAAAGGCCCACGCCCCCCATGACCACCCCCAGATCCAGACCCTTCCAGAGGGCGAAGGCCGCCCCCAGGGCCACGAGGAGCAGGCCTCCCGGAACCCGCCGGTTTCCCCACAGGAGCAGCAGGACCAGGGTTCCCCCCGCGGCGAGGGCCCACCCCGTCCACCCCATGGACGGCACGTAGCTGTTGAGGGCCAGGGAGGCCAAGGAAAGCCCCAGCCCGAACTGGATTCCGCGGACGACGCTCCGCGGGAGCCACCGGACCAGGAGGTCGAGCACCCCGGTGAGGGTGAGCAAAAGCATCACCGCGCCCACCGCCAAGCCCCCTCCCAGGAGCACCCCGCCTTCGATCCTCTGGGAGATGACCAGGACGGCCATGGCCTTGAGGGGCTGCATGGGCATGGGAAGGCCGTACAGCAGCCCCGTGGTGATCTGGAGGAGGCCGAAAACCGCGAAGACGCCCCCCGCGTCCAGCCCCGAGGCGAGGGTGATCCCCAACAGGAGAGGCAGGTCCGTCCCGATGTCCCCGAAGCTGCCCGCCCACTCGTTGCGGTCGAAGCGAAGGTTCACGAGTCCTCCCTCGCCGGAAAAGGAAAGAGGCCATCTGGCGCGAACGGGGATTTTACGGCACTCGTCACCCTTCTTTGAAGTCCCTCCCGCGGGAGACCGGGGAGGGAAGAAATCGAGGAGAGAGGCGGCCGATCCCGGGCGGAGGGCCCCGGACGAGGGGGGGCTTTCTGGTACCATGGAGGTGGCGGGTGAGGAAGGCGGGAACGGGAGCGAGGGTGTGGTCGCGATGGCGTCGAAGAGAAGTCGGACCCACCCTCTGACCACCCGCCTCCTTTTCCTCGCGGGGAAACCTCTGGAAACGCACAGGCGGTGGAAGGAGGGGGAAGCCTTCTTTTTCCGCCAGCTTCTGACGGCCCTCCTGCTGGGGACGGCGGTGGGTTTTCTCGTGGCCGCCTTCGACTTCGTTCTCAAGGACGTCGCCGTCTGGTACCTGTACGCCCTTCGCTCCCCCTGGATCTACGCCGTGTTGCCCGCGCTGGGGCTGCTCCTGGCCGTCTTCTTCGTGGAGCGGACCGTTCCCAGCCGGGAGGGGCACCTCACGGAGGACTACATTCTTCTTTACCACGCCGAGGACCGTCATATGCGCCTCGCCAACCTGCCGGGCAAGATGCTGGCCGCCTTCGCCACCATTTCGTGCGGGGGAAGCCTGGGGCTGGAGGGGCCCTCCATCTACCTCGGCGCCAACCTCGGAGACGGCTTTCAACAGAGGATGCCCCACCTCTTTCGGGGAGAAGACCGGCGGCTGCTCCTGGTGGCCGGAGCGGCGGCCGGGATGGCGGCGATCTTCAAGGCCCCCCTCACGGGACTCATCTTCGCCATGGAGGCCCCGTACAAGAACCGGATGGCCACCCGAGCCCTCGTCCCGGCCATGGTCTCCTCCTCGACATCCTACCTGACCTTCGCGGCCTTCGCGGGGAGCGAACCCCTCTTCCAGGCCGCCTCCGGACGATCCGCCACCTTTCGGGAACTCGGGTTCGCCCTCGGGTTGGGCCTTTCGGCGGGAGTGGGGGCCCGGCTGTTCGTGGCCCTCACTTCCGCCCTGGAAGGCCTTTTGCACCGCCTGCCAGGTGGGCGCTACCTGCGGGGGGCCGCGGCGGGGCTCGCCGTGGGATGCCTGGGGGTCCTGGTCTTCGAAGCCACCGGAGAGCCCTTCCTCTACGGCCCCGGATACCGCCTTCTCCGCCACGTCCTCGAATCCCCGGAGCCGCTGGAGGTTCTTCTCCTGCTCTTCGGCTTCAAAATGGCCGCCACGGCCTTCACCCTGGCCGGGGGCGGCGTGGGAGGCATCTTCTTCCCCCTGGCCATCCTGGGGACCACGTTGGGAGGGGCTTTCGCACGCCTGGCCCCCGAGGCTCCCCCGTCCTTCTACCCCCTACTGGGCGCCGCGGCCTTTCTGGCCGCCGGCTACCGGACCCCCCTGGCCGCCGTGGCCTTCGTGGCGGAGACCACCGGAAACCCCTGGATCCTCATTCCCGCCATGCTGGCTTCCGTGACGGCCTTCCTCGCCATGGGCCGGAAGGGCGTCTCCCGGAACCAGCGGGATTGACCCCGGCGCCGTCACGGCCCTCGTGCCTTCGGGTGGAGCCGATTTCCCGCCGCGCCCGCCGCGCCTCGGCGAAGGGGCTGGCCCGCTTCGACGGCCTGGAGTTCCAGGTCTTCGACCGCTCCGCCACCCCGCTCATGACCAACACCACCGCTCAGGCCCTCCTGGAGGACACCGAGGGGGCCCCCCGGATCGGTACGGAGGGCGGCGGGGTCCTCGGGCTGAACGCGGGGACCTGGAGCGCCTACCGCTCCGATTCGGGCCCTCCCCGCGACATCGTCCACACCCTTCTCCTCGACCGCCAAGGGGCCGTCTGGGCGGGAACCTACGCGGGGGTCGGCCGCCGGAACGGGAAACGGTGGGTTTCGTACCCCATCGGCGAGGATGGGAGGAACTACCGGGTCCGGTGCCTCCTCGAGGACCGACGGGGCCACCTCTGGTTCAGCTCCAACAAAGGGGTCTCCGAAGTGCCCCTCTCCGACCTGGAGGAGGACGCGGCCGGAAGGGTCTTTGCCGTGCGGTGAAAACTGCACCGCGCCAGCGAGGGACTGCTCGGGCGGGAGTGCACCGGGGGCTCGCCGCCCGCCGGCTGCCGGACCCCCGACGGCCGGCTCTGGTTCCCCACCCCGGCGGGGCTGGCCGTCATCGACCCCTCCTGGACCCCGCGGAGCCGGACCCCGCCGCGGGCGCAGGCGGCCACCACCACCCCCTCCGGCGCCGCGGTCCCCGCCTCCTCCCGCAGGAGGGTCCGAGCCACCGATTCGGCCGTGCCGCCTGCCCCCGCCTCCTCCGGACCCTTCCCGAAACAGCCGGCCAGCCCCGCCCACGCGGCCAAGATCAGCGCCGACAGAACACCCCGGTGCGCCATGGGATCCTCCATTTTTCCCAATAGAGCCTCCTTGAGTCCCAGGTCCCGGCTCCCCTCCCCTGTTGCGGGGCTTCGCCCTCCCCGCGCTTTTCTCCGTTCGCCGGCCCTTTCGGGAAGTCTCGCATCCTCCCCTCCCTTTCCACCCCGTTTGCCCCGGTCCGAAACGGTTTCCGTCTCTTTCCCGCCCGGCCTCCCTCCTTTTCACCCTCCTCCGACGTACAATGTCCCCCGGAGGCACCTTTGGAGACGCGGCACCTGCACTGCCCCAACTGCTCGGCGCCCCTGGACCTGCCCGTGGGAGAGACCGAGGCGCCGTGCGCCTTCTGCGGCTCCCGGCTCAAGTTCCTCCCCTCCACCGAGGAGCTGGAGGTGGTCCGCACCCGCGAGGAGATGAAGTACCGGGAGCGCGTGGCCGTCCAGCAGGAGATCCTCCGCAAGCAACTGAAACAGGAGGAGGCGGCCCGGTGGCGGGAGGCGGCGGCGAAGGTGGCCATCGCCGCGGCTCCGGCGGTGGGGAGCGCCGCGGCCCGGACGGCGGTCCGGGTGATCTTGGGCCGCGCGGCGGGCGCCGGCTGCGGATGCCTCTCCCTCCTGCTGGCGGCGGGGCTCCTGTTCTTCCTGTTCGTCCTTCGAATCTTCGGAGGCTGAAGGGTGTGCGGCCGTTTCACCGTCCGCGCCGACCCCGGCTTCCTCGCCTCTCTGTACGGAGCGGACTTTCAGGGGGAGGGCCTCGCCCCCTCCTTCAACGTCGCCCCGGGCCGAAAGGTGCCGGCGGTGGTGGTGGAGGAGGGGCGGCGGGTCCTCAAGGCCTTGAAGTGGGGCCTCGTCCCCTTCTGGGCCAAGGACCCCGCCATCGGCAACCGGCTCATCAACGCGCGGGCCGAAACCCTGCGGGAAAAGCCGGCCTTCCGGCAGGCCCTCCGCAAGCGCCGGTGCCTCGTGCTGGCCGACGGCTTCTACGAATGGAAGGCGGAGGGGGGCCGGAAGGTGCCCCACCACATCTTTCTTCCGGACCGGGAGGTCTTCGCCTTCGCGGGCCTTTGGGAGCGGTGGGCCCCGGGGGGCGCGGATCCGCTGGAGACCTGCGCCGTCGTCACCACCGCCGCCAACGCCTTCATGGCGCCCATTCACTCCCGCATGCCGGTGATCCTCGCCCCGGAGGGCGAACCGCGCTGGCTGGACCCCGCCGCCCCCCTGGACGCCCTTCTCGCCCTGCTGGTCCCCTACGGCGGCCCCATGGCGGCCCGCGCCGTCTCCACCCTCGTCAACTCCCCCCGCAACGACCTGCCCGACTGTCTCCTGCCGTTAGAGCACGAGGAGGCCGGGGATGGGGCGAGAAGCGGCGATGCCCCCCTGAAAAGGGATTCGGGGGAATAGACCTGCCCCCCCGAAGCCCTCCCGGCCCTCGCCCAAGGGGCCGCTCGGCTTTCTTCACTTCCGGTTCGACGGCCTCCAGATGCCCTGGCGCGCCGCCGCCTGGATGAGCCCCTCCCGGAAATCGGGGTGGGCCAGGGAGACGACGGCCTCGGCCCTCTGCCACGTGGGCATGGTGGCCAGCCGGACGCACCCGTACTCGGTGACCAGGTAGTCCACCATCTGGCGGGGAATGGTGACCACGGTGCCCGGCTGGAAGTGCGGCAGGATCCGGGAGCGGAGGTTCCCCTCACCGTCCCGGTAGGTGCTGGTGAGGCAGATGAAGGACTTCCCGCCCCGGGACCACTGCGCCCCCAGGACGAAGTCGAACATGCCGCCGTTCCCGGAGATCTGCCGGAATCCGGCGCTCTCGGCGTTCACCTGGCCGTAGAGGTCCACCTCCAGGGCGCTGCACACGGAGACGAAGTGGTCGTGGCGGGCGATGACCCTCGGGTCGTTGGTGTAGTGGACGGGGTAGGAGGCGGCGGCGGGGTTTTCGTGCAGGAAGTCGTACATGCGCTGGGTGCCGATGGCGAAGGTGTAGGCCACCCGCCCCCGGTCGAAGGCCTTCTTCCTCCCGCTCATGCGGCCCGATTCGAGGATGTCCACGTAGGCGTCGCAGAACATCTCCGTGTGGCCGCCCAGGTCCTTCAGGTCGCTCTGGGCCACCATCTTCCCGATCTGGTTGGGGAGGGCCCCGATGCCGAGCTGGAGCACCGAGCCGTCCTGGATGTGGGGAAGGATGTGCTCGGCGATGCGGATCTCCTCCTCCGAGGCCTCCTCCGCCGGCATGGGGAAGGCGCCGTGGCCCTCGGGGGCTTCCACGACGTAGTCCACCTCGCCGATGTGGACCGACTCCTCGGCCCCGCCCGGGCAGACGGGCATGTCGGGGGCCACCTCCACCACCACGATCTGGTCCCGTTTCATTTTGGTGCGCGTCTCGGAGTTCTGCGGGCCCAGGTTGAAGAAGCCGTGGCGGTCCATGGGGGCGACGCGATAAAAGCCCACGGCCCGCCGCGGTCCCAGGCCCGCGTCGAGCTGGTAGGGGGCCAGGTGGTAGAGGATGGGGTTGTAGAAGACCAGGGGGTTCTGGGCGGCGATCGTGCGGGTGAGTTTGGAGTACTGGAAGTCGTTGTAGGTGAAGGAGCGGGGGTGCTTCACCACCTCCGGGACCGGCGGGAGGGTGACGGCGGCGTAGATTTCCACGCCCTGAAGCTCCGCCGCCCGGGCCGCCAGCGCGGCGTCGCACAGGACGGGCTTGCCGTTGAAGAACCCGTAGTCCACCACGTCCCCCGGCTTCACCAGAGCCGCCACTTCTTCGGGGGTCCTCCTCTTTTCCCGGTACTCCCGCTCGTAGCCCATCGTCGCCTCCGTCTCAGTGAGCGTTTCTTCACTTCATGGCCATGCAGGCCAGACCACCATTGTACTTCGCACAACACTTCATTCGCAAGTGTATATTTGCGATCGGGCATCACCCACGCAGGGGAGGCGCCCCATCCCGGGCTGTGGCATCCTGTGCCACTCGGGGAGGAACCATGGGAGCCGGCTGGGGAACGGTGGAGGCGGAGGGGGTCGTCGGCTGGTGGGGGCGGGCGCGGCTGCTCACTTACGCCCTTCGGGTTTTCGCCTACGTCGTGGACGACGTCCTCGTGGACGCGGCGTCGTACAGCCTCCGAAAGCCCTTTTGGGCCTTCTTCCGGAACCGCCTCCCCCGTCTCGTGGTGCTGACCCACCTCCACGAGGACCACTGCGGAAACGCCGCCGCCCTGGCCGCCCGGGGCGTGCCGGTGATGGCCCCGGAGGCCTCCCTGGCCCTGGCGGGGAAGGAGCCCCGGCTTCCCCTCTACCGCCGCCTCATCTGGGGCCGGAGGCCCGCCTTCCCCGCCCTTCCCCTTCCCGGGCGGGTGGAAACGGGGGGGCACACGCTGGCGGTTCTGCCGGCCCGGGGCCACACCGCCGACCACGTGGCCTTTTACGAGGAACGGGAGGGATGGCTCTTCACGGGGGACTTCTTCCTGACCGCCCGGCCGCGCGTCGTCTTCCAGGACGAGGACCTCGAGGCCACGCTGGCTTCCCTGGAGGCGCTGGGGGCCCTCCCCTTCCGGACCCTCTTCGACGCCCACGAGGGGCCGCTCTCCGAGGGCCCCGCCCTGCTCCGGCGGAAGCGGGACCACCTCCTTTCCCTTCGGGAACGGGTGGAGGAGCTGCGGCGGCAGGGGCTCTCCGACGAGGCCGTCGACCGGCGCCTCTTTCCCCGCCGGCCCCTCATCACGTATGTTTCAGGCGGGGAATGGTCATCCCTCCAGATGGTCCGGACCTTGGGCGGAAGGCGCCCCCCTTCCCCCTAGGCTCCGGAACCTTCGGCCTTCCAGCAGGCCACCTTCCGGCCCCCCCCGCGTTCTTCGAGCAGGGGGGAGCGGAGGCGGCACTCCTCCTCCGCCCGGGGGCAGCGCGGCGCGAAGCGGCACCCCGGCGGCGGCGCCAGGGGGGAGGGAGGTTCGCCGGGAAGGGGGCGGGGGAGCCCGGCGCCGGGGGCCACGTCGGGGACGGCGGCCAGCAGGGCCTGCGTGTAGGGGTGGAGCGGCCGCGCGAAGAGGGCCTCCGTGGGGCCCTCCTCCACGACGCGCCCCAGGTACATCACCGCCGTCCGGTGGGCGAGGTGGGCCACCACCTGCAGGGAGTGGGCGATGAAGAGGTAAGCGAGGCCCATGCGTTCCTGCAGGTCCGAGAGGAGGTTGACGATCTGGGCCTGGACCGAGACGTCCAGCGCCGACACCGGCTCGTCCAGCACCAGGAACTTCGGCTCCAGGGCCAGGGCCCGGGCCAGGGCGATCCGCTGGCGCTGGCCGCCGCTGAAGGCGTGGGGGTAGGATTCCAGCGCGCCGGGCTCCAGCCCCACCTGGGTCAGCAGTTCGGCGGCCCTCTCCCGCCTCGCGGCCCGGTCCTTCCAGCGGTGGATCACCAGCGGTTCGGCGACCAGGTCCACCACCCGCATCCGGGGGTTGAGGCTGGCGTAGGGGTCCTGGAAGACGATCTGGAAGTCCCGCCGGCGGCGGCGCAGGGCCTCGCCCCGAAGGGCCAGGAGGTCCTCGCCCTCGAAGAGGATCCGGCCCGCCGCGGGCTCCACCAGACGAACGAGGGCCCGGCCCAGCGTGCTCTTCCCCGACCCCGTCTCCCCCACCAGGGCCACGGTCTCCCCCGCCCCCACGGAGAGGGAGACCCCGTCCACGGCGTGGACGTACCCCCGGACGCGCCCGAAGAGCCCCCGCCGCACGGGAAAGCGCACCTCGAGGCCCAGCGCCTCCAGGAGGGGCGGAGAGGGGAGGCGGGTCACGGCCGGACCTCCGCCCGGACGCACCGGACCTTCCGAAGCGGCCCCATGGACCGCGGGGCGGGGACCTCGGCTTCGCAAGCCGACACCCGGAGCGGGCAGCGGGGGGCGAAGGCGCAGCCGGCGGGCCGCCGGCCGGGGGGAGGGACGGAGCCGGGGATGGCCTCCAGGCGGCGTCCCCGCTTTCGGAGGGAGGGCAGGGACTGCAGGAGACCCCGCGTGTACGGATGGAGGGGCGAGGCCAAAAGCTCCGCCGTGGGCCCCTCCTCCACGATGCGGCCGGCGTACATGACCGCCGTGCGGGAGGCGAAGCGCGCCACCACGCCCAGGTCGTGGGAGATGAGCAGGACGGCGGTGGAGGTCCTCCGCCGGATCCCGTCCAGAAGCGCCAGCACCTGCGCCTGGACGGTGACGTCCAGGGCCGTGGTGGGCTCGTCGGCCACCAGGAGGGCCGGGCGCAGGGCCAGCGCCGCCGCCAGGGCCACCCGCTGGCGCATCCCCCCGGAAAGCTGGTGGGGGTAGGCATCCAGGCGCCTCCCCGGCTCGGCGATGCCCACCTCCTTGAGGACGTGCAGGGCCCTGGCCGCCGCCTCCACCCGGGAGAGCCTTTCGTGGAAGCGGACGCCCTCGGCGATCTGCTCCCCCACGGCCATCACCGGGTCCAGCGCCGCCAGGGGGTCCTGGAAGACGAGCCCCATCTGCCTTCCCCGGACGCGGCAGAGCTCCCGGTCGGAAAGGGCGAGGAGGTCCTGGCCCCGGAACCTCATCAGGCGCGCCTCCGCCGAGAGCCCTTCCGGCAGGAGGCGGAAGAGGGCCAGGGCGGTGAGGCTCTTGCCGCACCCCGACTCCCCCACCAGGGCCAGCGCCTCGCCTTCCTCCAAAACGAGGTCCAGCTCCTCCACCAGGGGAACGGTCCCCTCCGGGGAGGACGCGGCGATCCGCAGCCCCTCCACCTCCAGCAGGCGGCCCATGGCAGGGAGTGTACGACGAAGGGAGGGAAGGCGGAAGGCGGAGGTCGGAAGGCGGAAGAGGGAAACGAAATAGGCGAAGGGCGGAGGGAGAAAGCGAAAGGGCGCCTGGACGAAGGGAGGCCGTGAAGCCGCGCGACGGGCCCCTCCGCAAAGGCCGGGGTACCGGCCGATGGCACCCAACCGCGAAGGCCTCCCCCCGCGTAGCGGCCTTTGCTCGCAAAGGCCGGTTCTGTCGGCCGATGCAAACGCCGGCTGCCGCGGTTTTTCGCCAAGCAGTTGGCGAAAAACCTTGAAAACCACGGGTGTCCCCGCCCTTCTCCTCCCCCTGGGCGCTTCCTTCTTCGAAACCCCCTCGAAAAAACGGCGCGAAGCCGAATTCACTTCGGCTGGAGCGCCAACCTCCAGCGGGGGGTATCCGCGACCGAGCGTTGCGAGGGAGCGCAAGAGGGGGGCGGAGCCCCCTTCTTGAATATTGGCGTCCCCAGGGGGATTCGAACCTACGCGGCCTAGAAGCCTCGGGGCCAGAGGCCCCTGCGTTTCAAGGCCGCCTACGGTTCCCGGGGCGGGGCCCCTCCCTCGTTTTCTACGGTTTTTCGCCAAGCAGTTGGCGAAAAACCTTGAAAACCACGGGTGTCCCCGCCCTTCTC
>JBBILR010000026.1:6037-28621 GCA_037444825.1 Acidobacteriota bacterium | reverse complement strand
GGATCGACCCCTCCACTAGTCCCCCGGTACCCGGGAGGGCAAGTTTCCCCCGCGCACGCGGGGATCGACCGGGACCGGGGAGAGCCCAATCTGGAACGGCGAGGCGGCGTTCCCCCCGGAGGCGCTCGCGGCCTTCCGGCCGATGCGAGCATCGGCCGCTGCGTTTGAGGGAAACGCCCCTGGAAACAACGGTCTATTCGAAGCCTGCGCCGGGCGAAGGTCAGGAGAGGAGAGGCAATTCCACCCGGAAGGTCGCCCCCTTCTCGGGGGTGTTGTTTCTCGCCTCCACCGTTCCGCCGTGGCTCTCGACGATACGGCGCACGATGGCGAGACCCAGCCCGGTTCCTCCCTTCCGCCCGGTGACGAAGGGCTCGAAGAGGTGGGGAAGAATCTCCTCGGGGATCCCGCTTCCCCGGTCCCTCACCCACACCACCGCCCGCCCCTCTCCCACCTCCAGCCGAATCTCCACCGCCTCTCCTTCGGGGGAGTGGTCCAGGGCGTTGGCGAGAAGGTTGACGAAGACCCGCTCCAGCCGGGGCTGGTTGCCCCGCACCCGGGCCCCGGCGGCAAGGGAAAGGGACACCCGCCCCTCCGCCAGGCCCCGGGCCAGAAGGACGGATCGGACGGCGGAGCGGAGCACCTCCTCGAGCTCCACCTGGCCCACATCCTCCCGGGGAAGGGGCTTCCCGTATTCGAGAAGGTCCTTCATGAGGGTGACGAGGCGCGAGCTTTGCTCGTCCAGGTGGCGGAAGAACTCCTCCAGGTCGGGACGGTCCCCCAGCTTCCGGCGAAGGCCGGCGGCCACCGTCTGCAGGGCGAAGAGGGGGTTGCGCACTTCGTGGGCGAGGCCGCCCACCAGAAAGCCCAGGCTCTGCAGGTACCGCGCCTGGGCCAGTTCTTCCTGGACTTCCTCCAGGCTTCGCTGGGCCTCCACCTTCTCCGTCACGTCGGTGATGAAGCCTTCCAGCGCTTCCAGGCGGCCCTCCGCGTCGAAGACCCCCGTCCCCTGTTCCCAGACGTGGCGGGTTTCGCCGGTACGCGTCCGGATCCGGTAGGCGAGGGTGAAGCGCCGCCCTTCCCGGACGGCCTCCTGGACGGAGCGGTAGACCCGCTCCCGGTCGTCGGGATGGATGAGGTCGGCGTAAGAGAGGCGGGCGTTTCCGACGAGGTCTTCGGGGGCATAGCCCGTGAGGTGGCGGCAGCCTTCGCTGAGGAACTCCATGGTCCAGGATGGGTCGTTGGCGCACCGGTAGGCGATCCCCGGCAGGTTGCCGAGGAGCGTGAGGTGGCGGCGGTGGGCTTCCTCGAGATTCCGGGCGGCGGCCACATCACGCCGCTGAATCCACAGCAGCAACAACCCCACCAGCAGCGCGTAGAGGGAGGCCGCCAGCGTCGCCTGAAGGCGGAAACGCCCCTCGGCGGGCGCCAGGGCTTCGCGCCGTGCCACCCAGGCCACCACCGTCCAAGGCTCGCCCCGGACGGCCGCCTGCACCGAGAAATCCGGGGCCTTCGCGGCTCCGCCCGCCACGGGAGGCTTCACGGGGGGGAATCCTTCCGCGAGGGGGATCCGCACCTCGCCCGAGGCGTCACGGGCCCGCAACTCCAAGTGGGCCGGCGCGGCTGAGGCCGCGGCTCTTCGGAGGGGGCCCCCCAACAGCCTCTCCCCGTCGGCCAGGAGGACCAGCCTCCAGGCCCCGGGGGTGGCCCCCCCATCCGGCGGGGTCCTCAAGGGAACCACCACGGCGAGGGACCGCCCTTCCTCTCCGGGGGGAAGGAATACCTGAAGGCCCCCCGTGGGCGGGGGAAGGGCCAACGCGCCTTCGGAGGAGGCACCTTCCCCCTCTTTCGCGCCCAGGATCCGGCCGGGACCCATGAGGAGGACTTGCCGGTACCCGTACCCCTCCACGGGGATCCGGAGCGCCTGACGAACCCCGTCTTCGGAAACCGCCTTTCCGGAAGCCAGCCGAAGGAACGGGGGATAGGAGGCCAGGGCCTCCCCGTCGCGTTTCAGGAGTTCCAGCCGCAGGGAGATCTCTTCCGCCGCCCCCTGCGCGGCGTTCTGGAGGCGTCTCTCCCAAAGTGCGGCCTCCGCGGCGAGAAACTCCCTTCGGAGGTGGGCCAGCCAGGACGCCCCCACCATGGCGCCAGCCAGGAGGAGGAGTCCCCCTCCCCACCGCAGGATTCGGCCGTCTCGAATCAAGGTTCCCAACCCGTTCTCCGCCATGCGCCGGCCCTTGTTGCGCTCGGAGACAAGTGCTCTATTATGAGGCCTCTTTTGCGCGGAGGCCACCCTGCGGGACCCGGCCTGTGGCGGCCCGGGTTCGCCAGGCCCCTTTCCGGGGTCCCCCTTGACCCAAACGGTTTCCCCCCGCCGGAGCCGGGCCCGGCCCCCTGCTTTCGTTCCGAGGCTCCACCCCCCTTCCTGACCGAGGGTATTTTCTTACTTCCGGTCACGACGCTTGACAGGTAGCCCCCTGTGCCCATATTCATTGCCGTAGAACCGTTCGCCGGGTACCGGTTTGTGAGTGGCGGGAACAGGACAGGATGGAGGTGGGCGATGCGAAGAAGGAGCATGGCGGTCCTGGCTCTGGGTCTGGCTCTGGCCGCTGGTGTGGGCCTGGATGCCCAGGAACTTCCCAAAGTCGCGGCGACGATCCCCGACCGACCGGGGATGGTGGTCCTCTCGGGCCGAGAGGCTGAACCGGGGCTCTTCTGCGTTCAACTGGCCGTGAGCCAGTTCAAGAACATCGAGCAGCACCCCGAATGGGCCATTCGGGGGATCCAGGTCTTCTCGGAGCCCAGCCACACCCTCCTCGCGGCCTACACCGAATCGGGCTTCGAGGACCGGCTGGACGCCAAGGCGCGGGGAACGGGCCCCATGGGAGGAACCCTTCCCCTCCTCTGCACCCGCGAAACCCTCCCGGAGGGCGACAACCAGGTCTCCCTGACGGTGCTCACCGGAGCCGGGCCCCGTCCCGTGGGCGTGGTGGCGGCGGGGATCCCCTCCTTCCACGTGGCGGTCACCCTTCCCCCGGAGCCCAACATGCCGCCGCTGGAGATCTGCTGCGTCTGCGGCTCGTGCAAGCACTGCGACTACTGGCGTCCCCACTGCGTCTGCATCTGCCCCGACTGCGTCCTTCACTGCACGGAATGACCGACCGTTACGGCTTGTAAGACTTTTCCTGGGATGGGGCGGGCGCGACGCCCGCCCCCTCCTGGTTCAACCGCCAACCGCCCCCCGCGTAGCGGCCTTTCGGCCGATGACGAGCATCGGCCGCTACTTTTTCCGGGGATTGGCTGATGACGATCCCCTTCGATGGCCTTCCCTCGCGTAACTGCCTTTGGTCGCAAAGGCCGAGGGTTCATCCCCCAACGGCCCCCAATCTACGTAGCGGCCTTTGTTTGCCAAAGGACGATTCCCCCCCAACGGCCCGCCCCCCTGTGGCCTTCCCCCGGGGGCGCCCCCCGCCCCTCCCCCCGGGGGATGAGTTTCCATTCTGTGCACCATCCGGCCCTATCCTACCCAAAACCGCCGGGCCCCCCGCGGCCCAGCCTGGAGGCGTGCGCCATGGCGTCCGACCCCACCCCGAAGGGACTTTCCCCTCACCGTCGTGGCCTCAGCCCGCACAGACCCGCCGCCCGGCCCGCCCCCGCCCCGCCGCCCCCCTCCCCGGCCGCGCCTGGGGACCACCGCCCCGCCCCCTTGGCAGGTTCGAAACGGGATTTCTACCCAATAGCCATCCAACCAGGCGCGCACCAACCGGGGGCGGAAACCATGACGAAGAGCGGCTACCGGAGGGAGCAGCGGAAGATGGGCGGTATTGGAACGAGCTCCGGCAAAGAAATTTCCATCCTCGAAAGAGGATGGCCTCATTGAAGCAACACAGAAATATGCCCATCGATGAGATGGATCAACCTTCGAGGCCCTCCCCCCGCCGTGGCGGCCTTGGCTTGCGAAGGCGGGAATTTCGGCCGCCCCAATGGCAACCCCGCGCCGCGAACGGTCCGCCCTCCACGGCCCTTCTAGGGGCGTTCGAGGACCCAAGGCCGATGGGGCTCGTCCGGCTCTGCCGGGGCGAGGGGGCTCAGTCCAACGGCCTCAAGCCGGGGTCCACCGGGCCGGAAACGAGAGCCCTGAACGTGGGGGTCCCGGAGGTGAGCCATGAACGAGAAAGGGGACTGGACGTCGGAAAGGGTGCCTCTGGACCCGGACGAGCTGAAGCTCCTTCAAAAGCCAAATGATGCACGACTCGGACGAGCCGGTGTTCAGCTTCGGCAAGGGAGTGATTATCCTGAACACCTCCGAGGAGCCTCCCGTGAACCCCCCGGAGCCGCCCGGCGAGGAGCCGAAGGGTTAGCCGCCGAAGGGATGGCCGCCGGCGATCCGGTTCCGGTGGGGCGAAGCTTGTCGAAGGGGAAGCCCGCAGGGACGCCCGGCGGAGAATCCACCATCGGCAGGCGGTTCCTTCGTCCCTGTCACGGGCAGGTCGAATTCAGGACCTGCGTGTAGGAACAGGCCCCGCCGCCGCCGGCGGCCGGCCTCTGGTTCCCCGACGAATCGGTTCCGTAGGGCCCTTCCATGCCGACCGCATTGTTGCCCACGATGACGAAGTAGACGTTCCCGGCACCCGGGTCGAAGGTCGCCTTTCCGCTCGAGCCCACGTGGCAGGACCGGCCCGTCCATGCGAGGCCGCCGGAAGCGAGAGAATCCAGGTCCCCGTAGTAAACGGTGTTGTCCGTGGCGCCGCAGGCGTTGGCGTAGGTGATGTGGACCTCCGTACCGGCGCCCTTCACGGCGATCCTATCTCCGCCGCCGCTGGTTTCCTGCGGGTAGGAGGCGGTGACCACGCTGGTCCTCTCCCAGACGCCCCGCCCGTGGGTGGCGACCCTCAGCTTCCCGTTGCCGACGTTGAATCCGATTTCCTCGACGGATACGGCGGGCAGGTTCCCCCGGATGCCGCTCCAGACGTTGGAAGTCCACACAGCGGTGTTTTCGTAGATGCCGAAATCCGAACCCGCGTACGCGCGGCTCGTGTCGGAGGGGTCAAGGACTATGCAGTTGAACGGTTCGGGGGGAAGGGCCCCGGTCATGTCGGTCCAGGAAGAGCCGCCATTGGTGGACCGGTAGACGTGGCTCGTCCCGAATCCGGACCACGTCACGAGAACCCTCCGGCCGTCCGTGGGGTCCGTTGTGAAGGAGGTGACGGCGGCGGCCCTGGCGGGCCTGCGTCTGCTGAAGGCCTAGATTCCGCTCCGGCCGCGGCGAGCCCCGGCCTTGGACCAGCCAGGGCCGGGATGGCGGGCCTTGCGGGCGGCCCCCTTGAACGCCCCCCCTTCTCCGGGTATACTTACCGGTAGGTAGATCCCTCCGCCGGAGGCGGGGGGACCGGGGGGAGCCCCATGCGGAACGGCGAGGCGAGGCGGGCGAAGGCGGGGGGGAGCGCGGGGCCGGCCGCCGCCCCCGCCGACGTCCGGAAGCGCCTGCTCCGAGCCGCCACGGAGGTCTTCCAGGCCAAGGGCTACGCCGCGGCCTCGGTGCGGGAGATCGTGGAGGCGGCGGGGGTCACCAAGCCGGTCCTCTACTACCACTTCCGCAACAAGGAGGGGATCTACCTGGCCCTCATGGAGCCGGCCATGGCGGAGTTCGAGGCCCTCCTGCGGAAACACGCGGAGAGGACCGGCCCGGCGAGGGAGCGCATCGAGGCCCTCTGCCTGGACGCCTGGAGGCTCTTCAAGCGGCACCTCCCCGAGGTCCGCGTGATGTACGCCATCTACTACGGGCCGCCGCAGGGGGCGCCTTTCCTCGATTTCGACCGCCTGCACCTGGCCTTTCAGAACCTGCTCAAGCGCCTTCTCGTAGAAGGCCGGGAGGCGGGGGAGCTTTCCTTCGGCCGGACGGAGGACGCCATGTGGGCCCTCATCGGCGTGGTGAACGTGGCCCAGGAGGTGGAGCTGTGCCACCCGGAGATGGCCCTGGGCGAGCGGGAGTTCCGCCGCACGCTGGGGTTGGTCCTCCGCGCCCTCGCCAAGCCCGCGCCCGAGAAGAGGCCGAGGAAGAAGACCAAGGGAGTCGAACGATGAAGACCGAGATCCTCTCCGCCGCCTGCGCCGCCTTTCTGCTCACCGGCGCCGCGTGCGGCCAGAAGGCCCGAAGCGAGGCCCCGCCGGAACGGCCCCCGGTGGCGGTGGAGACCGCCGCCCTACACCGGGCGGACCTGCCCGTGGAGGTGCAGGTGGTGGGGACGCTGGAGGCCCGGTTCGCCGCCGCCGTCAAGCCCGACGCCAGCGGAACGGTGAGCGAGGTCCTCGTGAGCCAGTGGGTGCCGGTCCGGAAGGGCCAGCTCCTGGCCCGCATGGACGACCGGGAGGCGCGGGCGGCCCTCCTGCAGGCCAGGGCCGAGGCGGCCCGGGCGGACCGCGAGCTGGAGCGGGCGCGGAAGCTCAAGGAGGCGGGGCTCATGACCGCCCAGGGGCTGGAGGACGCCGAGACCCTCCGGGAGACGGCGGCGGCGGCGCTCCTCCTGGCCGAGACCCGCCTCCAGAAGACCGAGATCCGGTCCCCCCTGGACGGGGTGGTGGCGGAGCGGACGGTGAGCCCGGGGGACTTCGTGGAGAACATGAGCGGCCCCCCCATGTTCCGCGTGGTGGACAACCGCCTCTTCGACCTCACCGTCTCCGTCCCCTCCTCCCAGATCCACCGCGTGGCCCCCGGGCAGGCCCTGCGCTTCACCACCGACGCCGTGCCGGGCCGGACCTTCGAGGGGCGGGTGGCCTACGTGAACCCCGTTGCCGACCCGGCCAGCCGGACGGTGGCCGTGCGGGCGGAGGTGCCCAACGCCGAAGGCCTGCTCCGGTCGGGCCTCTTCGTGAAGGGGACCCTCCTCTGCGGGGTCCGGGAGAAGGTCCTCCTCCTGCCCCGGGAGGCGCTCCTCTCCTGGGACGCCTCGGCGGGGACGGCGGAGGTCTTCGTGGTGGATGGGGACCGGGCGCGGAGGACGGCGGTGAGGACGGGCGAATCCTCCCCCGGCGGGGTGGAGGTGGTCTCGGGCCTCCCCGAAGGGGCGGCGGTGGTCACCCGCGGCGCCTTCAACCTCCAGGACGGCGACCGCGTTCAGGTGGTCCCATGAGACGGCGGGCCTTGGCGCCCCTCGCGGGCCGACGCGCGCCATTTCCGGGGGACTGAGCCATGTTTCTCTCCGACCTCTCCATCCGGCGCCCCGTCTTCGCCTCGGTGCTCATGCTGGTCCTCCTGACCCTGGGGGTCTTCTCCTACCGGCGGCTGGCCATCGACCTCTTCCCCGACGTGGAGTTCCCCATCCTCTCCATCGTGACGGAGTTCCCCGGCGCCTCGCCGGAGACGGTGGAGCGGGAGGTGACGAAGAAGATCGAGGAGGCGGTGAACCCCATCCCCGGCGTGAAGCACATCTACTCCACCTCCCGGGAGGGGCTCTCCTCGGTGATGGTGGAGTTCGAACTGAGCGTGAAGATCAACGACGCCTCCCAGGAGGCCCGGGCCAAGATCAACGCCATCCGCAACGACCTGCCCGAGGCCATGAAGGAGCCGGTGATCCAGAAGCTGGACATCTCCGGCATGCCGGTGATCTCCGTGGCGGTGAAGTCCGGCGTCCTCACCCCCCGGGAACTCACCACCCTCGTGGACCGGAAGATCAAGCGCCGCATCGAGAACATCCCGGGGGTGGGCGGGGTGAGGCTGGTGGGGACCTCCAAGCGGGAGGTGGCGGTGGAGGTGGACCCCGCCCGCCTGGACGGCCTCGGCATGGGCGTGAACGAGGTCATGGCGGGACTCGCCTCGGAGAACGTCAACACCCCCCTGGGCCGCCTGACGCGGGAGGACTCCGAAATGCCCCTCCGCATCGCCGGGAAGCCCCCGGAGGTGGCGGGCTACGCCTCCATGGTGGTCGCCCGTCGGAACGGCCTCCCCGTGACCCTCGGCGAGTTGGCCGAGGTGGTGGACGGGGTGGAGGAGCCGCGCTCCCTGGCGCTGGTGAACGGGGTGCCCGCCGTGGCCCTGGACGTGCTGAAGCAGTCCAAGGCCAACACCGTGGGCCTCGCCGACGCCGTGAAGGAGGAGATCGCGCGCCTGGAGAAGGAGCTGCCCGCGGGGACGGAGATCACCCTGGTGCGGGACTCGTCGGAGATGATCCGCGAGTCGGTCCACGACGTGCAGGTGACGCTCGTCCTCGGCGGCCTGCTGACGGTCTTCATCGTCTTCTGCTTCCTCAACTCTTGGCGCTCGACGGTGATCACCGGCCTCACCCTGCCCGTCTCCGTCATCAGCTCCTTCATCGCCATGTACTTCTTCGGCATGACGCTGAACGTCATGACCCTCATGGCCCTCTCCCTGGCCATCGGCCTCCTCATCGACGACGCCATCGTGGTGCGGGAGAACATCGTGCGCCACCTGGAGAAGGGCCAGGACCACTTCACGGCGGCCCGGGAGGGCACGGCGGAGATCGGTCTGGCGGTGCTGGCCACCACGCTGTCCATCGTGGCGGTCTTCGTGCCGGTGGCTTTCATGAAGGGGATCATCGGCCGATTCTTCTTCCAGTTCGGGATCACCGTGGCCTTCGCCGTGCTGGTCTCCCTCTTCGTCTCCTTCACCCTCGACCCCATGCTCTCCAGCCGCTGGTACGACCCCGACGTCGAGCGCAAGGGCCGGCGCCACTGGGTGGCGCGCGTCCTGGACCGCTTCAACGGCTGGTTCGACCGGACCGCCGACGGGTACCGCTCCCTCATCGGGTGGGCCCTGGACCACCGGCTCGCGGTCTTCGGGGTCGCCGCCGCCGCCTTCGCGGCGGGCCTCGCCCTCTTCTTCAGCCTCCAGGGCGAGTTCATGCCGGCCTTCGACCACGGCGAGTTCCTCGTCCGCCTGAAGACCGCCCCCGACGCCTCCATCGTGGAGACCCGCGGGCGGCTGGAACGGGCCCTCCGCGTCCTCGCCGACTACCCGGAGATCGAGCGGACCTACGCCGCCATCGCCCCCGCCGACACCGACACGGTGCGGGACGCCCAGGTCTACATCAAGCTCAAGGACCGCGCGGAGCGAAGGCGCTCCCAGGCGGACCTCATGCCGGAGATCCGGCGCCGGCTGGAGGCCGTCCCGGGCCTGCAGGTCTCGATCCTGGAGGACCCCGACTCCTTCCAGAAGCCCCTCCAGGTGCTCATCAAGGGGGAGGACATCCCCACGCTGAAGCGGTACGCCCGGGAGCTGAAGCGCCGGATGTACGGCATTCCGGGGATCGTGGACCTGGAGGCCACCCTGGAGCAGGACCTTCCCGAGTTCCGGCTGGTGGTGGACCGGGAGAGGGCCGCCGCCCTGGGCCTGGGGACGGCCGACCTGGTCCGGAGCCTCGGGGCCCTGGTGGGGGGCCGGGTGGTCTCCACCTACGAGGACGAGGAGGGGGAGGCGGTGGACGTACGGGTGCGCCTTCCCGAAACCTTGCGGAGGGACGTGACCCAGGTGGGGAGCCTCCGGCTGGCCGTCCCCGGTCCCTCCGGGGAACCGGCCCTGGTGCCGGTGGCCGACCTCGTCCGGGTCGAGCGCGCCGTCTCCCCGTCGGAGATCAGCCGCCAGGACCTCTCCCGCCAGGTGGTGGTGAGCGCCAACCTGGACCGCCTCCCCCTGGGCACCGCCGGGAACCGCGTCCTGGAGGCGGCCTCCTCCATGGAAATGGCCCCCGGCTACCGCGTCGTCCTCTCGGGGGACACGGAGGCCATGGCGGAGTCCTTCGGGTACATGGCGGAGGCCCTCCTCCTGGCCGTCATCCTCGTCTACCTCATCCTCGCCGCCCAGTTCGAGTCCTTCATCGACCCGCTGGCCATCATGCTCTCCCTCCCCCTGTCGGTGGTGGGGATGGCGGGGATGCTCTTCCTCACGGGGGACACGCTGAACATCATGTCCCTCATCGGCCTCATCCTCCTCATGGGACTCGTGACCAAAAACGCCATCCTGCTGGTGGACTACGCCAAGGTCCTCAGGCGGTCGGGGGTGGACCGGCGGGAGGCGGTGATCCGGGCCGGAAGGACCCGGCTCAGGCCCATCCTGATGACCACCTCCGCCATGATCTTCGGCATGCTGCCCCTGGCCCTGGCCATCGGGCAGGGGGCGGAGATGCGGGCCCCCATGGCCCGGGCGGTCATCGGGGGGCTCGTCACCTCCACTCTGCTCACCCTCCTGGTGGTCCCCGTGGTCTACACGCTCCTCGACGACTTCGCCGGCTGGGTCCACCGCAAGTGGGCCGGAAACACCGGGACGGAGGAGAAACCATGACGCGGCGCGCACGCTGGATCTCCGCGGTTTGCCTGCTCCTGCTCACCGCCGCCGCCGCGAGGGCGGAGGAGGCCCTCCGCGCCCTGACCCTGGAGGAGGCCCTCTCCACGGCCCTGGAGAAGAACCGGGACATCCAGAAAGCCGAGGCCTACCGCCGGTGGGTCCAGGGAAAGTACCTGGAGGAGCGGGCGGCGGCCCTGCCGCGCCTCTCCCTCTCCGCCTCCCGGCGGCGCGACTACGACGACAGCCTGTCGGCCCTCACCGGCGGCCTCTTCCCCTCCACCCAGGACACCACCTCCTACGGCGCCACCCTGGACCAGGCCGTGTACACCTGGGGACAGGTGGGGGCCGCCATCCGGGCCGCCAAGGTGGGCCTCGCCACCGCCGGCGAGCAGCTCCGCCTCTACCGCCAGGCCGTCCGGCGCGACGTCGCCCAGGCCTTCTACGACGTCCTGCTGGCCAGGGAGCTCCTCGCCGTGGCGGAGGAGGAGGTGGACCAGCGGGCGCGGCACCTCGAGGAGGCCCGGAAGCGCTTCGAGCTGGGGACGGCCACCGACTACGACGTGCTGGCGGCGGAGGTGGCCCTGACCAACGCGAGGCCGTCCCTCATCGCCGCGGAGAACGCCCTCCGGCGGAGCCGCCTCGCCCTGGGCCTTCTCCTGGGGCTGGAGGAGCCGGTGGACGCCGCCGGGGACCTCGCCGTGGGGGCCCTTCCCCTCCCCCCCTTCCCGGAGGCCCTGGAGACGGCCCGGCGGTCCAGACCCGAACTGCGCGCCCAGAGGCAGACGGTGGCCGTGCGGCGGGAGCTGCTGGCCATGGCCCGGGCCGGCGACAAGCCGAGGCTGGACTTCTCGGCGGGGTGGGGCCGGAAAACCCTGGGCGTGAGCGGGTTCGACCTCTCCGGCAAGACCTGGAACGCCGGCCTCTACCTCTCCTTCCCCCTCTTCGACGGCATGCGGACCCGCGGCCGGGTGCTGGAGGCCTCGGCGGACCTTCTCCAGGCGGAGATCGAGGCGCGAAAGATCGAGGAATCCCTGGCGGTGGAGGTCCAGGGGGCCCTGGACGCCGTCCGGGAGGCGGAGGCGGTTCTGAAGGCCCTCGAAGGGGCGGAGGCCCAGGCCCAGCGCCTCCTGGACATGGCGGAGAAGGGTTTCACCTTCGGCGTGAAGACCCAGCTCGACGTGGACGACGCCCTCGCCCAGCGGAACGCCGCCCGGGCCAACGCCGCCAGGGCCCGAAGGGACCTCCTCGTGGCCCGGACCGAGCTGGCGCGGGTCCTGGGAACCCTGGGGGAAGCAGGGGCTCCCTGACCCCGCTGGCGCCTCCCCCGCCCATGCGGCGGCCGACAATGGGCCTTGGACAAGCAAAGGCCGCTACGCGGGGGAGCCTCCTCGAAGGTGGCCGTCATCGGCCGTTTTTTCAAACGTAGCGGCCGATGCCCGTCATCGGCCGTTAGGTCGCTACGCGCGGGAAGGCCTTCGATGGCGGCCGTCATCGGCCGGAGATCCGGTCTTCGCAAGTCGGGGACCCCGGCGGTAGCCCACGAGCCGGACCACGTGCTTAGCCCCCATCAACCCGAGTCTACCGATGCTGTCGAGAAGGTCGCTCACAAATAGGAAGGGGATGAGGGAGAGCATCACCACCAAGTAAGCCAAACAAAAAACAATCCGAAACTCATTAGACCTAAGACCAGGATGCCAACAGCTGTGAAGAGGAGCCCGTCAGAGGGTTCGACGACTCTCGCGCACAGGATTCCGAACAGGCCCAGGGCGAGGGCGGCCAGTCCCACACCCGCCAGCCAAAGGGCTAGATTGATCGCCCGGGAGACGGCGCTTCGGACCCAGGAATAGGCAGTGTCGAGCGCGGCCGCTAGGCCGCAGGGGAGGCAGGGGCCCGGCTTCCCGCCCGGCAGGCAGTCCGGACAGAGCCCCCGCTTCTTGCAGGAGGGGCAGGAGTGCAGGTCCGAGAGGGCGAAGCCGCTCCGCCCGCACCCCGAGCAGGCGAACACCTTTGCCTTCTCCAGGCAGGGCCCGCACCAGGCGCCCTGCGGATGGCTCTGGCGGAGGACCGCTTCGGCGTTCCTCTGGTCCCGCAAAGGCTCCCCGTCGCCGGCTTTCCGCAGGAGGAGCACCGGGGAAGGCACTGGTGGCCGTAGCGCCCCGGGCGCGTGAAGCGCCCGCCGGTCTGGTGCGCCGGAACGAGGTGCGCGCCGCAGGCGGGTCTTCCGCAGTGCGCGCAGGGCTCCACGGCGGGCGACGGACAACTATGCGGAGGCGCTCGCCCTTCGGGCCATGGGGGGACTCGTCGTCCGGTCTTCCGGCCGGGGGCCGGGCAGGCGGTGGCCCGTCGACGTGGAGGTGCCGAAGGACGGCCGGGATCCCTCTGTCCTTGCGCGGTGCCTCCTCGCGGTCTTCCCAGAGGAGGCCCTGACCTTGGCGGGCGAGGGTTCTTCCCGCGGGGAGGCGGGGCCGGACGGGACCTTTTCCGCCGAGGCTTCCATCCTCGACCGCCTGGACGGGACGCTGGCCCAAATTCTGGAAAGCACCTCTCCATACGGTGCCCTGCTCGCCATGAAAGGGTGGGTCCAGTGGAATGCGAGGACGAAGGGATGCACCAGGGCAGGGGGCCTAGAGGAGGCAAGTTCCTACACGACCGGGTCCGCCTCGGAGATCGGGGGCTCGGCACCCTCATCGAGGAAGGTGTGCGCGAAGGGGCGGGGCAGGAGCGGCCGGAGGAGGGCCCGGCACCAAAGGCCCGCACGGGACCAGGGGCCGACAAGCCGGCGGAGCCCGTGCCCAAGGAGCGCCTGGAGCAGTTGATCCTGCCCCAGCAAGATGGGTGGGCGATCAAGGACGCGCTGGAGGCCTGCGCCAGGCGCCCTTCGGGTTCCGAAGAGAGGCCTCCCCCCCCTTCTCCTCACGGGACCGCCCGGAACCGGAAAGACCTTTGCGGCGAGGGCCATCGCCGGAAATCTCGGACGCCCCCTCCACACCTGGACGGCCGCCCTGCTCCTCGACAAGCACACAGGAGAGTGCGAGAAAAGGATCCGCAGGGCGTGCGACGGCGCCGCGGAATCCGGGGCGGTCCTGTTCTTCGACGAGGTCGACTCGATTTGCTGGGACCGCTCCGAGGCCCACCACGCCTGGGAGGCTCTGCACACCAACACCGTCCTTCATGAGCTGGACCGCAGGAAGGGGCCCATGGTCCTGGCCACAACCTGGCCTCCAAGCTGGACCCGGCGCTCCTGCGCAGGATGGATCTGATGGTGGAGTTCCGTTTCCCCGGTCCCCAGAGCGCGAGAGGCTCCGGCGTCAGGAGCTCGCCGGTTACGCCTGGGCCTCCGGGCTTGACCTGTCGGAGGTCCTCCGGGTCCCTCTGAGCGGAGGACTCATCCGGAACGCCGCCGCCGCCGTGGACCGGGCCGTGAGGATCGGGCGTGTGGAGGCGGCCCCGAAGGCGCTCCTCGGCGCGCTGCTCCAGGCCTCGCGCGCCGAGGCCCTCAAGCTGGGGGCCCCGGGCGGCGGCGCCAGGAACCCCCTGGGGTTCCGGGCGCTGTAGGCGTGGTGCCCAGGAGGTGGCCTCACTCGGGATCGGGAAGGAGCCAGGCCGAGGGAGGAGGGAGGGCCGGCTTCTCGCCCGCCTTCGATCCGGAGGAGAAGGCCAGGCTCCGCACCCTCCAGGCCTGCTCTTCCCACCGGTCGGTGGGGCACCCGTCGGTCATCACGATGAGCCACGGCATCGGACGGCCCTCGCCGTCCGACGCCGCGTGCCTTCCGCTCCGCTCGATCAGCCCCAGAGACCGCCCCAGCGCCTCGCCCAGGTTCGTCTCTCCTCCCGCCGCGATGACCGGCGCCGTTTCCTCGCAAAGCGGACCCATGGGGCGGACCACCTGCACGTCTCCCGCGAAGCGCAGGATGGCGAGGTCGAGGTGGCCCTTCAGAGAAGGGGTGGCCCGGACTTCGTCGAAGAACTGCTTGAGGCCCGCGTTCAGCTCCCGGATGGGCTCCCCCTCCATGGACCCGGAGCCGTCCAGGCAGAGAACACACGGCGAACGCCGGCCGGAAGGCCTTGAGCCCTTCTCGAGATGGCCCTGAGAACGTCTCCCGGAAGAGGCCGAGACGGAAAATTCCGACATCCAGCGCACAATATTCCTGCTCATGATGCCTCCGTTTGTAGAAAAGACGCCAAGGAAACGGAATTCTTACACCAGGCGGCCAGGCAAGTTGGCCGGGCAGAGAACACGGCGTGATGCGCCCCCGATTTCTCCGGGAAAAAAGGGGGTTGACAGGGTGTCCAAGGAGACCGGGATGGAGGGGCGAGAAGGGACGATGGCGGAGAAGGCGCCGGTGGGCGGTGGACGGCGGCGCGGAAACAGGAAGACGCCGCCGGCTCCCGCGGGGCTGGACGTTGCGGGCGGGAAGCCGCGACGCGGTCCAGGCGCTCAACCGGCCTACCGAGCGGCGGGACCAAGTGGTGATGGGGGTCCCTGCCCCCCTGCGCGGGGACCCAGTGGGCGGCCGGGAGGAGGCGCGGCAGGAAACCCGCGGCCAGACCGTCGTCCGGCCGTGGAGATCTTGACAAGTGTCCCAGGAGGTCACACAGTGTACAGGCGGATCCTGTCGTGGGCTTGGCCCCTGCTGATGGTGAGCGAGCTAAATAGAAAGCCCGAAGAAGCCGCGCAGGCGGTGCGGGTGGAAGCCGTGAGCCGGGAGACGTCTCCGGTCACCCGCCGTCCCTCCGGCGTGAGGCAGGTCTGCGCCGCCTGGGGGACGCCCCGCCCCACCGCCCCCCTTCGCCGGGAGCGGGCCCTCGCCGCACAGCAGCACCGTCCCCCGGACCGTCGCAGCCTTCGATCACGGCTACAAACGGCGCCGGCGCACCGGGCGCCTCCGATTTCTCACTTCGGCCGAGGCAAGAACCCTCCCCCTTAACAAGGTGGCCGCATGATGCGAAACTCTTTCCAGGAAATCGGGGGCCGCACGGTGAGACCGGGCGAGATCCTGATCGTTCGAGCCAACTACCGGCTGGGAGGGGCGTCGGCGGAACGGCCCGGCCGGTGGTGGGGCAGTGCGGTTCGGGGGTCGTTGGGAAGGGCATGGCTCCAAATCCTCTGCCAGCGCCCGGGGCAGGTCTGTGAAGCCTGTGAACTCCGGGACTCCTGCCGGTATCCCGCCATCTGGAACCCCCAAAAAAGCCAACCGGAGGATCCAGGGCCAGCCTTCCGTCCGGCCCCCTATCGAATGGCGCTGAATCTGGCTCGCGAAGGGGAGCTCAGGGTCAGCATCTGGATCTATGGAGGCGAATGCCGGTTCGGTTCTCAGTGGGCCTCGGCGCTGGACCTGGCCATGTTGCGGTACCTGGAAGTCGACGGGGGAGTCACCCCGCAGGGGGCCGTGAAACTCCTGACTCCCCGCCCCCTGGTTTCCTCCTTGCCGTCTCAAGCCGGGGATGCTCTCCTGTTGAGGCTGCGCAGTCCCTTGCGCCTGATCACCAATGGACAGCCCCTGCGCCGTCCCCCCTCCTTCTCTGCGCTGGTGAAAGCCATTCACCGAAGGATCTCCATCTGTGCCAAGTCTTGGGGCTGGCCGTCTCCTCCCCCACTTTCCGAGCAGGAACGACGGCTGGCCTTCTCCGTTCGTGAGGCCGATTCTCGAGTCTGTTGGGCGGAGTACGAACGGTATTCCAGCCGTCAAGGAAGGTCCATGCGCCTGGGGGGACTGGAAGGCTTCCTGCGCTTCGAGGGCCCCTGGCAGATTCTCTGGCCCAGGCTCCAACCCGCCCAGGTCCTCGGGCTGGGCCGGCTCACCACCATGGGTTTTGGCGATGTGCGCTGGGAAGTTCCCCATGCCCGGCCACCGGCACCATCCACTGGCACGAGGGGAATGGACTCCCCCTGTTGAGAAGGAGGAACGATGGACCCAAGAGAGAACGTGTCGGCATTGAAACTCTTGGCCTACCTCCACGACCCCGCCGAGAAGGCGCTGATCTTGCTGCGAAGCCAAGGGGGCCACGAGGAAGGGGGTTCCGTCGCGGCACTCCGTCGCGAATTCTTTCCAGACGAGGATTGGGTCGGGAGAGCCATGGCCTGGGTGCGGCAGGGCGACCATTGGGCCTCGGCGGCGGACCGCCCGATTTTCCCCAAGGCAGGGGACGCGGAGGAAAGACGCCGCACGGAGGTGCGCTTCTGGGACGTCCGCTCCGGAGGGGGGGTTCTGGTGCACCCGCTTTCCGGGAAAACCTTCGAAATCGAAGGCGAATTGTACCTGGACCGGGCATCCCGCATTTCCTCGGCGGTCCTGGAGCACATGAGATCCCTTCTTGACCAGTTCAGGAAACAGCGCCTGGATACCGATCCCCAAGAAGCGAACAGGGCCTTTCTCACGCTCTGGAGACTGGCGCCCGAGGATGGACCCGAGGACCTGGGACTCGGTCCGCTGTGGAACCTGCTTCCGGCCGACACCCGCATCCCCGACCATGCCATCTGGGAGCACCTCTCCCTCACGGCCGCCTTCACGGGGGCCATGGCGGCCGATTCTCAAGGAAACCCCGCTCTGCTCGCCTTCTCCATCGGGCCGGTCCAGGCGTTCCTTGCCCAATCCCGCGCCACCGCCGACCTCTGGGGGGCCTCCCACCTGCTTTCGTTTGGTCTCTTCCGGTCCTTGGAGCCCATCCTGGATGCCCTGGGTCCCGAGGCGGTTCTTTTTCCCAATCTTTGGGGGAACCCCTTCGTGGATCTCTGGCTCCACGCGAAAAACGTTCCCTTTCCCGACACGACCCCCTGGAAGGCAGGGCACTCGGACCGGAACCCTCTCTGTCGTGCCAGCCTCCCCAACCGCTTCCTGGCGCTGGTTCCCCAGGAGCAGGCACAGGTCTTGGCGGAGAAGGCCGAAAAAGCGGTTCGCGGCTTTTTCCTGGAAACGGCAATGAAAACCGCCCAGCGTGCCTTCGGAGGAGGCTCCCTGCCGGCCTTCACCCTGGGCCAAATTCAACGTCAGGTGGAGGGCCTTCCGGAAGTCTCCTGGTCCATCGTTCCCTGGGGCGACCTGATCCGATGGCGGGCTCAAGAGCAGACGGGAGGGGCGGGCTCCCCCGTCACGGACCATGAGCCCCTGGAAAAAGCACTGGCCCAGTTTTACCCGGAATCCGCCTCTCCTCCCGGCTTTTTTCAGACCCCTGCCGCCGCGCTGTTGAAAAAGTACAGACAAGGCGAGGGAACTTTGCGTTTCTTCGATCCAAACCCTGGCTTCTACTATCCAGCCTTCTTCGAGCTGTCCCTGAGAAGGTTGGATGCCGCCAAGGGCGCCAGGATCTTTCCGGGTTCCCTGGAGGAAGGGTACCGGTGCACCCTCTGCGGAGAGAGGGAATGGCTGGCTCCGGAGGAAAGCGTTCGGTATCGAAGGTTTCCCGGCCTGAGAGACGAGGAGGACCCCTGGAAGCGCGCCCCCGCTCCGGTCCGGAGAGGGGAGCACCTTTGCGCGATATGCACCTTGAAGCGCTACTGGTTCAAGGAATTCCAGAAATACGTGAAACAGGTGGCAAATATCGACCTGTCCTTTTTCCCCATTTCCACCTACACCCTGGCCGTAGCCCCGGATGTGGCCAATGCGCTGGCTGGGAAGAGCAAGCTCCCGGCAAAGAAGCAGAATGCCTTAGAAAAGCTGAAAGAGCTTCAGGTCCACCAGCCGGTGGCCCTGCCCTACCGAACGCTTCGGCAGTTCGGTTCGGAACCCGGACGGGACCTGTGCAGGAAAATCGTCGCCCTCCTCGACCGTGAAGAGGAAGAGGTGGAAGACCGGGAAAACGCCCACGACCTTGTCCGTGCCCTGCTCGGTCATCCCCCTGAAGCCTATTTTGGAATTTTCCTGTTCGATGGAGACCGGATGGGTGCCCTGCTGAACGGGCAGGGGCTTCCTCCGCTTCACCGGTGCTTTCACCGGCATATCAGCGCTTTCATCGAAGCAAGAATGCAGGAGGATGAGCAGCTGGGGAAGTACCTCCGGGGTCCAAGGCCCCTTTCCCCCTCCTTTCACCAGAGCCTGTCGGCAAGCCTGGCGGATTTCGCCTCGCACCTGGCCCCCTTCGTCGTGGAGGAGTGCTTCACCGGCAAGGTCATCTACGCCGGGGGGGACGACGTCCTCGCCATGGTGGCGGTCCAGGACCTCCTCCCCTGCCTCTTGGCCCTCCGCGCCATCTTCTCCGGGGACGGCGGCCTCTGGAAGGCCGTGGCCCTGGACGACATGAAACGCCATCAAGTAGAAAACGGGTTCGTGCACCTCAAGAGCCAGGCGCCCCGCCTCTTTCGGGTCCTGTCGCCGAACTTGACGGCTTCGATCGGGGCGGTGATCGCCCACCACAAGACCCCCTTTCAGGTGGTTCTCCGGCGGGTCCGGGAGGCGGAACGGCGGGCCAAGGCCCTCGGCAGAAACGCCTACTCGGTTTCCCTGCTCAAGCGTTCCGGCGGAGAAAGTTCATGGACCTCCTCTTTCCAGGCGGAACACCCCGCCGCCCTGACGGCGTTGCGGGACCTGCTGGCGAGACCGGAGATTTCGAGGCGGGCGGCCTACCACATCCTCGGTTGGTTGCCCTCCTTGCCTCTGGATTCCAATGACCCCAGGCCCATGCTCAAGAAGGCCGTCACCTACCAGTTCGTCCGCCAGGGGGCGGCCCGGGATACGGCGATGGAGGTCACGGAACAGTGGATCGACCATTGCTGGTCTCTCGGGTCCTGCCTCCAGGGAGGTCCTGACCTCCGGGAAAACCTGGTTCACAGCCTCTCCATCGCTGAATTTCTGGCCAGGGAGTGTCGGTTGCCGGCCCGTTCCATGGCCCCCGCAGAAACGGCGGAAAGGAGGGAGGAGCCATGACCCTGTGGAGGCGCATCGAACCGCTGGATATCTGCATTTTCAGGGGAAACCGCCTCTTCGGCGGTCCGGGCACCCTCGCCGACCCTCTCATGCCCCCATGGCCGTCGGTCTTTTCCGGCGCCCTCAGAAGCCGGATGCTGGTGGATCAAGGGTTCGACCTGGCTCGATACGCCAATGGGCAGAAGCCGGAGGGTCCTCTCGGCGACATTCTGGGAACCCCGGAAAATCCGGGCTCCTTCGCAGTGGGCCTGGTGGGCCTTTGCCAGGGGAAAGAAGGCCGGGCGGCCTTTCCATTGCCGAAGGACCTTCGGGTCAGAAGCCTGGGCCGCGACAAGGCCGGTTTGGCGGTAAATAGACTCCAACCGGTGCCCAACGACGCCATGGGGTCCGCCGCGCCGCTGCCTTCCCTGCCCAGGGTCCTTGTGGACCGTTCGGGTCTGGCGGACAAGGTTTCTGGCGATTTCTGGATCACCTCGGCAGGCTTGCTCTCTTACCTTCGCGGAGATCCGGTCGAAGCAGGCCACGTCGTCCCGGCGAGCCAATTCTGGAAATGGGATTCCCGTCTGGGCATCGGCCTGTCCAGGGAGCGGCGCACGGTGGTTGAGGGTCAGCTGTACACCGTGGAGGCGGTGGCCATGGCCCCGGAAACGGCCTTTCTCGTCGAGGTCCGGGGCTGTCCCGAGGAACGGCTTCCGAAGGATGGCCTGCTCCGCCTCGGCGGCGACGGCCGGGGGGCGGTCCTTTCCTCCGCGGGCGGGCCCATCTCGGAGCCGCCTCTGGATCCCGATGAGCCGTTCTTCCTGCTCCTGGCCACGCCCGGCGTCTTCCCGAAAGGGGGACTGCTTCCCGGCCTGAAGCAGGAGAAAGGGGATTGGAGGCTTCACTGGGAAAAGGTAAGGGCGAGGCTGGCCGCGGTACACCTGGGCCGGCCGATCATCGTGTCGGGTTGGGATCTGGCCGCCCACAGGCCCCGCCCGGCCCAGCCGGCGGCGGCGCCGGGTGCCGTTTATTTCTTCGACCAGGTGGAGGGGGTGGCTTCGGATCCCACCGAGCAAATGTGGAGCGCCCTTCTGGCCGAGGCACCGGATTCCCGGCGGGGGCTCTGGCTCCAGCGGAAGGCCGAAGGGTTCGGCCGGCTTCTGGCCGGCCGGTGGAGGGTTTGAAAAAGGAGGCGTCCATGTTCGAAGAAAAGGCCTTGATTTTCTTTCACGCCGTGACACCGCTGCACATGGGTGCGGGGACCGCTCTTGGGGCCGTGGACAATCCGATTCAGCGGGAAGTTCACACCGGCTTTCCCATCCTCTCCGGTTCTGGGTTGAAGGGTGCGTTGCGGGACGTGGTGGAGGCCAGGGAAGGGGCGCTGGCGGCCAGGCTCTTTGGGCCGAAGGAGGAGGGCTCCGACCACGCGGGGGCCATTGCCACGGGAGACGGTCAAATGGTTCTCTTCCCCGTGCGGTGCGGGAGGCGCGCCTTTGTGTACGCCACCTCCGGCACCTGCCTGGCCAGGCTCCGCCGGATGGCCGAGATCGCGGGAATTCAAGAACTCCCCAAGGTCCCCCAGGAGCCTCGCCAGGAGGAGGCGAGGTGTTCGAGCAAGGAGCCGTTCCTGACCCATGGCGGGAAAAACCGGCTGGTTCTGGAGGCGCTGGATTACGAGGTTCAAGAGGACCCGGACGTTCAGAAATGGGCCAGCTGGCTCGGCCAGAACGCCTTTCCGGCCAAGGCCTTCGAGCCCTTCAAGGACAAGGTTCAGAAGGATTTGGTTCTTCTCCACGAGGAGGCCTTTCAGCACTTCGTCCAGCACGCCACGCTGGTGGAGGCTCACGTGCGCATCGACGATGCCAGCGGGACCGCCGACGACGGGGGCCTCTTCTACACCGAGAACCTGCCCCCGGAAACCCTGCTGGCGGGCCTTATCATGGCTTCTCGAGAGAGACCCTCGAAGAAGGCCAAGGGGGAAGGAGTTCTGTCCGCCCAGGAAGTTCTGGAACATGTTCAGCGGCTTCTGGACGGCGCCTTCGTCCTGGCGGGCGGGGACGCCACCACGGGCCGGGGGGGGCTGGTGCTCCAGTTCCTGAAGGGAGGAAAGAGCCATGGCCAAAACGCTTGAGCAGGAACGGGCCGCCTACGCCTGGGAGACCCTCAGCAAGAGGGGCGGCGCCTCGAAGGCATACGTCAGCGCGGTCTCCGGCGCCCCCGCGCTTGTCATGCAGAACGGGCTTCTTCAGGCGGTGGCCTACTTCTGGAACAAGGACGAAGAGGACAACCGAAAGGTGGCCGAGGACATCATGGCGTGGCTTGCCCGTCGCAACTTGGCGAAAGGCGGGGATCTCAATACTTTCCTGCCCTCGCTGATGAATGCCGACGCCTCCACCTACATGCGGGCCGCCGAGGAAGCCCTCGCCCTCCTCAAGTGGCTGAAACACTTCGGCCGTTCGCTGGAAAAGGGGTGAGCCATGGGCAAGAGGCTGGTACCCTTCCGAATCCAGGAGCTCCTGGACAGCGGGGCCCTGCCTCCGGGGCACCTCTTCCGGATCTACTTCCAGGGATGGGACGAAGGAGAATGGAAGGTCCAAAAGGGGGAAAAGAGCCATCTGGACTTCCATTACGGCCCCGCCGCCGACCTCGCGAAGGCCCTGGTCGACAGGCAAAAGGCCCTCTTCCCGGAGGGGGATTCGGTCCTTCGAATCCAGAAGACCACCACGGCTCCCTTCGTGACGGGTATGGGCCTGCCCCATCCCTTGGAAAACGGGTTCGCCTTTCTGGATCCCTACGGAATTCCCTACCTCCCCGGCTCTTCCGTGAAGGGCGTACTTCGCCGGGCCGCCGAGGAGCTGGTCTTTTTCGAAAGGGACCGGAAGGGCTGGACGGTGGCGAACCTCTGGTGGCTCTTCGGGTTCGAGCCCACGTCCGCCTGCTGGCAAGAGTCCCGGGATGGTTGGAGCGAGGCTTTTTCCCGGCGGATGCAGGACCCCTCCGAGAAAAACGCGGTGAAGCACTTTCTGACGACCCATGGTTTCGGTCTGGAGGACCTCTCCCAGAGGAGCAGCCGGCTCAGGATTCACAACCGGGGGGCCCTGGTCTTCCTGGATGTCTTTCCCATTCCAGCGGAGAGGAAGACGCGGACCGACGTCCTCAACCCTCACTACGCCCCTTATTACCAGCAAGGGAAGGCCCCAGCGGACACGGCGGACCCCGTGCCCAACTATTTCCTGACGCTTCCGGAGGACACCCAATTCTCCTTCACCCTTCTCTACCGCCCCCCCCACGGGGTTCCCGAATCGCTGGCGGGGGAATGGAAGGGTTTGGTGACGGCGGCCTTCGCCTTCGCGGCCCGGCACCTCGGGTTCGGCGGCAAGACGAGCCAGGGCTACGGGCGCCTGGGCGATCCCCCGGTAAAGGCTTTGCGTCTGCCGCCTCCCCCACCCC
>JBBILR010000026.1:0-5937 GCA_037444825.1 Acidobacteriota bacterium | reverse complement strand
AAGGAATCGGCCCTTTTCGGCGGCGTGGGGGAGAAGGCGACAAGGAGCCCGGTCGTCCTGCGGATCGAAGCGACAGAGGGCCTGCGGAACCATGAAGGACCCGTATCGAGGTACCTGGGCTATGGCCTCAGCGAGCGCAACTCCCTGGCCCCCGGCTGCGCCTTCCGGTTGATTTTGGAGTGGCGGGAAGGGGCATTGTGCGGGAAACAGGAAGCCCAGCTCTTCCGGGCCCTCGCTCGGTGGGTCCGCTACGGCGGGCTGGGGGCCAGGAGCCGAAAGGGCTTCGGGGCCCTCCACCTCGTGGGCTGCGGGGGGACGAAGGGGGAGGGTTTCAAGTGGGAAGAGCTGGCCCGCCCCCCCCAGAACGAAGCTCTGCCGGATCCACTCCCGCCGTTTCCCCAATGGCAGGTGGGGTGGAACGTTCCGGGGCCGGAGGGCCGAGGCTGGGAAGAGCTCTTGCGCCGTATGGAGGATGGGTACAAAAAAGTCCGAAAACAGCTTGGAAGGAACCATCGGTGGGTGCTGGGCGAGGCCGGCGACAGACGGCGCCGCGCTTCCTCCGTCCTACTCCACGTCGCGAAAAAAGAGGACACCTATCAAGGTGGTTGGCTGGTCCTGCCGTGCAAGAGAGCGCCGGATAGAGACGATCGCGGGGAGCGAGAGGCATGGCGAAATCTGCAGGCGATCCTTCGCGGGCGGAAATCTTTCTAACCACGGTAGGAACGGGGAAGTATCAGGAGGCGGCCTACCGCTGGGGGGCGGGGGTCTATCGGACGGAGTACGCCCCGGAGGCCGCCGCCGTGGCCTGGTTCGGAAAGACGGCCCCTCCTCCCCCGCCCAAAGCCCTGCTTCTGGTCACCCCGGAAGCCGAAAAGGTCCATGGCCACCGCCTGAAAAAGCGGCTCTCCGCGCTGGGTCTCGACCCCTGCTTCCTGACCATCCCTCCGGGCCGTGACGACATCGAGCTGTTCCAGATCCTCGACCAGCTGGGAGAGAGCGTCCCCGGCGGGAGCCGGGTTGTCGCCGACATCACCCACTCCTTCCGGCACCTCAGCTTCGCCTGGCTGTCGGCCTTGGTTTACCTGCAGGAATTGAAAGACGTCCAGGTGGAAAAGGTGACCTACGGCGCCTTCGAGCTCCGGGAGGGGGAGGAATGCCCCCTCCTCGACCTGACCCCGACGCTCCATTTCATCCGGGGCTCCCACGCCGCCCGGTCGGCGAGGCGGGCGGGGGATTTCCGGGACCTCGCCCTCTGGATGAGAGAGTGGGCGCGAAGCCTCCACAGCCGAGGCGACACCGAGGCGCGAGACCGGGTGAACCGGTGGGAGAGTTCCGCGAAGAAGCTGGCCGCGGCCTACCACGCGGGCCTTGCGCTGGAGACGGGCCTTCAGGCCCGCCGCTTGTTGGAGCAAGACAGCCCCTACCTTGCCTGCGGCCACCCCCTTTCGCTGGTGCTTCGGAGTCTCTCTCCCACCTTGAGCAAGATGGCCGCCTCTCCCTCGGCGAAGGACAAGACGCAAATCGTTCTGGACGAGCCAGAGCTCCGGCGCCAGCTTCATCTGGTCGATTTTTATCTCCAGCAGGGGAACGTGGCCCGTTGCCTGCGCATCCTCCGCGAGTGGTTCGTCAACTGGGTGTTGTGGAAGCAAAGAAGGGAGGCCCTGTGGCTCGATCGAGACGCTCGCGTGAAAGCGGAGCGCTTCCTCAACGCCCTCTCCAAACGCAGCCAGGAGGGGCTTGACCGTCCCGATCCCCGCATTTGCTGGGATTCCGTGTCCAGGCTTCGGAATCATTTTGCGCACGGAGGCTACAATTCGGAAACCTGCGACGAGCCGCAGGGGTACCGGGAGAGGATCGAGGGCTTCGTCAAGAAATGCGCGCACCTGCTTCAGGAGGGGGCGGAGTTGCCCCGCCTGGGAGCCGGCCGTCTCCTGCTGACACCCCTCGGCCTTTCCCCTGGCCCGCTCTTCACCCTGTTGACGGAGGAGAAGGAGAGGCCCGACAGACTCGCGGTGTTGACCAGCCCCCAGGCGGAGCCTCTGTTGGAGGAGATTCTTGCCAGAAGCGGGTGGCAGGGGGAGTGCGTCGTTGGAGTCCTCGGGGACCCTTTCGGGCCCCTGAAGGGGTCTGTGGGCGAAGGGTTCCCGAAGGAGCAAGCAATCCGCGCCGCCTTGGCGGCTTCTTACGAGGTCACGGTGAACTGGACTGGCGGAACGGCCTATCTGGGATGGCTCTTGCAACAGTGGACCCAAGAAGCGGAACACCTGGGGGCCCGTTGCCGCCACCTTGTCCTGGTGGACCGGCGCCCCCCCGCCGAGCAGGCCGCAGACCCCTGGCGGCGGGGGGAGATCCGGGTCCTTTCCGGGGAGGAGAATGGCTCCGAACTGGGCTGACATCCAGAAATTGCTGTCGGAAGGCCGGAAAGAGGAGGCCCGGGAGGCCCTGGAGGCTTACTGCGGAGGCCGGGTCCAGCTTCGCGGGGGCCACCTGGATGCCGCCAGGCTCTGCGAGCGCCTGGGGCTCTTCTCCCTGGCCGAACGGGAATACGGCCTGGCCCTACGCGACGAGCCGGGCCAGCCCGCCGCCCTGGAGGCCCTGGCCAGCCTCCACGAAGAGAACGGCCGGTGGGAGCGGGCGGCGCACTGCCTGGAGGCCCTGATGGAGGTGGCCGCCGACCCGCGCCCGTTGGCCCTGAGGCTCCTCGCCCTCTACGAACGGGGGGGCGAGGAGGAAAGGGCCGAGGATCTCCGGAAGAGGTGCGCCGGGAAGGGAATTCCCCTGCCCGGACCGCGCCGGGCGAAGGAGCCCGCCTTCGAGCCGCTGGAGGGGGGGGAGCCCATTCTCCCCACCGATGCGGACCTGGTTCGGTTCCTCTCTTGTTTCGGCGGCCGCGAGGACGTGTACGCCCGGCAATGGTTCAACCCTCGGGACGGCCGCAGCGGGTACGCGCCCGTCCGGGAACCGCTCACCCCGAAGGTTCTGCGCCAGCACTTTCTCGGGGATATCACCGTGGGGGTTTACCCCATTCGGCTGGACGGCACCTGCCTTTTCTGCGCCCTGGACCTGGACCTGACCAGGGCGGCGCTGGAGGAGGCCCGGCGGGAGCCCCAAGGGGGGGACCGCCTGCGATCCCTGCTTCAGGAAACCACCCGGGCCGTCGCCGAGAGGATGCGCTCCCTGGGCATGCCCTTCCTTCTCGAAGATTCGGGCTACAAAGGGCACCACCTCTGGTTCTTTCCCGCGGCGCCCGAGCCGGCGGTCACCCTCCATGCCCTGGGCCGCATCGTCCTGAGCGAGATCGGGCCTCTCCTCGCCCCCGGCGTCTCCGCCGAATGGTTCCCCAAGGCCGTGAGGCCCGGCGCCCAGGGACTGGGCAACCTCATCAAGCTCCCGTTGGGAATCCACCGGAGAACCGGCCGCCGCTCCGCGTTTCTGTCGGCCGATTTTGCGCCCCTGGACCGCCCCCTGCAAGCGCTCCTCACGACCCCTCGTCTGGGGCGCGACACCATCCTCGCCCTCCTGGACCGCCATCGGCTCCCGAAACCGTTGGAGCTGGTCCCGCCCCCCCCCGAAGCGGAAAGATCGGAGGAGAACCGCCCCCCGGTTGTCCTGCCCCCCGCGCCCTCCTGGACCGACGTGGATTTCGAGCGGTCCTTGCCCTTCCGGAAGCTGCTGGCGGGATGCCCCGTTCTGAGGAGACTGAAGGAAAAGGCCATGGAAGAGAGAAATTTGGCCTACGAGGAAGTGGTGGTGCTGACTCACACCTTCGGCCACGTCCCGGGGGGGGTGGCCGCCCTCAACTATCTCCTGGCGCTTTGCCCGTCGGTGCCCAGGAGTGCCCAGCTGGTGTCCCCGCTCCGCGGCAACCCCGCCTCCTGCGCCCGCATCCGCTCCCGCATCCCGCACGTGACCAGCCGGGTGGCCTGCGCGTGCGCCTTTCCCGATGCCGTCGACCACTACCCCACGCCCCTTTTGCACCTGCGAGGGCTCCAACCGGCTCCGGAGCCCCTTCCCGATCCGGCGCGTCCCCCCGAAGACGAAATCCGCCGCTGGCTCCTGCTGGGGACCCGCCTCGAGGAGCTTCGAAGGGAGCGGACGGAAGTGGAGGCGGCGCTCGTGGCGGCTTTGCGCGCCCGCAGCGAGCCCCTCTGGGAGCTCCCCGAAGGAACGATGCTCCTGGAAGAGAAGGATGGCGTCGCGGTCTTGCGCTGGCGCGCCAGGGAGGCGGCCCCTTGAGCCGGATGATCGCCATCACCGAGCCCGGTGGTCAACTCCACATGGAGGGAGGGCTCCTGACGCTTCGAAGGGCGGGGAGGGTGGTCGAAGGCTTCCGCCTCCACGAAATCGAACAGATCTTTCTCTTCGGCCCCACGGAGGTTTCCCACGGTTCCCTGATGGCTCTCCTTCGGCAGGGTGTGGAGGTCGTCTTCCTCACCCAGGACGGGCGGTACCGGGGCCGGCTTCAGGGGCCTCTCTCCAGCCACGTCGAGCTGAGGGCGGCCCAGTACCGGAGGATGACCGACGAGAGCTTCGCCCTGCCGGTGGCACGCGCCATCGTCGCCGGCAAGATACGGAACCAGCGGCACCTGTTGTTGAGGCGGAACCCTCAAATGGACGGCGCCCTGGCGGAAGTGCTGGCCCGTCTCCGTCTGGCCGCCGAGGACGCGCTGGAGGCGCCGGACCGGGAAGTCCTCATGGGCATCGAGGGGGCGGCTTCCGCGGCCTACTTCGCGGCCTACGGCCGGGTGTTGAGAAATCCCCTCTTCGCCTTCGAGAAGAGGAACCGCCGCCCTCCCAAGGACCCCGTCAACGCCTGCCTCTCCTTCGGGTACACCCTCCTCGCCACCTTGGCCGAAAGCCAGGTCGCCGCCGCCGGGCTGGACCCTCACCTGGGGATGTTGCATTCCCCCGAGTACGGCCGGCCCTCCCTGGCCCTGGACCTCATGGAGGAATTTCGGGCCCCCATCGTGGACGCCGTCACCCTCCGTCTTCTCAACCGGCGACAGCTCGTCCCCGACGATTTCGGCCCCCCCTCCTTTGCCTTTCAAAAGGACGTGATGGCGGAGGACGGCGCCGAGAACGCGGGGGTCTTCCTGGGGCCCAGAGGCCGGAAGGTGTATCTCGCGGAGTTCTTCGCGCGCCTGCGGGAAGAGGTCCTGGACGGGCCTTCGGGCGAGGTCTGTTCCTTCAAAGAGATCTTGCGGCGCCAGGTCTTCCGCCTGTGCCGCCTGGTGAAGGGGGAGTCCACCGTGTACGAACCCTTTCTTTCCCGGTGAGGGCGGCCCGTGTACCTCGTGGTCTCCTACGACATCGTCAACGACCGGCGCAGAGCGCGCCTGGCCAAGCGGCTGAAAAACGACCTCGAGCGGGTTCAGAAGAGCGTCTTCGAGGGGGAGGCGGGGGAAGCGGCCTACGCCCGAATCCTCAGGTCGGCGAGGGAGGAGATCGACCCCGCCGAAGACAGCGTTCGGGTCTATATTTTATGCAAGAACTGCGCCCGCAACCTGGAGGTGATTGGAACGGGCCGGTCCTGGGTTACAATGGGAGACGACGAGGTCTTCTAGCCGCTCTTTGAAAACCCGGGGTTCCCATGGGTTCGCAAATTGGGATCCCCTTTTGTTGCTGGGAGTTGCCCTCATGAAGGGTCGTTGTCGGAATGTTCTTGAGGTCCCCCCACCCCCTTTCGCAAAAAGGGGCCCCGGAGGCCGCATGCCCACGACACCCAGGCGACGGGGGGAAGGAAAAACCGCCTCGATCAGAAGAGGATTACGACGCGGAGGGCCATCAGGTGACGGCAAAGAGCAATCTCCTTGAAGGAAAAACCGCCTCGATCAGAAGAGGATTACGACTCGGGGGCGTCACGGAAGCCCCTAGCCCCGTAATCACAAGGAAGAAAAACCTCCAGCAGAAGACGATTATGACGACCAGACACCTCCC
>JBBILR010000025.1:0-33584 GCA_037444825.1 Acidobacteriota bacterium | reverse complement strand
TCTCGCCCCACCTCCCTGGGTGCCCTTCGGTGGTGCCGGAGGTGGGGCTCGAACCCACACGGCCATGCGGCCAGGGGATTTTAAGTCCCCAGCGTCTGCCCGTTCCGCCACTCCGGCTCTCTTCAGTATAGGGGAGGATCGGGTATCCTGGGAGAGGAGGCGACCCTCATGGGCCTTGCAGACGGAAAGCGGCCCGCTCCGCCGGAAGAAATCGCGCGGTGGAAAAAGAACCTCGCCGACGAGGAGCGGGCGGCGGCGCTGTACGAATCGCTGGCCGGGGCGGAAAGGGATCCGGAGCGGGCGGAGGTCTTTCGGGATTTGGCGGCCATCGAGAGGCGCCACGCGGGGACGTGGCGGGAGAAGCTCGAGAAGGCCGGGGTGGACCTCGACCCGGTGCGTCCGGGCCTCAAGGAGCGGTTTCTCGTCTTTCTGGCGAGGCGGCTGGGTACCGCCGAGGTTCTGCCGATCCTCGAGGCCACCGAAAAGGGGGCCGACGGGGCCTACGCCGAACAGACCGACGCCAAGGCCCTGGGGATGGACCGGGAGGAGAAGGTCCACGCCCGGGTCTTTCAGGCCATGGGGGAAGGGGGCCCCCCCGCCATCGCCCGGGAGGAGAAGTGGCACCGGGGGTCCCGGGGGGGGACGCTTCGGGCGGCCGTCTTCGGCATGAACGACGGCCTCGTGTCCAACTTTTCGCTGATCATGGGCGTGGCCGGGGCGGAGCCGGAGCGTTCGGTCCTCCTCCTGACGGGGATGGCGGGAATGCTGGCGGGGGCCTTCTCCATGGCCGCCGGCGAGTACGTCTCGGTCCGCTCCCAACGCGAGCTGTACGAACACGAAATCGAGAAAGAAAAGAAGGAACTGGAGGCCTCCCCCGAGGAGGAGGCCCGGGAGCTGGCCCTCATCTACCGCGCCAAGGGTCTTCCCCGGGAGGAGGCGGAGAGGCTGGGACGGGCCATCGTCCAGAACCCGGAGTCGGCCCTGGACACCCTGGCGCGGGAGGAGCTGGGGCTGGACCCCGCCGACCTGGGTTCGCCCTGGGGCGCGGCCGGCTCGAGCTTCGCCGCCTTCGTGGCGGGGGCGATGGTGCCCCTCTTTCCCTTCTTTTTCTTGGCGGGCGGTCCGGGGCTCCTCCTTTCCTCCGTGCTGAGCGGGCTGGCCCTCCTGGCCGTGGGAGCGTTGCTGGCCTTCTTCTCCGGACGCCGCCCCCTCCGCGGGGCCCTGCGGATGCTCCTCATCGGCGGGGGCGTGGCGGCGGTGACGAACGGCGTGGGGCGGCTGGTCGGGGCCTCGCTGGGCTGAGGGGCCGGGGGCCCTCCACCTCCACCCGGCGCTCCCGGCCGCTCCCGAAGAACCCCAGGCGCCAGAGGGGCCGCCCCGACCGGAGAAAAAGCGGCTCTCCGAGTCGGGGCCACTCCACCACCACGGTGTCGCCCCCGCTCAGGATGTCTTCGAGGCCCAAGGCCGCAAGCTCTCCCTCCCCCTCCAGCCGGTAGAGGTCCGCGTGGACGAGGCCCGGCCGCCCTTCCGGCCCGGGGTAGCTCTGGACCAGCGTGAAGGAGGGGCTCGAAACCCAGTCGGGGTCGATGGAGAGGGCCTCGGCCAGGTATCGGGTGAAGGTGGTCTTTCCCGCCCCCAGCTCCCCCGACAGCAGGATGAGGTCCCGCCCCAGAAGCGACCGCGAAAGGCGGCGGGCCAGAGCGCGGGTGGCCCGGAGGCTGGGGAGGAGAAGGCTCTCCCTCACGGCGCCGTCCCGTCTCCCTGCGGAAGGCTCCCGCGGAGAGCGCCCTCCACGGAGGGCAAGGCGTCGGCGCACTCGGAGGCCAACAGGCCGTATCCGCCGAGGTTCTCGAAGGCCCGGTCGGCGGCGGCGCCGTGCCAGTAGGCGGCCAGGCACCCCCCTTCGAAGGGGTCCGTGGAGCGGGCGAGGACCGCCGCCGCCACGCCCGTGAGGACGTCTCCGAAGCCGGGACCCGCCATGTGCGGCCCGCCCGAAAGGTTGAGGGCCCACTCCCCCGAAGGCCCCGCCACCAGCGTCCGGTAGCCCTTGAGGAGCACCGCCGCCCCCCACTCCCGGGCCTTTTCGGGGACGATCGCGTACCGCCGCCGCAGGACCTCGGAGGTTTCCATCCCCAGGAGCCGGGCCATCTCCCCCGGGTGGGGGGTGAGCAGGCGCGGGCCCCGGTGGAGGGCCAGGCGGGGGGAGAGGCCGGCGAAGGCGTTGAGGCCGTCGGCGTCCACTACCAACGGGCCAACCATGGCCTCGTAGAGGGCGTGGGCGAGGGCGGCGGTCTCCGCCTCCGTCCCCAGCCCCGGGCCCAAGCCCGCGGCCTGGACGCCCTCCGCGAAGGCGAACAGGGGGGTGAGGGCGTCCATGCTGAGGGTTCCGGCCGCCGTCTCGGGAAGGGGGAGGGTCATGGCCTCGGGAAGGGAAGCGGCCACCGCCGGCTGGATGGAGGCGGGGACGGCCACCGTCACGAGACCGGCTCCCGCCCGCAGGGCTCCCCGCGCGGCCAGGACGGCGGCGCCGCTCTTGCCCCGACTGCCGGCCACCAGGAGGATCTTCCCCGTGTCCCCCTTGTGGGCCTCCGGCCGCCGGGGGAGGAAGAAGGGACGGGCCCATCCGGCTTCCAGGGCCTCTCCCGCCGCGGCCACCCGGGCGGTCACCTCTTCCGGAATGCCGATGGGCAAGACCCGCACTTGTCCGGCGAAGGCCGCCCCCTCCGGCGTGAAGAGGCAGGGCTTGGGCAGGGCCAGGGTGAGGGTGAGGCGGGCCTTCACCGCCGTCCCGCCGGGGACGAAGGCATCCCCGGAGAGCCCCGAGGGGACGTCCACGGCGGCCACGTACCCCCCCCACCGGTTCAGGACCTCCACGCAGGAGGCCAGGTAGCCCCCCAGCGCCCCGGAAAACCCCGTTCCCAGCAAAGCGTCCACCGCCAGGGCGGCGCCCTCGAGGGTACCGCGGAGCCGCTGGAGGCCCGCCTCCCCCTCGAGGACGGCGAAGGGGACGTGGGCGGGGGCCAGGCGGGAAAACTGCACGGCGGCGTCTCCGGAGAGGGCCTCCGGCGGGCAGGCCAGGAGGACCTCCGCCGCCACCCCGCGCTCCCTCAGGAGGCGGGCCACGGCCATTCCGTCCCCCCCGTTGTTCCCCTTGTAGCACAGCACGACGACCCGGCCCTCCAGGCGGGGAGCCGCCTCCGCGAAGAGGGCCTCCGTCACCGCCCGGGCGGCGTTCTCCATGAGGGTCAGGGAGGGGATTCCCGCGTCCTCGATGGCGATTCGGTCCGCCTCCCGGACCTCCCGGGCCCAGTAAAGCTTCATGGTCCCCTCTCCGTCTTTCCCGAAGAACCCCGGCGGCTCAGAACCCCCCCGCCATGAACCGCCACTGGATGATCTTCAGGTTGATCTCCCTGAGGCGCTGGGTGAGGATGCGGCAGAGGATGATGAGGAACTGGTGGGCCGACTCCACGTCCACGGAGAGGATCTCGTTGAGGACCGCCCGGGAGATGGTGAGGACGGTGGTGCCGTTGACGTGGGCCCGGGCGTCGGCGGACCTCGGCTCGTTGTCCACCAGGGCCATCTCGCCGAAGAAGTCGCCCTTGCCCAGAATGGCCAGCGCCTCCTCCCCCACGCCGGGGATGTTCTTGGTGATCCGCACCTTCCCGTCGAGGATGATGTAGAGCTTGTCCCCCCGGCTTCCCTCCCGGAAGATCAGCTCGTCCTGGTTGTAGAGCTCCTCGGTGGAGAAGGCGGCCAACAGGCGGAGCTCCTTGGCGGAGAGGCCCTGCTCCTGCAGGAGCTTGATCTTCCGGTCCAGCTCGATGGAGATGGCCTTGGAGCGGCTCTGCTCTTCGGGCGAGAGGTGGGCCTTGGGGGCGCTCCCACCCTCCTCGAAGAAGGTCTTGAGGAGGTTGTTGGCCTCCCGCGTCCGCTGGGAGAGGGAGCGCCAGAAGTGCCAGTAGAAGTGCACCGCCACGTCCTTTTTCAGCTCGAAGAAGGGCTCCAGGTCGCTCCGGCGGAGCCGGAAGAGGACCCCGTCGGTGTTGGCCACGGCGTCGGCGCTGCGGTGGGCGGGATCGATGAAGTTCATCTCCCCGAAGAACTCCCCCTTCCGGGCCAGGGCCAGCGCCTGTTCGCCGAAGGGGGTCTGCTTCACCAGCCGGACCTCCCCCTTCTCCACGAAGTAAAGGTCGTCCCCCTCGTCGTCTTCGTCGAAGACGACGTCCCCTTTCCGAACGGGGAGCTCCTGGGTGACCTTGGCCACGACGAAGAGGTTCTCATCGGCGAGGGAGGCGAAGATCTCGAAGGCCCGCAGCCGCAGGGCCAGCTGGAGGAGGTCCTGGCGTCCCTCGTCCGGGGGGGGCGCCTTGGCCAGGTCGTGGATGCCCCGCACCGCCCCCCGCCCCAGAAGGGTCTCCTTCTCCAGGTCCAGCCGGGCGACGCACTGGTTGAAGAGCTGGAGGCGCTTCTTGACCAGCTCGCTCCGGGCGGAACGGTTCTGGACCCCCAGCTTGTCCAAAATGTACTTGAACTTCTCCTGGAGTTCCGGGGCCGGCGGCCTCCCGGCGGCGCTCTCCAGGATCATGGCGTCGGTGAGGCTGGCCAGGGAGGCCTTGTAGTTCTTCAGGTAGAAAAAGGCCCGGCCCAGGAGGGCGTGGGCCTCGGCGTGAAAGGGGTTGACGGCCAGAAGCGCCCTGAGTTCGCTGATGCTTCCCGAGAAATCGTTGTTCCGGTAGCGGAGCTTGGCCAGGGCGAGAAGGGCCTGTTCGTGGGCGGGGTTGTGGCGGAGGGCGATGCGGTAGCACTCCTGCGCCTTGGCCGGCTGGCCCTTCCGCTCGAAGATTTCCCCGATGGCGGCGAACTGGGCCGCCAGGTGGTCCTCGCGGAGGCGCTCGTCCTTGAACTTCTCCAGCAGGCGGCCCCGCTCCTGCTCGTCCCGCTCCTTGAGGAGGTTGCGCATCTTGCCCAGGCCGATCTTCATGGCCAGGCTCTGGGGAAAGAGTTTCACCCCCCGCTCGAAGAGGGCCACGGCCTCCTCGTACCGCCCCTGCTCGGCGAACTTCCCGGCCACCACGAACACGTCTTCCGGGTCCAGGTTCAGGGGGTTCTGGCCCTCGGCCTCTTTGCCCTCTCCCACGGCGGATCCTCCTTGGCCGCCATTGTAGGAAGGCGTCCCACCCCCGTCAACTTGGCCTTGCGCGCGGCTTGGAGGGGCACCGCCGGGACGGGGGGTCAGGAGGCGGCCCCCTCCACGAAACGCAAGACCGCCTCGGCGTGCCCCTTCGCCGAAACCTTGGGGTACGCCTTTCGAACCGTCCCGTCCCGGCCCACCACCAAGGTCGAGCGGATCATGCCCACGCTCTTTTTCCCGTAGAGGACCTTCTCTCCGAAGGCTCCGACGGCGGAGGAGAAGGAGGCGTCGACGTCGGTGAGGAGCGGAAAGGCCAGGCCGTGTTTCTCCCGGAACCGGCAGTGGGAGGCGGCCCCGTCGCGGGAAACCCCCGCCACCTCGTAGCCCGCCTCGCGAAAGCGGGGCAGGAGGCGCTGGAAGTCCTGCGCTTCCAGGGTGCACCCCGGGGTGTCGTCCTTGGGGTAGAAGTAGAGGACGAGGCCTTGGGGCCCCGTCAGGCTCGCGAAGGTCCGCTCCCTTCCGTCCTGGTCCGGAAGGGAGAGGGCGGGCAGCGCTTCTCCGGTCTGGATCATGGCACCTCCTCATCGAGGGTCGGTGGACCCCCTCTCTTCTTCCAACGTCGTCCCGGCCGCTCCCCTTCCTGCGGTACAATCGGCCGCGGAGGGAACCATGGCCGCAGCCAAGCCCCGGCCGGCGAAGAAACCGACGTCCGCCTCGCGAAAGACCCTCGTGGTGGGCGCCTCGGGGGCCAGCGGGGCCCGTTTGGCCCTCCGGTTTCTCCGCCACCTGCTGGACCACCCCGGCGTCGGCGCCGTCCACTTCATCCCCTCCGACGGCTTCCGGCTGGTTTTACGGCGGGAGGAGGGGATGGACCTCTCCCAGGCCCTGGAAGCCATCCCGCACAGAAGTCGGCTGATCCTCCACGACGAGCGCCGCCTGGACGCTCCCCTCGCCTCCGGCTCCTTCCCCGTGGACGCCACGGTGATCATCCCCGCCAGCATGGCCACGGTGGGGGCGGTGGCCTCGGGCGCCGGTCGGAACCTTCTCCACCGGGCCGCCGAGGTGGCCTTGAAGGAGAGGCGGCCCCTGATCGTGGTGCCCCGGGAAACGCCCCTCTCCCCCATTCACCTGCGGAACCTCACCACCCTCGCCGAGTCCGGCGTCCTCGTGGCCCCCTTCATCCCCGCCTTCTACGGGAGCCCGGCCTCCATCGAGGACCTCATGGACGCCTTCTGCCAGCGCCTTCTGGACCACCTGGGCCTGCGCGCCACGCTGGCTCCGCGGTGGGGGGAGGACAGCCTCCGGTGAAGGCCATCCTCCGAAAGTTCGGCGCCGTGCTGGAGATGATCAAGTTCCAGCACACCGTCTTCGCCCTGCCCTTCGCCCTTCTGGCCATGCTCTGGGCGGCGGGGGGGTGGCCGGGGTGGCGGGTTTTCCTCTGGATCCTGGGGGCCATGGTGGGGGCGCGCTCGGCGGCCATGACCTTCAACCGGCTGGCGGACCGGCGCTTCGACGCCGAAAACCCCCGCACCCAGGGATGGCCCCTCGTCACCGGCGAGGTCTCCCCCGCCTTCGCCGTTCTCTTCCTCCTGGGGTCCATCCTCCTCCTGGAGGTCTCCGCCTGGCAGCTGAACTCGTTGTGCCTGGTCCTTTCCCCCGTGGCCCTGGCGGTTCTCCTGGGGTACTCCCTGACCAAGCGCTTCACCGTTTTCTGCCACTTCATCCTGGGCTTCGCCGACGGGATCTCGGCCCCCGGCGCCTGGATCGCCGTCACCGCCACCCTGGAAGGCAGCGCGCCGGCGTGGTGGCTCTGCGGCGCCATGACCTTCTGGATCGCCGGGTTCGACCTTCTCTACGCCCTGCAGGACGTGGACTTCGACCGCTCCCGGGGGCTGCACAGCTTCCCCGCCCGCTTCGGGGTGGTCCCCGCCTTGTGGCTTTCCGCCGCCTCCCACGGTCTCACGGTGGCCTTTCTGGCGGCGGCCGGCCTCTCCGCCGGGGCCGGCCCCGTCTTTTTCGGAGTGGTGGCCCTCGTGGCGGGGGCCCTCCTCTGGGAGCACCTCCTGGTGCGGCCCGGAGACCTCTCCCGGCTGAACGCCGCCTTCTTCACCGTCAACGGCTACATCGCCCTGGGGATCCTCCTGGGAGGCATCCTGGACCTCGGGTTCCCGAGGCCCTGAACCGTCACCGGCCCATTTCCTTTTGAAGGACCCCCGCCGCCACCAGGAGGGGATCCCACACCGGGGCGAAGGGCGGGGCGTAGGCGAGGTCCAGGGCGGCGAAGTCTTCGAGGCGCATGCCCGCGGTGAGGGCCGCCGCCAGCGTGTCGATGCGGCCTTTGGTTCCCTCGGGCCCCGCCACCTGGCCTCCGAGCAGACGCCCGCTCCTCCGGTCCGCCGTCAGGAAGACCGTCACCGGCCCGCCCCCCGGGTAATACCCCGCCCGGCTCCCCGCCACCGCGTGGGCGGAGACCGGATCGAATCCAGCCTCCCTCGCTTCCTCGGGAGAAAGCCCCGTGAGGCCGATCTCCAGCGAGAAGGCCCGGGTGACGGCCGTCCCCACCACCCCCGGGAAGCGGGCCCGCTCCCCCGCCACGTTGCTTCCCGCCACCCGGCCCATTTTGTTGGCGGTGGTGCCGAGGGGAAGGTAGACCGGGCGTCCCGTGAGGAGGTGCCGGACGGCGCAGCAATCCCCGGCGGCCCAGATCCCGTGGACCCCCGTGGCGCAGAACTCGTCCACCAGGATGGCGCCCCTCCCGTCCCGGGGAACGGGGGAGCCTTCCAGGAAGTCGGTGGCCGGACGGACGCCGGTGGCCACCAGGAAGAGGTCCGCCCGGAGCTCCCCCTGCCCCGTCGCCAGGGCCGTCACGCGGCCCCCCGCCCGAAGGACCTCCCGGACCTCCGCCCCCAGGCGGACACAGACCCCGCGCTCCTCCAGCTCGGCGAGGAGGCGCTCCTTGAGGGGAGGGGCCAGGGTCCTCAGCATTCGCTCGGAGCGGTTCAGGAGGGTCACGGCGAGCCCCCGGGCCGCCAGGTTTTCGGCCATCTCCACCCCGATGTAGCCCGTCCCCCAGATGACCGCCGAACGCGGCCGCTCCTCCTCGAGGAAACGGGCCAGACGCCGGCCGTCCCCGAGGTCGTGGACGGTGAAGAGGTTCTCCCCTTCGAGCCCCCGGATCTCCGGGAGGACCGCCCGGCTGCCCGTGGCGAGGAGGAGCGCGTCGTAGGCCTCCTCCGTCTTGCGCCCCGAGGCGGTCTCCTCCACCACCACGCGCTTCCGCCCCTCGAGGAGGGAAAGAACCCTGTGGCGCAACCGGACCTCGATGCCCCGGCGGGCCACCTCGGCGGCGTCCAGGGCGTACAGCTCTTCGAAGTCCGGCGTGGCCCCGCCCACGACGTAGGGAATCCCGCAGGCGCCGTAAGAGGGGTCGGGCCCCGCCTCCAGCACCGTCACCTCCCACCGGGGATCCAGCCGCCGGACCTTGCTGGCGGCGCTCATCCCCGCGGCCATTCCCCCGACGACGAGAAACCTGGGCATGGCGGACCTCCCCTTTCATTGTACGATGCACCGCGGCCACCGCGCCGGGTGCAGCTCTTCCCTGCGGGCCCAGGGGCGTGAGGGCATCGGGAAAGCGGTTTCCCGGCCACCCTGGGCGCGCGTGTGGCCATGGCGCGTGGGAGCGGGTATCCTGGCCCCATGCCGGGCGTCTGGACCGTGGCCCCCGAATGGGAGGCGGTGCTCAAGGCGGGAACCCTTCAGGAGCCGGAGGTTCTGTACGCCGAGGCCGAACCGGTCCCCGGGGGACGGGGGACCACCCGCCGCCTCCGCCGCGACGGAAGGAGCTTTCTCGTCAAGCGCGAGAGCCGCGGGGGCCTGGCGGGGCGGCTTCTCCCGGACCTCTACCTGCGGCGGGGCCCCTTCCGCTCCGAATGGGAGGCGGCGCGGAGGGCGGCGGAGGCGGGGCTGGCCGCGCCGCCGGCCGCGAGGGCCTTCGTCCGGCGGGGACTTCTCCTGGCCGTTTTCACTCTTTCCGAGGAGATTGCCGGCGTACGCTCTCTGGCGGAGGTCGTCTCCCGGGAGGGTCCGGCTCCAGACCTCCTCCGCCGTTGCGGGCGCGCCGTGGCGGCCCTCCATCGGGCGGGCCTCGTCCACGGGGACCTGAACGCCGGGAACCTTCTTCTCTTGCCCGACGGGCGGGTTCTCTTCATCGACTTCCGCCATTCCCGGCTCCACCGCGGGCTCCCCCCACCGTTTTGGCGAAGGCGGAACCTCGCGCGCCTGGAGCGGTCCTTGCGGAAGATCTCCCTTCTCGCCGGGCGCTGCCTTCTCCCCGCGGCCCTCGGCGCCCTCCGGGAGGGCTACGCCGAGGGGTGGGAGGAAGCGGAAGGGGAACCGGCCACCCCCGCCGAAGGCTGAGCTCCTTCGGCCTCCTCGGCGTCGGCCCGAAGAGCGCGGAGGGAGACCTCCCGCACGGTCGCCGTCACCCATCGGTTGGCTTCCCAGGGCGCATCCAGCGTGAGGTCGAGGAAGTTGTCGGTGAGGGCCCGCCCCTGGGCCCCCCGCGGCTCCAAGGTGAGGGCCCGGAGGGGAACCCCCCGGAATAAGGCGGCGAAGCGCCGGGTCTTCTCCCGGGCTAGCTCCCGAAGGGCCCGGACCCGCGCCGCCACCTCCCCCTGGGGGAGGGGAGGGAGCGCCGCGGCGGGGGTGCCCGGGCGGGGGGAGTAGGAGAAGGCGTGGACGAAGGCGAGGGGGCTTTCCTCCACGAGGTGCAGCGTGGCCTCGAAATCCCCGGCCCTCTCCGTGGGGAACCCCACCAGGACGTCCGCCCCCAGGCCGATCCCCGGAACCTCCGCGGCGAGGCGTTCCACCAGGTCGCGGTAGAAGGCGGCGCGGTAGTTGCGCCTCATGGCCCGCAGCACGGCGTCCGAGCCGCTCTGGAGGGGGATCTGGAGGTGGCGGCAGAGGCGGCGATCCGTCCTCAGCAGCGCCACCAGGCCCGGGGTGACCGCGCGCGGCTCCACGGAGTTGAGCCGCAGGCGGAAGTCGCCCCCCACGTCGAGGAGCCGCTGGAGGAGGGCCGCCAGACCTCCGCCGATCCCCAGGTCCTTCCCCCATTCCCCGGTGTTGACGCCGGTGAGGACCACCTCCCGGTGACCGGCCGCCAGCAGCCCTCTCAGCTCCTCCTCCGCCCGGTCGGGCGGGACGGAGCGCGAGGGGCCGCGGACTTCGGGCACGATGCAGTAGGTGCAGGCGAAGGAGCAGCCCTCCTGCACCTTGAGGAGGCCGCGGGTGCGCCGGGAGAAGAGGGGGAGGGGGGCCTCTCCGCAGACCTCCAGGGAAAGCCCCCGCAGGAAGGCCTCCAGCTCCGCCTCCGTGGAGAGGACCGCCTCCACCCCGGGAAGGGACGCGAAGGGATGGTCGGAGCGGCGGGCCCCGCACCCGAGGACCGCCACCCGGGCCCGCGGGTTGCTCCGCTTGACCGCGTGGATCGCGTGGCGCGCGTCCCGGTCGGCGCGGTGGGTGACGGTGCAGGTGTTCACGAGAACGAGGTCCGCCTCCTCGGGGGAGGCCAGGCGGGCCCCGGAGGCGGCGAGGCGCCCCTCCACCCGGGCGGAGTCGTACTGGTTCAGTTTGCAGCCGAAGGTGACGAGGGCGACGCGCATGGTCTTAGGGCGACGGGGGTGCCGCCTCCGTTGGGGGCCTGGAGGCGGCCGCGGGGGGCTGGGCTTGGGACCGCAGGAGCTCGATCTCCTCCTGGTAAACCCCGAAGGTCTCGGCCATCCGCAGCTCCCGAAGGGCCTCGGCGTTCTTCTTCTGGCGGAGGTAGAGGCGGGCCAGCCCCAGGTGGGCCTCGGGGGTCTCGCCCGCCTTCAGGGAACGCACGTACAGGTTCCAGGCCTCCCCGATGCGTCCCTCCTCCAGGCGCAGGCCGGCCAGGGCCGCGAGAGCCGCCGCGCTCCGGGAAAAGGACTTCTTTGAAAGCCCTTCCAGAATGGAGCGAGCCTCGCTGAGGCGGCCGGTGTTCCTCAACAGGAGGGCGAGATAGCAGGAAGCCTCGTCGTAGGAGGGCTCCAGCTCCACGGCTTTCCGGAGGTAAACCTCCGCCACGGTGGTGTCGGAGGCGATGCGCCCCCGCACGTAGCTTTCGAAGGCGGCGGGGGCGACCCGGGGCAGGTCGGGCCAGGGCGTATCCAGGACGGCGAAGAGGTCCCTCCCGAGGTCCTCCGAGAGGGCCAGCAGGGCGGAGACCGGTTCCCGGGCCTCCCAGCGCCCCAGACGCCGCAGGTCGCCCCGAAGGTCCAGAGCCTCCATGGAGACGCGGAGGTCGTCCCCGTCCAGGCGGTAGCGGCCCGTGACCAGGATGCCGGCTCCGAGCTGCCGGGCGAGGGAAACGAGGGAGAGCTTGGCGAAGCGGGGCTCCGCCACCAGCCCCTCCTGGTCGAAGACCTCCCGGAGGTGCCCCAGAGGCACATAGGGCACCTGCGCCCTGGCGAGGGATTCGTTGAGGATGAAGGCCAGGCCCGGCCCGATCCAGGTGGAGGAGGCGGGGCACTCCCCTTCGGGGGTGAAGGGGGCCACGGCCACCCGGGCCGCGCGCGCGGGCAAGACGAAGAGCAGGGTTGCGGCGGCCAGCAGGACAAGAAGCGCGGGGCGGTTTCGGCTCACGGGTTCTTCCTTCGCTTTCTATCACGGGCCTCCTCCCGCCGGGCCTTCCAGTGGTCCAGCCACTCGGCGATCCGGGCCTCGAAACCGTGGTTCGATGGCTCGTAGTAGCGACGCCCGCGCAGCGGAGGCGGCAGGCACTCCAGGTCCGCCACTCCCTCGGGGAGGTCGTGAGCGTACTCGTACCCCTCTCCGTACCCGGCTTCGCCCATGAGTTTCGTCGGCGCGTTGCGCAGGGCGAAAGGAACGGGGTAGCGGTGGCCGGCCCGGAGGTCCTTCTGGACGGCCTTCTCGGCGAGGTACGCCCGGTTGGACTTGGGGGCGGCGCAAAGGTAGAGGGTGGCCTGGACCAGCGCCAGCGCCCCCTCGGGCATCCCGAGAAACTCCACCGCCTCCTTGGCGTCCAGCGCGCGGCGAAGGGCCTGGGGATCGGCGTTGCCCACGTCCTCCGAAGCGGCCCGGACCAGCCGCCGGGCCACGTAGAGGGGGTCCTCCCCCCCTTCCAGCATGCGGAGGAGCCAGTAAAGCGCCGCCTGGGGGTCGCTGTTCCGGATGGACTTGTGGTAGGCGCTGATGAGGTTGTAGTGCTCCTCCCCGCCCCAGTCGTAGACCACCCGGCCGCTGGAGAGCCAGCCCCGGACCGCTTCGGGGGTGAGGGGTCTCCCCTCCGGGTAGCGGAGGGCCACGGCCTCCAGGGCGTTGAGCCCGAAGCGGGCGTCGCCGGCGGAGAGCCGGGCCAGCTCCTCCACCACGGCGGCGGGGAGAACCTTGTGGGTGGAGGCCAGAACGGGGTCTTCCGCCGCCGCCCGCTCCAAGATGGCGCGGACGTGGGCCTCCTGAAGCCCCGGCAGAACGACGACGCGGCAGCGGGAAAGGAGGGCCGGGGTGAGGTGGAAGGAGGGGTTCTCCGTGGTGGTCCCCAGGAGAACCACCGACCCCTCCTCCAGGTAGGGCAGAAAGGCGTCCTGCTGGGCCTTGTTGAAGCGGTGGATCTCGTCCATGAAGAGGATGGTGGGGCGGCCCTCCGCCCGCCAGGCCGCCCGTGCCCGCTCCATCACCTCCCGAACCTCCTTCAGCGTGGACAAAACGGCGGAGAGGCCCACGAAGGGCCTCTCCGTATGGGATGCGATGAGCCGGGCCAGCGTGGTCTTGCCGCTACCGGGGGGACCCCAGAGGATGGCGCTGGCCAAGGCGTCGTCCAGCACCTGGCGGCCGAAGGGGGTTTCGGGTCCGGCCACCTCCTCCAGCCCCACCAGGTCTTCCCAGCGCCGGGGCCGGGCCCGCTCCGCCAGGGGGACCTCCGGATCCTCGGACCGGAAGAGGGTGGCCATGGCGCCCCCCGACGGCTAGGAGGTTTCCCCCTTGCCGGCCTCGGGCGCCTCGGCGGGCTTGGCCTCCTCCTTCTTGGGGGCCTTCTTCCCCTTGGGAGCCTTGGCCTCGAACTTGGGTTCCCTCCCCACCAGCTCGACGATGGCCTCCTCCGCCCCGTCCCCCCGCCGGACCCCCAGCTTGAGAACCCGGGTGTAGCCGCCGGGGCGCTGGGCGTAGAGGGGGCCGAGAACGGAGAAGAGCTTTTTCAGGGCCTCGGGGTCGTGGACGTCCTGGGCGCAGAGGCGCCGGGCGTGGAGCGTGTCCTTTTTGGCCAGGGTGATGAGCTTTTCCACGAAGCGGCGGAGTTCCTTCGCCTTGGCCAGGGTGGTCTTGATCCGGTCGTGCCGGATGAGGCTCACCGTCTGGTTCCTGAGCAGGGCGACGCGGTGCTCCGTGGTGCGGCCGAGTTTTCGGTGGTCCATTCGATGGCGCATGGCGGCCTCACACGTTCATGCCGAGGGTCAGGTCCATGGTCTCGAGGAAGTCGTTGACTTCCTTGAGGGCCTTTTGACCGAAGTTCTTGATCCCGGAGAGGTCCTTTTCCGTCCGCCGGACCAGGTCTCTCAGGGTGGTGATGTCGTGGCTCTGGAGCATCTTGGCGATGCGGGGGTTCAGTTCCGTCTCATCCAGGGCTTTGGCCAGGAGGGCCTCCAGCGCCGGGTTGGCGGCGGGGCGGCTCCCCTGGGGGATGACGGCGGCGTCCGGCCCCGTGAGCGCCCGGAAGAGGTCCAGGTGGGAAGATAGGAGGGTGGCGGCGGTGGCCACGGCCTGCTGGGGGGTCACCGCGCCGTTGGTCCAAACCTCCAGCTTGAGCTTTTCGTAGTCGGTGGCCTCTCCCACCCGGGTCTCGGTGACCTCGTAGTTCACCTTCCGGACGGGGGAGTGGATGGAGTCCACGGCGATCCATTGCGGGTCGTCCACCTTGTTGGCCTCCGCCGGCACGTACCCGCGGCCCCGTTTCAGGATGAGTTCCATCTCCAGCGCGCCCTCTTCGTTCAGGGTGGCGATGGGGGCGTCGGGGTTGAGGATGCGGATGGTCCCGTCGTGCTGGATGTCCCGCGCCCGCACCTCCGCCGGACCCTGGACGGAGAGGCGGAGAATCTTTTCCTCGTCGGCGTGCTGGATGAACTGGATGGCTTTCAAGTTGAGGACGATGTCCGTCACGTCCTCCAGGACGCCGGGGATGGAGGTGAACTCGTGCAGGACCCCCCCGATCCGGACGGCGGAAATGGCGGCTCCCTCGATGGAGGAGAGCAGGATCCGCCGCAGGGCGTTGCCGAGGGTGATCCCCCATCCGCGTTCCAGGGGTTGGGCCACGAACTCGCCGTAGCGGTCCGTGAGGGTCTCGATGTTGCACTCGATGAGGCTGGGCATCTGAAAGGGTTTCATGGGCACGGCGCTCCCTTGGCCTTACTTCGAATAGAGCTCGACGATGAGCTGCTCTTCGATGGGGTAGGTGACGTCGGTCCGCTGCGGTTCCCGAACCACCGAGCCCTTGAGGTTTTCGGCGTCCAACCGGAGCCATTCCGGCACCCCCCGGCCGGAGGAGGATTCCACCGCGGCCTGGAGGAAGACGTTCTTGGCGAGGGCGGGGGAGAGGGTCACCTCGTCCCCCGCCTTCACCCGGAAGTTGGCGACGGTGACGCGGCGCCCGTTGACCCGGATGTGGCCGTGGCTGACCCACTGCCGGGCCTGCTTCCGGGAGGAGGCGAAGCCCAGGCGGAAGACCACGTTGTCCAGGCGCTTCTCCAGGAGGGCCAGCAGGTTCTCGCCGGTGACCCCCCTGAGGCGGTCGGCCTCGTGGAAGGTGTTGCGGAACTGGCGTTCCAGCACGCCGTAGATCCGCTTCACCTTCTGCTTCTCGCGGAGCTGGAGGCCGTAGCCCTTGACCTTTCCGCGGCGCCGGGCGTGCTGGCCCGGCGGGGTGTTGCGCTTTTCCACGGCGCACTTTTCTTTGAAGCAGCGGTCGCCCTTCAGGAAGAGCTTCACCCCTTCCCTCCGGCACAGACGGCAGACGGCAGCATGATACCGAGCCAAGGCGAACCTCCTCGCTTACACGCGCCGGCGCTTGGGAGGCCGGCACCCATTGTGGGGAATGGGGGTCACGTCGCGGATGGAGCGGATCTTGAGACCCGATCCCTGGACGGCCCGGATGGCCGATTCGCGGCCGGCGCCGGGGCCGCAGACTTCCACGTCCACCTCGCGCATGCCGTGTTCCATGGCCTTCTCGGCGGCGGCCCGGGCGGCCACCTGGGCGGCGAAGGGGGTTCCCTTGCGGGTCCCCTTGAAGCCCGACGCGCCGGAGCTGGACCAGACCACGGTGTTCCCTTCCAGGTCGGTGACGTTCACCAGGGTGTTGTTGAACGTCGCGTTGATGTGCACCACGCCCATGGGAATGTTTTTCTTCTCCCGGCGGGGCGTCTTCTTGCCAGCCTTTGCCTTCGCCATTCTCGCGCTCCTTGTGAAGGCTTACTTCTTCGTGGCCTTCTTCTTGCCCGGGATGGCCCGCCTGGGGCCCTTGTGCGTCCGCGCGTTGGTGTGGGTCCGCTGGCCCCGCACCGGAAGGCCCGTCCGGTGACGGATGCCCCGGTAGCAGCCGATGTCGATGAGCCGGCGGATGTCCATCTGAAGGCGCTTGCGGAGGTCGCCCTCCACGTTGCCCTCGTCCTGGATGACCTTGCGGATGCGGGACACCTCGTCCTCGGTGAGGTCCTTCACCCGGACGTCCCGCCCGACGCCGGCCTTCTCCAGGATGGACTGGGACCGCGAAAGGCCGATCCCGTAAATGTACGTCAGGGCCACCTCGACCCGCTTGTTCAGCGGCAGATCTACGCCCGCAATACGTGCCACGGCCTGCCTCCTTAGCCTTGCCTCTGCTTGTGCTTCGGGTTGTCGCAGATGACCCGGATCACGCCCTTGCGCTTGATGATCTTGCACTTGGGACAGATTTTCTTCACCGACGGTCTCACTTTCATCGTTCCGCTCCGCTAGCTCTTGAACCGGTACACGATCCGGCCCCGGTTCAGGTCATAGGGGGAGAGCTCCACGAGGATCTGGTCTCCCGGAAGGATCCGGATGAAGTGCTTGCGCATCTTGCCGGAAATGTGGGCGAGCACGCGGTGGCCGCTCTCCAGCTCCACGCGGAACATGGCGTTGGGAAGGGCCTCCTTCACCACGGCCTTCATCTGGATGACGTCGTCCTTGCTCATTCCCCCGATACCCCCAAAATCCTCGGACCCGCCTCCGTCACCGCCACGCTGTACTCGAAGTGGGCGGAACGCTTCCCGTCGGCGGTGCGGACGGTCCAGCCGTCCGCGTCCACCCGGACCTCCGGCCCCCCCTCGTTGACCATGGGCTCGATGGCGAGCACCATGCCGGCCTGGAGCCGGGGCCCCCGGCCCGGATCGCCGAAGTTGGGCACCTGGGGCTCCTCGTGGAGGGACCGCCCGACGCCGTGGCCGACGTAGTCCCGGACCACGCTGAAGCCGTTCTCCTCCACGTGGCGCTGGACGGCGTGGGAGACGTCCGAGACCCGGTTTCCCTCCACCGCCTCGCCGATGCCCCGGAGAAGGCTCTCCCGCGTCACCCTCAGAAGCCTCTCCCCCTCGGGGTCGGAGGCCCCCACGACGCAGGTCCGGGCGGCGTCGCCGTAGTAGCCCCGGTAGACGACGCCGAAGTCCATCGAAACCAGGTCTCCCGCCTGGAGACGCCGCCGGCCCGGGATGCCGTGCACCACCTCGTCGTTGACGGAGATGCAGACGGAGGCGGGGTACCCGTTGTACCCCTTGAAGGCCGGCTGGGCCCCGCTCTTGCGGCACAGCTCCTCCGCGAGGGCGTCCAAGTGCTGGAGCGCCACGCCGGGAGCCAGCTCCTTCTCGAGCCGGTCCAGGACCGAGAGGACGATGCGGTTGGCCTCGTCCAGGATTTCGATTTCTTCGGCCGTCTTCAGGTGGATCATCCGATGGCCTTCTCCAGCGCTTCCAGCACCTGGGCCGGCGGAAGGTCCCCGGGGACCGACTTCAGGCTCCCCTCCTTCGCGTAGTGGGCGGAAAGGGGGGCGGTCTTCTCGTGATACACGCGCAGCCGCTCGCGGATCACCGATTCCTTGTCGTCGTCCCTCAGGATCAACGCCGTCCCGCATGTATCGCACACCCCCTCCTTCTTGGGGGGGGAAAAGACGAGGTTGTAGACCGCGCCGCAGCCCGGGCAGGAGCGGCGGCTCGACAGGCGTGTCACGATGACGTCGTCGGCCACGTCCAGCTCCAGGGCCTTCACCGGGTCCTTGCCGAGCTCCCTCAGAATCCCTTCCAGGATGGAGGCCTGGGAGAGGTTCCGGGGGTAGCCGTCGAGGATGAAGCCCTTCTCGCAGTCGGCCTTGGCGAGGCGCTCCTTCACGATGCCGGTGAGGAGCTCGTCGGAGACCAGTTCGCCCCGGTCCATGACGGCCTTGGCCTTCTTCCCCAGCTCCGTTCCCTCCCGGACCGCCTCCCTCAGCATGTCGCCGGTGGAGATGTGCGGAAGGCCCAGGCGGGCGGCCAGCTCCTTGGCCTGCGTCCCCTTCCCCGCTCCGGGCGGCCCCAGCAGCACGAGGTTCTTCTGGTGGTGCATCACTTCCTCCCCCGAATGCGCGTACGGCGCGAAAAGCCTTCGTAGTGCCGCATCACGAGCTGCGATTCCACCTGCTGGAGGGTGTCCATGGCGACCCCCACCACGATGAGCAGGGAGGTGCCGCCGAAGTAGAAGTTCAGGTTGAAGCCCCGGAGGATCCAGTCGAGGTGGATGGCCTTGAAGAGGTTCTCCAGGGAGGGCCCGATCCACCACAGGTGCTGGAGCGGCAGGCCCGAGATGAGGATCACCGGCAGGAGGGCCACCAGGATGAGGTAGATGGAGCCCGCGAAGAGGAGCCGGTTGAGGGAGCGGTAGAGGTAGTCGCTGGTGCTCTTGCCGGGCCGGATGCCGGGGATGAAGCCGCCGTACTTCTTTAGGTTGTCCGCCAGATCCTCGGGGTTGAAGACGATGCTGACGTAGAAGAAGGTGAAGAGGACGATGAGGGCGGCGTACAGGAGCAGGTAGGTCAGGTTCCCGTAGGAGAGGTAGGAGGCCAGGACCCGCACCGGCTCGTACTGGGTGAGGGCCGGCAGGTTCAGGATGGTCTGGGGGACGGCCAGCAGGGAGACGGCGAAGATGATGGGCATGACGCCGCCGGGGTTGAGCTTCAGCGGGAAATACACCGCCTGGCCGCCCACCATCTTCCGGCCCACCATCCGCTTGGCGTACTGGATGGGGATCTTCCGCTGGGCCCGCTCGAAGTACACGATGAAGGCCACCACCCCCACCATGAAGGCGAGGAGCAGGGCCACCACGAAGACCGAGAGGTTGCCGTCCACCACCTGGCGGAAGGTCTTCACCGCCGCCGGCACCAGGCCCACCACGATGCCGGAGTAGATCATGAGGGAGATGCCGTTCCCGATGCCCCGGGCGGTGATCTGCTCGCCCAGCCACATGATGAAGGTGGCGCCGGCGGTGAGGATGACCACGGTGAGGACGTGGTAGCCGAGGGAGGGGTTCTCCACCACCCGCTGGCCGGTGACGGGGCTCACCAGGTTCTTCACCCAGAAAGAGATGCCCAGGCCCTGGACCACGCAGATCAGGATGGTGAGGTACCGGGAGTACTGGATGATCTTCTTCCGCCCCTCGGCGCCGCCTTCCTTCTGGAGCTTCTGGATGTACGGCCACACCACGCCCAACAGCTGCATGATGATGGACGCCGTGATGTAGGGCATGATCCCCAGGGCGAAGATGGTGCACCGCTCCAGGGCGCCTCCAGAGAAGAGGTTCACGAAGCCCAGAACCCCCGCGCTGGCGAACTGCTGGAAGAACTCCTGCAGGGCCAGGGCGTCGATGCCCGGCGTCGGGATCTGCGAGCCCACGCGGTAGACCGCCAGGAGGCCGAAGGTGAAGAGGATCCTCTTGCGGAGGTCGGGGATTCGGAAGAGGTTCTGGAAGGCTTCGATCACGGCTTCCTCACCTCCACCCGGCCGCCGGCCTCCTCGATGGCCTTGCGGGCCTTCTCCGAGAAGGCGTCGGCCACCACCGTGATGGCCCGGTCCAGGGCGCCCACGCCCAGGACCTTCACCTTGGCGGATTCGGAGCGGATGAGGCCGGCCTTCTTCAGGACCTTGGGGTTCACCTCGCTGCCCCCCTCGAAGACCGCCAATTTGCCGACGTTCACCACCTGGTACTCCTCGCGGAAGCGGTTGTGGAAGCCCCGCTTGGGCACCCGCCGCATGAGGGGCATCTGCCCGCCCTCGAAGCCGGGGTTCTGGTGGAAGCCGGAGCGGGACTTCTGCCCCTTGTGGCCCTTCCCGGCGGTTTTCCCGTGGCCGGAGCCGGGGCCGCGGCCGATCCGCTTGGGCTTCTTCACGGCGCCCTTGGCCGGTTTCAGCTCGGAGAGAAACATGCTCGCCCCCTTACTCTTCGGTGACCTGGACCAGGTGCTTCACGGCGAAGATCATGCCGCGGATCTCCGGCCGGTCGGGGTAACGCCGGGTGCGGTGGAGGCGCCGGAGCCCCATGCTCCAGACGACCTTACGGAGCTTTTCCGTCGAGGGACGCCGCACGAGCGTCACCTGGAGTTCTTTTTCCTTGCGTTCCGCCTTTTTCGCCGTCATGGCTCACCCCGCCAGCTCTTCGAGGGTCTTGCCCCGCTTCTTGGCCACCTTCTCGGGGCTCTGGAGGCTCTTCAGCCCCTCCAGGGTGGCTTTCACCACGTTCTGGGGGTTGTTGGTCCCCACGCACTTGGTGAGGATGTCCTGCACCCCGGCGGCCTCCATGACGGCCCGCACGGCCCCCCCGGCGATGACGCCCGTCCCCTTGGAGGCCGGCCGGAGCACCACGTGGCCCGCGCCGAACTTGCCCTCCACGTAGTGGGGAATGGTGTTGCCGCTGAGAGGGATCCGAACCAGGTTGCGCTTGGCCTGCTCCACCCCCTTGGAGATGGCGAGCGGGACCTCGCGGGCCTTGCCGAGTCCGCAGCCCACCCGGCCCGCGCCGTCCCCCACCACCACCAGGGCGGAGAAGGAGAAGTTCTTGCCGCCCTTCACCACCTTGGTGACGCGGCGGATGGAGACCACCTGCTCCTTGAATTCCTGTTCCATCTGCGGCCGTTCTTCCATGGTCCCGCTCCTAGAACTGGAGGCCGCCCTTGCGGGCGCCTTCGGCCACGGCCTTCACCCGGCCGTGGTAGATGTAGCCGCCCCGGTCGAAGACCACCGCCCGGACGCCCTTCTGGAGCAGGCGCTCGGAGACGAGGAGGCCGATCTTCTCCGCCACGGCCACGTGCTTGCCGGAGGTGGTGAGCCCCTGGCGCACCCCCGGCTCCAGGGAGGAGGCACAGGCCAGGGTGGAGCCGGTGGTGTCGTCCACCGCCTGCACGTAGATGTACTTCCGGCTCTTGTAGACCACCAGGCGCGGGCGTTCCGCCGTCCCCGCGATCTTCTTGAGGATGCGGATGCGCCTCCGCTGGCGCTTCTGTTTCCGGTCGAGATGCTGGAGTTTTCCCATTTTCGTCTTTCCCCGTCCGGCTTACTTCGCCGCCTTGCCGGCCTTGCGGATGATGGTCTCGTCCGAGTAGTGGACCCCCTTGCCCTTGTAGGGCTCGGGCTTGCGGAAGGAACGGATCTGGGCGGCGATCTGGCCCACCTTCTGCCGGTCGTAGCCGGTCACCACCACGTGGGTGGACTTCTCCACGGTGATCTGGATGCCCTCGGGAATGGGGAGCTCGATGGGGTGGGAGTGGCCGAGGTTGAAGACCGCCTTGTTCCCTTCCACCGAGGCCTTGTACCCGACGCCCACGATGTCCAGCTCCTTCTTGAAGCCTTCGGTGACGCCCTTCACCGAGTTGGCCAGAAGGGCGCGGACCAGGCCGTGGAAGGCCCGGGTCTGCTGGGCGTCGTCTGCCCGCCGGACCACGAGGCGGCCCTCTTCCACGGCGCAGGAGATCCCCGGCGGGAGCGCGGTGGCCAGGCTCCCCTTGGGGCCCGTCACCTTCACCAAGCCTTCCTCCACGGCGACCTTCACGGTGCCGGGCAGGGGGATGGGCTGCTTACCGACGCGCGACATGCTTTCCTCCTACCACACGGTGCACAGCAGTTCGCCGCCGACGCCCTCCCGACGGGCCTGCTTGTCCGTGAGGACGCCCCGGGAGGTGGTGAGGATGCCGACGCCGAGCCCGCCGAGGACCGGTCGGATTTCGTCCTTGGAGACGTAGACGCGGCGGCCGGGGCTCGATTCCCGGCGGAGGCCCTCGATGGCGGGCCTCCCCTCGGCGGTGTACTTGAGGTCCAGGCGGAGGACGCCCTGCTTCCCGTCCTCCGTCACCTTGAAGTTGAGGATGTAGCCCTCTTCCTTGAGGATCTTGGCCACCTCCACCTTGAGCCGGGAGGAGGGGATCTCCACGAAGGGCTTCCGGGCCTTGAGGCCGTTGCGGATGCGGGTGAGGAGGTCGGCGATGGGATCGGTCATGCTCATCTCGTCACCTCACCACGACGCCTTGACCACGCCCGGGAGCTGGCCCTGGAGGGCGAGCTGGCGCAGGCAGCAGCGGCACAGGCCGAACTTCCGGTAGTAGCCGCGGGGGCGGCCGCACCGCTTGCAGCGGTTCCGGTAGCGGACCGCGAACTTGGGCTTTTTGACCATCTTGGCGAACGCGCGGATACTGGCCATGCTCTCCGTCCTCCCTACCTGCGGAACGGCATCCCGAAGTGCATGAGGAGTGCCTTCGCCTCGGGGTCCGTCTTGGCCGTCGTGCCGATGGTCACGTTCATGCCCATGGCACGGGTGATCTTGTTGTAGTCCACTTCCGGAAAGATCAGCTGGTCCTTGATCCCCAGGGTGTAGTTGCCGTGGCCGTCGAAGGAGCGGTCCGGCACCCCGCGGAAATCGCGCATCCGGGGGATGGCCAGGGTGATCAGCCGGTCCAGGAACTCGTACATCCGGTGGCCCCGCAGGGTCACCATGGCCCCGATGGGCTGGCCCTGGCGGAGCTTGAAGTTGGAGACCGACTTCTTCGCCCGGCGGACGGCGGCCTTCTGGCCCGCCAGCGCCGTCAGCGTGGCGGAGGCTTCGTCCAGGAGCTTGATGTCGTTCTTGGCCTCCCCCACGCCGATGTTCACCGTGATCTTGGTCAGGCGGGGAACGGCCATGACCGAGGAGTACCGGAACTCCTCCCGGAGCTTGGGGAGGATCTGCTCCTCGTAGAGCTTGAGCAGGCGGGGCTTTTCCCGCGGGCCGCGGGGGGCCTCCGGGGCCTCCTCCGCCTTGGGGGCCTTGGGGCCTTTGGCGGCCTTGGGGGCCTTGGGCTCCGCCGACTCCCCTTTGGCCTTGGGCGCCGCCTTGGCCTTCTTTTCCTTCTTCTCCTGGGTCTCGTCGTTCTTGCTCGCGCTCATCTCGGTATCCTCAGTCCAGAACGGCGTTGCACTTGCGGCACACCCGAGCCTTCCGGCCCTCCACCTCGCGGAAGGCGGGGCGGACCGGCTGCTGGCACTCCTTGCACACCAGCATCAACCGCCCCAGCGGCAGGGAGGCCTCCTTCTCCAGGATGCCGCCTTTGATGTTGCGCTGGGGGTTGGCCCGCGTGTGGCGCTTGACGAAGTTCACGTTCTCCACCACGGCCCGGCCCTTGTCCGGCAGGACGGAGAGCACGCGGCCGCGCTTCCCCTTCTCCTTGCCGGCGAGGACCACCACCTGGTCGTTCTTCTTGATGCGGTTGGCCACGTTCGCCCCCAATCAGATCACTTCCGGCGCCAGGGAGACGATCTTCATGAAGCGCTTCTCCCTGAGCTCCCGGGCCACGGGTCCGAAGACGCGGGTGCCGACGGGCTCGCCCTTGTCGTCCACCAGCACCGCCGCGTTGTTGTCGAAACGGATGTAGGAGCCGTCCCTCCGCCGCGTCTCCTTGACGCACCGGACGATGACGGCCTTCACCACCTTGCCCTTCTTGATGGCGCTCTGGGGGGCCGCCTCCTTCACCGAGCAGGTGATCACGTCGCCGAGCCCCGCGTAGCGGCCGGTGGTGGACCCGCCCTTCATGCGGATGCAGGAGAGCTTCTTCGCCCCGGAGTTGTCGGCCACCTCGAGGATGGTTCCCATCTGGATCATGGCGTGCTCCTGTCCTCAGGACCTCAGCGGGCCTTCTCGAGGATCTTCTTCACGGCCCAGTGCTTGTGGCGGCTCAGGGGCCGGGTCTCCACGAGAAGGACCCGGTCGCCGACGCCGCACTGGTTCTGTTCGTCGTGGGCCTTGAACTTGCTGGTGCGGTTCACGACCTTCTGGTAGGTCTTGTGGAAGATCTTCCGCTCGACCTTCACCACGACGGTCTTGTCCATCTTGTCCGAGACGACCACGCCCACCTTGGTGGTGCGGTGGCGGCGGGGTGCGGGGGTATGGGTGGCGTCCATCTCAGTTCCCTCCGGAGGGCCGCTGCTTTTCGCAGAGGATGGTCTTGACCCGGGCCAGCCCCCGGCGGTAGGTGCGGAGGAGCTGGGGGTTTTCGATCTGCCCGGAAGCCAGCTGGAAGCGGAGCTTCATGAGGTGCTCGGTGATCTCTCCCTCCTCCCGCCGAAGCTCCTCCACCGAGAGGTCCCGGATCTTCTGGGCGCGCTTGAGGTCCTCGGGCTTCATCATGGCGCGAACTCCTGGTCCTTGCGGGAAACGAACCGGGTCTTGATGGGGAGCTTCTGGGCCGCCAGGCGGAAGGCCTCCTGGGCCGTCTCCAGCGTCACCCCCTCCAGCTCGAAGAGGATGCGCCCGGGCTTGACCACGGCCACCCACCCTTCCAGGTTGCCCTTCCCCTTGCCCATGCGGGTCTCCAAGGGCTTCTTGGTGTACGGCTTGTCGGGGAAGATGCGGATCCACATCTTCCCGCCGCGCTTCACGTAGCGGTTGATGGCCACGCGGCCCGCCTCGATCTGCCGGTTGGTGATCCAGGCGGACTCCAGGGCCATGAGGCCGTAGTCCCCGAAGGAGACCGAAGAGCCCCGGGTGGCGATTCCCGACCGCCGCCCCCGTTGCTGTTTCCTGTACTTGACCTTTTTCGGCATCAACATGGCGCGCGCTCCCGGTGTCCTACTTGCCCACCTTCTGGCCCTTGTAGATCCAAACCTTGACGCCGATGACCCCGTACGTGGTGTGGGCCTCGGCGAGCCCGTAGTCGATGTCGCTCCGCAGCGTCTGCAGCGGCAGGCGGCCCTCCAGGTACCACTCGGACCTGGCGATTTCGGCGCCGTTGAGCCGCCCCGCCACCCGGATTCGGATCCCCAGCGCGCCGAACTTGGTCGCCATCTCGATGGCGCGCTTCATGGCGCGGCGGAAGGCCACCCGTTTGGTGAGTTGGAGGGCGATGGACTCGGCCACCAGGCGGGCGTCGATCTCGGGCCGGTGGATCTCGTCAATCTTGATGTAGACCTCGCGGTCCAGACGCTTTTGGATCTCCTCCTTCAGGCGGTCCACCTCGGCACCCTTCTTGCCGATGATGACGCCGGGGCGGCTGGTGGCGATGGTGATGGTGAGCTTCTTGCCCGCCCGCTCCATTTCCACCCGGGAAACCCCCGCGTGCTTGAGGCGCTTCAGGAGCTCCTGCCGAAGGTCCAGGTCCTCGTGGAGGAGGGTCTTGTAGTCCTTCTTGGAGAACCACCTCGACTCCCAGTCCTTGTTGAAGCCCACCCGGAAACCCACGGGATTCACTTTCTGGCCCAATGCTCACCTCCAACTCAGAATGCCGGCCGCCCACCCCCGGGGGCGCGGCGCCCGGCCCGCGTTCCTCACTCCTTCACGTCCAGCCCGATGGTGATGTGGCACTGGCGGCGCTGGACCCGGTAGGCCCGCCCCATGGGGGCCGGCAGGGTCCGCTTCCGCATCTTCAGCGACGCACCGTCCACCTGGATGCTTTTCACCACGAGGTCGTCCACGTCCACCGGCCGGTCCCGCCGGTTCTCGGCGTTGGCCACGGCGGACTTGAGGAGCTTTTCCAGATCCCTCGCCACGTGCTTCTTGGTGAAGCGCAGGATGGCCAGGGCTTCGTTCACCGAGCGGCCCCGGATGGCGTCCGCCACCAGGCGGGTCTTCTGGGCCGAGGTGCTGACGTACGTGATCTTGGCGGTGGCGATCATGCCGGCCCTCCCGTTCACTTCTTCACCTCGGCCTTTTTCCGGTCGCCCGAGTGCCCCCGGAAGGTGCGGGTGGGGGCGAACTCGCCGAGCCGGTGGCCGATCATGTTTTCGGTGACGTACACGGGGATGAACTTTTTCCCGTTGTGGACGGCGATGGTGTGGTTGAGCATGGAGGGGACGATCATGGACCGCCGGCTCCAGGTCTTCACCACCGCCTTCTTGCCGGAGGCGTTCATGGCCTCGATCTTTTTCTCGAGGTGGCCGTCCACGAAGGGCCCCTTCTTCAGCGAGCGCGACATGCTACTTTCTCCTCTTCAGGATGAAGCGGGCCGTCCGCTTGTTCCGGCGGGTCTTGTAGCCCTTGGTGGGAACGCCCCAGGGGGTCACGGGATGGCGACCGCCCTTGCTCTTCCCCTCGCCGCCGCCGTGGGGGTGGTCCACGGGGTTCATGGCCGTGCCCCGGACCTTGGGCCGCCGGCCCAGCCAGCGGGACCGGCCCGCCTTGCCCAGGGTGACGTTCTGGTGGTCCAGGTTGCCCACCTGGCCCACGGTGGCGTAACAGCGGACGCTCACGTACCGCATCTCCCCGGAGGGCATGCGGAGGGTGGCGAGCCGCCCTTCCTTGGCCATGAGCTGGGCGGCGGCGCCGGCGGAGCGGGCGATCTGGCCGCCCCCGCCCTCGTGGAGCTCCACGTTGTGGACCAGGGTGCCCACGGGGATCTTCTGGAGGGGAAGGGCGTTGCCCACCACCACTTCCGCCTCCTCGCCGGCGAGGACCTTGCGTCCCACGGTGAGCCCGTCGGGGCACAGGATGTAGCGCTTTTCGCCGTCGGCGTAGTGGAGCAGGGCGATGCGGCAGGTGCGGTTGGGGTCGTACTCGATGGCCGCCACCCGCGCCTCGATCCCCCGCTTGTCCCGCTTGAAGTCCACGATGCGGTACCGCCGCTTGTGGCCGCCGCCGCGCCTGCGAACGGTGACGTGTCCGTGGGCGTTGCGGGCGGAGAGGCGCTTCTTGGGCGCCAGCAGGCTCTTCTCCGGCGGCTTGGGGGTGAGGTCGTCGGAGGTCAGGGTGGTGATGTAGCGCCGGCTGGCGGTGTAAGGCTTGTAGGTCTTGATGGCCATGGTCGGTTCCCCTTACACGCCTTCGAAGTACTCGATGGGCTTGGCGCCCTTGGCGAGCTTCACGTAGGCCTTCTTCCAGTCGGGCTTCTTCCCCTCGGAGCGGCCCACACGCTTGTTCTTGCCCCGGACGTTCACGATGCGGACGTCCTCCACCTGCGTCGCGAAGACCTTCTCCACCGCGTGGGCCACCTCGATCTTGTTGGCCTTGGGGTCCACCTGGAAGGCCACGGTGCGGGACCGTTCCTTGGCGATGAGGTTCTTCTCCGTGAGCAGGGGCCGGATGATGACGGTGTACGGGTTTCTCATGGCTTGAGCACCTCCGCGAGCCTGAGGAGCGCCCGCTCGGTGAAGACGGTCATCTCGTACCGCGCCAGGTCGTAGACGCTGACGTCGGCGGCCCGGGCCACCTTCACCCCGGGGAGGTTCCGGCTGGCCAGGCGCACCGGTTCCGCCACCTCCTCGTCCACGAAGAGGACGGTCTTGTGGGGGTCGAGGAGGGCGGCGTACTTTCGGGCGAAGGCCTTGGTCTTGGGCTCCTCCACCGCCAGCTCCTCCACCACGGCCAGCAGACCGCGCCGCACCCGCTCGGAAAGCAGGCCCCGCATGGCGCTCCGGCGCACCTTCTTGGGGACGGCGTAGCCGTAATCCCGCGGCTTGGGGCCGAAGACGATGCCGCCGTGGTACCACAGGGGGGAACGGATCTCGCCCATGCGGGCCCGGCCGGTGTGCTTCTGCTTCCAGAGTTTCTTTCCGGAGCCGGAGACCTCGTCCCGGCGCTTGGTGGAGTGGGTGCCGAGGCGCTGGCTGGCCATGAAGGCCTTCACCGCCTCGTAGACGAGGTCCCGCCGGTACTCGGCGCCGAAGATCTCGTCGGGAAGGGCCACTTCCCGCTGGGGTTCTCGCTGCGCGTTGATCACTGGAATGTTCATGGTCCGCCCCTTACCGGATGCCCTGGATGACCAGGAGGCCGCCCTTGGGTCCGGGCACGGCCCCCTTGACGAGGAGCAGGCCCTTCTCCGCGTCCACCTTCACCACCCGGAGGTTCTTGACGGTGACGCGGCCGTTGCCCATCTGTCCGGCCATGCGGGTCCCCTTGAAGACCCGGGAGGGGTCGGAGGAGGCCCCGATGGAGCCCGGCGCCCGGTGGAACATGGAGCCGTGGGTGTCCCGCCCGCCGCGGAAGCCGTGCCGGACGACGACGCCCTGGAAGCCCTTTCCCTTGCTGGTCCCCACCACGTTCACGGCCTCGATGCCCTGAAACTGCTCCACCGTGAGGGGGCTGCCGGGGTTCAGGTCGGGGAACTCGCCCCTCAGCTCGCGGACGGCCCGGACGGAGGCGGCGCCGTACTTTTTGAGGTGCCCCGCCATGGGCTTGGTCACCGCCCGGCGCCCCACCTTCTCCACGAGCCCGATCTGGACGGCGTGGTACCCGTCGGTGTCCGGGGTCTTCTTCTGCAGCACGACGCAGGGGCCCGCCTGGATGACGGTGACGGGCACCACGGCGCGGGTCTCGTCGAAGACCTGCGTCATGCCGACCTTGCGTCCCAGAATGCCGATCTTCATGTTCTCTCCTCGGGCAGAGGTCGCCCGCCGGCGACGTGCCCTGTTTTTGCGGCCTTCGGGGCCGCGCCGAACGCGCGGCTCACTTGTTGAAGGCCTTGATCTCCACGTCCACGCCCGGAGGCAGGTTCAGTTTCATGAGCGCGTCCACCGTCTGCGGCGTGGGATCGTAGATGTCCAGGAGCCGCTTGTGGGTCCGCATCTCGAACTGCTCCCTGGACTTCTTGTCCACGTGGGGAGAGCGGTTGACGGTCCAGACGGAGCGGTCCGTGGGCAGGGGAATGGGGCCCCGCACCCGCGCGCCGGTCCTCCGGGCCGTCTCCACGATCTCCTTGGTGGAACGGTCCAGAATGCAGTGGTCGTACGCCAAAAGGCGGATTCGGATCTTTTCGTTCAACATGTGCAGGCTACTCCAAGACCTCCGTGATGGTGCCGGCGCCGACGGTGCGGCCTCCCTCACGAATGGCGAACCGGAGCCCCTTCTCCATGGCGATGGGCGAGATCAGCTTGACCTCGATGCTGACGTTGTCCCCCGGCATCACCATCTCGCGGTCGGCGGGGAGGGTGACGTCGCCGGTGACGTCCGTCGTGCGGAAGTAGAACTGCGGGCGGTAGCCCTTGAAGAAGGGGGTGTGGCGGCCGCCCTCTTCCTTCGTCAGGACGTACACCTCCGCCTTGAAGCGGGTGTGGGGGGTGATGGAGCCGGGCTTGGCCACCACCTGGCCGCGCTCCACCTCTTCCTTCTTCGTGCCCCGGAGCAGGAGGCCGATGTTGTCGCCGGCCTGGCCCTGGTCCAGAAGCTTGCGGAACATTTCCACGCCGGTGATGACCGTCTTGAAGGTGGGGCGGAAGCCGATGATCTCCATCTCGTCCCCGACCTTCACGATGCCCCGCTCCACGCGGCCGGTGACCACGGTGCCGCGGCCGGAGATGGAGAAGATGTCCTCGATGGGCATGAGGAAGGGCTTGTCGATGTCGCGGACCGGCTCGGGGATGTAGGAGTCGCAGGCGTCCAGGAGCTCCTGGATGCACTTGGCGTCGGGGCTGTTGGGATCGTCGGCGAGGCCGGCCTTGAGGGCGGAGCCCCGGATCACCGGCGTGTCGTCACCGGGGAACTGGTACTGGTTGAGGAGGTCGCGGACCTCGAGCTCCACCAGGTCCAGCAGTTCCGGGTCGTCCACCTTGTCGCACTTGTTGAGGAAGACGACGATGTAGGGGACGCCCACCTGGCGGGCCAGGAGGATGTGCTCCCGGGTCTGGGGCATGGGGCCGTCCTCGGCGGAGACCACGAGGATGGCGCCGTCCATCTGGGCCGCGCCGGTGATCATATTCTTCACGTAGTCCGCGTGGCCGGGGCAGTCCACGTGGGCGTAGTGGCGCTTTTCCGACTCGTACTCCACGTGGGACGTGGCGATGGTGAGGATCTTCGTCGCGTCGCGCCGCCCCTGGGATTCGGACGCCTTGGCCACCTCGTCGTAGGAAACGTACTTGGCGAGGCCCTTCGCCGCCTGCACCTTGGTGATGGCCGCGGTGAGGGTGGTCTTCCCGTGGTCCACGTGGCCGATGGTTCCGACGTTGACGTGCGGCTTGGTCCTCTGGAACTTTTCCTTCGACATCCTTCGCCTCCTTGGCTAACGGCCCTGCACGCGGGCGATGATCTCCTCCGCGATCTGCCTGGGCATGAACTCGTACCGCTCGAACTGCATGACGTAGTTGCCCCGGCCCTGGGTCAGGGACCGCAAGGCCGTGGCGTACCCGAACATCTCCGCCAGGGGCACCCGCGCCGTGATGACCTGGAGGTTGCCCCGGGCCTCCATGGCCTGGATCTTGCCCCGCCGGGAGTTGAGGTCGCCGATGACGTCGCCCATGTAGTTCTCGGGAACGGTGACCTCCACCTTCATCAGCGGCTCCAGGAGCGCCGGACCCGCCTTGGACGCCGCCTCCTTGAAGGCCAGGGACGCGGCGATCTTGAAGGCCATCTCCGAGCTGTCCACCTCGTGGTAGGACCCGTCGTAGAGGACGGCCTTCACGTTCTTGACGGGGAATCCCGCCAGGACCCCCGTCTCGGTGGCCTCCGAGAGCCCCTTCTCCACCGCCGGGATGAACTCCTTGGGGATGGCGCCCTGGGTCACCGCGTTCTCGAAGACGAAGCCGTCGCCGGACGGGAGGGGCTCCAGGCGGATCTTCACGTGGCCGTACTGGCCGTGGCCGCCGGTCTGCTTGATGTACTTCCCCTCCGCCTCCGCCGCCTGCGTGATGGTCTCGCGGTAGGCCACCTGCGGCTTCCCCACCGCCGCCTGGACGCCGAACTCCCGGGTGAGCCGGTCCACGATGATCTCCAGGTGAAGCTCCCCCATGCCGGAGATGAGGGTCTGGCCGGTGTCGGGGTCCGTGCGGAGCTTGAAGGTGGGGTCTTCCTTGGCGAGCTTCAGGAGGGCGCCGGAGAGCTTCTCCTGGTCGGCCTTGGTCTTGGGCTCGATGGCCACGGAGATCACCGGCTCGGGGAAGTCCATGGACTCCAGGACGATGGGGTGCTCCTTGGAGGCCAGGGTGACGCCGGTGACCACGTCCTTGAGCCCGACGATGGCCGCGATGTCCCCCGCCCGGACCTCGTCGATCTCCTCCCGCTTGTTGGCGTGCATCTTGAGCAGGCGCCCCACCCGCTCCTGGCGCTTCTTGGAGACGTTCCACACGTAGGAACCGGCCTGAAGCGTCCCCGAGTAGACGCGGACGAAGGCCAGCTGGCCCACGAACGGGTCGGTCATGATCTTGAAGACCAGCGCGCAGAAGGGGTCGTCGTCGCTGTGGCGGCGCTCCAGCGCCTCGCCGCTGTCGGGGTCCACCCCCTTCACCGGCGGGATGTCGAGGGGGGAGGGCAGGTAGTCCACCACGGCGTCCAGCAGGGGCTGGATGCCCTTGTTCTTGAAGGCCGACCCGCAGAGCACCGGGGTGAAGTGCATGGCGATGGTGCCCTTTCGGAGGGCCGCCTTCAGTTCCTGAGGCTCCGGGGAGTGGCCGTCCAGGTACTTCTGGAGGAGGAGGTCGTCCTCCTCGCAGGCTATCTCCACGAGCTTCTCCCGGTAGGCCTCGGCCTGGTCCCGAAGGGCGGCGGGGATCTCCTCCGCCTGGAACTGGGCCCCCAGGGTGTCGTCCAGCCAGCGGACGGCCTTCATCTCCACCAGGTCCACCACCCCCTGGAAGGAGTCCTCCGACCCCCAGGGGAGCTGAAGGGCCACGGGGCGGGCGTGGAGGCGGTCGTCCATCATCTGGACGGCGCGGAAGAAGTCGGCCCCCTGGCGGTCCATCTTGTTGACGAAGGCGATGCGGGGGACCTTGTACTTGTCGGCCTGGCGCCAGACGGTCTCCGACTGGGGCTCCACGCCGGCGACGCCGCAGAAGACCCCCACGGCGCCGTCCAGGACCCTCAGGGAGCGCTCCACCTCGGCGGTGAAGTCCACGTGGCCGGGGGTGTCGATGATGTTGATGCGGCAGTCCCGCCAGAAGCAGGTGGTGGCGGCGGAGGTGATGGTGATCCCCCGCTCCTGCTCCTGGACCATCCAGTCCATGGTGGCGGTGCCCTCGTGGACCTCTCCCATCTTGTAGTTCACGCCCGTGTAGAAGAGCACGCGCTCGGTGGTCGTGGTCTTCCCGGCATCGATGTGGGCCATGATGCCGATGTTTCGCTGGCGTGAGAGGTCGACGGTGCGCGCCATGGGCAGGGCTCGGGCTGGTCCTTACCAGCGGTAGTGGGCGAAGGCCTTGTTGGCCTCCGCCATCTTGTGGGTGTCCTCGCGCTTCTTGATGGAGGAGCCCCGGTTGTTGTAGGCGTCCAGGATCTCCCCGGCGAGGCACTCCGTCATGGTCTTCTCCCCGCGGGCCCGGGAGAACTCGATGAGCCAGCGGACGGCGAGGGAGAGGCGGCGCTCGGGGCGGACTTCCACCGGGACCTGGTAGGTGGCGCCTCCCACCCGGCGGGACTTCACCTCGAGGACGGGCTTCACGTTTTCGAGGGCCTTCTGGAAGACCTTCAGGGGGTCCTCGCCGGTCTTCTCCTTGAGGATGTCCATGGCCCCATAAAAAATGGACTCGGCCACGGATTTCTTGCCCTGGACCATGATCTTGTTGATGAACTTGCTGACCAGGACCGATCCGTAGACGGAGTCCGGCGCGACCTCTCGCTTTCTGACAAAGGCTTTCCTCGGCATGACCTGCTGCTCCTTACCCTCTTTTCAAAGAGCAACGGCCCCCCTGTGGGGCCCGGGCGACTTTCTCGATCAGGACTTCGGCCGCTTCGCTCCGTACTTGGACCGGCCCTGACGGCGGGCGTCCACGCCGGTCGTGTCCAGTTTTCCGCGGATGATGTGGTAACGGACGCCCGGGAGGTCCTTCACGCGGCCGCCCCGGATGAGAACCACCGAGTGCTCCTGAAGGTTGTGGCCGATGCCGGGGATGTAGGTGGTCACCTCCATCCCGCTGGTGAGGCGCACGCGCGCCACCTTCCGCAAGGCCGAGTTGGGCTTCTTGGGCGTCGTGGTGTACACGCGGGTGCACACCCCCCTCTTCTGTGGATTGCTGCGGAGGGCGGGGCTCTTGGTCTTGTACTGGACCGCCTTGCGCCCCTTCCGCACGAGCTGGTTGATGGTCGGCACCGCGTCCTCCTTCCGTCGCCTGTGCGCGGAAACTTCCCCCCGGTTGGGGGAAAAGCCAGGGTATTCTACACGGCCCCGCGCCCTCTGTCAAGGGCTATGAATCGGCAAATGAAGCCGTTAAGCCCCCACCACATCTTGGGGTGGGCAGCCTCCCCTCCCCCAGCGGGTCTGGGGAGGGGACGCCCCATGGTAAGGTAGGGCCCGGGAGGCGCCCATGGATCCCGCCCGCTGGATGGACCGCGCCCTGGAGTTGGCGGAGGAGGCCCTTCGGGCCGGAGAGGTCCCCGTCGGGGCGGTCCTGGTCCTTCCCGGCGAAGGGGAGTGGGAAGGGCGGAATGGAACGGCGGGAACCTCGCCGCTGGAGCACGCCGAAACGGCGGTTCTGCGGGCGGCCCTCTCCCAACGCCACCCCAACGAGCTGAGGCGCGCCGTCCTCTACGTGACCGTGGAGCCCTGCCTCATGTGCCTGGGGGCCATGGTTCACGCCCGCATCGGTGGGCTGGTCTACGGGTGCGAGGAGCCCCGCTTCGGCGGCGTCTCCCTTCTCCGGTCCCTCTGGAAGGACGGCCGGTACCCCCACCGCTTCCCCATCGCCGGCGGCCTGCGGGAAGAGGAGTCACGGCGGCTTCTCCAACGCTTCTTCCAGGGGCGCCGGATCCGCGAATAAGCTCCACAGGGGGGACCGGAAGGCCCCGTTGACCGCGGCGCCCGTTTCGGCCATAATGGGGGATGGCCGCGGAGAGATGTCCGAGTGGCCGAAGGAGCACGCTTGGAAAGCGTGTGTGGGGGAAACCTCACCGGGGGTTCGAATCCCCCTCTCTCCGCCATCGGCCTCCTTCGAAGGAATCCCGCAAAGGCAAACCCCGAGGGGGATGAGAAGGGCGGGGACACCCGTGGTTTTCAAGGTTTTTCGCCAACTGC
>JBBILR010000024.1:0-33780 GCA_037444825.1 Acidobacteriota bacterium | reverse complement strand
CGCGGGCGGGGCCCCCGCCCGGGAGGCCTGCAGGGGGAGGGGGCCGCCGGGGGCCCTTTGGCCCCGCTTCAGGAGGCCGGGGAGGAAGAGCGGGGTGAGGATCACCGCGCAGGCGGCGAAGGCCGCGGCGGCGCCCGCGGCCCGCGCGATTCTACGCCGGCGCGCCTCGCGGGCCCGCACGGCCGCCAGGGCCCGCTGGGCTTTCCCCTCCGCGTCCTTCACCTCCCAGTCCCGCGGCAGCCAGTCGGCCATCTCCGCCTCCTGTAGCCCCATACCCCGGGGAGGGGTCGGTTGTTCAACGGGGGGAAATCGAAGGCGGAAGGAAGATGAAGGCTGGGGCCGGAAAGGAAGCGCCCCCCGGAGAGGGTCCGGGGGGCGCCGGGCGCGCCGCGCGGTGCGAGGGGCCGACCCTACTGCGGCAGGGGGAAGCTTCGCGGCGTGAAGGGGTCGTAGACGGGGGCCATGGAGAAGTAGTTCGGGTCGAAGAGCGGCTGGCCCTGGGGGCCCATGCCGATGAAGCCCGACTCGCCCAGGGGGAACATGGTCTCCAGGCGGACGGGGCCCGACGGCCCGTACTCGATGCAGTGGGCGTAGGTGGAGCGGTTCGCGAAGGGGGTGGTGTGGAGGGGCCCCAGGAGGTCGTGGCGGTGGGTGATGACACCCCTCGGCTGGTTCCAGGGCGGCATGCCCAGGCGGTTCAGGACGCTGTCCAGGGCCAGGACGATGAGCTGCTGGGGGTCTTCGGGAAGGCCCACGTGCTGCGTGTCCTTGAACCAGTCGTAGAGGTTCACCACCCCGGAGGAGGAGCCCTTGAGGGCGTGGAGGCAGACGTTGAGGTTCTGCATGGAGGGGGCCCCCAGGGTGGTGCCCACCTCGTTGGCCATGACGAACTGGATGAACTCCTTGGTCCACTCCTCGGTGAGGACCCAAGCGTCGGCCTTCAGGGTGCCGGAGGCCCACTGGGAGGGCCCACCGGCGACGAAGTGGCCGTCCCAGCCGTTGATGAGGGCCAGGGCCGCCAGGCGGTGGGGCGCCGGGTAGGCGTTCACGGCGGCGGTGAAGAAGGGCCCCACCTGGCTCCAGACGACGCCGCGCCCGATGGCGAAGGAGTCGGTGGTGGCGATGTTGAGGGCCAGGTCCCGCACCTCCTCGAAGGTGAGGTGGTCGTGGGTCCTCAGGTAGTCGTCCACCACGTGGGCGCCGTGGAAGGGCCCGAAGCTGTAGGAGAGGTTCTGGGGGGCGTTGTCGTAGGAGGCGCTGGCCTTGTTGTTCCACCCGCCGAAGTACCCCTGGGCGGGGTTGCGGGCGTGGGCCCTGGGCTTCATGGCGCCCGTCCACTCGTGCTGGTAGTCCCCGGGGGAGGGCATGCGGGGGTCCTGGTTGGGGGAGCGGACCGGGTCCCAGCCGGACATCCAGTAGGCGATGTTCCCGTCGCGGTCGGCGTAGCAGAAGTGCTGGCTCACGCAGATCTTCTCGATGCCCTGGCCGAACTGGTCCATGGAGGTGGCCCGGGCCAGCTGGAGGAAGCCGTCCAGGGCCTCCCACTCATGGCCCCAGTGGGCGTTCTTCCAGGCCACCGTGGCGTCGTTGAGGTTCGTCCGGTCGTAGGGCATGGGGTTCACCACGGGCCCGTGGGAGGTGCGGAAGACCTTCAATTTGACGTCGGGCTGGCCGAAGACCTTGATGGTCTCCACGTGGTGGAGCTTGGGGGCCAGGACGCTCTCCACGTAGTAGTCGGTGGTGTGGGCGTGGCCCACCTGCATGGACCAGGCGTGGTGGGGGGTCCTGGCGATGATGAGGCCGGGGATGCCGGGGACGGTCATGCCCGAGTAGTTCAGCGTGGGGGTCTTGATGGAGCCCTCGCAGACGATGGAGGGGGCGGGGAAGCCCATCTGGGGGCCGGAGTAGAGGATGGGGTGGCCGGAGGCGGTCTTGGATCCGGAGACCACCCAGGCGTAGGAGCCCATCTTCACCCGGGCGTTGATGCGGTCGAGGTTCTCCTCCACCCGTTCGAGGAGGCCCTTCAGCTCGGCGGCCTGCCGGGAGAGGTCGGGAAGGGCCAAAAGGTTCTCGGAGAGGCGGTTCAACTCGGCCGGGCGGTCCCTCTCCTGCGGGGCGTCGGGGCCGTGGCCGGAGGAGGGGATGTAGGTGAGGGCCTGGGGGTCGTTGAGCCAGCGCATGTCGGCGAACATGGCGAGGCCGGCCTGGCCGTACATGTCCTGGAGGGTCTGGGCGATGACGGCGTTTTCGAGTTGGCCCATCTTCAGGGCCTCGGGGTCGAACTCCCGCTGGAGGAGCACCAGCCACGCCATGACGTCGTAGCGGGTCCACTTCTCCGGAAGGATCTGCGTGTGAAGCTGGGCGGAAAGGGCCTGGTACTCGAAGGGCAGGAGGGCGGGGTTGGCCCGGACCTCGTCCACGCGCCGGTTGAACCCCGCCACGTAGCCGTCGATGGCGTCCTGGGCGTCCCGGCTGAGCTTCTGGAAGCCCTTCCGGTACTCCCGCTTGGTGTACCCGATGGTGCGCATGAACATGTCGGTCTCGAGCTGGCTCTCCCCCAGGATCTCCGAGAGGCGGCCCGTGGCCGAGCGGTAGTAGATCTCCACCTGCCACATGCGGTCGGTGGCCACGGCGTAGCCCATGGCGTCGAAGGCGTCCTTGATGGAGGAGGCCTCGATGAACCAGACGCCCTTGGCGTCCCGGGTGGTGGAGGCGGGTCCCGGAAGGGGCGCCGCCTGGCCCCACAGCCCTCCCGCCGCCGCCAACACCGCCGCCGCGACAAGGAACAGCCTCGCTTTCCTCGCCATCTTCACCTCCTGTGCACAATCCCCCGGGGTGCCCCCCCGTGAGGTCCTCTTCCGACGTCCGATGGTTTCAGTATAAAACGCCGAGGCCCTGGGCCTGTCAAGGGGCGGACGAGGGGCAGGCCCGTGGGGCGGCCGAAGGGACCGGCCTTGGCGAGCCAAGGCCGCCACGGGGAATGGGGCCCTTCGGGTGCCAACCCGGAAAGGGGCGGAAGGCCCCTGCGGCGGCCGACGGCCGCCACCGGCCGCAAGGACGCTACGGTTGGTCGTGGATGGTCTGGAGCTCCAGGACCTCGAAGGTCCTTCGTCCCCCCGGGGTCTCCACGGCCACCTCGTCCCCCACCCGCTTACCGAGGAGGGCCTTGCCGATGGGGCTCTGGACGGAGTAGAGGCCCTTCTTCACGTCGGCCTCCTCGTGGGTCACCAGCCGGACGGTGAGCTCCTCGTCCTTGTCGAGGTCCAGGAGCTTGAGGACGCTGCCGTAGGCGGCGCGGTCGGTGGGGATGGAGCTCAAGTTGATCCGGGAGAAGGCGGCCAGGCGCTCGCGGAGCTGCATGACCCGCGCCTTCACGTACTGCTGGCGCTGGAGGGCCATGTGGTACTCGGCGTTCTCCGAGAGGTCGCCCAGCTGGCGGGCCCGGTCGATCTCCCGGGGAAGCTCCACGCGGAGTTCGTGGTCCAGCTTCTTGAGTTCCTCCTCCAGGGCCTTCCGCGTCGCCTCGAGGCCGCTCGGTACGCTCGCCATGGGCGCCACCTCCTCCGAGAAACCATTGTAGCCGAATTCGCCGTCCGCGCCGAAAGGGGGAGGTGTCCGAGGAACCGGACAGCGGTCCTCCTTCGAAGTCCTCCGCCGAAACGGCGGGCCCAGCGGTCCCGCCCTTTCCCCTTCCTCCCGCCGGCCCCCTTCCCCTGGCACCGCCGTTGCTACCGCGGGAAGCGGAGGTGTGGCCATGGCTTTCCTGTCGCGCTCCCTCGCCTGCGCCGTCGCGCTCGGCTCCCTCGCCCTCTTCGCCGCCCCCGAAGGCGTGCAGGTCCTGTCGGGCATCGGCCCCCGGGAGGCCCCCGCCCTCTTCTCCCAGGCCCAGCGGGTGGTCTGGGACCGCGCTTCGGGGTTGGCGGTGGCGGAATTCCCTTCCGCCGCCCCCCCTTCCGCCCCCGCGTCCCCCCTCTCCCCCGATTCGGCCTTCGAGGCGGAGGTGCTCGCCGTCCTTCCGGACTTCGCGGCCTTTCAAAGCCGCTCTCCGGAGGCCGCCCTCCGCTTCGCCGTGAAGGAACCGGCCGCCCTCCGGAAACCCGGCGGCTGGGTGCGGAAGGAGCGCCCCGAAGCCCGCGCCCTCCCCGGGACGGAGGCCGCCTGCCTCTTCGAGGGCTTCGAGACCCTCCCCATCTGGTACGAGGACGGGGGCGACTGGTGGCACTACCAGGGGGGCCAGCCGTACAACGCCGTGGGGGACTACTTCTGGATGGACGCCGACTGCGACGCCTTCGGCGGCTCCTGGAGCGCCGACGCCGTCCTGGGGGGCGACGTGGGACGGACCCTCCCCTGCGGGTCGGACTACGCCGACGGCACCGACTCCTGGCTCGAGTACGCCCCCTGGATCACCTGCGCCGCCTCGGCCCCCGGGGCCGAGCTTTCCTTCTACGGCAAGGTCCTCTCCGAGACGGGGTACGACTTCTTCTACTACCTCGCCTCGGTGGACGGCGTCTCCTACTCCGGCTACCGCCTGTCGGGCAACTTCTCCGACGTGTGGTACGCCTTCTCCCAGGACCTCAAGCGGTGGTCGGGCCTCGGGGACCTCACCGCCCAGCCCCGCTTCGCCCTGGCCTTCGTCTTCCAGTCGGACGACTACACGCCGCCCGGCTTCCACGGCTTCGGGGCCCGGCTGGACAGCATCGCCCTTTCCACGGTCTCTCTGGCCGTTTCGTCGGTGGCCAAGGCGGGGGCCCCCTTCCGCCTCTTCGTGTACGGGGCGGGCTTCGCGCCCGGCGCCTGGGTCTACATCGACGGCGTCCAGGTCCCCCGGGTCGCCTACAAGGGGCCCGGGCTCCTCGTCGCCAAGGGGGGGGCGGCCCTGAAGGCCATGGTGCCCCCGGGGAGGCCCGTCTGCGTCACCGTCGTGAACCCCGGCGGCGCCACCTCGGCCTGCTACACCTACCAGAGATAGAGAGAAAGGCGGAAGGCGGGAGGGGGAAGATACGCGCGGGCGGGCCTTCGAAGAGGGATGCCGTCGGCCGTTTTTTTCAACTGTGGCGGCCCATCATCGGCCTTTGGCGAGCATAGGCCGCTACGGGGAAGGCGGGGCTTCGAAGGCCCGGAGGGTTTCCCGCAGCTTTTCGTAGCGCCGCCGGAGGGCCTCCGGGCGGGAGACCTCCAGCGTGAGCTCCCCCGCCAGTAGGGCCACCCGGGCCCTCGTGATCTTCAGCTTTTCGGGGGCCACGAGCCGGCCCGGTTCCTCGGCCACCAGGGCCAAAGTCTCCAGGGCGAAGAAGAGGCTCGTGGCCAGGAAGAAGCGGAACTCCTTCTCCTCCAGGGGGAAGCGTTCCAGGTACCGGAAGGCCCTCTCCAAATGGCGCACGGCGCTGCGAAGGACCGGCAGGAGGGCCCGGGTGACCGCTTCCCCGCGGCCGGGGTCCAGGAAGTCCCGGGGTTCCGCCCCCGCCGCCCTCAGGCACTCCTCGGGGACGAAGCACCACCCCCTCCGGTAGTCCTCGGCCAGGTCCTTGACGATGTTCACCTTCTGCAGGCCCAGGCCGAAGTCCTCGGCGTCCGCTTGCAAGCGGTAGAAGAGGAGCCGGTCCACGCCGGGGAAGTGGAGGAAGGCCAGGTCGGTGAGGAGGTAGCCCACCGTCCCGGCGATGTAGTAGCAGTAGCGGTCCAGGGCGGCCATGGAGGGCAGGCGTTTGAGGACCCCCTCCCCCTCGCCCATCCGCTCGCTGAAGTCCACCATGCCCCGGCCCATCTCCGTCACCCAGCGGGCCATGGCGAGGCGGTCCTCCTCCCCGCAGTCGGCGTAGGCCGAGAGGACGTCGGGGGTGGACCGCAGCAGGTCCAGGTCGGCCTCCGAGGCCCTCCCCCTCAGGCGGGAGGCGGTATCGGGGCCGAAGCCCGGCGGGCAGGGGGCCTCCGCGCGGAGGTGGAGGAGGAGGGGCTCCAGGAGCCGGCCGCGTTCGGCGGCCGAAAGGCCCGGGGCGTCCTCCACCGTGTCGAGGATCCGGCAGAGCAGGTACGAGACGCAGACGGAACCTTTGACCGGCTCCTTCAGTTGGGCGATGGAAAGGGCGAAGGTGCGCGAGACCCGGGGGAGGAGCGTGAAGCACCGCTCCCAGTGGGGGCCCGTCCTCCGGGGCCGGCCCTCCCCTGTCCTCCTCTCCGTCACTCGAAGACCCGCTCGAAGATCTCGTCCACGTGAACGAGGAAGGGGCGGGGGTCGAAGGCCCGGGCCAGCTCCTCCCGCCCGATCTTCTCGGCCACCCCGGGCTCGGCGGCCAAAAGGTCCAGGAAGTCCCCCTCCCCCTTCCAGCACCGCATGGCGCACCCCTGGACCAGCCCGTAGGCCTCCTCCCGGGAGAGGCCCGCCCGGGTGAGGGCCAAGAGGGCCTTCTGGCTGTACAGGAGACCCCGGGTCTTCTGGAGGTTCCGCTCCATGGCCTCGGGGTAGACGTGGAGGCCCTCCAGGATGCCCCCCAGGCGGTTCAGCATGTAGTCGAGCAGGGTGGTGGCGTCGGGGAGGATCACCCGCTCGGTGGAGGAGTGGGAGATGTCCCGCTCGTGCCAGAGGGCGACGTTTTCCAGCGCCGTGACGGCGTAGCCCCGAAGGAGCCGCGCCAGGCCGGTGACGTTCTCGCACCCCACGGGGTTCCGCTTGTGGGGCATGGCCGAGGAGCCCTTCTGGCCCTCGGTGAAGGGCTCCTCCACCTCCCGGACCTCCGTCTTCTGCAGGTGGCGGATCTCCGTGGCGATCTTCTCCAGGGTGGCGCCGGTGAGGGCAAGGGCGCAGAGGACCTCGGCGTGGCGGTCGCGCTGGATGACCTGGGTGGTGATGGGGTCGGGCTTCAGCCCCAGCTTGCGGCAGACCAGCTCCTCCACCGCCGGCGGCAGGTGGGCGAAGGTGCCCACGGCCCCCGAGAGCTTCCCCACGGCGATGGTATCCCGGGCGGCTTTGAGGCGCTGGCGGTTGCGGCCCATCTCCGCGTACCAGAGGGCGAACTTGAGGCCCAAGGTGGTGGGCTCGGCGTGGATGCCGTGGGTGCGGCCCACCACGATGCGGTCCTTGTGGGCGTAAGCCTGGCGCTTGAGGATCTCCCGGAAGTTGTCCACCTCCTCCAGGATGAGGTCCAGGGCGTCCCTCGTGAGCATGGCCAGGGCCGTATCCACCACGTCCGAGGAGGTGAGGCCGTAGTGGAAGTAGCGGCTCAAGTCCCCGATGGACTCGGCCACCGAGGTGGTGAAGGCGATGACGTCGTGCTTGACCACCGCCTCGATCTCCTCGATCCGCCTCACGTCGAAGCGGGCCCTCCTCGCGATCTCCCGGGCCGCCTCCTCGGGGACCACCCCCAGCTGGGCCTGGGCGGACAGGGCCGCCAGCTCCACCTTCAGCCAGGCGTTGAACCGGTTCTCGTCCGACCAGTGGGCGGCGAACGCGGGACGGGTGTAGCGCGGGATCATGACCACCTCCCCCCGCCATTGTACGACGGGGAAAGGGGAGGTGGGGAAGGCGGAAGGCGGGGGGGAAGGGGAAAGAAGGCAGCAGCCGACCATGGGCCTTTGAAAGCAAAGGCCGCTACGGCTCCCTTCCCCCCCCGCGGAGGGCCTTCCAGATGGCGTCCATGCGGGCCTTCACGGCGGGGTCCATGGCGATGACCGGCGGCCACTCCCGGTCGAAGCCCTCCCCCTTCCACTTGGTGGTGGCGTCGATGCCCACCTTGCCGCCGTAGGCGAAGTACCGGGAGGCGTGCTCCAGGGCGTCCATGGGGCCCAGGGCCAACTCCAGGTCCCGGGAGGGGTCGATGCTGGCCAGGACCCGCCAGGCCACCTCCGAGTAGTCGTGGAGGTTCACGTCGGCGTCCACCACCACGATGACCTTGGTGAACATGGCCTGGCCCAGGCCCCAGACGGCGTGCATGACCTTGCGGGCGTGGCCCGGGTACCGCTTGTCCAGGGCGAGGAGCATGAGGTTGTGAAAGACGCCCTGGGGCGGCATGTGCATGTCCACCACCTCGGGGAGCTGGCGCTTGAGCAGCGGCAGGGTGATGCGCTCGATGGCGTAGCCCATGAAGGCGTCCTCCATGGGGGGGCGGCCCACGATGGTGTGGGGGTAGACGGGGTCCTTCCGGCGGGTGAGGCACTCCACGTGGAAGACCGGGTAGTCGTCCGCCAGCGAGTAGAAGCCGGTGTGGTCCCCGAAGGGGCCCTCCCGGCGGAGCTCGGCGGGGTCCACCCACCCCTCGAGGACGATCTCCGCGCGGGCAGGTACGTGGAGGTCCACCGTCCTGCACTTCACCAGCTCCACCGCCTCCTTCCGGAGAAAACCGGCCAGGAGCATCTCGTCCACCTCGTCGGGGAGGGGGAGGGTGGCGGAGAAGTAGGTCACCGGGTCGGCGCCCAGGGCCACGGCCACCTCCAGCCGCTGTCCCTTCTCCAGGGCGGTGCGGGCGTGGTGGGCCCCCTGCTTGTGGATCTGCCAGTGCATGCCGGTGGTGGTCGCGTCGTAAACCTGCATCCGGTACATGCCGCAATTGCGCTTCCCGGTGCGCGGGTCCCGGGTGAAGACCATGGGCAGGGTGATGAAGGGGCCGCCGTCCCCGGGCCAGCAGGTGCAGACGGGGAGGTCGAGGAGGGAGAAGCGCCCCTTGGGGAGGACCACCTCCTGGCAGGGGCCGGACCGCACGGTCTTGGGGAGGTAGGAGGCCAGCTCGGCCAGCTGGGGGACCATGCGGATCTTGTCCAGGAGGCCCTCCGGGGGTTTGAGGTCCAAGAAGGCGTCGATCCGGCGGTCCATCTCGTCGTAGGAGGAGAGCCCCAGGGCCAGGAGCATCCTCCGGTGGGCCCCCAGGAGGTTCCCCGCCACGGGGATGGAGTGGCCCTTCACCCGCTCGAAGAGGAGGGCGGGGCCGTCCTCCTTGACGGCGCGGTCCAGAAGCTCGGTGATCTCCAGGCGCGGGTCCACCTCCTCCCGGACCCGGAGCAGGTCCCCCCTGCTTTCCAGTTCGCGGAGGAAATGGCGGAGATCCTCGAAGGCCATGGCGGTCTCCCTAGAAGGGTCAGCGGTCCTTCCATCGGGCCTCCAGCCGGCGGTAGCCCCGAAGGCCCCGCCCGCTGGAGGCGGCCAGTTCGCTGAGGGTGACGGGTTTCAAACCCCGGGCCTCGAGCCCGTCCAGGATGTAGGGAAGGGCCTCCACCGTCTCGTGGCGGTCCCCCCCCACGGCGTTCACCCCGTCGTGGAGCAGGATGATGTCGCCGGGTTTGACGGCGTTGAGGACCCGCTGGACGATGGCCGGCATCCCGGGGGACGTCCAGTCCCTGGGCATGACGCTCCACTCGGCCACCGCCAAATCCAGGCGGCCCGTCTGGCGAAAGAGGCGGGGGTCCCGGAAGCCGTGGGGGGGGCGGAACCAGACCGGCTCGACGCCGGAGGTCTGCAGGATGGTCTCCTGAGCCTGTTCGATCTCCCGGAAGATCGCCGGACCGGACCGCCCCACCAGGTTGGGGTGGTGCATGGTGTGGTTGCCCAGTTCCATGCCGAGGGCCGCCTCCCGCCGCACCGCCCCGGGGAAGCGCAGGACGTTCTCCCCCACGAGGAAGAAGGTGGCCTTCACGTGCCGGGCCTCCAGGATGTCGAGGATCCTACCGGTGTACGGCTCGTTGGGGCCGTCGTCGAAGGTGAGGGCCACCTCGGGGACCCGGCGGTCGCCGTGGGTGAAGACGGGCCCCAGGACCTGGGAGGAGGGGGAGAGGACCGACCGGGAGAGGAGCCAGAAGAGGGCCAGGCCCGCCCCCACGGCGTGGAAGCGGTGGGCGGGGGTTTTCTTTTTTCTCGGAAGGATCGTCATGGCCGGGGCTCCGGTTCGAGACGGTACTTGGCGGCGCTGAGTCCGCAACGCTTGAGCATCCGGTAAATTTCCACCCGCTGCTTCCCCGACTCCTGGGCCATGCGGTTGATGTTCCCCCGGTGCTTCCTCAGAAGGCGCACCAGGTACTCCCGCTCGAACTGGAGCCGGGCGTAGGCGTAGGAGCCCACCCCCCGCCCCGAGTACCCCTGCAGCTCGAAGGGGAGGTCCTCCCGCTTGAGGCGGCCCCCCTTGAGGTAGATGGCGCAGAAGCGCATGCGGGTCTGCAGTTCCCGCACGTTCCCGGGCCAGGGGTACCACAGGAGGCACTCCATGGCCTCCTCGGCGATCTCGTGAAAGGGCTTGCCCAGCTCCCGGCAGTAGCTCTGAAGGAAGGTGCGGGCCAGGCCGGGGATGTCCTCCGTGCGCTCCCGCAGCGGCGGAACCTGCAGGGGAAAGGTCTGGATCCGGTAGTAAAGGTCCTCGCGAAAGCGCTTCCCCGCCACCTCCACCGCCAGGTCCCGGGAGGAGGCGAAGAGAAAGCGGACGTTGGCGGGACGGGGCTCCCCGCCCCCCAGGGGCAGGTACTCCCGCTCCTTGAGGAGGCGGACCAGCTTCCCCTGGAAGACCAGAGGGAGGTCCCCCACCTCGTCGAAGAAGAGGGTCCCCCCCTGGGCGGCGGCCACCTGGCCGGTGACCCCCTTGGGGTTGGCCTCCCCGAAGAACTCCCGCTCCAGGAGGTCCTCGGGGATCCCCTGGCAGTTCACCACGACGAAGGGGCCCTGGTTCCTCGGGCTCTGGAAGTGGATCTGCCGGGCGATGACGCCGCGGCCCGTCCCCGACTCCCCCAGGATCAGGACGGGGATCTCCGTGGGGGAGACGATGGCCATCTGCTCCCGGATCCCCACCATGGCCGGCGACTGGCCCATGAGGATGGCCTCCTCCGACTTGGCCAGGGGCTGGGAGGGGCGGCGGGGGGAGCGGGCCATGACCCCGTCGAAGCGGACCCGGACCTCCGGGGTGCAGAGGGGGGTGAGGAGGACCTCCGAAGCCCCCTGGCTGAGGTAGAGGGCCGCCTCCTGGCGCCGCTCTTCGGGGAGGAGGACGATGATGGGGGTCCAGGGGGCGAGGGTCCGCATCTCCGTGAGCAGTTCCACCCCCGACAGGCCCCGCTGGTCGAGCTCCGCCAGGATGATCTCCACCCCGCCCAGGGCCAGGCGCGCCAGGGCGTCCTCCCCCGTTTCCAGGCGCTCCGCCGCCCAGTGGAGGGGGAGGCAGGCGGCCAGGGTCTCGGCCGTCTCCCCCGACCGGCAGAGGATCAACGCCTTGGTCTGCACCGTGCCACCCCCCCTTTCCCGGACCCCGGGCCGGCGCCTTCCTCCGCGCGCCCGCCGCGCCCTTCCAGCCGGCTTTGAAGCTCCCGCCACAGGCGGTCCACCTCGGCGCGGGTGCGGTCGAGGTCGCCGCCGTTGTCCACCACGAAATCCGCCAGGGCGGCCTTCCGCTCGTCGTCCCACTGGGCGGCCATGCGGCGCCGCGCCTCTTCGAGGTCCCAGCCCACTTGGGCGAGCCGTTTCAGCCGCACCTCCAGGGGCGCGGTGACGAGGACCGTGGCGTCGAACTCCCCCTGGGTGCCCGCCTCGAAAATCAGCGCCGCCTCGCTGACGACGACGGTCCGGGGGCCTCTCCGGCGGGCGATCTCCTCCAGGAGGGCCCTTCTGCGGGCGACGACCCTCGGGTGGAGGATCGCCTCCAGCCGGGCCCGGGCTTCGGGGTCCTCGAAGACCAGGGCCGCCAGCGCCCGGCGGTCCACCCCGCCTTTGGGGCCCCGCATCCCTTCGCCGAAGGCCTCGAGGACCGCTTCCACCGCCTCCCCTCGGGGGGCCAGCATCCGACGCACGATCCGGTCGGCGTCCAGCGTCTCGGCCCCCTTTTCCCGGAGCAGGGCCGCCACGGTGCTCTTTCCGGAACCGATGCCGCCGGTGAGGCCTACGTGGAGCACGCCCCGGCCTCCCGAGAAGACCGCGCGGCCGGACGCAGGGGGGTCATGCGACGCCGAGCCTCCGACGGGCGGACTTCAAGGTGTTGGAGAGGAGCATGGCGATGGTCAGCGGACCCACCCCGCCGGGGACGGGGGTGTACCAGGAGGACCTCTCCCACATGGCCGTCGGCACCACGTCCCCCACCAGCGTGGCGCCCTTCTCCCGCACCGTCTGGATTCGCTTCTCGTCCCCCCCGAAGAGGATCCGGGCCTCCTCCGGGTCGGTGACGCGGTTCATGCCCACGTCCACCACCACCGCCCCTTCCCGGATGTGGCCGGCGGTGATGGTCCCCTTACGCCCCACGGCCGCCACCAGGATGTCGGCCTCCCGGCAGACCTCCTCGAGGTTCCGGGTTCGGGAGTGGCAGACGGTGACCGTGGCGTTGGCCCTCAGGAGCAGGAGGGCCATGGGCTTTCCCACGATGTGGGAGCGTCCCACCACCACCGCGCGGCGCCCCTCCAGGGGGATCCGGTAGCGCCGGAGGAGCTCCAGAATTCCCGCGGGGGTGCAGGGTTCGAAGAGGGGCCGGTCCAGGGTCATGAGGCCGAAGTTCACCGGGTGAAAGCCGTCCACGTCCTTCTCGGGGGAGATGGCCCTCAGGACCGCCTCCTCCTCCACCTGGCGGGGAAGGGGGAGCTGGACCAGGATGCCGTCGATCTCCGCTCTCTCGTTGAGGCCCCGCACCACCGAAAGGACCTCCGCGGTGGAGGCCGTGGCCGGCAGGTCGACCCGCTCCGAGAAGACCCCCGCCTCGCCGCAGGCCTTCACCTTGGAGGCCACGTAGACCCGGCTGGCGGGGTCGTCGCCCACCAGGACCGCCGCCAGGCCCGGGGGCCTCAGCCCCCGGGAACGGAGGTCCTGCACCCCCGCCTTGACTTCGGCGCGGATCTCTTCGCCGATCTTCTTCCCGTCCAAGATGGAGGCCGTCATCGCCGTTTCTCCTTTTGGAAGGTCGCCTCGAAGGGCAGTTCGAGGTCCAGGCTCTCCCTTCCGAGGAGGATGTTGCCGAAGACGAGGGGAATGGTCCGCACGGGGTAGGGGTCGTCGTACTGGTACACGAGGAGGCGCTCGATGAAGGTTCCCGGGGGCAGGGTGAGGGTCTTGACGAAGAGGGTCTTGCCCACCGCCTCGAGCTTCTTCTCCCCGTCCTTTTCCCGGTAGAAGGTCTGGTAGAGGCGGACCTCGTCCAGGGCCGCCGAGTTGCCGAAGAGGGTGCCCACGGGGGAGAAGGTGAGCGGCGCGTCCGGGGAGAGGTTTTCGAAGCGGACCCGGAAGGCGACGTAGTTGTCCTCCGGGGGGAAGCCGGCGAAGGGGTCCAGGAGCCCCTTCCGGGAGAAGAATTCCGCCCGCCCCGCGGCGTCGAGGGGTTCCACTTGGAGCTCCAGCCGGGGGTTTCGATAGACGTAACCTCGCCCCTCCACCCGCAGGTTGGGGTCCGGGGGCTTGGGGGGGCGCGGCTTGAGGCCGGTGAGGAGGTAGAGGGTCGTGGCCGGAACGGCCAGGGCCGTGAGGAGCGTCGCCGCGGTCAGAGCCTTCCACCGTCCCATGGCCCCTCCAGACTGGAACATCAGGATACACCCTCCCTTCCCCTCCGCCAAGGGGAGAAACTCCGGCGCCGAAGAAGCCGTAGAAGAGCCTGGAGAGGGGCGAGGAGGCGACCATGAACGTTCGGATGCGAGCGGCGGCGGCGGGAGTTCTTCTGGGGGCGGCCCTGCTGGGCGGATGCCGCCAGGGACAGCGGTACGAAGGCCTCGCCGCGTCCTACCCCCCGGAGACGATGGTCTACGCGGAAATCCGGGAGCTGGGCCAGTGGCTGCCCTCCGAGGAGGGGCCGGCTTCCCCCGCCGGCGATTCGCTTCGGGGCCAGGACCCCATGCTCCAGGTCCTGGGCCAGGTCTGGGCCCACGAGCCGGTGAAGCCCACGGACCTCCCGTCGGCCCTGGCCCGCCAGCCCCTGGTCTTCGGACTCTGGCAAGAGGGCGGCCGCGTTCAGGGGACGGCGCTCCTCGCGCTGGGTCCCGGACAGGACGAGTTGCTTCGCGCCTTCTTCGACGAGCACCTGAAGCTCGGCCCGAAAGCGGGGGAGGCCGGCGGCGTCCCCCTCTTCCGCGTCCAGCTTCCGGAAGGAGAGGAGGAGGCCAAGGCGCACCTCCAAGAGGCCTGCGCCGGCGTCTCCCCGAAGTGGGGTCTCTTCGCCACTTCCCCGGCCGCTGCGCGGCGGGTGCTGACCCCCACGGGGCCTGGCCTTTCCTCCGAAGAGGACTTCCAGAAGGCCTGGAAGCGCCTGGCGCCGGAGAAGGGGGCCTTCCTCTTCGTCTCCCGGAAGGCCTTCGCCGAGATGGCGGCCTCCTGGAAGGCCCTCGGCGGCTCCCCCGTTGGGGTGACTAAAGGCGAGAGGGCGCCGGAGGGCGGGGCGGCGCCCCCGAAGGCCCAGGAATTCGACGTGACGCGGGAGGTGGTGGATCCCCTCTCCAAGTTCCTTGCCGTGGACACCCTGGGCCCCCTGGCCCTCTGGACGGCCCCCCCCGCGGGGCCCGCCGCCGCCGAATGGACGGTGAGAACCTTCCTGGGCTACGGCCCGCCCGCCCGGGGGCTCTGGCGTCTCGCCGCCGAGGGCGGGCCTCGAAGGCCTTCCCTGGAGGGCCGGCTTCCCAAGGACGGCCGCCTCTACCTCTGGGGCGGCGGCAAGGACCCGGCCCGGCTGTACGGCGCCGCGCTGGAAGAGCTCCAGAGGGTCCTCACCCCCGACCGCATGGGCTGGATCCGGGCGGGCCTGGGCGCGGCCGAGGGGAAACTGGGGCTCTCCTTCTCGACGGAGCTCCTCCCCGCACTGGGGGACGAGTGGTGCCTGGTCCTGGGCCCCAAGGGCGAGGAGCGGCGAGCCGCCTTCTACCTCACCACGAGAGACCCGAGACGCCTGGAAGACCTCCTCGCCCGCAAGATCGCCCCCCAGCTCACGCTGGAAAAGCAGACCTTCGAGGGGGCCGTCCTGTGGAAACCGGCCCCGGGAAGCCTCCTGGCCGGGGAGAAGGTGGCGGTGGGCCTCTCCGGCGGGATCCTCTTCCTGGCCGAGGACCCGGTCTGGGCGCTGGGCACCAGCCAGCCCCCCTCGGCGGCCTTTAAGGAGCTGGCGGCCTTCGGCGGAAAGGCCAGCCTGCTGGCGGCCGTGGACGCCGCCCTCTGGTCGGAAAAATCCCCCTCCCCCGCCGTCCTGGAGGGGACCTTCGGCGCCGACGGGCTCCTCGGCCGGGCCCGCTTTCCCGGAGAACCCCTGCGGTTTCCCAAGGACAAGGACGACCGGAAGCCGGCCGTCCCCGTGAGTTGACCCTCCCCCCAAGCCCTTTACGGGGCTTTCGGGCCGCCCTCCGGGGCGGCCCGTTTCTTTCCGCCGTCACCTTCCCTTGGGTTTGAGGACGCCCTTCTCGAGGAGGCGCCGGAAGGCCCGGAGGGCGTCCTGCTCGGTCAAGGGGGAAACCTTGAGGATGGAGGCCATGTCCCAGGTCCCGTTGACCCTGGAGGCGAGAAAGCCCTCCTGGGGGGTGAGATCCTGCTCCGCGAGCTTTTCCAGGGGCACCGCCAGCTCGAGGACGGTGGTGAGGGGCATGACCTCCTCGAAGAAGGCCTGGGAGGCCCCCCGCTCGGCCAGGGCCAGGCCTCGGTGGACCTCCTCGTCGTCGGGCATGGTCTTGAGGAGGTACCGGTAGAGGCGGACGGCCTCCTCGAACCGCCGCTCCTCCAGCGCCTGGGCGGCCTCATCCAGGAGCTTCCGCTGGATGGCGGTGAAGGTGATCTCGTCGGGCGAGGGTTTTTCCCCGGACGGCGCCAGGCACCCGGCGGAGCAGAGGCGGAAGGCGGCCTCGGAAACCTGGAACTCCGTGGCGTGCAGGTGGAGGGCGATCTCTTCCAGGCACTTGGTCCCGTCCACCGCGTCGTAGACCCTCCGGGGAAAGGAGCCGTCGGGGGCCAGGTCGAGGCCGGGGAGGCGGTCGGTCCGGGCGAGGACGGTCCGGGGGGAGGGCAGGAGGGCGCGGATGCGCGCCCACTCGTCCTTCCGGCGGATCCCCTCCATGATGAGGCCCGTCACGTCCAGGGAGATGTGGATCATGTCGTCCTCGATGGCGGGCAGGTCCTCGAAGGAAAACTTGCCGTCCTCCCAGAGGAAGAGGCCGTAGAGGGTCTCCTCGGCCTTCAGGGTGAGCATGGCCTCCAGTTCCGGCTCCTCCAGGATCCCTACCATCACGAGGATCTTCCCCAGCTTGATCCCCGTCTGGAGCTGGGTCTCCATGGCCTTGTTCAGCTGCTCCTCCGTCAGGTAGCCCCGGCTGATGAGGAAATGGCCCAGGTACTCCCGGGGGTCCGAGGAGGCGGTGGAGCAGATGCGCCCGTCCTGGAAGAAGATCTTCTTCGCCACGCCGCGGGAGTCCCGGAGGTGGAGGATGCCCGTCTTCCGCCCGGCGGCGAGGAGCTGGAGCACGTCGGGGAGCACGACGGTGCGCAGGTTCCCTTCCAGCCCCATGAACGCTCCTCCCGTACCGAAAGGATACCCGGCGTTTCCTCCCGGGGCAACCGCCCGTTGCGGCGGGGGGCCGGCCGCCGCACAATGGGGCCATGGGAAGAAGGACGTCGGAGGCCAACCGGGAGATGGTGCGCCGCCAGATCCTGCGGCGAGGGCTCCGGTCCGTCCGGGTCCTCGGCGCCTTTCTCCGGGTGGACCGCATCCATTTCGTCCCCCAGGGGGCCTCGCCGGTGGCCTACGGCGACCACCCCCTCTCCATCGGGGCCGGACAGACGGTGAGCCAGCCGTACATGGTGGCCCTCATGCTGGACCGCCTCCGGCTCCGTAAGGGCCTCAAGGTCCTCGAAGTGGGGGCGGGCTCCGGCTACGCCCTGGCCTTGCTCGCCGCGGCGGGAACGAGGCCTTGCGGGGTGGAGTGGCACCCACCCCTGGCGGAGGCGGCGGCGGGGAACCTGCGGCGGGCCGGCTTTCCCGGCATCCCCATCCGGGTGGGGGACGGAGGCTTCGGCTGGCCGGAGGAGGCCCCCTTCGACCGCATTCTCGTGTCGGCGGCCTGTCCGGAGGTGCCGCCCCCCCTCCTGGAACAACTGGCCCCCGGAGGCCTCCTCGTGGCCCCGGTGGCCGACCCCCCGGGCCAGGTCCTGCTGCGCCTGCGGAAGGACCCCCGCGGGGTCTCGCACCGGGAGTTCCTGGAGCGCTGCGTATTCGTCCCCCTGCGGGGCGCCTTCGGGCTGGAGGAGTGACGCCGTGGCCGCCCCCCCCGTCTTTCCCATCCTGGCCGGCCTGAGGTGGAGGGCCTTCCTTCACCGGCTCTGGCCGCCGCGGCCGGGCAACCTCCTGCTCGGGGGCGCGTTTCTGTCCCTGGGCCTTCTCTTTCTCGTCGGAGATTACCTCTTCTTCCGGCGGATTTTCGGGAACCTCCTGGCCACGGAGGAGGTTCCGTCGGTCCTTCTCGTGGCCCTGGCCTCCAAGCTCATGGCCCTGGTCCTTCTCACCACCCTCACCCTCCTCGTCTTCTCGGCGGCGGTGAGCGCCCTCTCCTACCTCTACCTCGACGAGGACCTGGGGCTTCTCCTCCCCCTCCCCCTGGGGCGTGGGGGCCTTAGGGCCTACCGGTCGTGGGAGGCCGGCGCCAGCGCGGGGTACATGGTGGCCCTTCTCCTGGCGCCGGTGGCGGCGGCCTACGGGAACCTGGCCAAGGCCTCCCCCCTGTCTCTGGCCTTGGACCTTCTGGGACTCCTCCTCTACCTCGCCATCCCCCTCGCTCTGGGGGCGTCGGTGACGGTCCTCCTGGCACGCTTTTTCCCCGCCCGAAGGATCCACCAGTTCCTGACGGTGCTGACGGTGGTCATGCTCTGCCTCCTCGTGGTCCTCTTCCGCCTGGCCCGGCCCGAAGCGCTCCTGAATCCCTCCTCGAGCGGCCAGGTGGTGGGGATCCTCCGCTCCTTCGCCCTCCCCGGTGAGGGGTGGCTCCCCTCCACGTGGCTGGCGGTGGTGGTGGTCTACGGCGCCTCGGGGGAGTGGAGCCGGGCCCTCCCGGCCCTGGGGCGCCTGCTGCTGGCCGCGGCGGGCGGCACCGGTTTGCTTCTCTTCCTTCTGCGGCTCTTTCACGCCCGCGGCTACCACCGGGCCCAGGAACAGGCGGGGCTTCGGCCGGGCGCCGAGCGGCCGGCCTTCACCCGGTGGGCGGTGGAGGCGGGGGTGGCCCTCGCCCCGGCGGGCCGGCAGGGCCGGGCCGTCCTCCGCCGGGACCTCCTCCTCTTCTTCCGGGACCCCACCCAGTGGGGACAGCTCATCATCCTGGCGGCCCTGGTGGTGATCTACCTCTTCAACGTGCGCCTCCTGCCCCAGGAGGTGGCGGTCCTCAAGGTGGCCGTCTCCTACTGGAACCTGGCCACGCTGGGCCTCATCGTCGCCTCGGTGGCCGGGCGCTTCGCCTTCACCGCCGTGGGGGCCGAGGGAAAGGCCTTTTTCGCCTCCCGGACTCTGCCCCTCTCCCCCGCCGCCTACCTCTGGGCCAAGTACCTCTTCACCGCCGTCCCCCTCTCGGGCCTCTCGGCCCTGATCCTCTACGGATCCAATCGCTTTTTGGGGGTGGGGGGGGAGGCCTTCGCCTTCACCCTCTTCCTCGCCGTGGTCCTTTCTCTCGCCCTCACGGCCATGGCCCTGGCCCTGGGGACCGCCGCCCCCGTCTTCGACGCCAAGAACCCCGCCAGGGCCGTCATGAGCGCCTGGGGGCTGGGGTACATGTTCCTCTCCCTGGCCTTCGTGGGGCTGGTCCTCGTCCTCTCCGCCCGCCCCGTCTACCGCTACTACGCCCACCTCGTGGGGAGGGGCCCGGAGGCCGACTTTCTCGCCGCCTCCCTCCAGGTGGGCTCGCTCTGCCTCTTCCTGGTCCTCCTCTGCCTCTCGGCGGCGGTTCGCAGGCTCGGCCGCATGGAGCCGGCTTGATGCCGGAGACCTTGGAGACCCACCGAAGCGCTCGGGGTTGCCCCGTGCCGCCAGGGGTGTAGAATGCGCCCTCCGGTGGAGGACCCCGCCGGGGATCCCTTTGGGAAGGAGCCCCCATGATTTCGAACCGCCACGACGACCTCGCCACCGACACCCTGTGCATCCACGCCGGCCAGGCGCCGGACCCCGCCTACGGCGCGGTGGCGCCCCCCATCTTCCAGACCTCCACCTTCGCCTTCGAGAGCCCCGAGCAGGGAGCCGCCCGCTTTTCGGGGAAGGACGGCGGCTTCGTCTACACCCGCATGGGCAACCCCACCATCGCCATGCTGGAGGAGAGCGTGGCGGCCCTGGAAGAGGGAACGTACGCCGCCGCCTGCGCCTCGGGGATGGCGGCCGTCTCCACCGTCTTCTTCGCCCTCCTCTCCCAGGGGGACCGGGTGGTCTGCGGCGATTCGGTCTACGGCCCCTCCCGGGTGGTTCTCTCCAGGGATTTCGCCCGCTTCGGGGTCTCGCCGGTCTTCGTGGACACCGGCGACAAAGCTCGGGTGGAAGCGGCGGTCACGGAAGGCACCCGGCTCCTCTACGTGGAATCCCCCGCCAACCCCACGCTCCGGATCACCGACCTGGCCCACGCCGCACAGACCGCCCACCGGCGGGGCGCCCTGTTGGTGGTGGACAACACCTTCATGAGCCCCGTCCTCCAGAAGCCCTTCCGCTTCGGGGCCGACATCGTCCTCCACTCCGTCACCAAGTTCCTCAACGGCCACTCCGACGTGGTGGGGGGGATCCTGGTCTTCCGGGACGAAAGCCTCTACCGCCGCGTGAAGTCCGTCCTCACCTACCTCGGCGGCACCATGGACCCCCACCAGGCGTGGCTGGTCCTGCGGGGGGTCAAGACGCTGGCCCTTCGGGTGCGCGCGGCCCAGGAGTCGGCCCGCCGGGTGGCCGCCTTCCTCGCCTCCCATCCCGCCGTGGCCTCCGTCGCCTACCCCGGCCTTCCCGGCCACCCCCAGGCCGACCTCATCGCACGCCAGATGGAGGGGCCCGGGTCCCTCGTCTCCTTCGAGCTCAAGGGCGGCGTGGAGGCGGGCAAGGCCCTCCTGAAGCGGGTGAAGCTCGCCACCCTGGCCGTCTCTTTGGGCGGCGTGGAGACGCTCATCCAGCACCCCGCCTCCATGACCCACGCGGCCCTGCCGCGGGAGGAGCGGCTGAAGGCCGGCATCACCGACGGCCTGGTGCGCCTCTCCGTGGGCTGCGAGGCGGCGGAGGACCTCGTCAGCGACCTCCGGCAGGCCCTGGAGGGGTTGTGAGGGCTACAGCTTTCCCTGGTGCTTGAGGGTCGTCCCCTCGGCCATGAAGACCACGTCCTCGGCGAGGTTGGTGCAGAGGTCGGCCACCCGCTCGAAATCCTTGGCGGCGAAGACCAGCGCCAGGGCCGACTGGCGGTGGGCCCGTTCGTTCCACCCCGCCTCCAGCACGTCGGAGATGATGGCCCGCAGGAGGTCGTCCACCTCGTCGTCCCGTTCGATCACCGCCTTGGCCAGGGCCGAGTCCCGGGCCACGAAGGCGGTGACGGCGTCCCGTAGCATGGTGAGGCAGACCTCCGCCATGCGCTCGAAGCGCTCCTGGAGGCCCGCGGTGGGAAAGGACCCCGCCTGCCCCGCCCGCTCGGCCACGTTGAGGGCGTGGTCGCCGATGCGCTCCAGGTCGTTGTTGATCTTGAGCGCCATCAGCACGCTGCGGAGGTCGTCGGCCTCCGGCTGGTAGAGGGCCAGGATCCTCAGGCACCGGGCGTCGTTGGCCATCTCCATCCGGTTGGTGGCCCGCTCCCCCTCCCGAACGGTCTCCAGGGCGCTTCCGTCGCAGGCCAAAAAGGCCCGGGAAGCCGCCTGCAGAAGCCGGCCCGCCTCGTCGGCCATTTCGGCCACGGCTCCGAGGAGGTTTTGGATTTCGTCCCGCATCTTGGCCATGGCGCGCGCCCCCCTTCAGCCGAAGCGGCCGGTGATGTAGTCCCGGGTCCTCGAGTCCCTCGGGTTGGTGAAGAGCTGTTCCGTGGGCCCGAACTCCACCAGCGTCCCCAGGTACAGGAACGCGGTGTAGGCGGAGACCCGCGCGGCCTGCTGCATGTTGTGGGTCACCACCACGATGGTGTACCGGCGTTTCAGCTCCTCCATCAGCTCCTCGATCTTGGCCGTGGCGATGGGGTCCAGGGCCGAGGCCGGCTCGTCCATGAGGAGCACCTCGGGGTTGACGGCGATGGCCCTGGCGATGCACAGCCGCTGTTGCTGGCCTCCCGAGAGCCCCATGGCCGAGTGGGAGAGCTTGTCCTTCACCTCCTCCCACAGGGCCGCCGCCTGGAGGGCCGCCTCCACCCGTTCCCGAAGGAGTGACCGGGAAAGTTTTTCGTAGAGGCGGATCCCGAAGGCCACGTTCTCGAAGATGGACATGGGAAAGGGCGTGGGCTTCTGGAAGACCATGCCCACCCGGGCCCGGAGGGCGGTGACGTCCACGTCCGGGGCGAGGATGTTCCGGCCGTCCAGGAGAATCTCCCCTTCGGCCCGCTGGCCGCGGTAGAGGTCGAACATGCGGTTGAAACAGCGGATCAGCGTGGACTTCCCGCACCCCGAAGGGCCGATGAAGGCCGTCACCTCCCGGTCGTGGACGGGGAGGCTGACGCCCGAGAGGGCGCGGTGGGCGCCGTAGAAAAAGCTCAGATTCCGCACCTCGATGCGCAGCTTCGGAGACGGGGAGGTTCCCTCCTCTCCGGCGGAGGGGGGGGACTGGAGGGCGGAGCGAAGAAGGGCGGCGGAGGGGGGAGCGGTCATGGTCAGGACCTCCCGATTTCCGTGCGCGACACGACGAGCCGGGCCAGCAAGGTGGTCACGAGGACCATCAGCGTGATGAGGAGGGCGGCCCCCCAGGCCTTGGCCCGCCAGTCGTCGTAGGGCGACATGGCGTAGTTGAAGAGGGTCACGTTCAAGGTCCCCGTCGGCCGGAGGGGGTTCCAGTTCCAGTACGGGTTGTTGAGGGCGGTGAAGAGAAGGGGGGCGGTCTCGCCGCTCACCCGGGCCACCGCCAGGAGGACCCCCGTGGTGAGCCCCCCCAGCACCCGCCGGTAGCAGACGGCGACGATGACCTTCCACTGGGGCGCGCCCAGGGCCAGCGCCGCCTCTCTCAGCGTGTCGGGAACCAGGCGGAGCATCTCCTCGCTGGTCCTCGTCACCACGGGGATCATCAGGATGGCCAGGGCCGCGGACCCGGAGAGGCCGGAGAAGGAACCCAGAGGCTTCACGAGGAGGGCGTAGACGAAGACCCCCACCACGATGGAGGGGCTGCTGGCCAGGACGTCGCTCACGAACCGCACGGCCCGGGCCAGCGCGTTTTTCCGGCCGTACTCCGCCAGGTAGGTCCCCGCCAGGATCCCCGTGGGCACCCCCAGCGCCACGGCCAGCGCGGTGAGAAGGAGGGTTCCCACCACGGCGTTGGCCATCCCGCCCGCCGCCACGCCGGGGGGGGCCGGGAGTTCGGTGAAGAAAGCCCAGTTGAGGGCCCGTGCCCCCCGCAGGAAGACTTCCCGGAGGATCCAGACCAAGAAGACGATGCCGAAGAGGGCCGAGGCCGCCGAGAGGGTCAGCAGGGAGGCGTTCACCGCCTTCCGCCGGAGGTACCGGAAGCCCCGGGGGGTCATCGCGAACCCCCTCCCACGGCCCTCTCCATCCGCCAGAGGAGAACCTTGGCCAGGCTCAGGATGGCCGTGGTGATGAGGAAGAGCAGAAAGGCCAGGGCGATGAGGCTGGAGAGGTGGAGGTCCGAGGTGGCCTCGGCGAACTCGTTGGCCAGGGTGGAGGCGATGGTGTTGGAGGGGCTCAGCAGCGAGACCGAAAGGGTGTGGGAGTTGCCGATGACGAAGGTGGCGGCCATGGTCTCCCCCAGGGCCCGGCCCAGGCCCATGAAGAGGGCGCCCACGAGGCCCGTTCGGCCGTAGGGGACCATGACTTTGGCGATGACCTCCCACCGCGTGGCCCCCAGGCCGTAGGCCGACTCCTTGAGCAGGGGGGGAACCAGACGGAGGACGTCCCGGGAGACCGAGGCCACGAAGGGAAGGATCATGATGGCCAGGATGATCCCTCCGGTGAGCATGCCGATTCCCAGCGAGGGGCCGGCGAAGAGCGGAAGGAACCCCAGGCGCTCCTCCAGGAAGGCGTACAGGCTTCGGTGGAGGACCGGCGCCAGGACGAAGAGACCCCACATGCCGTAGATGATGCTGGGGACGGCGGCCAGCATCTCCACGGCCACCCCCACGGGGCGGGAGAGCCAGGGGGGGGCCAGCTCCGAGAGAAAGACCGCGATGCCGATGCCCAGGGGACCGGCCAGAAGGAGGGCGATGAGGGAGGAGACCACCGTCCCGTAGGCCGCCGGCAGGGCGCCGTAGAGGTTTCGCACCGGGTCCCACTCCTGGGAGACGAGGAAGGAGGGGCCGAAGGCACGGAAGGCGGGCAGGGCGTCCACGAAGAGGGTGACCACGATGGCGCCGAGGAGGAGGAGGACCAGCCCGGCGAAGAACCGCGTGGCGTTCCGGAAAAGGGCCTCCATGGGCTCCTTCCGGCGCGAGGGACCGCGTCCGGCGGAAGGCTGGCTCAGGGCCACAGCCGCTCCCCCCGGCACCGGACCTTCTCCGCCCACCGGGCCTCCACCTTGGCGGCCATCTCCGGGGGAAGGGGGAAGTACCCCAGCTCCCGGGCCTGCGCCCCCCCCTCGGTGAGGCACCAGTGGAAAAAGTCCAGAAGGGCCTTTCCCCTCCGCCGGTCGCGCTGGTCGGCCTTCAGGAGGATGTAGGAGAGGCCGGTGAGCGGCCAGGCCCCGGGCGCCTTCACGTCCAACAGGTCCAACTCCAGGGGGAGTCCCGGGGCCGAAAGGGCCTTTTCGAGGGCCCGGCTCACCGAGGCCGGACCGGGTTCCACGAACTCCCCCGGCTCCCTCTCCAGGGCGAGCCAGGTCAAGCCGCGGCCCACGGCGTAGGTGTACTCCACGTACCCCACGGCGCCGGGAATCTCCTTGACGTAGGAGGCCACGCCCTCGTTGCCCTTGGCGGCGGCGCCCGCGGGCCACCTCACCGCGGGGCCCGACCCCGGGCCGCCGGCCCACAGGGGGCTCTTGGCGGCGAGGTACCGGGTGAAGAGCCAGGTGGTCCCCGAACCGTCGGCCCGCACGATGGGGCCCACCTTCCAGGCCGGGAGATTCCGGCCGGGGTTCAAGGCCTGGAGGCGGACATCGTCCCAGCGCTGGATTTGGCCGAGGAAGAGGCCGGCCAACACGTCCGGGGAGACCTTGAGCGGTTTGCCGGTCTCTCCGGGCAGATTGGCCACCACTACCACGGCCCCCGCCACCATGGGAAACTGAACCAGGCCGGAGCCTTCCAGCTCTTCCGGTCCGAGGGGGATCTCGGAGGCGCCGAAGTCCACCACCCCGCGCCGGATCTGGAGGAGCCCCGCCCCCGAGCCGAGGGATTGGTAGTTGAAGGTCCGGCCGGTCTTGGCCCGGTAGTCGTGGGCCCAGCGGGCGTAGAGGGGGTAGGGGAAGGTGGCCCCGGTTCCGTGGGCCGTCTCCTGGGCCCCGGACGCGAGGGCTTCCATGGCGACAACCAGCACCGCCAACGCTCGGTCCAGCCGCATGGGACCTCCCTGCCGACGTGCAGGCTCCCACAAAGCCGTTTCCTTCCCGTGAAGCGAAGGTTGCGAATCCGCAAAGGAACCATCGCCCGCTGGCGAGAAAAGGCCGCCGCGCCGGGAGAGGGCGCCGAAGGGGCCTGCGCAGCCCCCCGGTCCATTCCGCCCCGCGCCCCCCGCCGTCAGGAGGCCGCCGCGGCGTTCACCCTCTTCAGAACCAGCCGTAGAAGCAGCGCGGCGAAGAGGCTCGTGGCGACGAGGAAGAAAAAGAAGGTGCTGTGCGGCCACCGGTCCCACAGGGGCTCGATGCCCCCCGCCAGGTAGTTCCCGCAGGCGGTGGCTCCGAACCAGAGGCCCATCATCAGGCCCCGGAAGCGGGGCGGGGCCACCTTGGAGCAGAAGGCCAGCCCCATGGGGGAGAGGTTCAGTTCGCCCAGGGTCACCACCGCGTAGGCGGCGATGAGCCAGAGGGGCGAGACGCGGCCGAAGTCCCCCCCCATCCTCCCGGCGACGCCCAGGATGGCGAAGGCGGAGGCGGTGAGCACCATGCCGATCCCCATCTTCGCCGGCGTCGAGGGCTCCAGCCCGTGCCGCCGCAGACGGCCCCAGAACCAGACCACCAGGGGGGTGAGGGTCACCACGAAGAAAGCGTTGGCGGCGGAGAAGGCCTCGGCGGGGATCTGGAAGGAGCCCAGGGGGCCCGTGCTGTCCCGGGCCCAGAGGGTCATGGTGAAGCCGTTCTGGTGGAAGGCCATCCAGAAGAGGACGACGATGGCGTAGATGGCGAGCAGGGCGAGGATCCGGCTCCGCTCCTGGGCGGGGTTCAGCTCCGGTCCCTTCACCGGGGAGTCGGCGCTCCGGCCGATCTCGGCGTGGCGGATGTGCTTCTGGAAGCCCAAAAAGATGGCGAGAGAGATCACCATGCCGGTGGAGGCCGCCCCGAAGGCCCACCACCAGCCCAGCGTGTTGCGCAGGGCGGCGGCGGTGATGGGGGCGAAGAAGGCGCCGATGTTGATCCCCATGTAGAAGATGTTGAAGGCCGAGTCCTTGAGGGGGTTTCCCTCCTCGTAGAGGTTTCCCACCATCACCGAGATGTTGGGCTTGAAGAGGCCGTTCCCGCAGACCAGCAGCAGGAGGGCCAGGAAGAAGAGGGGCCGGCCGGCGGTGCGTCCCGGCCCTTCGTACCGGGGCATGGGTTCCTCGAAGGGGAGGCCGGCCTGCCGGGCCGCCGTCCCCCGGGCCTGCCACTCCGCCACCCGCTGGGCGTGGTCCTGCTCCGCCGCGGCCACCGCCTGTTCCACGCTCCGAGGCTCGGGAAACTTCACCGCGAGAAGGCCGTACCCCATGGCCAGGAGAACCGCCCCCAGCAGGATGGTCTTCCGAAAGCCCAGGAGGCGGTCGGCCACCCACCCCCCGGCGATGGGCGTGAAGTAGACCACCGCCAGGTAGGCCCCGTAGATGGTCCCCGGCCGGACGAAGTGGAAGTACTCGTCCAGGTAGAGGGTGAAGATGGCCAGCATGGTGTAGAAGCCGAAGCGCTCCCACATCTCCGTGAAGAAGAGAACGTACAGGCCTTTCGGGTGGCGCGGCTTTTCGGCCATGGTCCCTCCCCCCGCCGCGGCGGCGCGAAGGCTCTACCCTACCGGAGTCCCCCGGCGAGGGTCAAGGGGAACAGGCCGGGGGCGCTGACGCTTTGACTAGCCTGGGGCCGTTTCTTTCGGACGGCGTCTCGCCGCCGCTTCGCGGGAGGGGTCCTTCGGTCCATAATGGGGGGGGAGGCGCCATGGACGGGACGCACCGCGGGGCGGTCTTCTTCGACCGGGACGGGACGTTGACCGAGGAGGTGGGGTACGTGAACCACCCGGAGCGGCTCGCCCTGCTCCCCGGGGCGGCGGAGGCCGTGGCGGCCTTGAACCGGGCGGGGGTCCCGGCGGTCCTGGCCACCAACCAGGCGGGGGTGGCCCGGGGCTACTTCACCGAGGACCTCGTGAAGGAGGTCCTCGGCCGTCTGGAGACTCTCCTCGGCGCCCTGGGGGCGAAGCTCGACGCCGTCTACTACTGCCCCCACCATCCCACGGCGGGGGAGCCCCCCTACCGCCAGGCCTGCGATTGCCGAAAGCCCCGCCCGGGGATGATCCTTCGGGCGGCGCGGGAGCTGGGGATCGACCCGACCCGCTCGTACGTGGTGGGGGACAAGATCTCCGACGTGGTCTTCGCCCGGAACGCCGGGGCCCGGGGGGTTCTGGTCCTCACGGGGTACGGGCTGGGGGAACTGACCTACCAGCGGGCCTCGTGGACGGTGGAGCCGGATCACGTCGCCGAGAACGCCTGCGAGGCCGTCCGGTGGATTCTGGAGCGGGAGGGGCGCGGTGCGGGCTGAACGGGTGGACGGCCGGGGCCGCTGGCGCCGCCTGGCGGAGATCGCCTCCGCCTTTTCGGGTACGGAGGTGGCGGTCCTGGGCGACATGGTGTTGGACCGCTTCTGGTACGGCGCCGTCCAGCGGGTCTCCCGGGAGGCGCCGGTCCCCATCGTGAGGCTGGAGCGGAGCCGCCTTCTCCCCGGCTGCGCGGCCAACACCGTCTTCAACCTGGCGGCGCTGGGCGCCTCGGTGCGCCCCCTGGGCGTGGTGGGGGACGACGAGGCGGGACGGGGCCTCAAGCGCCTTTTCGAGCAGGCCGGCATCGACGGGGCGGGCCTCGTGACGGAGAAGGGCTGGGAGACCCCCACCAAGACCCGGATTTTGGCGGGGACCCCCCACGGACCGCGCCAGCAACTCGTGCGGGTGGACGCGGGGGAGGCCAACGCCCTCCCCGGAACCCTCCGGGAGACCCTGGGCCGGCGGCTGAAGGAGGCCTCCGCCCGGGTGCCGGCCCTCGTCCTCTCCGACTACGGCTACGGACTGGTTCCCACCCTCTGGGAGGACAGACCCGAGACCCTTCCCCCCGTGACGGCCCTGGACTCGCGCTTCAACCTCCGGGGCTTTTCCGGCCTCACCACCGCCACCCCCAACGAGGAGGAGTTCGAGCAGGCGGTGGGACGAACCGTGGGCGACGACGAGGACCTCCTCTGCGAGGCCGGGGAGGCGCTGAGGGCCCGGCAGGGCCTGAGGGCCCTGCTGGTGACCCGGGGAGCCCGGGGGATGGCCCTCTTCGAGGAGGGGAAGGCCCCGGCCCTGCTGCCCATCGTGGGGTCGGACCAGGTGGTGGACGTCACCGGGGCGGGGGACACGGTCATGGCCGCCTACGTCCTGGCGCTGGCCGGCGGGGCCTCCTTCCTGGAGGCGGCCCTTCTGGCCGACGTGGCCGGGGGCATCGTCGTCCAGAAGCACGGGACGGCCACCACCTCCGTTCCGGAACTTCTGAAGACGCTGAAGGAATGGGGGGAAGGGCGGCTGTGAGCGCCTTCGAGGAGGCCGTCCGGGCCAAGATCCTCTCCCGCCGGGAGGCGGTGGAGCGCCTCTCGAGGAAAGGGCGGGGCGGGCGCACCCTCGCCCTCGCCAACGGCTGCTTCGACCTCCTCCACGTGGGCCACGTCCGGTACCTCGAGGCCGCGAGGAGGGAGGCGGACATCCTGCTGGTGGCCCTCAACGCCGACGCCTCCGTCCGGCGCCTCAAGGGGGAGGGGCGCCCGCTCCAGAACGAGGCGGACCGGGCGGAGATCCTGGCCTCCCTTTCGGCGGTCAGTTTCGTGACGGTCTTCGAGGAGGACACCGTCGTCCCCCTCATCGAGGCGCTGGAGCCCGACGTCCACTGCAAGGGCACCGACTACACCGAGGAGACGGTCCCCGAACGGGAGGCGGTCCTCGCCCGGGGGGGCCGGATCGCCATCGTGGGCGACCCCAAGGACCACGCCACCTCCGAAATGGTGAAGAGGCTCCGAAAGCCATGAGGAGGCTCTGGAAACGGCTCTGGGGAGCGGGGCTCCTCCTGGCCGCCTGCGCGCTTCACGCGGCACCTCCGCCTCCTTCTCCGCCGACCCCCGCCTTCCTGCCTCTGGGGGGCACCCTCGCCCCGCCCATAGTGGCGGCCCGCGGCGAGGCGGGGCTCCTCCTCCGGCTGGAAGGGGGCTTTGCCTTCTGGGATCGGGCCTCGGGCCGCGTCCGGCCCCTTCCCCTGGACCCCAAACCGGGGGGGCCCGCCTTCGGGGCCCTCCAGGGCGGCGAGCTCCTTCTGGCGGTGGACGAGGCCTTCGCTGGAGGGGGGCTCTGGCGCTACGACCTCGCCACGGGGAAGGGCGTTCCCGTTTCGCTCCCCCCGTCGGTCCGCGAGGAGTTCGCCCAGGAAGAGCGGGCCCTCGCGGCCTACCCCGCCGGCCCGGGGTCGCGGCCGTCGCCCCTCCGGTACTGCGGACTCTTGGACGGCGGAGACCGCCTCTTTCTCGCGGTGGCGGGCTCGGGCCTGTTGGAGTGGCGCCCCGCTTCGGGGACCTTTCGGGTCCTCTCCGCCGGGGCCGTTCGCGAGGCGGTGGGGCCCCAGCCCTGCCCCCGCCCCCTCCCCCTGGGGGACCGGCTCCTGACCCTCACCCCCCGGGGTTTGCTGGTCCGGGAGCCCGGTTCCGGCGGCGCCCTCCTGCTGGCCCCCCGGGACCTTTTGGCCTCGCCCGAGGGGCTCGCCGGCGTGGAACTCCGCGGCCTTCGCGCCATTCCCTCGGAGCTGACGCAGGAGGAGGCGGAGGCCCTCGCGGACCTTGCCGCCGCCGGGCCTCCCCCGGCCCCCCTGCCAGCAGGCTTCTATCTGGGGAACGGCCTCTTCCTGGAGGACGGCGAACTGGCCAGCCGGCCCCCCTGGCCCTCCGCGTGGCTCGACGAGCCCGAGGAGGGCCTTTCCGCCGCCTCGTGGAACGGAACGCTGTACGCCGTCTTCAACGCCCTTTGCGGCGAGGAGGGGCGGTCCTTCCTCCTCCGCACGCGGGACGGCGGCCGCCGCTGGGAGGCCCGCCCCCTCTCCCCGCCGCCCGGCCGCGGCGGGCGCTTTCACCTGCTGGAAGCCTCGGAATCTTCTCTCCTTCTGGCCTTCGCCGACGAGGAGGGAGGCGGCGATTCGCTGGCGGTGCTCCCCCTTTCGGGCTTGGACTTCTCCCCCCTGCCCCGGGGACCCTGCGGCCCCCGCCTCCGCCCCCCCGAAGGGGAGGAGGAGCCGTTGCCGGGCTTCATTCGCCGCCGCCTTTGGAAGGGGCTCCTGCCGGAGACGCCCGCCCCTACCCCGCAACCCCCAGCCGCTCCGCCTCCTCCCGCCGAAGGAACCGCCAGGCCCCCGACGGAACGTCCAGCCGGAGCGGCCCGAAACCCGTCCGCTTGAGGTCGGTCACCTTGAGGGGCGTCCCGTGGAGGGGGTCCCTCAACGCCCCGAAGAGCCTCCGGAGGTGGCGGTTTTTCCCCTCGGAAAGGACCACCCGAAGGAGGGTCTTGGGGCCGGCCGTCCGGAGAACCTCGGCACTCTGGAGCCTCAGGAGCCCGACGGGGCTCGGGACGCCCCGCCGGGCGGCCTCGAGGTGCTCCGCCGTGACGCGGCCCCGGACCCAGACTTCGTAGGTTTTTTCGTGGCGCCTCGGCGCCCCCAGCCTCTCCACCAGGCTCCGCTCCCGAACCAGGAGCAGGAGCCCCCGCGAATCCCTGTCCAATCTTCCCACGGGGACGTACCCCTCCTCGCGGACCCACGCGGGGAGGCGGTCGTAGACCGTTTTCCGGCCCCGTTCGTCCCGGGTGGTGACGAGGAGCCCCTTGGGCTTGTGGAAGAGGAGGATCCCCCCCGTCAGAGCCCCAGCCTGGCTTTCCATGCGTCGTAGGAGGCGTGGACCGCCCGAACGCGGAGACGTCTCCGGAGTTCCTTCAGGAAGGGCAGATCCCTCGCCGCCGCCGCGTAAACCGCCCGCTCTCCGGTGAGGCGCTCCAGAGGGAGGTGGAGGGCTTCCCGGGAGAAGCGGGGGCTGCAGAGCAAGGCTTCGAGGGGCCCCAAGAGGTCCTCCCCCCCTTCAAAGGCGTAGGTGGCCCGGTCGTTCTCCCAGGGGGCTTCCAGGAACCACCGCGCCTCCCGCCGGACGAGGAGCCACGGCACGGCGGGGAGGTCCGTAGGCGCCCCCTCAAAGAGACGGACCCGGCAGGAGCCCCTCATGCGAGCTTTTGGCCGCACTCGGGGCAGAAGCGCGCCCCGGCCTTGACCTTGGTGCCGCACTTGGGGCACTCGGACTTGGGAACCAGCGGCGCGCCGCACTCGGGGCAGAACTTGCCGCCCTGGGCCTCGGCGCCGCACTTCGGGCAGAGGACGGCGGCGGTGGACTTGAGGTCCACCCCCTCCGTGAGGTCCATGTTTCTCAGCTTCTCCTCCGCCTGGTCCACCTGGATGGAGGCCTGCCGGGCCGCCAGCTCCCGCTGGAGGATGGGCGCGCAGTTCTTGCAGAGGCTGCGCTCGGCGTTCCAGCAGATCTCCCGGCACACCCACTGGCCGCACCGCTTGCACTGCAGGAAGAGGGGCCGGATCTCCTCCACCGCCTCCTGGAGGGCGGCGTCGTGGGCGGGGCCCTGGATGGCCTCCTGGACTTCGTAGGTGCCGTGGGCGGCCCGGCCGAAGACCCCGCCGAGGACGCTCCCCGCCCCGCGGAGCAGGTGGCCCGCCACCCCCAGCTTGTTGGCCTTCCAGCTGGACATGTAGCCGTTGCCGCAGCACTGGCAAAAGAACTTGAACTGGTAGCCGCTCTCGGTGGAGAGGTCCTGGTAGTTGTCGGTGAATTCGATCCGGGCCATGGCCGCCGCCCCTTTCTGAGGCCAATCTACGGGGGCCCGGGGGCAGGGTCAAGTGTCCGGGATCACCTTTTCAGGCGTGCTCCGCCAGCCACCGCTCGCAGTCCAGGGCGGCCATGCACCCCGACCCCGCGGCGGTGACGGCCTGCCGGTAGCGCTTGTCCTGCACGTCGCCGGCGGCGAAGACCCCCGGAACGGAGGTGTAGGTGGTCCCCGGCCGGGTCACCAGGTACCCCGTCTCGTCCGTCTCGAGCTGCCCCCGGAAGAGGCCGGTGTTGGGCTCGTGGCCGATGGCGTAGAAGAGGCCCGCCGCCTCGACGGTCTTCTCGGTCCCGTCGGGGAGGTGCCGGACCACCACGCCCCGGAGCCCCGTCTCCCCCACGGCGTCCACCACCTGGGAGTTCCACAGGACCAGGATCTTCGGGTTTTCCAGAACCCGCTTCTGCATGGCCTTGGAGGCCCGGAACTCCCCCCGCCGGTGGACGAGGATCACCTTGGAGGCGAAGTGGGTCAGGTAGGTGGCCTCCTCCATGGCCGTGTCCCCGCCACCCACCACCACGAGGACCCGGTCGCGGAAGACCGGCAGGGCCCCGTCGCAGACGGCGCAGGCGGAGATGCCCCGCTGCCAGAGCCGCTCCTCGGCGGGGATCCCCAGGCGTTTGGCCGTGGCCCCCGTGGCCACGATGAGGCTCTCCGTTTCCACCTCCGTCTCCGCCCCCTTCACTCGGAAGGGTCTTTGGGAGAGGTCCACCGCCTCCACGTCCTCGGCGAGGAGGCGCGCGCCGAAGCGCTCGCTCTGGGCCCGCATCCTGCCCATGAGCTCGGGCCCGGTGATCCCCTCGGGAAAGCCCGGGAAGTTCTCCACCTCCGTGGTGGTCATGAGCTGGCCCCCCGCCACCCCTCCCGCGATAAAGCCTTCGAAGACCAGGGGCCGGAGCCCCGCCCGGGCGGTGTAGATGGCGGCGGTGTGGCCCGCGGGCCCCGATCCGATGATGACGACCTTCTCGGCCATGGCCTCTTTCCTCCGTGGGAGGGCCAGTATACACCGCCGGCCCCGGGAGTGGGCTATACTCGGTGCCTTTCGGAGGAGATGGTCATGGCCCGCCCCCTCGCCGCTTTCGTGGCCCTCGCCGCGCTCCTTCCCTTCCAGGTTCCCGCCCCGGCCTGCACCACCGCCGTCGTGGCCCCTTCGGCCACCGCCGACGGTCGTCCCCTCCTCTGGAAGAACCGGGACTCCGACGACCGGAGGAACCAGGTGGTGTACTGCGCCGACGGGAAGTACCCGTACGTGGGCGTCGTCAACGGCGGGGACGCCGCGGGCCTCGACATCTGGGCCGGCCTCAACGCGGCGGGCTTCGCCATCATGAACTCCGCCTCCTTCAACCTGGGGGAGGAGGAGAGCACCGGCGAAGGGAGGCTGATGAAACTGGCCCTCCAGTCCTGCGCGTCGTTGGAGGACTTCCAGGCCCTCCTGGAACGGACCTCCGCCAAGAAGCGGGACGTGGAGGCCAACTTCGGCGTCATCGACGCCCGCGGAGGCGCCGCCTTCTTCGAGGTGGGCCCGGACGCCTACCGCCGCTTCAACGCCTCGGACCCCGCCATCGCCCCCCGGGGGTTCCTGGTCCGGACCAACTTCAGCGAGTCGGGGGACCGCGCCCGCGGAACGGGCTTCTTGCGGCGGGACCGGGCCCTCGCCCTTCTGGAGGAACAGGTCTCCCGCCGCTCGCTCACCGCCCAGAGCCTCCTCGCCCAGGTGGCCCGGGACACCGCCAACGTGCGCCTCGGCTCCTTCCCCCTGGAAAACCGGAAGAAGGGGGCGGCGTGGGCGTACACCCAGGACAGCGTCTGCCGCTGGGACACCGTCTCCGCCTTCGTGGCGCAGGGACCCCGCCCCGGAGAGGACCCCTCCCTGGCCGCCGCCTGGATCGTCCTGGGCCAGCCCCTGGGCGCCGCCGCCGTCCCCTACTGGGTCCAGGCGGCCTCCGTCCCCCCCCAGGCCGCGGCCCAGAAAGAAGACGCCCCCCTCACCGCCGCCGCCAAGGCCCTGGAGGAGATCCTCTACCCCGACGCCCGGGGGGACCTGGCCAAGTACCTCGACGTCCAGGCCCTCACCGATCCCCGCCGGAACTGGATGGCCACCCTTCTAGGCCTGGAAGCCCAGACCTTCGCCGAGGCGGAGGAGCTGCGGAAGGCCTGGTCCCTCCATCCCCCGGAACCGGAAGCCGTCGCCTCGGCCGAGGAACGCCTCGCCCAGCGAACGCTGGAGGGGCTCCAGCGCCTCGCCCGGCCCCCCGAGCCCAAGCGGCGGTATTGACCCCCCGCCGCCCTTTCCTCTACCCTCTCGGCGGAGGTGCTTCGGGGCTGGTGCCTCGCGCGGCCTTCAAAGCCGTTGCACCGGGGCTAACCCCCCGGCGGGTGGGTTCGATTCCCATGCACCTCCGCCAAAGGGCTCCTAACAAAGGCATCCGCCGAAGGCCTCTGTCGGCATGGGAATCGAAGGGCGGGGACACCCGTAGT
>JBBILR010000023.1:0-34526 GCA_037444825.1 Acidobacteriota bacterium | reverse complement strand
GGAGGAGGCGGCGGGGGCGGCGGCGGAGGCGGCGGGGGCGGCGGCGGAGGCGGAGGCGGCGGGGGCGGGGCCGGCTTCCGCTTCAGGAAGGAAAGACCGCCCAGCAGCTCGGCGCTCCAGTAGGACCCGTTCGCGGTGGGGACGCGAAGGGTGCCGGGCCCCACGGTGACGTTCTCGAAGTTGTTCGGGTACTCGGTGTCGAAGCACCACTTGACGAGGGCCTCCAACCGGAAGGCCACCCTCGGGCTGAAGTAGTGGCGCAGGCCCGCGCCGACGTGGGCTTGCTTGTCTCCGGAGAAGGCGTCGGTGTAAGAGTCGGAGCGGTACGCCACGAAGCCGAGGCCCATCTTGAGGTAGGGTTCCCAGAACTTCTGGTTGGGGAAAGACCGGAGCGCCGAGAGGCGGATGCTCTGGGCGTCGTAGTTGCGGTCGTCGAATTCCGCGTCGCCGTAGCCGAGCTGGAGTTCCAGACCCCAGAGGTCCGTGAAGTTGTACCCGGCGGAGAAGGCCCCCATGAAGCCGCTGGAGATGGCGTTCCCGTGGCCGGAGTACCCGATCAGGGGGGAGAATTCCCACATTCCCTTCTCGGCCTGGGCCAGGGCGGGAAGCGCCGCCAGCGCCAGGAGAAGGGCCACCCATCCGATCCTGCGCACCATCGAAAAACCCTCCTTCCTATTCAAGCCATCGCTCGAGGCCCACGATACCACCCGGGGCCGTTTGGGAAAGGTCCAGCCCCTTCGCCCGCCGAAAGAGAAGCAGGAGGCCCCGGGGCACCCCCTTTCTTCGGGTCCGCGCCAGATCCCTCAGCGGGCCGGGATCTGGACGGTGGCCACGGACTTCACCTCCGCCCGGCGGTTCTTGGAGCGGCCTTCCTTGGTGCCGTTGTCCGCGATGGGCTGGGTGGCGGCGTAGCCGGTGACGGAGACGATGCGGCTTTCCGAGACGCCGTGGTCCACCAGGTACTTCTTCACCGCCTCGGCCCGCCGGCGGCTCAATACGTCGTTCCAGGAGGCGGGGCCGGTGCTGTCGGTGTGGCCGGTGACGGTCACCTGCAGGGCGGGCACCTCCTTCAGGCGGGCCACGACGCCGTCGAGGAGCGGCACGCCGTCCTTAGGCAGGTCCCACTTGTCCACCTTGAAGTGGGAGACGACCTCCGAGAGGGAGACGGTGATCATGGCCGGAGGGGGTGCGGGGACCGTTTCCGCTTGCTGAATGCGCTGGTCGAGGGGAGAGGGGGCGGGCTCCGCGGACGGCGCGGGGGAGGGCGGGACGACGGAAGCCGCCGGCGCCGGGGCGGGGGGCGGGAGGGCCCGGCGCTTCTTGGGGAAGAAGGAGAAGCCCACCTGGACCTCGTAGCTCATGAAGGAGTCCTTCACGGGGTAGACGGTGTTCCACCGGTAGAGGGCCGGTTTCGGCGGAAGGGGCCAGGGGATTCGGTCCCGGACCTTCACCCATTCGTAGGCATGGGTGTTGCCGTACTTGGCGTCGTAGGTGTACGAGGCCAGGGCCTCCAGCCGCAGGGCCACGCGGGGGCTCAGGAAGCGCCGCACGCCGCCGCCCAGGTGGAGCGACTTGTCCCCGTCGAAGACGTCGCCAAAGCCGTCGGGGTCCCGTCCCGCGCCGCTGATCCCCACCTTGAGGTAGGGGACGGTCTTGTGGTCCGGCAGGAAGTTGAAGAGGGCCGAGAGCCTCAGGGCCGACAGGTCCCGGTTGAGCCCCCAGACCTCGCTGTCGGCGTAGGCCGCCTGGAGTTCGAGGCCCCATTGCTTGGTGAAGTGATAGCCCAGCGAAAAAGACCCCATGGCGCCGCCCTTCAGCTCGGCGCCGGGGGAAGAGTACCCCGCCATGGGGCTCAGTTCCCAGTCGCCCTTCTGGACCTGCGCCGCCGCACCGACGGCGAGGAGGGAAAGGGCCAGTCCGATGACGAACCACCGTCTCATTTTCGTACCCTCCATTCAACCAAGAACCGCCTTCCTCATGCTTTTTTGCCCCTGCGTTCTGCCGCCCCCCTGGGCGGCCCTCTCCCAGCGGGAAGGACGGGGAGGCTGCCAGGGGGGTACGGTTCATGGTATAGAAGGGCCCTCGGGAGGTCAAGCCATGGCGGGAATTCGGCCCTACGAAGCGCTGGCGGAGCGGGCGCGGCGTCTCTCCGGGGGGTGGAAGGACCGCGCCGAGGCCTTGAAGGCCCTCACCGAGCTCCTCTGGGAGGGCCTCGGACAATCGGGGGTGGACTGGCTGGGCTTCTACGTCCCGGACGAGCGAGGGACCTCCCTCGTGTTGGCGGCCTGCCGTCCCGTCCCCGCCTGCTCCCCCATCGGCCTGCACGGCGTCTGCGGGAAGGCCTTCCGCGAAAAGCGGCCCCAGGTGGTGCCCGACGTCCGTGCCCTCGGGGAGAACCACATCGTCTGCGACCCCCGGAACCTCTCGGAGGTGGTGGTGCCTTGGCTGGACGGCGAGGGAAGGTGCTTGGCCGTCCTGGACCTGGACAGCCGAACCCTGTCCGCCTTCCGCAGGGAGGACGTTTGGGGTCTGGAGGCGGTCCTGAGGGCCGCGGGCCTTCCCTAGGCGGAGGCCGCCGGGTACCCCGGTCCCGGCGGTTCATTCTCCGGGGCTTTCCTCCTGAAGGACGGGCAGGAAGGGCAGGAGCCCCATGGCGGGGCAGGCGGCCAGAAAGGTGGCCAAGAAGAAGAGAGGCCACCCCAGCCGGGCCGCCAGGAAGCCGGAGAAGACCCCGGCCAGGGCGGAGGAGACGTTCATGATGCTGGTGGCCACCGCCATGTGGGCCGCCCGGTGTTCCTTCTTGCAGGTGCGCATGACGGTGACCAGGAAGGCCGCCGTCCCCATCCCCGCCCCGAAGGACTCCACCACCACGAAGGCCCCGATGGCCGCGACCGGAACCGATGGGCCTCCGCGGTGCCAGAGGGCCAGGAGGGCGTAGAGGAGGTTGGGGACGTTCTGGGCCAGCACCAGCGGCCAGACGGCGCGCCGAAGCCCCGCCCGCGCGACGATCCTTCCCCCCAGCAGACCCCCCAGGATGGAGGCCGCCACGCCGAAGGTCCCGTAGAGGAGGCCGTAGTCGGACCGTCCCAGCCCCAGGGAGGCCATGAAGGGGTAGAGCATGGCCAGGAGAAGGCTCTCCCCGGCCCGGTAGAGGACGAGGAAGGCGAGCAAGACCCCCACCCGTTGCCGGTCCAGGTACTCGACGAAGGCTCGGGCGTAGAACCCCTCGGAATCCCGGAGGCGGAGGAGGAGCCTCCTTCGAAAGAGGAGGAGGATCAGGAGGGCCAGCAGAAGGGCCACCGCCACGGCGCCGGGGATGGATAGCCGCGCAAGGAGCGCCCAGGCCCGGTTCCGGGCGCCTTGGAGGGCCGGGAGAGAGGCGCCCGCCCAGAGGGAGGCTCCCGCCAGCGCCGCCAGGGCCAGGCCCCGAAGGGCCGCCGGGCGCAGGAGAAGACGCGGAAGGCTCCCCAAGGGGCGTCCGGGGCGCTCCACCGCCGGGAGAACCTTCCCGTGGAAGAGGCACAGACCGCCCAGGAGGGCCGCCGCCGCCAGGAAGCCCGCCCTCCAGGAAAGGACCCCCGAAAGCCAGACCACCCCGCCGCCCCCGGCGATGAGGGCCAGGCGGTAGGCCATGGCCTGGAAGCCCACCCAGCCGGCCTGCTGGCGCCGGTCCAGCGCCTCCAGGTAGTACCCGTCCACGGCGATGTCGTGGGTGGCCGAGAGGAAGGCCAGCAGGAGGAAGGCCAGGGCCCCCGCGGAGAGGGCCCAGGGGGAGTGGGTGGCCAGGGCGAAGAGGACCGCGCCGCCGGCGAGGGAGGCCTCGGCGGCGAGGAGCCACCGGCGTTTGGTCAGGAAGGCATCCAGGAGGGGGGCCCACAGCGCCTTGAAGACCCACGGCAGGCCGTAGAGGGAGGTGAGGCCCACCGCCTCCAGGCTGGCGCCCATGTCCTTGAAGTACACCGTGGAGATCTGGCGCACGAGGCTGTAGGGGAAGCCCTCGGCGAAGTAGAGGGTGAAGACCCAGTAGGGGGGGCGGGCCCTCGGCGGACTTTCCCCGCCGGTCACGGCGCCCCTCCCGCCCTCACGACTCCTCCTCCAGGCGGGCCTGGAGGGAGAGCCACTCCTCCTCCGCCGCCGCGATTTCCCCCTTGACCTTCTCGAAGCGCCGGTTGAGGTCGTGCCAGTCCTCCGTCACCACCGAGTCGGGGTCGGAGAAGCGGCGCTCCAGCTCCGCCTTCTGGCCCTGGAGCCCCGACAGGCACTCCTCCACCTCCCGAAGGCGCCTCTCCAGGCGGTAGCGCTCGTTCTTCGAGAGCCCCCCCTTCCGGGCGGGCTTCCTCTCCTCCTGGACCTGGCCGGCCGCGGCTTCGGCTTCCTGGACCCCTTCTTCCGCCATCCCGGGGTTGAAGCCCGCCGCCGCCCGGACGTCGCGGGGGCCCACCGCCCACGTGTGGGTGGCGAGGCCGGCCAGGAAGTCCTCTTCGTGGCTCACGAGCACCAGCGTCCCCCGGTAGCTTTCCAGGGCCTCCCGCAGGATTTCCCGGGCCTGGGCGTCCAGGTGGTTGGTGGGTTCGTCCAGGAAGAGGACGTTGGCGCGGGCCAGAAGGACCGCCAGCAGGTGGAGCCTCGCCCGTTCACCGCCGGAGAGGCTGGCCACGGACTGTTCCGCCCGGCTCCCGCCGAAGCCGAAGGCCCCCAGGTGGGCGAGGATCGTCTCCCGGTTGAACGTCTGAAGCAGGGTCCCCACGGCCTCGAACAGGGAGCCCGCGAAGGCCAGGCGCTGCTGGTGCTGGTCGTAGTGGGCCAGCCGGACGTTGGTTCCCCAGCGGATCCACCCCGACTCCGGGGGGAGCTCCCCCACCAGCGTCCGGATCAGCGTGGTCTTCCCCGAGCCGTTTCTTCCCACGAGGGCCACCTTCTGGCCCCGCTCCAGAAGGAGGCGGGGCACCCGCAGAGGCCGCCCCCCCACCTCCAGAAGGAGGTCCTCCACCCGAAGGACGTCCTCCCCCGGCGTCTGATCGAACAAAAGCCGGAGGCGAAAGCCCTCGGGGGCCCTCAGGGGGGCCTCCACCGGCTTGAGGCGCTCCAGGACCTTCTCCCGCCCCCGGGCCTGTTTGGACCGCTGGCCGGCCTTGTACCGCCGGATGAACTCCTTGGTGCGCTCGATGTACGCCTGTTGCTGCTCGTAGACCCGCTGGCGGGTCTTCTGAAGCTCCTCGAACTGGACCTCGAAGGAGGCGAAGTCGCCCCGGAAGGTGAGGATCCGGCCCTCGGCGAGACAGGCCACGTGGTCCACCGCCTCCTCCAGGATTTCCGGGTCGTGGGTCACCACCACGAAGGCCCGGGGGCAGGTCCGGAGGAACTGTCCCAGCCACTCCCGCTGGCGGGAATCGAGGTGGTTGCCCGGCTCGTCCAGCAGAAGGAGGTCGGCGGGGTCCAGGAGGGCCCGCCCCAGCTTGATCCGCATCTGCTCCCCGCCGGAGAAGGAGCGGCAGGGGCGCTCCCCGTCCTCCAGGGTGAACCCCAGACCCAAGAGGGCCTTTTCCAGGTCGGCCTCGTAGGTGTACCCACCGTGGTGGAGGAGCCATTCCTGCAGGTGGGCGGCCTCCTCCAGGGTCTCCGGGGAGGTGTCCCCCTCGGCCATGCGGTGGTGGAGCTCGTCCAGTTTCCGCTCCCGCTCCACGACGTGGGAAAAGGCCTTGAGGAGGTACTGCCTCGCCGAAAGGGAAACGGCGGCCAGGTCGTCCTGGGGGACGGTGGCGATCCTAAGGTCCCGGGCCCGCACCACCTCGCCCCCGTCCGGCTCTTCTCGCCCCGCCAGGATCTTGAGAAGGGTGGTCTTTCCCGATCCGTTGGGTCCCACGAGGGCCCACCGCTCCCCCTCGTGGATCTGCCAGTCCACCCCCCGGAGGACCTCCCGTTCCCCGTACCTCCGCGTCACCCCTTGGAGCGAGATCTTCACCGCCCGAGCCTCCCGGCCTAGGGTACGGCCGAAGGGGCCCGCCGGCCAAGGGGCGTCAGTCGGAGACGGCCCGGGTCATCTCCCCGATGAGCGCCGAAAGGTCTCGGCGGGCGTCGTCGTAGAACCGCTTGGCGGCCTGGACGTTGTGGACGGGGCGCGCGCGGTCCAGGTCGTCGAGGCGCCGGCGCACCTCCTCCAGCCGGCGGCTGAAGGAGGAGGCCGCCTTCTGGCGCCGGACCAAAAGGCCCAGGGTCAGCTCCGCCTCCTCCATTTTTCGCTGGATTTGGGCCCTGCGGTCCCGGAGGTCCTTTTGCCAGGAGGCGAGGTCCTTGGTGCCCTGGCCCTCGTGGCACCCCTCGCACGCCTCCCCCACCTTGGCCAGAGGCTCGCTCCGGGTGGGGTCGTGGCAGTCGGCGCACCCCACCGTCCCGGCCATCTGGTCGGCCTCCGCCCGCAGTCCCAGGGCCTTCGGGAGCGTCCCTTCGTAGAGCGCCTGCTGGCGGCCGTGGCACCGTCCGCAGGAGGCCTGGGCGCTCTCGTGGTGGCACCCCGCGCAGTCCCTGGGGGAGGCCAGGAGCAGGGCCTTGTGCCGGCCCTCCTCGTGGCAGGTGTCGCAGGAGAGCCCCGCCGTCTGGACGTGGTAAGCGTGGGGGACGTTCACCCCCTGGAAATCGAAGGGCTCCGGACGGGCCAGGAAGGCGTGGCACGAATCGGTGCAGTAGGAGAACGGCCCGCGGGCGAAGGCGGGCAGCATCTCGGCGGATGGGCCGGAAGCGCCCCTCCGCCGGCCCAGCAGGGCGCCGCTTCCCTGGGCGACGCGGATGGCGTACTCGATGTTGTGGACCGGGTGGCCCTCCTCCAGGAAGCGTGCGTTGAACTCGAGGTCCCGGGCGGCCGCGGCGGCCTCCTCGTCCCCACGCCTTCCGCGCGCCGCGGCGGCGCCTTCCGCGGCCATTCGCCGAGCCGCCTGAGCCAGCTCCCTCCCCTGGCCCCTCCACCGCTCCACCATGGGGACGTACCGGGCGTCGTGGCAGGCGGCGCAGGCCCGGGGGTCGGCGGTCTTGTTGCCTCCTCCCAGGAAGGCCGCCCCGCCCCGGGTCTCCACGCGGGTGTGGCACCCGGTGCAGCGGATCTGCGCCGCGAACATGCGGCTCGGCGTGTCCGGGGCGCCCTTTCCGCCCACGCCGAGGTACATCTCCTTGCCGGCGCCGTGGGAGGCGGCGTGGCAGGACTCGCACGTCACCTCCAGGACCGAGGCGACCTTCACGTTCCCGTGGCGGATGGGCTCGTGGCACTCCAGGCAGCGGGCCCGCATACGCGAGACGTGGATCTCGTGGACCCTCTTCGTCTGCCCGTACTCCTCCACCCGGGAGACGTGACAGGCGTAGCAACGGTCCTTAGGGACGGCCCCGTCCCCCTCGTGGACGGAGATGTGGCACCGGCCCCCCCGCAATCCCGGCGGGAAAAGCGTAGGGGAGGAGGGAGCGGGCGGGAAGCGGGGAGGGGTGTTCCCTTCAGGAGCCGGTTGATATCACCCGGTGCCTTGGTCGCCTTCGTAGAACCGCGAAGCGGATGAGGCGCCTAGCGAGGAGAGGCCGTTAGTAAGCCCTGGGTGAATTGCCCCTCTGCCCTGAAGCTGGTTTCCCTCGCCGGGTTCAGTCGTCTTTCGGCTGGGGGGTGGGGACGGGGCCGTCCATGTTGAGGTTGGGGGGGGCGAGGCCCGGAGGCGGGACGGGCTTCTGGTCGGCGCCGGGTTTGGGGGGCTGGTCCGGAGGCTTGGTGGCCGCCGCCTCGGCCTCCGCCTCGGCGTCGTCGGGCTCCTCCTCGCCGGTCTCCTCCTCGTCTCCCTCTTCCGCCCCCACGGTCTCCTGGGGAACGGGAGGCGCCGCCGGCCGCTCCCGGACGAAGGCGGGACGGGGGTAGGGCGGGGAGGCGGCCGCCGGGGCGGCAAAGGACCCGGCGGCGGGGAGGGCGGGGGGCCGGGCCCCCTTCTCGGCCACGATGGTCAGGAGGTCGGAGGAGCGGACCGCCAGCTCGCCGCCGGAGAGGCGAAGGTACGTCCACCCGGCGGCTTCCCGGTGGCTCTGGATCACCAGGGACCGGTGGTCTTTGAAGATGGCCACCTCCTGGGCGAAAAGGGGCAGCCCCAGAAGAGACGCCAGCAGGAATAGGACCGCGCGCTTCACGGCACCACCTCCACCGAGAGGCCGTCTTCGGACGGAGCGGCGGGAAGGACCCTCGCACCGGCCGCAGAGAGGGCCTGCTCCACCTCCCATCGTGCCCCTTCCGGGACCAGAAAGGCAAGACACCCCCCTCCGCCGGCGCCGCAGGCCTTCCCTCCGAGGGCGCCGGCCTTCCGGCCCGCCTCGAGAAGGCCCCGGACCTCCTCCGTCTCCACCCCCTCGGCAAGGCCCCGCCGGGCCCCCCACTCCTCGTTCAGGAGGCGGCCCGCTTCGTCGAAGTCGCTCTGGAGGAGGGCTTGCCGAACGGCGCGGGCCGCTCCGGCGATGTCTTCGAGCCGCCGCACCGTTTCCGGCTCCCCGTCGAGAAAACGCTTGACGAGCGCCCAGTTGGTGCGGGCCGAGAGGCGCGACCGGCCCGAGTAGGCCACCACCAGCCGCCGCCCCAGGGCGGCGAGGTCCACACAGAGCCTCTCCACCCGCTCCCGCCCCGGGGAGTAGTGGATGGCCAGGGCCCCCCCGTGGAGCGCCGGCCAGAAGTCCTGGACGCCCGTGGGGATGCGGAGGTGGGCCGCCTCCACGTCGCGGCAGAGGGCCACCAGGGCCGCCGGGTCGAAGCGCCGCCCCGAGGCGGCCTCCAGCGCCGCGGCCACGGCCACCGAAAGGGCGGAGGAGCCCCCCAGCCCGCTGCCGGGGGGGACGTCGCTGGCGGTTTCGAGGCTCCACCCCTCCTCGAGACCCAACGCCTCCACGTACCGCTCCAGGAGGGCCAGCCTTCCCCGGGGCCGGCCCCGTCTCCAACGGTAGCTTTCGTCCAGGTCCCGGGAGCGAAGCCCCACCCCCTCGCGGCCCTCCCGTTTCAACGAGGCCCGGGCCCTGAGCCCCACGGCCACGTTGACGGTGAGGGCGCCTTCCACGAGGAGGCCCAGCGGCCACAGGTCCAAGCTCCCCCCGGCGAGGTCCACCCGGGCCGGGGCGGTGACGGTGACGGCCTTCATGGCGCGCTCACTCCCCCTCCTGGGCCTCGAGGCCCCGGACGATCTCCCGCAGGTTGGGGGCCTCCTTGCCGTAGGGGTCGGCCTCCAGGGCCCGCCGGAAGTACGTCAGGGCCTTCCGGGGGTCGTTCTTCCCGTCGAGGTAAAGGGACCCCAGGGTGGCCAGGTAGGAAGGCTCCCGCGGCACGAGGCGGAGAGCCCGCTCGTACTGGGCGATGGCCTCGTCCACCTTCCCCTGCTGAAAGGCGACGCGGCCGAGGTTGGCCAGCGCCTCGTGGCGGCGGGGGTCCAGGGAGAAGGCCTTGGTGAAGGCGAAGCGCGCCGGCTCCCAGCGTCCCTCCCCCGCCTCCAGGATCCCCTTCTCGAAGTAGAGGTCGGAGGTCTCGAGCCCCTGGGCCAGGGCCTCCTCCAGGACCTTTCGGGCCTCCGCCCGCCGGTTCTGGTCGAGGAGCACCTGGGCGAGGTTGGAGGCCGCCTCGGCGAACCGGGGGGAGAGGGCCAGGGCCGCCCGGTACTCCTTCTCGGCCAGAGCCAGCCGCCCCTGCCGCTTGTGGACGGTCCCCAGGTTCAGGTGGGCCGTGTCCATCTGCGGCTTCAGGGCGATCTCCCGCTCGAAGCAGACCCGCGCCTTGTCGTACTGCCCCTCGTTGAGGTAGGCGATGCCCAGCATGGAGAGGGCGGGGACGTTTTCGGGGTTCCGCTTGAGGATGGAGAGGAGGATCTCCTTGCCCCGGGCCTTCTCGCCCCGGTCCATGAGGTCCGTCACCGACCGGAGCTCCTCCTCGATGGAGATGGCGTCCTTGGGGTCCAGGAGGCCCTTGGCGTCAGGCCGGAGTCCTCCGCCGGAAAGGTACCCCAACGACATCAACTGCCGAAGGGTCTCGGCGTTGGACGGGTCCTTGAGGAGCCGCTCCATCTCCGCCTCCTCGCCGGCGCCGGCCGCCGGGAAGGCCTCCAGGGCCTTGCGCAGGGCCGCCGCTTTGGCGGGCTCCTTCGAGACGAGGTTTTCCGTCTCCGAGACCCGGTAGCGGTAGAGCTCGGGTCTGGGCGCCTCGATGAACTTCCACTCTCCGTCCGCGACGGCGCGGAGGGGGGCCCAGCCGTAGGTGAAGAATCCGTGGTAGGACTCCGCGTAGAGGATCCTCGGCGGCAGGGGCTTCCCGCGGAGGAGGGGGAGGAGGCTCCGGCCGTCGGTCCGGGGGGCCTTGAGACCCAGGAGCTCCAGCACGGTGGGCGCGAGGTCCGCGAGCCCGCAGAGGTCCTTCACCCGCAGACCCGCCGGGACCCTTCCCGGCCATCGCAGGATCAGGGGCACGCGGAGGGCGTACTCGTAGAGGAAGACGCCGTGCTGGCGCTCGCCGTGCTCCATGAGGCCCTCGCCGTGGTCTCCGGCGACGGCCACCAGCGTCCGGGAAAGCAGCCCCGCCTCTTCCAGCCCTTGAAGGAGCCGCCCCACCTCGTGGTCCATGTAGGCGATCTCGCCGTCGTACGGGTTCTGGGCGAAGGCCTTGGCGAAGGGCTCGGGCGGCCGGTACTCGTAGTGGGGGTCGTAGTAATGGACCCAGAGGAAGAAGGGGCCGCGGACCTTCCCCACCGCCTCCAGCGCCGCCTTCGTCACCTCCTCGGCCTTCCGTTCCTCGGGAGGCCCCCCGCCGCGGGGCGGCTGGGTCATCCGGTCGTCGTAGCGGTCGAAGCCCCGCGCCAGCCCCCGCTCCCGCTCCAGGATCACGGAGGAGACCACCGCCAGGGTGGTGTACCCCCGCTCTTTGAGGAGCGTGGCGAGGGTGGGCACCCCCTCCTGGAGCTTGAGGCCGTTGACCCGCAGGTTCAGGGTGGAAGGCAGGAGCCCCGAGAGGAGGGTGGCGTGGGAGGGCAGGGTGAGGGGGACGTGGCACCGGGCGTTCTCGAAGAGGGCCCCTTCCCGCGCCAGGCGGTCCAGCGTTGGGGTCTGGGCCTTCTGGTCTCCGTAACAGCCCAGGTGGTCGGCCCGCGTGGTGTCCAGGGTGATGAGGAGGAGGTTGGGAGGGGCCTCCGCGCGGACCGCCGCCGCGAGAGACAGGCCGGCGGCGGCCAGCAGCGCCGCGGCGCGGGCTCCGACCTTCACCGCGACACCGGCGCGGCATGGGCCGCGATCCACCGGGCCAGGGTCTTCACCGCCGCCCCGTCCACCAGTCCCGAACCTTCGCCGTCGGCGCTCCGGGCCGCCAGCGTGTGGCCCACGCCGGGGAGCGTGAGGACCTCCTGGCCGCCGTGCAGGGCCGGGGTGAGGATGTCGGCGTGGAAGGCCTGGACGGTGAGGTCCCGCTCGGGGTAGGCGAAGAGGCAGGGGACGGTGAGGCCCCGGGCGGTTTCCAAGGGGTCCAGGGCCGCCAGGGCGCGCACGGCCTGCATGTGAAGCCGCTGGCCCCGGAAGGTGAACTCCGGGTCGGTCCCCTTCTCCACCTGGGCTTCCAGGGTGGAGAGTTCCAGGTAGGCCTTTTGGCGGGCTTCGGGGTCGGTCATGGACCCCACCTGCTCCTTCCAGAGGCGCAGGAGGGGTTTCGCCGGGTAGGCCACCCCCACGAAGGCCGAAACGGAAGGGGAAGAGGCGGCGGCCCGGGCCGCCGTCCAGCCCCCCAGCCCCAAACCCAGCACGGCGGCCTTTCCCCCCTTGCACTCGGGGCGGGAGGCGAGGTATTCGGCCAGGGCCTTCACGTCGGCCGTCCGGTCCTCCGGAGAGACCTTCTGCGGGTCGCCCCCCGATTCCCCCACCCCGCGGCTGTCGTACCGCAGGGAGGCGACGCCGTTCTCGGCGAGGAGGGCCGCCAGCTGCTTCCAGGTCCCGGAGAGGGAGTAGGGGGCTTTGGGGTCGTTGCCGTCCCGGTCCAGGGGGGCGAGGTCCTGCACCAGGAGGACGGCCGGGAAGGGCCCGTCACCCTGGGGAAGGGCCAGGGTCCCGCCCAGCGTGACGCCCGAGGAGGGGACCCGGACCTTCTCCTCCCGGAAACCGCCCCCCACCTCCACGTTCCGGGAGACCATGCGCGGGGCCTCCTGGTCGAAGGGTTCGGGGGTGTAGTCGGCCCGGAGGGCCACCAGCCCCTCTCCGGGGATGGTGACCAGGGCCACCTCCCCCTTCCGGTCCAGCCAGAAGGAAGAGAGGAGGGTGGTGCCGATGAAGAGGTCGAAGTGTTTGAGAATCAGCGTCTGGCCCCGAAAGGGGGCCCGGTCGGTCCCCATGTACTCCAGAGAGCCGGGCCGAAGGCTCAGGGCCTGGGGGAAGACGAGGGTCAGGGGCCGCGAAGCCTCCTGCATGGCCGCCGCCTCCCGCGCCAGGACCAGGTAGGGGACGAAGGTGTAGGAGTCCACCACGAAGGGCGCCTCGGGCATGGGCTCGTCCTTCACCCGGCTGTCGGAGAAGCGCGTCTGGGCGAAATGGAGGACCTTCTCCCCGGGGTAGACCTTGCCGGAGTTCACGCCCAGGTCGATGCGGTTGGCCATCTCGTCCTCTTGGAGCTGGGCCGACCGGTTGAAGAGGTCGTAGCTCCGCCAGTCCTGGTCGATGACCTCCCGGGCGGAGTCCTGGGCCTCCACCAGGTCGGTCTTGGAGAAATCGTTGAAGGTCAGCCGGTAGGAGTAGCCCTGGAAGCGCCAGGTGGCGGCGTCCAGGGTCAGGACCGGGTAGAGGTAGAGGTCGATGTAGTTCCGCTTGGCCTTGGCCATGGGCATCTGGAAGCGGATCTCCGAAGAGAGCGTCCTCACCCCCTTCTTCTCTTCGATCTTGAACTTCTCGTACCCCTTGTTGACGCCGTTGAGCAGGAGGTCGAACTTGCCCTTGACGAGCGGGGAACGGGCGGAGAGGGGCAGGCAGGCGAGCGCGAGGAGCAGGAAGGCGGCGGAGCGACGCATCAAGGCACCTCCGAAGCGTTCATTATACGCCAGCACGCCTCTCCAAAATCCTTTCCTTCCCCGCATCGCGCCTTTCCCCGGGGCGGAGCGGAGGGGGAACGGCGGGCCTCACACGCCGGAGGGTGCGGCGCTCCGGGGGGGACGGCGGGCGAACTCTTCCAGGGGAGGCGGCAGGGGAGGGGCCGTGGCCGGGTTCACGAGGCGCAGAAGGACCCGGTCGGTGTCGAGGTACCCATGCAGCCCCGCTTCGGCGGCCAGGGCCTCGGCTTCCGCGAAGACCCGAAGGGCCTCGGGGGTGTCCCCCCACAGGCAGAGGCCCAATGCCACCGAGGCCCGGTGGCCCACCTCGCCGGCGGCCCTTTGGAGGGCCCCCAGCCCCGTTCTCGGCGCCTCCCCCACCAGCCGGGCCTCCCGGAGCACCTCGGGGGTCATCAGAAGGGCGGCGTGGCGGCGGCTCTCCTCGCACCGGCCCGACAGGTGGGCGGCCACGGCCAGCAGGGAAAGCGACCGCCGCAGGGTGAGGTCCGGCTGGCGGGAGGCGGCGGCGTAAGCCTCTTCCGCCCGCCCCTCTTCCAGGAGAAAGAGGATCCAGGTCCCCGGGGCCCTCTGGAACGCGGCCTCGGGGCTTTGGCGGAGCGCCTCCCGGGCCCGCTCCACGTCCCCCAGGCGCACCGCCGCCTGAAAGACCCTCTCGGGCTGGTTGTCGGCGAGAAGAACGGCCATTCGGGGTCTCCCGTTGAGGAGAAGGAGCTGAAAGAGCGTGGCACCGTCGGCGCCGTAGGCGGGTCCTAAGGACATGAGCTCCAGGCGGTCCCGGATCTGCTCCGAGAGGCATCGGGCCTGGCGGCAGGCTCGCAGGGTGGAGAGGTAGAGGAGCCAGGGCCGGAACTCCGGGTGTTCCCGGAGCCAGGCCGCCTCCTGGGCGCCGTCCTGAGCCGCATGGACCCGGTACGCCTCCCGCCTCAGCTCCCAGTAGCGGCCGTAGGGGCGGCTCAGCGCGTAGGCGCCCCCGAGGAGGGCGGCGAGCAGCAGAACCGGCGGGCTTACCACCGCCAGGGCTCCCCACGGCCGGCGCCCCTCCGGCCTCCAGGGGCGGCCCTCCTCGTCCACGTAGCCCGCCGCCACGAAGTGCCACCGGCCGCCGTCCCGGACCCACCACCCCCCCGGCGTCCGGACCGCCTCGCCGATCCGGCCAGGCCCCCTCCGACCCTTCCAACGCCAGAGGCCCTCCCCCTCCTCCTCGATCTCCACCGCGCAACGCCTGTGCAGAACTTGGAGGGCCCCCACCAGGGCCAGAAGGGCCAGGGTCACCAGGGAAACGGCGGGCAGGAGGGCGTAGGGGAAGGCCGCCTCCAGGGCGTAAAGTCCGTGGACGAGCCCGAAGCCGGCCACCACCCCCTCGAAGCCCCCGCCGGCGGTGATCCAGTGGAGGAAGAGAACCCAGGCGGCCACCACCGCCCACTGGGAGGCGCCGATCCACCGGGGAGGACGGCCCCGCCTTGCCGCCAGAAAGTACCGAAAAGGCCCCCGGCGGCCCCCGCCGGGACCGCCTCCGGTGCCGCTGGAGGGATCCAGGGTAGGTTCCTTTCTCAGACGGTGACCGTCTCCCCGAAGCCCACCACCCGGACCTTCACCCCGCGGGCGGACGCCTTGGCGGCGAAGGAGGCGGGGTCGGCGGGGATCACCGGGAAGGTGTCGTAGTGGATGGGCATGACCTCGCGGGCGCCGCACAGCACCGCGGCCTCCACCGCGTCGTCGATCCCCATGGTGAAGTTGTCGCCGATGGGCAGGAGGGCCAGGTCCATGGGGTAGAGGCGCCCGTAGAGGCCCATGTCGGAGTGGAGGGCCGTGTCCCCGGCGTAGTACACCGTCTTCCCGCCCATGAAGAGGAGGAGACCCGCGGGGTGGCCGCCGTAGGAGCCGTCGGGCAGGGCGGAGCCGTGGACCGCCGGCACCAGCTTCACCCGGCCCCAGGGAAAGGCGAAGGCGCCGCCGATGTGCATGGGGTGGACCTTCACCCCCTGGGTCGAGAGCCAGTTGGCGATCTCGAAGTTGGAGACCACCACGCAGTCGTTTCGCTGGGCGATGGCCACCGCGTCCCCCACGTGGTCCCCGTGGCCGTGGCTGACGAGGACCGCCTCCACCCGGATCTCGTCCGGTTTGGCCTTGGCGTGGCCGTTGCCCGTGAGGAAGGGGTCCACGATGACGCGCCTTCCGTCCGCCTCCAGTTCGAAGCACGAGTGGCCGTGGTAGGTGAGTCGAAGCATATCCGAACCTCCCGGGGCGTTCTTTTTCGTACCCCCGCTGGGGGGAGTACACCACGGGGGCGCACCGGGCGCAAGGGAGGCGCCGCCCGCCCGCGCCGGGGCAACCCTGCCGCCCTCCCTCCGAAAACCGTGAGAAACTTCCCTCGCTTCCGGAAGGCGGGGTCGCGGCGGCCCCCCCTTCCGGAAAACGACGAGGGGAGGTTCGGTGAAGGTCGAAGGGCCCCTATTGCGGGGAAGGTTCCTGCGGCGGTACCGACGGTTCCTCCTGGACGTGGAGGCGGGGGGAAAGACGGTCACCGTCCACTGCCCCAACTCCGGCACCCTGGAGGGGTGTCTCCGGGAGGGGGCCGAAGTCCTTTGCTCCTTCTCCACCGCCAGGGGCCGGAGGTTGCCCTGGACCGCCGAGTGGGTCCGCCTGCCCTCGGGATGGGTGGGCATCCACACCCTTCGGGCCAACCGGGTGGTGGAGGAGGCCCTTCGCGAAGGGCGGGTGCCGGGGCTCGAGGGCTACTCGAGGATCGGCCCCGAGGCGCCGGTGGAAGGCGGCGCCAGCCGGGTGGACTTTCTCCTGGAGGGCCCCGGCCTCCCCCCGTGCTACGTGGAGGTGAAGAACACCACCTGGCCCACCCCCGACGGCGGGGTGGGCTTTCCCGACGCCGTCACCGAGAGGGGTTTGAAACATCTGGGGGTCCTCTCCCGTAGGGTTCGGGAGGGGTGCCGGGGGGTGATGGTGTACCTGGTGAACCGGTCCGATGGACGCTTTTTCCGCCCCGCGCGGGAGAAGGACCCGGCCTACGCCCGGGGGCTCCTCCGGGCGGCGGCGGCCGGCGTGGAGATCCTGGCGGTGCGGGCGCGGATCGATCCGCCCGTGGTGCGCCTCGGGGAGCCTCTCCCCGTGGTGCTGCGGTGAGGGAGGGACGGCGATGAGACGGACGAAGGCGGCGGCCGGCCTGTGGCTCGCGGCGTTTCTGGCGGCGGCACCGCTCCGGGCGGCGGAGGCGCCGCCGGTCCTCTTTTCCGAGCCCCTCTCCAACCGGGCGGTGTCCTACCGGATGGAGGCCGCCTGGGACCCGGCCGCCAAGGTCATCCGGGGGACGGAGGTCCTCACGTGGCGGAACACCGCCGACCGGCCCACGGCGGAAGCCTGGTTCCACCTCTACCCCAACGCCTTCGCCCACTCCGAGACGGTCTTCATGAGGGAGTCCCGGGGGGGCCACCGGGGCTTTCAGGCCGACGAGGAGAGCTGGGGCTACTGCCGCCTCCTGTCGATTTCGGCAACGGTGGGGGACGGCCCCGAAGCCTCCCCCGAGGCGGAGTATCCGGGGGAGGACCGGACCGTTCTGCGGCTGGCCCTTCCGGAGGAGGTGCCGCCCGGGGGCGCGGCCACCTTCCGCATCGCCTTCGAGACCAAGCTCCCCCGGGTCTTCGCCCGTTCCGGCTACGCCTCGGAGTTCGTCATGGCCGGCCAGTGGTTCCCGAAGATCGCCGTCTTCGAGGGGGGGCGGGGGTGGAACTGCCACGCCTACCACCTCAACTCCGAGTTCTACGCCGATTTCGGCGTCTACGACGTGAAGGTGACGGTGCCCCAGGACCACCTGGTGGGGGCCACGGGGGTCCTGTGGAAGGAGGAGGCCCAAGGCGCGGAGAAGAGCCTGTACTTCCACGCGGAGGACGTCCACGACTTCGCCTGGACCGCCTCCCCCCGGTACAAGGTCTTCGAGGAGGATTGGAAGGGCGTGAAGATCCGGGTCCTCATGCAGGCGGGCAACGCCCGCCAGGGGCCCCGCTACCTCGCCGCCGTGCGGGGGGCCCTCGAGGGCTTCGATCGCCTCCTGGGAAAGTACCCTTACCCGGTGATCACGGTGGTGGACCCTCCCCGGGGCGGTCTGGGGGCCGGCGGCATGGAGTACCCCATGCTCGTCACCGCCATGTCCCACCCCCTCGTCCCCGAGGACGTCCTCTACCCGGAGATGGTCATCGTCCACGAGTTCGGCCACCAGTATTGGTACGGAATGTCGGCCAACAACGAGTTCGAGGAGGCCTGGCTCGACGAGGGGATCAACTCCTACTACGAGCGGAGGATCCTGGACGACCTCTACGGCCCCGACCGCTCCCTCTTCCGGAACCTCTTCGGCTGGCACATGGGCGACGGCGACAGCCACCGGCTCGGCTACCTGTCCATGCCCTCGGCGGACCCGGTGGTCCGCTTCTCCTTCCGGTACGCGAACAACCACTCCTACTCGGTGATCACCTACGACAAGTCGGCCCTGGTCCTCAAGACGCTGGAGCACCGCCTGGGCCGGGAGAGGATGGACGCCGTCATGAAGGCCTACTTCGCCAGGGTCCGCTTCACCCACCCCACCACCGAGGACTTCCTGCGAATCGTCTCCGAGGAGGCGGGGGAAGACCTCCGGCCCTTCCTGAGCCCCCTCCTCTTCGGGACGGGGACGGTGGACTTCTCGGTGCTCTCCGTCCGCAACCGGAAGGCCTCCCCCCCCAAGGGCTACGACCTTTCCAAGGACCCCCCCGTCCCGTTCCCGAAACCCCAGGGGGAGAAGAAGGGCGAGGGGAAAAAGGGAAAGGGCGGCTGGGCCTCCGAAGTGACGGTGCTCCGGGAGGGCCAGCTCATCCTGCCGGTGACGGTGCGGGTCCACTTCGCCGACGGCACGAAGCGGGACCTCCTCTGGGACGGCGGGGGGAGACGGAAGACCTTCTCCTTCCCCGGGGGCCCCAAGGTGGTGAAGGTGGAGGTGGACCCGGAGGGAAAGGTTCCGCTGGACCGGGACCGCTTCAACAACGGCTGGATGGACAAGGCGGACAAAACCCCGGCCTCGGCGGCGGCCGGCCGGATGTGCCTGGCCGTTCAGGGCCTCTTCGCCTTTCTGGCGTCGGCCCTTTGAGGGAAAAGCCATGGGATTCGCCAGCGCGCTGAAGACGGCCTTTTCCTGGAACCGCCGGGCCCTCTATGCCGGGATACTCCTCTACGGGACCACCTTCCTTTTCGGCGCGGCGGCGCTGGCCCCCCTCCGGGCGGCCCTCCACGCCCGGCTGGACCGCGCGCCGGCGGCGGCGGGGCTCTTGGGGGGGGACCTTTCGCTCCTCTCCGAGTTCTTCATGTCCCAGCCGGGGGTGGGGGCGGCAACCTTCGGCGCCGTGCCGGCCCTGCTCCTGCTTTTCCTGCCGGTGGTCCTTTTCCTGCAGGGGGCCGTCTACGCCCAGGCGGCGGACGAGGCCCGGGAGGGAACCTTCTGGCGCCCCTTCCTGGAAGGGGGGATCCGCTTCTTTCTGCCCTTCCTGGGGCTGATCCTTCTGAACCTGGTCCTCTACCTTCTCCTCACGGTTCTTCCGGTGCTGGCGCTCCTCGGGATCCGCCGGGGGCTGAAGGAGGCCACCGATCCGCGGGCGGACCTTCTCCTTCTTCTGCTCTTCGCGGGGGTGGGGGGGCTCCTCTTCGTCATGGCGAGGAACGGCGCCGGCTTCGCCCGCGCCCGGCGGGCCCTGCGGCCTCAGGGCGAACCGCTGGGGCGCGCCTTCCTCCGAAGCACCGCCTTCACCTTCCGCCGCTTTCTGCCGGTGACGGCCCTGGGGGCCCTCTTCGTGGCCTTGCGGTGGGCCTGGCTCGGCCTCTTCGCCTTCGCGCTGAGCCCGGGGGTGGAGACGCCGGGGAAAGCGGCCGCCACGGCACTCCTTCTGCAGGCGGGCTTTTTCGGGACGGCCCTCCTCCGGGTGGCGGAGGCCCGGGCCCAGGTGGCCTACCTCCGGCCCTTCCTCGAGGCCGAGGGGACGCCGGTCCCCGAACCGGAGGGGGCAAACCGGCCGGAAGAGCCCGAGGCCCCCCCAGGGCCCGAAGAGGCCCCGGCCGGGGCCGAGGACGCCGGGGTGTGACCCCAAAGGCCGCCGGGGAGAATCGCCCAAGAAGGCGCGGGGGAATGCGAGGGGCCGTTGCCCCCTCGCGACGTCACTCCTCCCGGGGGGAGGGGAGGCGGCCCGACTGGGCCACGGGGGTGGTGCGCTCGCCGGCCATGCGGTAGACGGCGGCCTTCTCCTCGGGGCTCAGGTGGCGGCTGGCCTCGAAGAGGAGGAAGGAGAGCAGGTTGCTGAGGGCGCCGTCCAGGGCCGCCTGGCGCTCCTCGGAGGGGAAGTCCGCCACGTTGGCGAGGAGGGCCTTCACGTCGAGACGACCGCCGCCGTCGAAGGAGACCCCCTCGAAGCAGGGGCTCTTGGCCTCGGCCAGCACGCCGGCGGAGAACTCCTCCACCGCCCCCTCGGGCAGCCGGGCCGCCAGGCTGGAGAGGATCCGGGCGAAGATCCGGTTGTAGGAGGCCACCAAGGCTTCCAGGGCCGTGGCGTCCTCCACCTCCTCGCCGGCGCGGCCCTCCCGGGCGCCGGGGATGAGGATGTACCGGGCCAGGCAGAGGGCCATGAGGATGCGGAGGGTCTCGAACTCGTCCAGCTCCGAGAGGTGGATGATGTCGCGGACCGTCCTGGAGCCGTCCACCAGGTCCAGAATGGCCTTCTCGCCCTCGAGGAACTTCACGGTCTTGTCCCGCTGCTCCGGGGGGGCCGGCCGGGGCACCACCCGGTCGCTGGGGATCACCTCCCGGATCCGGGGCCACTCGTCCAGCCGCCGAATCCCCTCCATGATGATGTTGGTGGTGGAGACCGACAGCTTGATCTTCTCCTCGTGGGCCGCCTCCGTCTCCTCGAAGGCGAAGTGGCCGGAGCGGAGGGTGAAGGCGGCGTAGATGATCTCCAGCACCTGGTTCTTCACCGCCCACCACAGCTCCTTGGGGGTGAGGACGCCCATCTGGACCAGGATCTTGCCCTGCCGGCGGCCGGGCTCCACCTGCATCCCCGACCGCATGTTCTCCTCCTGGGTGATCTTCCCGTGGCGGACGAGGAAGGCTCCCAGGGCCTCCTCGGGGTCGGACGAGGAGGCGAAGATCATCTCCCCCCGGTCCCAGAAGATGCGGCGCACCGTCTCCCCTTGGCGGAGGACGAGGACGCCGGTCTTCTTCATCATGTTGATGAAGGTGAGGAGGTCGGGAACGCTGACGGCCCTCAGCGACCCTTCCAGGATGGGGTTCTCCATGGCGCCTCCCGGAGACCATGCTACAACGCACGGCCAGTGGAGTGAAGCCTCCGGCTCGCCGGGGCGGCGGGTTCCCGGGGGACCTTGCGGCGGCGGCGGGGGGCGTGCCATGCTGGGACCGGCCAAGGAGGTGAAAGGGTGAAGATCCTCCATACGATGATTCGGGTGCGTGACCTCGAAAAGAGCCTCGAGTTCTACACGGGCTTCATCGGCCTCCACGAAGTGAAGCGCAAGCGCATCGGGGACGAGGCCACGCTGGTCTTTCTCACCGACGACGAGGGGCGCGTCTTCGTGGAGCTCACCTACAACCACGACAACCCGGAGTACACGCTGGGGGACCAGTTCGGCCACCTGGCCTTCGGGGTCCCGGACCTGGACGCCGTGGAGGCCGAGGTGAAGGCGCGGGGGTGGGAGTACTGGCCGTCCCGGCCCGAAGTGGGGTCGCGCTACCTCTTCGTCTGCGACCCGGACGGGTACGACGTGGAAATCCTCGAGACCGGAGGGAAACGGTGAGCCGCCTGGAGGAGTTCCGCCGCTTCCGCGAACGGATGAACGAGCGCATCCTCGGCGAGGGCCACAAGGGCATCCAGCGCTTCTTCGCCCTGGACGCCCAGGCCTACGCCGAGGGGGCCCTTCCCGCCAAGACGAAGGAGCTGATGGGGCTCGCCGCCTCCATGGTCCTTCGCTGCGACGACTGCATCGCCTACCACGTGATCCGGTGCCGGGAGGAGGGCTGCTCCCGCGCCGAACTCTTCGAGGCTTTTCACGTGGCCCTGGTGGTGGGCGGCTCCATCGTGATCCCCCACCTCCGGAGGGCCGTGGCCCTGCTGGACGAACTGGAGGGGGAGGGCGGTCCCCGCTGAGGCGGCCGCCCCGCCTATTTGGCGAAGAGCACCTGCTTCAGGTACATCTTCCCCCCGGGGAGGTCCAGCGCCACGGCGTAGAAGTCCGTCAGCTTCTTGCCGATGACGGTGGCGGCGGGCACCTCCGCCCCCAGCGGGCCGGGGTAGAGGGGGAGGTCCGTGAGGACCCCCAGGGCGGGGCCGAAGCCCACCCGGGCGTCCTTGGGAACGGTCCGGACGTTGCCCACGGGGGGAAGGCACTCCTCCATCCAGCCGAGGGAGCCGTGGCGCACCCGGTCCATGGCCGCGTAGGAAGTCCCCACGCTGTGGCCGGGCATGTTGAAGAAGGAGGAGGGTGCCAGGCTGAAGGCGTGTTTCGATTCGGCCCGGAGCCCCGTGCCCGGCAGGGCCGCCTCCGAGGCCAGAACGTAGGTGCATCCGGTGGCGAGCAGCCCCAGGGCCCTGGCCTTGTCGCCGAGGGCCGTCGGGACGAAGACCTGGCCGTGGACGTCGAAGGCGGGGTAGGCGGACCAGGAGGCGGGATCCCCGTCCAGAAGCTTCTCGGGGGGCGCCGAGGGGGGCAGGAGCCTCAGAAGGTTCTTCTGCCGGTCGAAGCGGACCTTCAGCCCCCTCAAAAGGTCCATGCCCAGGATCCCCTTGAGGACCGTCCGGCCCTCCCGGAAGCGCAGCAGGCCCGGGGAGTCCTCCACCACCACGGCCACCACGTTTTCGGCGGAGAGGGGCCCCAGTCCCAGGCGGGGGAGGAGGGTGTACGCCGGGGGAGGGGTTTGGGGGTAGGCGCCGGGGAGGGGCCTCGAGGCCAGCGTGGCTTTCAACCCCAGCCGTTCCGCCGTCTCCCGAGAGAGAACCGTCCGGGGGCAGGCCGTGTCCACGAGGAGCCAGAGCTCCTCTCCCGACGGGGCCTTGGCCACGGCCCACTCCAGGTCGTAGAGGGTCTTCAGCGGGACCTCGGCGCCTTCGGAGGGGAGGGAAGACAGCCGGTTCAAGACGGCCCCGCCCAGGGCCTCCCACGCCGCCGCCTCCGCCCCCACCCCCTGGGCCTCCGCCGGGAACTCCTTTTCCAGGCGGCGGAGGAGCGCGGCCCGGCGCGGAGCCTCCTCGGTTTCCCACGCCAGGGCGTAGAGATCCTCCGCGGAGGCCCCCGGGGCCTTCTCCGCCAGTTCGCGTTCGGCCCGGGCCTCGGCGTACCTCCCCGCCATGGCGTACGCCAGGGCCAGAAGCCGGTGGTCCTTCGCCGTCCCGCTTTTTCCGGCCAGCATGCGGAGGGCCCCCGTCCCCGTGGAGAGGTCGCCGGAGGCCAGGGCGGCCCTGCCCCACAGGAGGAGGGCTTCGGGGTCCCCCGGAGAGCCCTTCAGCGCCGCGCGGGCGCTCTGGACGGCGGCGGGGTAGTCGCCCCCGGCGAAGGCCTTCCAGCCCTCGGAGAGAGCCTGCCCTTTCGGAATCTCCGGGGCAGTCTGGGCCGCGAGGGCCAGGTGGAGGATCACGAGAAAGGCGGCGAGTCGGTGGCGCATGTGGCTTTCCCCCTCCTGTCGGCGTCCGGTGCGGTACACTCGTTCGCGACGGCTCCATTGTAGCCCACGCGGGGGAGGTTCCCCAACGGGCGGGAGGCGACGGTGAGAGTCCTGTATCTTTCCTCGGACCGGATCGGAGACGGAGACGAGGCGCTGGGAAGGCTCCTCATGCGGAACTTCTTGGGGAAGCTCGCCGAGTCCGGAGAGAAGGTGGACCGGGTCCTCCTCTTGAACCGGGGGGTCTTTCTGGCGCTGGAGGGGGCGGAGACCCTGGAGAGTCTGAGGGTGCTCCAATCCCGGGGGGCCGCCGTCACCGCCTGCATCACCTGCCTCCACCACTACGGGGTGGAGGAAAGGCTCCGGGTGGGGGCGCCGGGGACCATGGCGGAGACGGTGGAGGCCCTCTGCGCGGCCCGGGTGGTCCTCCGCCCCTAGGGAAGGCCCTGGCCCCCCGCCCCGCTCCTCAACGGGTCTGGCCGGCGGGGAGGAGCCGGCGGCCCTGGAAGGACCTCCTGCGGGCCAGCTCGCGCTGGAGGGCGCCCAGGACCCCCCGCTTGTCCCCGCACCACGCGGGGGCCAGGAGAAGGCCCGGGGGGCGCTCCCCCGTGAGGCGGTGAAGGGTGACCTCGGGAGGGGTCTCCTCCAGCAGGTCCGCCACGGTCTTCAGGTAGCGGTCCCGCTCCCAGAGGGCGACCTCGCCCCGTCGCCACCTTTCCGCGAGGGGCGAGCCCGCCACCACGTGCAGGGGGTGGATCTTCAGCCCCCAGGGTCCCATCCCCACGGCGGCGGCGTGGGAACGCCGCACATCCGCCTCGTCCTCGCCCGGGAGGCCCACCATGAGGTGGAGGACGAAGGGGAGGGCCCTCGCCCGGAGCTCCCCGCAGGCTTTCCTTGTCTCGGCGAGGCCGTGGCCGCGGTTCATGGCCGTCAGCGTCTCGTCCCGGGCCGTCTGCATCCCCACCTCCACCCAGAGGAAGGTCCTCTCGGCGGTCCGGGAGAGAAGGTCGAGCGTTTCACGGGAGAGGCAGTCGGGCCGGGCGCCCACGGCGAGGGCGACGACGCCGGGAACCCGGAGCGCCCTCTCCAGGATGTCCCCCAGAAGAGAGGGGTCCGAGTGGGTAGGGGTGAAAGCCTGGAAGTAGGCGGTCACGCCGGCGTCCCCCCGTTCGAGGGCACGGGAGGCCAGCCTGCGGAGCCGGGCCTCCCACCCCTCCCCCGGCCGGAGGTCGTCGGGGCCGGAGCCCCCGGGGTCGCACCAGAGGCAGCCGCCCCTCCCCACGGTCCCGTCCCGGTTGGGGCAGGTGAAGCCCGCGTCCAGGCAGGCTTTGGAAACCCTCCCGCCGAAGCGGGCCTTGAGGTCCTTGGAGAGCCAGTGGATGGGGTCCTCGACGGTCGGCACGAAGGGAGGGCCCGCCATGGCTCCCTCACTCGTCCTTGAAGACGATGGGCCGGGACTCCACCCCCGACGGCGGGTAGTCGGTGACGTGGCGCACCCCTTGGGCGTCCACGTGCATGTAGAGAAGCCGGTAGACCGGCTTCTCGCCCCTGGAGGGCACGTAGAAGCGGTCGTAGTCCGAGGGGCTGGCCAGCAGGGCCTTGGCCCTCGCCGTCCACTTCGGCTGTCCGTAGTCCTCGAGGATGCGGAAGACGTACCGCACCGTCTCGGCGTAGGGGGGGATCCGGTTCCCGTACCGGCGCACCGCCTCCTCCCCGGCGTTGTAGCCGGCGAGAACCAGGGGGATCTCCCCCCCGAAGAGGTCGTGGAGGTGGGCGAGGTAGGCGGTGCCTCCCCGGATGTTGTCCTCCAAGTCCCAGGGGTCCTTGCAGCCGAAGCGCTTGGCCGTGTCGGGCATGAGCTGCATCAGTCCGATGGCCCCCTTCTTCGAGAGCACGTTGGGGCGGAAGTCCGACTCGGCCTGGACGAGGGCCGCCACCAGGTGGAAGTCCAGGTTCCTCTCCCGGCACGCCTCCAGGAGTTTCCTTCGGATCTCCTCCCGAAGGCGGGGGGAGAGGGCGGGGAGGGGCGGGGCGGAGGGGGATCCCTCCAGGCGGGCGGAGGCCTTGGAACCCTTGTTGGTGATCACCACCTTCCCGGTGGCGTCCCGCTCCACGCGGATCTGCGCCCCGACGGAGAGGGCCAGGGCAAGGCAGAGCAGGGCGGCTCCCCGGCGGCCCTTCATGGCGGGGCCTCCGCCGGCCAGTTGGCCCGGGCCAGCTGGCCGCAGGCGGCCAGGATGTCCTCCCCCCGGCTCTTCCGGACGCTGGTGGCGATCCCCTCGGCGAGGAGGACCGCCTGGAACCGTTTCACCGCCTCGGCGCCGCTCCTCCCGAAGGGCGCCCCCGGCCCCCCGTTGTACGGGATGAGGTTCACCTTGACCTTGAGCCCCCGGGCGAAGCGGGCCACCTTTCGGGCGTCGCCCTCCCCGTCGTTGACGCCGGCCAGCAGGACGTACTCCAGCGAGATCCGCTCCCGCTCCCGCGTGGAGAGCCTCTGGAGGGTCTCCCGGAGGCGCTTCAGCGGAAAACGCCGGTTCACCGGCATGAGCCGGCTCCGCAGGGCGTCGTCGGGGGCGTTGAGGGAGAGGGAGAGGCGGGGGCACACGGGGCTCTTCGCGAAGGCCTCCAAGGCGTCGGCCAGGCCGGAGGTGGAGACGGTGATCCGGCGCCAGGAGAGCCCCATGCCCTCGGGATCCTCCAGGATGGAGAGGGCGGCCTCCAGGTTGGCCCGGTTGGCCAGGGGCTCCCCCATGCCCATGAAGACCACGTTGTACGGCTTCTCGGCGATGTCCGTCGCCCGCTCCAGGAGGAAGAACTGGGAGAGGATCTCCCCGGCGGTGAGGTTCCGGACGAAGCCCAGGCGGGCGGTGAGGCAGAAGGCGCACCCCATGGCGCACCCCACCTGCGAGGAGACGCAGACGGTGCGGCGGGCCCCGTCGGGCAGGTAGACCGCCTCGATGGCCTGGCCGTCCGCGAGCCTCAGCAGAAACTTCCGCGTCCCGTCGGCGGAGCGCTGTTCGCCGGCCACCTCCGGCAGGCCCGGGAAGGTCCTCTCCGCCAGGGCCCTGCGGGCCTTCGCCGGCAGGTTGGACCAGGCCAGGGGGTCGAGGCTCCGCCGGCCGTAGATCCACCGGTAGGCCTCCTCCACCTGAAAAGGCTTCAGGGGCAGATCGGCGCAAAGCTCCCTGAGCGTCTGCCGATCCAATCCCACCAAGGGGACCTTCTCTCCGTCCACGGCCACCGCCTCCGCCTTTCCACTATACCCGAAAAGGGAAGGGGGACGCCCCTGGGAGGCGTCCCCCCGCCGCCGCACGGCCTCGAAGCCTCAGCGGGAGAAGAGGTAGGGGGCGGAAGGGACGCCGTCGGCGTCGTTGACGACGGTCACTTCCACCGGCACCCCCTTGGGGAAGAGGGATTTCAGCGTGCTCCCCTTGGCCACGACCTTGGTGGCGCTCTTGTAGGCGGTCCCCGGGGCGGCCGTCACCCCCGCGTAGACGGTGCAGGGGTCCTTGAAGTTCGTCCCCCTCACCACCAGCCGGAAGGGGTTGGTCCGTTTGGCCACCGACGTGATGACGGGCGGGTCCACGTAGGTGTAGGTCAGCGGGCCGCTCCACCCCCCCAGGTTCCGGGCCAACACCGTCACCGGCCCCGCGGCGTGGGCAGGGGCCAGGGCCTGCAGCCGGCCGTCGCCCGTCTCGACGAAGGAGGCGGGGAGGCCGTCGAAGGTGACGGCGTCCGCCCCTTGGAGGCCCGTTCCGGAGAGGGTGACCACGTTCCCCCCGGCGGTGGAGCCGCGGGAGGGGAAGAGGGAAGAGAGGACCGGCGGGCACGAACTCTTCAAAAGGGTGCCCCCCATGCCGAGGGCCAGGAGCAGGCCCCGTCCCCCGCCGGCCCCTTGAAGCGGGTGCCCCACACCGGGGTTGTGAACGGTCCAGTCCACCCCGTCCTCGCTGGTGAGCACGAGCGCCTCCTGCCTCAGCTCGCTCCACGAGACGGCCACGAAGGTCCCGTCGACGTGGGCCACGGAGAGGAGGTTGTCCGTGACGCCCGAAGACCGTTCGGTCCAGGTCGTTCCCGGGGGATCGAGGGTGATGATCCGCCCGCCTTCCCCCACGGCCACGAAGCGTCCCTCCCCGTAGGCCACGGAGGAGAGAAAGGCGGGGGATCCCGTGGGGACCGAGACCCAGCCCGTCACGCCGTAGAGAAAGGACTCCCCCCGGTCGGTGACGGCGACGTAGAGCAGGGGTCCGTAGGCGATTCCCGACATGGTGTCGGTGGTGGGCGGGGGGAGGGGCGTCCAGCTCTCCCCCGTCTCCGACCAGAGGACGGTCCCGTGGAGCCCCACCGCCAGAAAGGAGTTGCCGTTGGTCGCCACGTCCAGGAGCGTCGTCGTGGTCCCCGACGAACCGGAGTACCAGACGGACCCGTCGGTGGAGACCTTCACGGTCCCGCCTTCCCCCACGGCCACGAAGCGCCCGTTTCCGTGGGCCACGCCCCAGAGGTCGAGGCCGTCGGAAAACCTTTGGGCGTTCCAGGTCTCCCCGTCCAGGCTCTTGGAGAAGTACCCGCCTTCCCCCACGGCGACGAAGAACCCGTTTCCCTGAACCACGTCGCTCCACCCGCGGTGGACCCCCGTGGTGGCCTTCACCCACGTCGAGCCGTCGCCGCTCCACAGCAGAAGCCCCAGTTCCCCCACGAGGTGAAAGCGGGTCTGGCAGTAGACGCCCGCCGCCACGGAGCCGTCAGGAATTGGGCTGAGGGCGTTCCAGGTCACCCCGTCCGGACTTCCGAAACAGCGGGACCCGTCCATGGTGTAGTCCCAACCGGCGGCGAGGAATTGCCCCGCCCCGAAGCACACCGTTCCCAGGCTCACGTCCGGGGACGCGAGGACCTTCGTCCAGGACAGGCCATCGGTGCTGTAGGCGAAAAGGGCGCGGTTCGCGGCCCAGGCGTGCCCCACGGCCACGAATTTCCCCGCCGCGTAGGTGATGCCTCTGAGCTCCGCCTCCGGAAAAGAAACCGCCTCGGACCAGGAGGTTCCATCGGTGCTGGTGAGAAGGCGTCCGGTCTCCGACGCGGCGACGAACCGCCCTCCCCCGAAGGCCACGGCGGTGAGGACGTGGTGGGTCCCGGTGGGGCGGAAGGTCCATCCGATGCCGTCGGGGCTCGTGAAAACGAGATCCTGATCACCCAGCCAGTTGTAGCCCACGGCCACGAAGAGCGAGTCGCCCCGGGTGACGCCGAAGATGGACCCGGCTCCACCCGCCAGGCGGGTGACCCACTGGATGCCGTCCTCGCTGGTCGTGATGACGGGGGTGGCCGTGGCGGGGTCTTGGCCCCCCGCCACCCATCGCCCCGAGCCGTAGGTGGCCGAGGTGAGGAGGTACGGCTGGCCCACGTCTCCCACGGTGTAATCCGAACCGGAAAAGCGGACGACGGTGCCGTGGGCCCCCACGGCGAGCATGGCGGTGCCGTCGGTGGCGGCCCCCCAGAGGCTGTTGCCCTGGGGCAGCGGGCTGGCCCACGTCCAGTCGGCGCCGCAGGCACCCTGCCCGAAGGCGGCGGGACCCGCCGCCAGAACGAGAAGCAGAAACCACGCCGGCAAGAAACCCTTCTGGCCCATGATCACCCCTCCATTCAGTTTGAAGAAACATAACCCCGGCTTTTTTGCGATTCAAGCGACGGCAATCCAAAAAAGGCGGCCGCCCACCGGCGGCCGCTCGGGGCGTCGTGCGTGGGAAAGAATTTCACGGGGTGAAGGTGATCTGGACCCGGCCTCCCACCTTGGTGAGGAAGAGGGTCTTCTCCCCGTTGTCCACCAGTTCGTAGAAGACCAGGGGACGGCCGTCGTCGGCGAGGACCGCCGTGTCGGGGTCCAGGTCCCCCGAGTGGATGTCGGCCACGTAGGCCTTGTCGTCGTCGGTGGTGCCGGGGTTCCCGGGGGTCGCCCCCTCGCCCCAGTTGGTCACGTGGTTGGGGCCCATGGGGGCCAGGGCCGGATCCCGGGGGTGCTTGCGCTCGAAGAGGGGGGCGATGGGCTGGCTCAGGCTCGTCAGTGCGTCGGACCTCAGGAGGTGGACGACGCCGCCCACCACCTTGGGGTCGGACCACTCGGAGGTTCCCATGGTCCCCGCCGTGGCCGTGGCCGAAAGGATCGTCCCCGCGGAAAGCGGCCCGATGCCGCCCAGGGTCCAGTTGCCGGAGCCGTCGGCGGTGGCGGTGCCCAGGTAGAGGCCGTCGGCGTACACGTCCACCAGCGCTCCGGGGAGGGAGGTCCCGGAGACGGAGACGGCGCCAGCGGCGATGGGGGCCGTGATGACGGGAGGCGGCGTGATGCCGGGGTTGGAGGCCCCCACCACCACGGTGTTGGAGGTTCCGCTCCCCGCCTTGCCCGGGGCCTGCACCGTGGCGGAGACCTGCTGCCCTTCGGCCAGGGAGAGGGGGCCGTAGGACCACGTCCCGTCGGCCTGGACGGCGGCGGTCCCCACGGGAATGCCGTCCACGTACACCGTCACCGTGCTTCCCTCGGCCTCCACGCTGCTCCCGGTCACCGTGACCGACGGGCCGGCGAGGAGCGGGGAGGAGACGATGGGCGGAAGGCTCGGAGGCACGAAGACGGCGAAGGCGTTGGCGTCGGAGCCCACGTTGCCGGCGGGGTCGGCGACGGAGGCCGAGACGGTATAGGGGCCGTCGGGGAGGGCCGTGGGCCATTCCAGGGACCAGGTGCCGTCCCCCTGCACCACGGCGGTGTGCCATTCGGCACCGACGGTGACGGTGACGAGGGAGCCCGGCGCCGCGTCGGTGGTCCCGGACACGGTGGGGGTGGGGTCGGAGACGGTGGACCCCTCGGCGGGGGCGAGGATGGTGACGGCGGGCGGCACGGTGTCCACCACCACGGGGAAGGGTGCCGAGGGGGGAGAGACGTTGTGGGCGGGGTCCTCGGCGGTGGCCGTCACGCTGTACGAGCCGTCGGCGAGGGGAGTCCCGGTGTAGTCGAAGGACCAGTTCCCCGAGCCGTCGGCGGTGGTGGTGCCGATCTCCACGCCGTCGAGAAAGACGTGGACGGTGGCGCCGGCCTCGGCGGTGCCGGAGAAGAAAAGGGTGTTGTCCGAGGTGATCCCGTCCGAAGGCGAAGAGCCCGTGTCCGCCGAAATGGCCGAGACGACGGGGGCCGCGGGCGGCGTGGTGTCGATCTGCCCCTGGGAGCCGCCGGAGCCGGGGGGCGGGAGGGGATCCACGGGGCAGGTCCCGTCCATGGACTGGACCGCCTCGAAGTAGTAGAGGTGGTTCTCCGAGAGCGTCGTCGTCACGTCGATGGACCAGTTTCCGTCGGGGGCCGTGGTGGCCGTGCCGGTGAAGACGAGGGCGTCCCCGTTCGAATGGTCGTAGACCCGGAGCGTCACGGTGGTTCCGGGGACGGCCGTCCCGAGGACCGTGGGCGTCAGGTCGTTGAGGTACCCGCTGGCGTCGGGGTGGGTGATGACGGGCCGGGCCAGGGCGGCGGGGAGCATGACCTTGGACCAGTCGTTGAGGCGGGTGGAACAGTTGCCGCCGAAGACCTCCACGACCACGGGGTGGTTCGCGTCCTGGCTGTAGAGGCGGAAGGGGGTGTTGTTGGAGGCGTTCCCGCTCAACGTGATCACGTCGCCGGCGTTGAAGGTGCCCGGCAGGGCGGGGGTGGTGGTGGCTCCCGTGGCCTGGAGGGTGGTCCCGTCCTGGGCCACGAAGATCGCCCCGCCGCACCGCAGGGCGTGGCCGCGGACGTCGCCGCCCGTGCCGCGGTAGTAGACCGAGTCGTCCCCCAGGTCGTAGATCTGCGATCCCCCCTCGTAGGAGCCCGCCAGAAGGCCCATGGTGCCTCCCGTCGTCGTCACCTCCACCTCGTAGAAGCCGGGGTTGACGTTTCGGATCGTCACGTTTCCCTGCCGGACCGTGCGGTTGCTCCAATTGCCTGAAGGCAGGGACCGGTACCGCCAGCCCACGTCGCTGTACCCGATGGCCACCAGGGCGGGGTTGGTGCCGTTCCAAGCCTGCACGTGGACGTAGAACTTGCTACCCAACGCCGAGGGGGCGCAGGTGCCCCCCCCCACCACCATGGTGGTGGGGGGGACCTCCGTGGCGGCGTTCTGGCTGGACTGCTGCACGGCGACGGTGGTCCCCGTGGAGGTCACGGCGTAGACGGTGTTGGCGGAGAGGAGGGAGGTGGCGTCCCAGTACCCCGCCGCGGCGAAGGTGTTGGAGCCCACCAGCGTCCCGTCCAGCCTCCGGATCTCGGCGCTCCCCGCCCCGGAGGCGAAGACGACGTAGCGGGTCCTCCCGTCGAGGCCGCCCACGGGGATGGTGAAGGCCGATCCGTACATGGACCGCCCGTCGTCGGCCAGGAAGAACATGGTGCCGGGCAGGGTCCCCGAGCAGTCGAAGCCCATGTAGGCCTGCACCGGCCTGGAGGTGGCCAGCCGGAAGCGGTGGTCGTCCACGAGGGCGGGGTTGGGGCTCACCAGGGCGGCCTTCTGGCCCCGGTTCACCGTCCCCGTGGCCAGGACCGCGGCGGTGTCGAGGTCCGTCACCGTGTAGGTGGTGCCGTCCTGGATGCCCACGATCCAGAGGTAGGTCCCGTCGTAGACCCGCTGACCGGTGCAGGTCCAGTTGGGCTTGGCCAGGCCGTAGTAGTGGATCTGGTCGTCCGGGCCCGCCAGGAGGTTGACGGGCGAAAGGACCGCCCGGGCGTAGGCGCCTTCCTCGTTCCGGGCTTCCACCACCACCGGGTAAGAGAGGTCCTCTGTGAGCAGCACCTCGAGCCCCGCCTCCCCGTAGGCCGTCAGGAAGCCCACGGAGGTCCACCCCTCCTCACCGGCCGTCCCCGGGGAGAGCAGGCTGAGGACCGGGACCGGGTTACCCACGGCGTCGAAGGCCCGGGCGAAGAACCAGCCGTCCGGGCCCCAGTTGGCCAGGCGGACCCTGGCCGGCCGCTCCTTCTCCACCCCGTTTTCGGGAACGAGGACGGGATTGGAAAGGGCCACCACCTCGGGGCCGGCCGGGGCCGGCCCTCTCACCCGAAGACGGAGGGCCCACAGGTCGGCGGCGGTACGGAGCGAGAAGGGGATCCGTCCCTCGCCCCCCTCCAGGGGGACGCCCACCCACGGCGCCCCCGGACCCTCGGAGGCCTCCAGGAGGGTTTCGGAGGAGGCGCCGGGGATCCGGACCGCCAGAGGAGGAAGGGGCAGGTCCACCGGCTGGTCGGGGACCACCGCCCAGACCGCCCCGCCGCCCTCTCCGGAAAAGGCGGCTTTCGTGACGGGGATCACCTTTTGGGGCCCTTCCGCCCTCAGGGCAACGGGGGCTCCGGCTCCCAAAGTGAAAAGAATGAGTAACAGCAGAGTGGTACGCTGTGGAATCATGACCGAGCCCTCCGCGGCGTCCGCAAGCCATTGCCCCTGCGGAGGATGATCTTTCTTCTCCGGCCATTCGGGCTCATCGGACACCTCCCCGCGAACCGGAGCGTCCTCTTCTCGGCCGCGGTTTCTATGAGAAAGTCTAGCAAATGATGTGCCAGAAAGGCAACACTCGGGGGTACCCTCCTTTCTCAAGATCCTCAGGGAAGGGATTTGGAAACCCTGGCCGAAGGACCTTTCGCCGGGCCGTTCCTCCCCCCGGTTTGTGCGCCACCGCCGCTCCTCAGGCGGCCTCCATTTGACGGGAGAGGCGGCTTGCTTCGGCCGGGGCAGGAAAGTGGAGGCCCTCGTTTCCCCGGTGTTCTCTTGCGCGTGGACGAAATCCTCGAGGGCCTGGGATACCTCCGGGGCGTTTCGGAAGGCGCGGCCGGAAAGGCCTGGGGCTTGAGGATCCGGAGGAGGCTCTGGGGGACGCCTCGGCCCTGGGGCCGGGTGACGGCGGATGTGCTCCTCCGGACCCGTTTGGCGGACGTGGAGAGAGGGCCTTCCCGTCGCGGGGAACGGCATCCTCCACCGCCCGAGCGGCGGCGCCTGGCCGCCTGCGTGAGCCAGGATCGAACTTGACGGCCGAAAGTGCCTGGCCAACACAGACCTTGGAAAGCGGAACCGGGAATGGTCCAAGGGGGGGCGTGGGACCCGCCGCCCGTCCCTGGCGTCGTCCACGATGGCGAGCTGGCCGCGAGAAGGGTGCATGCCAGGGGGAGACGTGCGAAATGTCAAGCGGAAAGTCGCCATCTGGATCTTCGCTGCCGTTTTCACGGCCGCTCAGGCGCAGGAACCGTCCAAGGTCGACCCCGGTACCCTGATTCGGGAGGGCGTCCTTCTGTACGATCAGGGGAATTACAAAGGCGCCGTGGAGAAGTACACTCGAGCGCTGGCGGAAGATGCGGAGAACGCCGAGGCGCTTGACGGGCGGGCGTTGGCCTACCTGGCACAGAAAGAATATGCCGCCTTCATGCAGGATGCCGAGAAGGGCATGAAGCTCGATTCGCCTCTCCGCCCTGCGTTCGATATGACCGCAGGCACCTGTCACTCCATGCAGAACCAATACGAAAAGGCCCGGTAATATTACGAAGATGGCCTCAGACTCTTCCCGCACGACAAACATCGGCATTTCAACCTTGCTGTGACGCTGTCTTAGATCGGCAGGCCGAGGGAGGCCCGAAACCACTTGAAAGAAGTTCTGCTCGTGAATCCGAACCGGCCGAGTGCGAACCTCTTTCTGGCTTTGCCGTACCACCGTTCCGGCTACAGAGTGCCGGCGATTTTCATGTACTTGCGGTTCCTCCTCGCAGAGCCCGCGTCTGAACGGGCGAAAGAAGCCGTTGCCGGAGCGATTGCCTTGCTGGAGAAAGGGTGGAGCGAAAGGACGCCGACAACCTTTCCATTTCAATCCCTGCTGTCCAAGATACTTCTGTGATCGTGTAATGATCTAGGCGGGTCAAGGGATTTGGACGGGTAATGGTTGGATCTCAGGACGAGGTCCCCCCTTTCGGGTGGGTGGGATGCCGTCCAAGAGCGCTGTCAAAGAGAGAGGGTTGCTCGAAGGGGTCCTCTTGGGGCGGCGGGCCGAAGGGGTTGTCCACCCACTCCCACAGATCCCGGTGGGAGAAGAGGTCCCAGCGCAGGAGAGCGGCCAGGGTGGAGAGGGACCAGCCGAGGCGCGAGCGCAGCTCCAGGGTCTTCCGCATCAGGATGGCGATGAGTGCTGTCCAAATTGGCGTGTGCAGGGCGTTCTTGAAGCGGAGCGGCCGTTTCAGCCGGCCTGCGAGGAGACCGCGTCCCCGATGTAGCAGGGCGTAGAAGGTGTCGCGGTACACTTCCCAGGGCCGGTGGGCGTTCACGTAGGAGAGGATAGACCGCCGGGGCGTCTCCTTCCGCCCCGCATGCCGCGCCTTGCCCGGCATCGAACCCAGCCCTCCCACGATCTCCCGCAGGGAGTGAGCCTGTCCCAGCTGGCAGAACAGTATCGCCACGAACGCGCCCCAGCACGAGAACCCTTTGCATGCACGCTCCGCCTGATGCTTCCGCACGATCCCCGCAAACCCCACCCGCGGAACCAACCCCGGCAGTGGACTCAGCAAGTTCCCGCACCGTACCATCGTCCTGCCTCCTTCTTGTTGGAAAGCTCGAAGCCTTCGAACGCTTCAAGCCCACAACAGAGGAGGCATCCCTCTCCAAATGCCATTTTGGACAGGTGTGTCCTCTTCTGATCGAGGCGGTTTTTCCTTCGGGCCGGTGGCCTCGATCATCCCCCCGGGCCCCCTTGTCGTGATCCTCTTCTGATCGAGGCGGTTTTTCCTTCAGCGCGTCAGGTGTCTG
>JBBILR010000022.1:0-35441 GCA_037444825.1 Acidobacteriota bacterium | reverse complement strand
CGGTGAAGCCCGCACCGCCCCCCCCGCCGGAGAACGGGGAGAAGCTCCGCCCGGCGGAGAAGAGTCCGCCCCCCGCCCCGGCGCCTGTGCCCGCCACGGTGAATTTCAGCTTTTCCAGCAAGATCCTGAAGGGGGGCTTCCAGATCCAGGTGGACGGCAAGGAGGTCTTCCGCAAGGAGATCCAAAGGAAGTTCACCCTCAAGGACGAGACCTACACCGGGACCTTTCCGGTTCCCCCCGGCGAACACGAGATCCTCTTCGAGGTCCAGACGGAGATCCAAAACGTCTCCGAGCGCCACGCCGAAAAGCGCGCCTTCTCCCCGGGCGAGGCCGTCTCCCTCCACATCAAGATGACCCGGCTGAACAAGGAGATTCGCTTTGCCTGGAGCCCGTAGCCTCCTGGCCTTCTCGATCCTCCTGGGCCTCGGCTGCGCTCCGCGCCTCCCCTCCCCTTCCCTCGCCTCCGGGAATCCGCCCCCCCTCTCCGGAAGGGGCCGCATCACCCTCACGGCGGGGCGGAACGGATTTTCGGCGCCCTTCGGCTTCGTCCTGGATCTCGCGGCCGGAGAGGCCCGGGTGGAGATCCGGGAGCCCATGGGGGCCACCCGGCTGGTCCTCTTTCTGCAACCCGGGGGCGCCCTCCTGTGGGACCCCGCCGGCGGCGGCTGGAGCCCGTGGGAGGAAGCCGACCCCAATCTCCCCTTCTCCCCCCGGGAGCTGTGGGCGGCTCTTCTCGGCCTTCCGCCGGACGGGGCGAGGGGACGGCAAGAAGGATCGGAGGTGCGCGCCGCGTGGCGGAATGAAGCCGGACGGGTGAAGGGGCGCTTCGGCGCGGACGGGGGAGAGCGGCGGGTTTCCCTCCAAGGCCCGCGGGGGGCTCGGCTCGAAGTCCGCTTCGAAGCGATGAAGGCCGTCTCCCCGCCGGAGGGGGCCTTCGCCCCGCCTCCGCTACCCCCGGAAGGCCGGACGACGCTGTCTAAGCTCCTCGGAGAGGGGGAACCGTGACGGCCGGCCTGTGGCACGCCTTCGCCAAGATCAACCTGGGGCTGGAGGTGGGCCCCCTCCGTCCCGACGGCTACCACGAGCTCCGGACCGTCTACCAGTCCATCGCCCTGGCGGACCTCCTGGAGGTTCACGCCGCCCCCCGCGGCCTCTCCTTCACCTGCGAGGGGGAAGGGGCCCCTCCGGGGGAGGACAACCTCGTGGCCCGCGCCGCGCGGGCCCTGCAGGATGCCTTTTCGTGCAAGAAGGGGGCGAGGATCCGCCTGGTGAAGCGGATCCCCGTCCAGGCGGGCCTCGGGGGAGGCAGCGCCGACGCCGCCGTGACCCTTCTGGCCCTCGTGCGCCTCTGGCGCCTGCCGGCCTCCCCGGCGGACCTGATTCCCCTGGCCGCCGCCCTGGGGAGCGACGTCCCCTTCTTCCTCACCGGCGGAACGGCCCTGGGGGTTGGGCGGGGAGAGGAGGTCTACCCCCTCCCCGACGCTCCTCCCCTGGACGTCGTGGTGGCCCTCTCCCCCCGGGGCACCTCCACCCGGGAGGCCTACGGGCGCCTCGACGCCCGGTTGACACGGGACGAGACCCTATTTAAACTACAGCGGATTGTCTCGGGAATCGTGGAAGGGAAGGTGGGAGAAGGCCTGTTTTTCAACCGCTTCGAGGAGGTGACCGGCGTTCCGGAGGGAGACGCCGCGGCCCTCGCCCACGCCGTCTCGGCGGTGGGGGGGAGGTTGCTGCTGGCGGGATCGGGGTCGGCGTGGCTGGGGTTGTTCACCGGCCGTGGGCAGGCGCAGGAAGCCTTGAGGAGGATGGCGCACCGGGGATGCAGAGGGTTCCACACACACACGCTCACACGAAAGGACTACTGGGAACGCACCGTTCCGAGCCAGGAGAAGGAGAGTCTCTGATGAAGATCACCGACATCCGGATCTTCCCGGTGGACGAGCCCAAACTCAAGGCGTTCGTGTCCATCATCTTCGACCACAGCTTCATCGTCAGCGACATCAAGATCATCGAAGGAACCAACGGGCTGTTCCTCTCCATGCCCAGCAAGAAGCGAAAGGACGGCACCTTCAAGGACATCGCGCACCCCTTGAACAGCGAGACCCGCAAGATGATGGAGGACGCCGTCATCGCCGCCTACCACGAAACGGCGGGCAAGAAGCCCCCCATGAGCGCCCAGGCCGCCGAGGAGGCCGCCTACCCCGAGGAGGCGCCCCGGGCGGAGAGCACCTGAGGAAGTATCTGGCGACGACCACCGACGGGGGCCTCAGGCCCCCGTTTTTTCTGCGTCCCGCCGCGCCTTCCGACTTCCGCCTTTCCCCCACCGTTGCGCTCCCGGCCGACTGCTGGTAGCCTCATCGGGGGGCGCTCGCCGCCTGCTGGGGAGTCGCCAAGCGGTAAGGCACCGGTCTTTGGAACCGGCATGCGGTGGTTCGAATCCACCCTCCCCAGCCACCCCGGCGAGAAGGGAGAGGCGATGGACGAAAAGACGGTGATCTTCTCGGGAAGAGGGAACCCGGCCCTGGCGGACCGCATCTCGGAGTACCTGGGGACGCCGCTGGGCCGCATCAAGCTGACGAACTTCTCCGACGGGGAGAACTACTGCCAGATCCTGGAGAACGTCCGGGGGCGGGATGTCTTCGTCATCCAGCCCACCTGCCAGCCGGTGAACGACAACCTCGTGGAACTCCTGCTCATCATGGACGCGCTCAAGCGGGCCTCCGCCCAGCGCGTGAACGCCGTAATCCCCTACTACGGGTATGCCCGCCAGGACCGGAAAGACAAGCCTCGGGTCCCCATCACCTCCCGCATGGTGGCCGACCTCTTGGAGGCGGTGGGCATGGACCGCCTCATCTGCGTGGACGTCCACGCCGCCCAGATCCAGGGGTTCTTCGACGTCCCGGTGGACCACCTCTTCGCGGCGCCGGTCCTCATCGCCCACATCGCCAAGATGGGCCTCGAAAACCTCACCGTCATCTCCCCCGACGCGGGCGGCGTGGAGCGGGCCCGGGCCTACGCGAAGCGCTTGGGGGCGCAGCTCGCCATCGTGGACAAGCGGCGCGAGGTGGCCAACGTGGCGGAGGTGATGAACGTCATCGGCGAGGTGAAAGGAAGGAACTGCTTCATCGTGGACGACATCATCGACACCGCGGGGACGCTGTGCGAGACGGTGAAGGCCCTCATGGACAAAGGGGCGCGGGCCGTGTACGCCGCCTGCACCCACCCCGTCCTCTCGGGTCCCGCCGTGGACCGCCTCAACGCCTCGCAGATCACCAAGGTCCTCGTCACCGACACCATCCCCATCGGCGACAAGAACGTCCGCTGCCCCAAGATCGAGGTCCTCTCCGTGGCCCCCCTGCTGGGGGAGGCCATCCAGCGGATCCATGACGAGTCTTCGGTCTCTTCCCTCTTCGTGTGAGCGGAGGCGCTCGTGAAAGGCGCCTTCGCCTTCGGGAGGGTCGTGGCGTGGGGGGGGGCCGTGGGGCTCTGTACGGCCCTGGCGGCGGTCCCCGCCCCCGCCGCGGAGGGTCTCTTCCCTTCCGCGCCTGGACCCCTCCGGATGGCGGAGAAGCCGCCGTTCACGGCGGGACAAGTGGTCCACCTTTCTTGGGACCCCTTCCCCGCGGAGGTGGAGGAGTTCGAGATCCTGCTGGAGGCGGAGTTCCCGGCCCCCCTCCGGGTGAGGCTCACCGAATCGGAGGAGGCCTCCCGGAGGGGCCTGGCGGTGACCCTTCCCGCCCTCGCGCCCTGCACCGCCCGCTTCGTTCTCCGGGCGGGCTCGCCCCGCGGGGAGTTTCTCTTCGGGCAAAGCGAAGCCTGGCGCCTCGAAGCGCCGCTCCGGGGGAGTATCCGACGCATCGAGGAACGGAACGGCGAACTGTGGATCTCCCCCCTGGATTCCCGGGGCGCCGGGCTGGCCCCGGGAACGCTCCCCCTCGTTTGTGCTGCGTCGTTCCCGCCGGCCACGGCCCCCACCGCCCCGTGGCGGGTCCTCCCCGCGGGGGCCAGGGGGGACCCCGTCCACGGGAAGACCTCCCCACGCCCCGCCGAGGGCGGGAAAAGGGGGTTCTCGTCGCGCCCCGCCTCCTACCCCCTCCGGATTTAGAGCCTTCCTTCACACCCTTCTTTCTCCAGGGAGGCCGCCCTCCGCTTCGGCGGAGGAGCGGGGAAGCGGGTACTACACCCGCGGGTGTGCTCTGACTATGGACTTGTGAAAGGAAGGCATCATGGTACGGCAGAAACTCTGCGCTTTCGCCGCGCTCCTTTTCGGCGCGCTGTGTTTCTCCTTCGCTTCGCGGGGCCAGGCGGTGACCGGGTCCCTTTCCGGCTTCGCCTTCTCCCCCCAGGGGACCGTCCTGGGCGGCGTGCGGCTGGAGATCCACGGGCCGGCCCTGCAGGGAAGCCGCCGGGCGGAGACCGACCCCAACGGCCGCTTTCTCCTCCCCAACCTGCCGCCGGGGGAGGGGTACGTCCTCGCCGCCGAGGCTCCCGACGGAACCCGTCTCGTCCTTTCGGACATCGTGGTTTCCGCGGGTTCGGCTTCCACGCTCAACCTCGCCTTCGCCGCCGCGTCCACCGAGGTCACGGTGGAGGGCTACCGCCCGGTGAGCCCCCGCCAGGCCTCCGTTCCTGCCGTCCTCGACCGGAAGGAGACGGCGGCGTTGCCGGTCCTGGGGGAGTTCCAGGACCGTTCCTACCAGACCCTTCTCTACTTCGCCCCCACCGCCACCCATTCGCGGCTCTCCGGCAACCCCGCCGTGGGAGGGGCCACGGGCATCGAGAACGTCACGGTGGTGGACGGCCTCATCCTCAACGACCCCGTCACCAACACCTACGGGACCAACCTCAACCACGCCTTTCTCGCGGAAATGGGCACCGAGGCCTTCGGGGTGGGCGCCGCCAAACCCATGGCCACGGGCGCCTTCATCAACCTGCTGACGCGCTCGGGGAGCAACGAGTTCCACGGAGAGGTCTTCGGATGGACCACCCGCGGGGGCTGGACCGCGCGGGAAAACTCCAACGACTTCGAAGTGACCGAGGGGCGCCCCTGGAAGGCCGCCGATCTCGGCTTCCTGGTGTCGGGCCCCCTGGCGAAGGACCGTCTCTGGTTCGTGGCGGCCGCCAACCCTTACGCCAAGAGCGAGACGGACCGCGGGCGGGACGTCCTCACCAACACCCGGGACGGGCGCGTCTGGGGAGTTCCCTACGATTACGGGAAGACGTGGCGCTGGACGACCTTTCTGGCCAAGCTCACCATCCGCCCGGCGGAGAACCACAGCCTGGACCTCAGCGTCTTCGGCGACCCCGCCCGCCAAAACCTCGCCGAAGGCACGGCGGTGACGCTCTTTCCCGAGTCCCGCCTCAGCCGCCGGGTGAGCGGCTCCACCAACGCCGTCCTTCGCTGGACCGCCACCCTCTCCCCCCGCCTCTTCCTGGACGCCCACGTCGGCGCCACCCACCGGAGGGACGACCTCAAGCCCTGGCTCTCCGGGGCCGCCGGCTACGGGCGCCCCCTCTACGTGAGCCAGGACTGGGACCAGGACCTGGGGGTCTCCCCCGGCTTCGGCCGCTACACGGTGGACGACCGGAGGACCCGGCAAGTGGGCGCGGCCTTCATCTGGACCCCCTCCCGCCCGTGGCTGGGAACCCACGAGCTCCACGCCGGCATGGAGGGAGACTGGTCCACGTGGCGCCAGGACAGCGGGTACACCGGAGGCTTCTTCGTCCAGCTGCGGAAGCAGACGGGCCCCGGCGTCACCGACCCGCACGCTTACAAGGAATGGTACGTGAACTACCTGGAGGACCCCGTCCTGCGGGAGAAGGGCTCCTACCGGGCCCTCTACCTGGAAGACCGTTGGAACCCCACGGAAGACATCACCTTTTCCCTCGGCCTCCGCTGGGAACGTCAGGCCCTTCGGAGCGAGAGGGGCAACGACCTCACCCTCACCGACCTTTCCCCCCGCCTGGCGGTTTCCTGGGACTTCACCGGAGACGACCGTTCCAAGCTGGTCTTCACCTACGGGCGCTACTTCGAGCGGGTCCCCCTGTACCTCGCCAAGGTGCTCGACGACGGCCACGCCACCTTCAAGGACACGTACGTGAACGGCGTCCGCACCGTCCACGCCGTCTACAACGACGTCCCCGCCCGGCTCCTCCCCGGGGTGAAGAACCAGTCCCAGGACGAGTGGACCCTCACCCTCCAGCGCCAGGTGGGGGCGGAGACGGCGGTGGGCGTCCGGGCGGTCCACCGGGACCTCCACCGCCTGCTGGAGACCGTAGGCTACGTGGATCCCGCCACCGGGGCCGTCCGGCTCCTCGTCATGAACCCCGGCCACCAGTACACCCCCCTTCTGGAGACGTGGCGGGGCGTCATCCCGGACTACGCCCCCTTCCCCAAGCCGGTTCGAAGGTACACCGCCCTCGAGTTCCTTTTCGAGCGGCGCTTCTCCGGCCGCTGGTTCCTGGAGGGCAACTACACCCTCTCCCGGTTGAAGGGCAACACGGCGGCGGGGTACGACCGCGGCATTCCGGAATTGGCCCCCAACGCCACCAAGGAGTGGGACGTCCCGTCGGCCTCGTGGACCCGCAACCGCTACGGCCTCCTCCCCACCGACCGGACCCACCAGGTCAAGGCGGTGGGAGGCTACCGCTTCGACGGCGGACTCCTCCTGGGGGGAAGCCTCCGGTTCGATACGGGCCGGCCCATGGACAAGATCTACGACTGGCCGAAGAAGGAGGCGGGCTACGGCAAGCTGTTGGCGGTGCCGCGCGGCTCCGCCGGCCGCCTCCCTTCAGCCCTGACCCTGAACCTCCACGCCGAATACGCCTTCCCCATCCGCAGAAGCCGCCTGGTGGTCTTCGCCGACGTCTTCAACCTGATGAACGACCAGGTGGAGTTCCGGGTGGAGGAGACCTACTACGACACCCGAAGCACCTGGTCGGAGCCGCTTCGGCGCAACCGGGGCTGGGGAAAGACGAAATCCAGGACGGAACCCCGGGCCCTGGCGGCGGGCCTCCGCTGGACCTTCTAGCGGCGGCTTCAAGAGCCCGGGAACCGGGGGGAGAGTCCGCGTGACTCGCCTGGGGGGCCCACGCCCCCCAGGCCTTTTTCGCCCCTCGCCTTCCGGCGCTCTGCGAGAATCCGCTCGGCGTTCCGGCGAAGGCCCTCGAGGCCGGCTCTCCGGAGGGCGGAGCCGGTACTGCGCTGCTCCCACTGGGCGGCGGAAAGCCCAAGGACCGTTTCGGGAGGGGGCGCGAACCAGCCCGGCCGCGGCTCGAGTTCCGGCTCCGAGGCCAGCGGCGCCTCCAGGTTGAAGGGGCACACCTCCTGGCACCGGTCGCAGCCGAAGAGGTGGCCCTTGAGGCGGGGGGCCTCTGCGGGAAAGGGGCCCCGGTGTTCGATGGTCCAGGCGGAGAGGCACCGGCGGGGGTCCAGCACGTACGGGCCGACGAAGGCCTGGGCGGGGCAGGAGCGGAGGCACCGCTCGCAGCCCCAGCAGACGCTGGGGGCCGGGCCCGAATCCTCGAGGGGGAGGTCCGTGACGATCTCCGCCAGGAAGAGGTAGGAGCCCCAGTCGGGGTGGACGAGGCAGCCGTTCTTCCCGATGAAGCCGACCCCCGCCTTGACGGCGTAGGCCCGCTCGAGGACCGGGGCCGAATCCACGCAGATCCGGGCCCGGAAACCCTTCGCCTCCAGGAACCGCGCCGCGGGCCGGAGCCGGGCCGTCAGCAGACGGTGGTAGTCCCTGCCCCAGGCGTAGCGGGAGACCCAGGACCGCCCGCGGCGGATCCAGTGGGCGGAGAAGTCCCTGCGCGTGTTGTAGGGGAGGGCCGCCACGAACAGGCCCCGGGCCCAGGGGAGCCACTCCCGGAGGGAGGCGCGCCAGGAGGCGGTGCGGCCCAGGTACGAAAGTCCGTCCCCCAGGCCCCGGGCGAGAAAGGCCTTCAGCCGCTCCCGCTCCCGTGCCGGCAGCTCCGCCGAGGCCGTGCCGGCCAGCGGGATCCCCGCCCCCCGGATCCGCTCCAGCGTCCCGACCACCAGCGTCTCGTCCATGAAGACAATGTAAGGCCCAGCCAAGAAACCGCCAGGGGCCGGCAGGAAAAAAGGGCGCCCCGGAGGGCGCCCTCTTTTCGCAGTGGAGGCCGGGGCTTACTGGGCCGTCACCACCACGTCGTCGATGTACATGTTGTTGCCGTAGGCGCTGGTGGCCAGGAAGCCGAGGTACACCGTCTGGCCTTTGTAGGTGGAGATGTTCACCGTGTGCTGCTTCCAGCCGGTGGAGCCGTCGTACCGGTTGATGGCCGAGCCGACGTTCACCCACGTGGAGCCGTTGGTGGAGACCTGGGGCTGGATCTTGTCGGCGTACGAGGAGTAGCCGGTGTCGTGGTACATCCAGAAGGTCAGCGTCACCGTCGTGTAGCTGCTGGAGATGGCGAAGCCGGAGGTCCGGTAGTACCTCGTGGCGGAGCCGCTGGAGGCGGAGTAGGAGTTGAACTTGGCCATGTACGACCCGCCGTGGCGGGAGCAGGTGGGGTAGGTGCCCGAGGTTACCCGCCTCCAATAACCGGCCGTCCCCGAGGTGTCCCTCTGCGCCCAGCCGGTGGAGGACTCGAAGCCGTTGGAGAAGAGCGTCGTGGAGCCGCCGGAGGCCGTGGCGGTGAAGTTCTTGCCGGTGACGTTGGCGCCGTTGATGGTGACGGAGTAGTTGGCGGGGCTGAAGGTGTACCCGGTCTTGCTCGGCGTCACCGTGTAGGTGCCGTTGGCCAGGCCGGAGATGGTGTAGTTGCCGCTGGTGTTGGTGGTGGCCGAAGCCGACCCCGTGCTCACCGTCACCCCGGAGAGGCCGCTCCCGTTCAGCGTCACCGTGCCGCTGATGGAGTAGGTGGCCGTGGCGGTGGTGACGGTGGCCCTCACGGTGTAGGAGCCCGCGGCGTACCCGTAGGCGGCGATGTTCCACGTTCCGGCGGCGGGGTTCGTGTGGGTGATCAGCTCGCTCGTCGTCCCGCTGTTCCAGGACCTCCCGGTGTACGAGGAGGTGGTGGGGTTGCCCAGGGTGGGGGACCCGGTGTAGAGGTCCACGTCCGCCGTGAGGTTGTAGAGTTCCACCTTGAGTTGGGTGGCCCCGCTGGGCACCGCGATGTCGTACTGCACGTAGGCCTGGTAGGCCACGGAGCCGTTCACCGCCACCCCGCTGGTGAGGACCGTGTCGCCGCCGCCGGTGGCCGTGGCGGTGAAGTTCTTGCCGGTGACGTTGGCGCCGTTGATGGTGACGGAGTAGTTGGCGGGGCTGAAGGTGTACCCGGTCTTGCTCGGCGTCACCGTGTAGGTGCCGTTGGCCAGGCCGGAGATGGTGTAGTTGCCGCTGGTGTTGGTGGTGGCCGAAGCCGACCCCGTGCTCACCGTCACCCCGGAGAGGCCGCTCCCGTTCAGCGTCACCGTGCCGCTGATGGAGTAGGTGGTGGGCGTGCCGGAGGTGGGGGTGGCGCTCTTCACGGCCGCCAGGGCGCCGAAGCAGGCGGAGGTGGAGCCCACGGCCTGCACCGAGTAGTAGTAGGTCACGCCGCCGGCCACGGCCGTGTCGGTGTAGGAGGTGCCGGTGGGCTGGGCGATGATGGTGAAGCCCGCGGTGGAGGAGCGCTCGTTCCGCAGGACGAGGTACTTGGAGGCGTTCGTCACCGCGCCCCAGGAGAGGGCCACCTGGCCCGTGCCCGCCGTGGCGGTGAGGGTGGGCTGGCCGATGGAGGGGCAGGTGGAGGAGTTCTGGACGGTGGGGGTGGAGCAGGCCACGGCGTGGCGGTTGAAGGCGTTGTAGATGGCCTGCATGTGGGGCGTGCCGTCGTTCAGGTTGCCGTTGTCGTCGTCCACCGCCAGGAAGGTCTTGTACCAGTTGCTGGTGCCGCACCCGTCGGAGGCGAAGGTGGAGGTGTTGCAGGTGAAGCCGGAGCCGGAGGTGGAGCGGGAGAGGAAGAAGAGGCGCTCCACGATCTGCCAGGCGGTGGCGGCGCTGTAGCCCGCGGAGACGAGGTCACGGGCGGCGAGGTCCCACAGGGCCTCGGAGAGCGGGTAGGATTCGCAGTGGCCTTCCCGCCCGCAAGGGCCTTTGTAGTTCGTGCTGGTGGGGCACTTCACCTTGGTGAAGTTCAGCGGCGTGTGCGGGGTGGCCGAGGCGTGCTTGGCGTAGTCCACGTCGCGGATGCCGGTGCAGGAGGTGCAGGCGTCCCCGTAGCCCGAGCACTTGGAGCCGTCGGTGAAGAAGCCGGTGCCCACGCAGGAGTCGTGGGTCATGAGGAAACCGTTGGTGTCGCCGTAGGTCTCGCCGGTGCCCATGTCGGAGGAGGGGCCCCCGTCGTTGGAGTCGAGGCCGTGGCCCACCTCGTGGAGGAAGACCGTCGGGAGTTCGCCGGTGTTGGCGCACCCGCCGCCGGACTTGAAGAAGTTCACGCTGGAACCGTTCCAGTAGGCGTTGCAGGTCTGGTTCAGGTTGACGTTGTCGGTGAGCTGCCCGGTGAGCCAGGTGTTGGAGGGCAGCCAGGCCTGGGCCTTCACCTTCCAGTGGGTCAGGTGGTAGTAGGTGCTCCTCGCCGCGTGGGTGTTGCCCGACCCGCCCACGCCGGGGGTGGTGCAGTCGGTGCCGGAGGACTTGGAGAAGGCGAGGTCGCCGGGGGAGGTGGTGGTGGAGAGGGAGGAGCTCCCGCAGGAGTCCACCACCTTCACGTACTTGCCGGTGAGGGCGCAGGAGGCGGTGCCGCCGGCGTAGGAGTAGTTGCCGCCGAGATCGGTGTACTTGGTGGTGCTGTTGGTCACCGTGATCCACGGCAGGGGCCGGATGACCTCGGTGTCGAGGTAGGAGTTCGGGTAGATGCCTCCCGTGACCGAGCCGTACTCGTTGGCGTCGCGGAAGAGGACGATTTCGCCGGTGTGGGCGTCCACCTTGGCTTCCCAGGTGCCGAGGACCCCCTCGCGACGGAAGGCGAGGGTGTAGACGAGGCGCCAGGCGAGGCCGGAGCCGAGGCTCTCGGAAGCGTCGCCGCCGGCCACGGGCAGGAAGGAGAGGGAGCCGTCGTTCACCCAGACGTCCCCGTCCTCGAAGCCGCCGATGTAGCCGGCCAGGATCTCCCGGGCCGTCTCCACGGTCACGTAGGGCTTGGGATCAATAGAGATGGGGCCCAGGAACTCCCCGCCGAACTGGATGAGGTTGCCGTGGTTCACGCGGAAGACCACGTAGGACTTTTCCACCGGAATGCCCGCGAAGCGCCTGGGCAGGGTGAGGAACCAGAGGTAGTCCTCCGGCTGGAAGACGTGGGCGGGGGTGAGGTCGAACTCCTCGGGGGACGCGCCGAAGAGGGGCTGGTTGGCCGCCAGGAACTCGGAGGCCCGGCGCAACAGGGTCCGCTCGTTGACCTTGCCGGAGGCTCCCAGGTAGGCTCGGATGTCGGCCTTCCTCAGGGAGTTGCCCGCCCCGGGGACCCACGGGAGGCCCTGGCCTTCCGCCAGCGCCAGCGTTCCGGTCCGGCGGTCCACCGTGGCGGTCCAGCCGAGGCCGTTTTCGGAGAGGAAGCGGTCCCAGGCTTCGAAGAAGGCCTCCGATTCCGGCCTGGCGGCCAGGCCCTCCGCCCGGAGGGCGTCAGCGGAGGCGAGGAGCGGCTGGACGTGGACCGCTCCGCTCTCCATCACCAGGTCGTCCAGGAAGTGGCTTCCCTTCTTGACCGCCTGGGCGGGGGTCCACAGGGCCGCGAGCAGCCCTACGGCCAGACACACGACGACGAGGACGCGACTTCTTCGCATGTGGCTTTCCTCCCTGAAAAGGCGTTCGGCAAGAAAAAATGGGCGACTCCTAACCGGGCAAGAAAATAAGCAACGGCCATGCCACAAGAGGCCTTGGAAGAAAGCCCAAGGATTGCAGGGGGATGGCCGATGGGCGAAATACCCCATAGCGAGAACTCCGTACACTTCCGAGGGCTCTTTTCATTTCAATCATCTTAAGTCTTTGATTTTAAATAGCTTTTGAAGATGAACACCGTTCTCGGGGGCCCCGAGAACGGTGTACGCGCTTCCATGGCCCCGGTCCCTCTCCTTGCGGCGGAGGGCCGGGGGCGGAGAGAATGGGAGCCCCCGCATCGCCGGGGAAGGAAGAAAGGACCCCATGGAGGAGCGTCCCGAACCGCTGGTCTTGCTTGTCCTCTCGGGTGACCGGGAGAAGGCGCTGGCGGCCGCCAACCTGGCCCTGGCCGGCCGGGCCTCCGGCCGCCCCGTCTTTCTCTTCTTCACCTTCTGGGGGCTCAACCTCGTCAAGCGAAAAGGATTTCGCTCCCGCGGGCCTTTTCTGGCGCGCCTCCTGGCCTTCCTCAACCGGGACCACGCCGGCCGCCAGCGGCTGGGGCGTTTCCACCTCGGGGGCCTGGGCGGTTGGGCCCTGGGCCGCCTGGCCTCTCGAAAAGGCATCCTCCCTTTCGCCGAGAGCCTGCGCCTGGCCCACGACCTGGGGGCCCGGGTGGTGGCCTGCTCCACCACCCTGGAGCTCATGGGGCTCTCCCCGGAGGACCTGGTGGCCGAAGTGGACGAGGTGGCCGGCGCCGCCGCCTTTCTGGAGGCGGCCCGCGGGGGCCAGATCGTCACCCTCTAGAACCCTTCCCCCCGGGGTGCCTGCGCCGTATAATCGTCCTTCATGTACGGCGCCTTCCTCGACCACCACGTCCACAGCGCCTTTTCCTGGGACTCGGAGTCCTCCCTGGAGGATCTCGTCGCCGCCGCCCGGCGGGTGGGCCTGGCCGGCTTCGTCCTCACCGACCACCTGGAGCTGAACCCCCGGGACCCCGGCTTCGGTGCCTACTCCTATGAAAGGGCCCGGGAGGCATGGGGGGAGGCCGCCTCCCTCGCCCCCGACCTCAAACTCCGTTTCGGCGCCGAGGTGAGCCACGAGAAGCGCCTCGTCCCGGAGATCCGGGAGTTCCTCCACGCCCGCCGCTTCCACTGGGTCATCGGGTCGGTCCACCGCGTGGGGAGCGAGGAGATCTCCACCTTCGTCTCCCGCCTGGAGGGGGAGGAGGTCCCCCTGGAGGACGGCCTCCACGGCTACTTCAAGGCCTGCCTGGAGACGGTGGAGAGCAACCTGTACGACTGCCTGGGCCACCTGGACTTTCCCAAGCGGTACTCCCGCCGCCGCCACCGCCTCACCGGCGACTTCTGGATGAAGCACTACCGAAGGGAGATCGGCCGGGTCCTCACCGCCTGCCTGGACTTGGGGGTCTTTCTGGAGGTGAACACCGGCGCCTACCGGGCCGGCTTCAGCGAACCTTACCCGGGCTGGGCCATCCTGGAGGCGTACCGGGACCTGGGGGGACGGGAGGTGGTCCTCTCCTCCGACGCCCACCGCCCCGAGGACGTGGGGACGGCGTACGGCGCGGTGATCCGGGAACTCCGCCGGCGGGGGCTCTCCGTCCGCAACGGGGTGGCGTGAGGCGGAGAGAGCCCCTCTCTTCCGGAGGCTACGGCACCCACTTCAGGACGTTGGCCAGGAGGGCCACGGTGATGCCCATGAGGCTCTCGCCGGCGATGAGGCCCGAGGCGATGGGAACGGTGTAGGCCTCGTTCCAGGCCTCCCTCCGCTTCTCCACGATCCAAGCGGCGAGGGCCCCCAGGAACATAGAGACGCTGTTGAAGGCGGGGATGACCAGGGCGATCCCCATGCCCGTGGGGGAGGGCAGGAACCTCCGGCTCTTGGGGAAGTACTTCTCGAGAAGGGTGATGACGATCCCCAGGACCCCCCCCACCAGGAGGGACCAGCGGGCGCTCACCGGCAGGGCCTGAAGCCCGTTGGACAGGAGCAGGGCCACCCCCGCCCAGACCTGGGCGGCGGGGGCGGGGAGGCGGTCGGTGCCGAGGACCTCCACCGAGGGAACCAGGACCTGATAGACCGGGACGCAGAGGGCGGCCCCCGTGACGATCCCCAGCATCTGGGCGAAGAACTGCTTCCGGGGGCTCGCCCCGAGAAGGTACCCGCACTTGAGGCCCTGGAGGAGGTCCGCCGAGGAGGTGGCGGCGCCCCCCGTGACGTTGGCGGTCATGAGGTTGGCGGTCATGTTGCCGGGGGCCAACGCCCCGTACAGGAGCTGGGTGATCTTGCCCATGGCCCCCACGGGGGTGATGTCCGTCTCGCCGGTGGCCCGGCAGGCGACGATGGCCAGGAAGAAGGTCATGAGAACCGCCAGCACCGCCATCCAGAGCGAGATGCCGAAAAAGGCGATCTGCAGGAGCACCGCCGCCCCCCCCGAAAGCACGAAGCCCGCGGCGAACCAGGAGCCCGGCACCTCCACCGCCGAGAGGGGGTCCTCCTCCCCTCCCGTCCCCCGTTTCCCGAACATGGCCCGAAGGCCCGAGAATGCCCGGAGGACCGTTCTCCACTGCATGAAGAACGACAGGAGCCCCGCCGTCACCATCATGGCCACGCCGGGCCACATGGACCACTGGACGATGCTGCGGAAGCCCCCGCAGGGGACCGTGCGCTTCTCCCCCCCCGCGAAGCCCAGAAGGGCGGCCCCCTCCGAGGGAAGCACCTCCACGAAGGCGTCCCACTGGGTGAGCGCGGGTGCGGAGGCCGCGAGCCTCCTCCGCTCCAGTGAAAAGGCCACCTTCCCGGCCAGGGGGTTGGCCCCGCCGCCGGGGAGAACCTTGCCGTTCAACGCCTGGAGGAGCGCTTCCGCGGTCTCGTACCGGGCCGCCCCCGCCCAGGTGAAGGCCAGCTCCTCCGTCGCGAAAGCCGTCTTGGGCCCCGTCATCGTTCCCGTCCGGACGAGGAGTCGGGTTCCCGCCGGTATCTCGAGGGGGAAGGCGAGGGAGCGCCCCGAGGAGCCGGCGGCGAAGCCCAGGGCCGACGGACGCTCCCCCTCTCCCAGAACCGCGAGGGAGGCGCGGCGGGAGGGGACCGACGCCGCCCTCGCTTCCAGCCGACGCGTGGTTCGGTCGTACCGGAAGGCGAGGACGCCGAAGAAGGGGTTGGGGGTCCCCGGTTCCACCTCGGGGGACGACAGGGCGCCAAGCAGCTCCCGGGCGTTTCGGTAGCGGGCCCCCCCGCTCCAGGAGACGGCGAGAAGCCGCGGGGCCGTCCCCTCCTCCTCCAGGGAGAAGGCCAGCGTCTCGCCGGCCGCCACCGACAGGGGAAAGGAAAGGTCACGGGACGACGAAACGGAGGGGGCCTCGCCGAAGCCCCAGCGCGCCTCCACTCGGGGCGGGGTGTGGACGATGTCCCCCCGGCGGATGAAGAGGGGGGCCAGAAAGCCGTAGTTGAGGACGGCGGCCAGGAGGAGGCTCACGCCAACCCGGATGCCCATGAGGGCGCCGGCCCCCACCATGATGAGGCTCCCCTCGAAGGAGAGGGTCAGGCGGGAGAAGGGCAGTCCGAAGGCCGTCCAGGAGGAGGGGACGAAGGTGGCGGGGATGGCCGGCAGGAGCCTCTTCCACTGCACGACCCCCGCCTCCGTCACCGCCCGCAAGCCGCGAAAGAGGGGGTACCCGAGGACGCCGTCGCGGCTCCAGGCCACCACCAGGCCGGCGCCGAGGGCTGAGAGCAGAAGGCGGGCCTTGCGGAGGGCCTCGCCCCCTTCGGCGTACATGGTCTTGAGGAGCTCCCCGGTGGCGAAGCCCGTGGGGAACTTGAGGTTCTCCACGTTGATCATCTGGCGCTTCATGGGGATGGCCATGGTGAGGCCCAGGAGGGTCAAGGTGGCCACCCAGAGGCTGATCTTCCAGCCGGGGAGCGTCTTCCCGGTGACCATCATCAGGGCCGGCACCGCCGAGACCAGCCCCGCCGAGGCGATGTAGCCCGCCGCCGAGGCCACCGACTGGCTGATGTTGTTCTCGAGGTCTCCGAAGGGCCTCGTCTTGAGGAAGGGGAGCCCCTTCTCCAGGCTCCGGAAGAGGGCGAAGCCCAGGATGCTGGCGGTGATGGAGACGCCGAGGGTCCAGCCGGTCTTGAAGCCCACGTAGAGGTTGGAGAAGGACATGAGGACGCCGAGGAGCATCCCGGAAAGGACCGCCCGGAGGGTGAACTCCGGGGCCTTCCCGCCCCGGTAGACCTTCTCCAGCCACTCCCGCTCCCGGGCCTCCACCGCTTCCTTCGACGTCGTGGACAGAGGCTTCTCGGCCATGGCGTCCCTCCCCTTCCCCCCAGGCACGCCCGGATAGCATACCCCAGGCCCGCCCCCCGCCACCAACCGCCCCGCCCCGCAGAAAAGCCCGAAACGGTTCGGCGCCGCCCATTCCCGGCCCCGTTGGAGAACAAGAGGGGCCGCCCGGAGGCGGCCCCTCGCGCGCTCGTGAACCGGGCCTCAGTGGGCCTTGTCGAGGATGAAGGAACGGGTGATGACCTCGCCGCCGATCTTCCCGATGACCCGCCAGTAGACGGGGACGGTGGTGGAGGGGTTGAGGTTGGCGGCGGCGAGGACCTTGTCCCACTTCTTGTTGGAGGGGGTCCAGGCGGTTCCGCGGACCCACTTGGCGTGGGGGGTTGAGCTGGTCACCACCGGCGTCGTGAAGGTGGGTTCCATGGAGACGATGACCTGGTAGCGGTTGTCGGTGCCGTTGGGCAGCCAGGCGAAGGTCGGCGGGCCCTGGCTCCGGCCGTGGACCGGCGTGGGGTTCGTGAAGGTGACGGTGACGGTGTCGGTGCCCACGTTGCCGGCGCCGTCGGTGGCGAGGAGGGTGAGGTCGTAGGTCCCGTCGTCCATGAGGGCGGAGTTGGCGGACCATAGGAGGGTGCCCACGTCGGAGGAGGCCACCTTCGCGTTGCCGATGTAGAGTTCCACCTTCTTCACGGCGTTGTCGTCGGAGGCGGTGGCGTTCACGGTGAAGGTGCCCGTGATCACCGAGCCGTCGGCGGGGGTGGCGATGGCGCAGAAGGGGGCGTCGTCGCTCCGTTGGACGTGCCAGGGGCTCATGCCGAACTGGCTCCAGGGGCTCCCGGGGCCCGCGGGGACGGAGTAGCAGGCCAGGATCTTGCTGCCGTTGCCCGTCCGGGTCACGATGCGGCCCTGCACCCCGATGCCGCCGAGGATCGCCTCCTGCCCGCTGCCCATGCTGGGCATATAGCCGTAGAAGGCGCCGGTGACGGCGTCGAACCAAGCGATGACGCCGCTCCCGTCCAGATAGGCCACCACCCCGTCCCGGTCCACCGCCATGGGGCTGGTCACCTGGGGCGACCAGTCGGTGTTCACCTCGGAGAAGGTCCAGAGGATGGTCCCCGTGGAGACGTCCACCCCGTAGATCTCCCCTCCCCCGTCGTTGGCGACGACGGCGATGTCCCCGTAGATGACGGGGGCGAACTTTTTCACGAGGATGAGGGTGCCGTCCGGGTCCCGGAACTCCCACAGGAAGAAGCCGTGGACGTCGTAGACGTCCAGGATGCCCTCCCGGATGTAGAAGAGGTCGTCGTAGCGGTCCATGGCCACGGGGACTCTGGAGGCGTTGAAGAAGTTCTTCCGCCACAGCACGTGGCCGTTGTCCCCGTTGACGGCGTGCATGAAGTTGTCGCCGGCGCAGAAGACCGTCCCGTCCCGGGAGACGGAGGGGGGGCCCACCTGTCCCCCCAGGTGGACGTGCCACTTGGTCTTGCCGTCGGCGCCGATGCAGTAGAGGTCGCCGTCGGCGCCGCCGAAGTAGATCTTGCCCTCGGGGGAGAGCGCCAGGGGGGTGGCGGCGTTGGAATCCACCTCGGTCTTCCAGGCCATCTTGCCGTTGGAGGCGCCGTAGGCGCGGACCTCCCTGGCGGAGGTGGCGAAGTAGAGGAGCCCCCCCTGGAGGACGAGGGGGGTGATCACCTGCCCTCCGACCTTGGCCTCCCAGCCGGCGATGCCCGTGGGACCCACCATGCGGATCTTCCCGTCGCCGGTGGCGAAGAAGACCGAACCGTCCCCCGCTAGGGTGGGAGCGAAGACGACGGATTCCGGGCAATTGTACTGCCAGAGAGGCTCGTAGCTCGCCTGCGCGGCGAAGGTTGCCAAGAGAATCAGAACACCCCATAGGACACGGCGCATGTTCTCCTCCTCCGTCTCGTTTGAATATAGCATGCGAATTTTTCGTTTGCAACTTTTTGAAACCTATGGCAAATTTCCTCCCCCCCGATCCGGCCGGCCGGCGGAGAAGCCCCCCGAGGCGGAGCCCGTCGGGTCTCTCCTCCTCCGGGACCTCCCCGCGGCGTCCGCGGGGAGGGAGAGGGGAGGCTCCGTGGCTCGTTTCGGATTCCCATCGGTGCTTTTTCTTCTGGCGGGGGGCTTCGCCCTGGCCCAGGGCCCTCCGGAACCCGGCGTCGTCCACCCCCCCATCCCTTGCGCCACGCACCCCGCCCACTCCTTCGCCCTCTATCTTCCTTCGCGCTTCACCCCTCAAAGGTCCTGGCCGGTGGTCTTCTGTTTCCACCCCGGGGGGAGCGGGGAGGTTCCCGTCCGCCTCCTCGCGGAGGCCGCGGATCGCCACGGGTTCATCGTGATGGGGAGCCACGATTCCCGGAACGGCCCCTGGGAGGCGGTACGGAAGGCGGGGGAGGTCCTCTGGGAGGAAGCGTCGGCGCGGTTTCCGGTGGCGGAGGGCGGCAACCTCGCCCTGGGGTTTTCGGGGGGGGCGCGGGCGGCCCTGTTTCTGGCCCTCTCCCATCCCGGCCGCTTCGCGGGGACGATCTCCGCCGGCGCCTTCGACGCCGAGCGCCGAACCGTCCCCCGGAATGCCGGCCTCTCCTTCTTCCTCCTGACCGGCAACCGGGACTTCAACCGCTTCGAGATGACCTCCCGGGCCCGGGAGGAAGCCCGGCGGGGCAACCGGCCGTACCTCCGCACCTTCGAAGGCGGCCACCGCTGGCCCGAGGCCGGCCTCCTCGCCGAGGGGCTGGCCTTCTTCGCGGCCGAGGGGGACCGGCCCGCGGGGCCCCAGGTCCTCTCCTGGACCTCCGACCCCCTGCGCATGGCCCGAAGCCTGGAAGAAGGCGGCCGGCTCTTGGAGGCCTGGCGGGAGTACGAGGCCGTCGCCCGCCTCTACCCCGGCGCCCCGGCCGCCTCGGAGGCCCTTGCGGCCCGGGACCGGCTTTCCTCCCGGCCGGAGGTGGCCCTGTCCCTTGAAAGGGAATCCCGTTTCGAGAGGTTTTGGGAGCGGATCAAGGGCGCCAGGAGCCCGGAGGATCTGCTGTGGGTCGCCAGACGGCTCGCCGCCCTGAGGGACGGGGGAGGGGCCGACGGGGAGGCGGCGTCGGACCTCCTGGAGCTGGAGGCCCTCTCCCTGGAGCAGGCGGGGCTCGCCCTCCTGGCCGCCCGCAGGTACGAACAGGCCGCGGAGTGCCTCGGCCTCGCCGCTTCCGTCCAACCCGCCAACGGGAGGCTTCCCTACAACGCCGCCTGCGCGCTGGCCCGCGCGGGGCGCCTTCGGGAGGCCCTCGACCACCTGGAACGGGCGGTGGCGGCCGGATTTCGCGACCGGGCTCTCTGCGAAAAGGACCCTGACCTCTCTTCCCTTCGCAATCTGGAGACCTTCCGGCTGCTTCTGGACCGAATGGCCCCGGGACCTTGACGGTCCGCGGGCCCCCGTCCTTGCCATTTTTCCAAAAACGTGCGATAAGGGCTTCTTCGTGCCACGGGGCCCGCCGCTGGACGGCGGCGAGGGTCCCGGGCGAGGGCGGCGGTTTCCCCGGCGATCCCACCGTTTCCCCTCCCCAAGCTCACGCCGGAAGCCGACGCAGGGCCCCACCGCCATGGGCGGCCGGCCGCGAGCGTCCCAGGAACCCATGCCCTTCGACTCCTTCGGTCTCCACCCCCGCCTCCTCCAGGCCCTCGGCGACCTCGGTTTCGCCGAGCCCACCCCCATCCAGACCCAGGCCCTCCCGCCCCTCCTCAAAGGCCGGGACGTCCTCGCCGCCGCCGCCACGGGAAGCGGGAAGACGGCGGCCTTTCTGTTGCCCATCCTCCAGCACCTTCTGGAGAACCCGGCCCAAGGGACGCGGGCGCTCGTCCTGGCCCCCACCCGGGAACTGGCCGCCCAGATCGCCGACCACCTGGCGGCTTTGGCCCGCCACACGCCCATCCGGGGGGCGGCCATCTACGGCGGGGTGGGCATGGAACCCCAGGTTCGGGCGCTGAAGCGCGGGGTGGAGGTGGTCATCGCCACGCCGGGGCGCCTTCTGGACCACCTCCAGCACCCCTACGCCCGGCTGGACTCCCTCTCCTTCCTCGTGCTGGACGAGGCGGACCGGATGCTGGACATGGGCTTCCTGCCCGACGTGAAGCGCATTCTGGCCCGCCTTCCCCGAAAGCGGCAGACCCTTCTCTTCTCGGCGACCCTGCCCCTCCCCGTGGTGGAGCTGGCCAAGGAGATGATGGTCCGGCCCGTGGCGTTCGGCGTGGAACGGAAGTCGGCCCCCGCCCGGGGCGTTTCCCACGCGGTTTTTCCCGTCCCCTCCGAGCTCAAGTCCCACCTTCTTGCGGAGATCCTGAAGCGGCCCGAGGCGGGGAGCGTCCTGGTCTTCACCCGGACCAAGCACCGGGCCAACCGGCTGGCGGAGTTTCTCTTTCGCCGAGGGGTTTCCGCGGCCCGCATCCACGGCGGCCGAAGCCAGGCCCAGAGAACCGAGGCCCTGGAAGGCTTCCGGAAAGGGCGCTTTCAAGTCCTGGTGGCCACGGACATCGCCGCCCGGGGCATCGACGTGGAGGCGCTGGGCCTGGTAGTGAACTTCGACGTGCCCCACCTGCCGGAGGAGTACATCCACCGGGTGGGCCGCACGGCCCGGGCGGAGGCCACGGGCCTCGCCTACACCCTGGTCTCGCCGGAGGAGGAGGGGGCTTTTCGGCAGATCGAGCGCCATCTCGGGTATGCCGTGGAGAGCCGGAAGATCGAGGGCTTTTCCTACTCGCGCGAGCCCGAGGAACGGCTGGAGGTGCCCATGGCGGAACGTGTGGCCGCCATCCGGTCCCGGAAGGCCGAGGAGCGCGCCCGAGCCCGGGCCAAGGCCGAGCGCCGCCGCCCGGCTTTAAAAGGGGCAAGCCAGCGGGCCCTCCCACGGGAGGGCTCCCGAAAGGGGCCTTCCAAGGTCAGGAAACCCTCTCCGCCCCGCGCCGAGGGCAAGGGCCGTCCGGCGGGGAAGAAGGAGGCTCCGGCTCCGGCCGGCTCCCCGCTTCCGGGTAGGGCCTTTCCGGACACCTCGGGGGTCCGTCAGGACCCCTTCGCCACCCACCGCGACGGCCTCGCCGGGCGGAGCCACTGGGGACAGACGTGGCGAAAGAAGTTCGGCGGCCGTCCGGCGCCGGATTCCGAGACGGTGACCCCGCCGGAAGGTTGAGGCTCCCGGCCGTCCGGGGCGCCGCCCCTCCGCCTCAGGCGGAGGGGGCCTTCTCTCCGGATCCCACCGCCACCCGGGCCGGCCGGAGGATTTCACCGCCCAGGGTGTACCCCGGCTGGAGGAGGGCGGCCACCCGGCCTTCGGGACCCGGCTGGAGCGCCACCGCTTCCATGACGCGGGGGTCGAAGTCCTCCCCCGCGCCGGGGGCGAAGCGGCGGAGCCCCCTCGACTCCAGGAAGCGGGCGACCCGCGCCCCCACCAGCTTCAACCCCTCGGCCACGGCCGGCTCCGAGGCCGCCAGCGCCGATGCCCGCTCCAGGTCGTCGAAGATGTCGAGGAGGTCCAGCAGAAGGCCCTTCTCCCGGTCGGCGTAGCGCTTCTCGAGGTCCTTTTCCACGCGGGCCCGGGACTTTCGGGCCTCCTCCTCCAGCTCCTCCAGGCGGGCCTTCAAGCGTTCCTCCGCCCTCCGGACGCGGGCCTCCAGCTCCTCCACGTAGGTGGGCTTCAGGTTGGGCTCCGCCGCGGGGGCTTCTTCCCCGACGGTTCGGCCCACCCGGCGGCGGTCCACCACCGCCACCGGTGTCTTCCGCTTCGGCGGGTGGGTCACGCCTTCGGTCAGGTTCTCGGAAAGAGCGGTATCCCCTTTTTCCCGTACCATGTGCGTTCTCTCGTCGCCGGTCATTCCAGAAGGTCCAGGGTCACGTAGTAGGTCCAGGGGCCCCGGCCCACGCTGATGGGCAGCCCCGTGGCCCCCAGGGCCGCCCGGGCCTCGCCCAGGAACTCCTCCACGGTTCGCACCTGCTTGTCCTGCACGGCCAGCAGGGCGTCGCCGGGCCTCAGCCCCGCCTCTTCCGCCGGGGAGCCGCGGCGCACCGACGCCACCTCCAGGAAGCGGTCCCCCCGCTGGACCTTGAGCCCCAGCAGCTCCCAGGCCATGGCGGGGGTGAGCCTCTCGGGCATGGGGCGCACGGGGAGGGACACCTCCTGAGGCTTCCCCTTCCGAAGGAGGGAGAGGCGCACCCGGTCCCCCTCCTTCAGGAGGGCCAGGCGGGCGTTGAAGTCGGCGGCGCTTCCCAGCGGTTTCCCGTCCAGGGCCGTCAGGAAGTCGTCCACCTCCACTTCCACCCCCGGGTAAGCGAAGGGGTAGGTCCGGGCCACCAGCGCCCCGCCTGACCGCCCAAGCCGCTTCCGGTAGGAGTCGCTGGGGTCCAGGGCGAGGAAGCCCAGCCAGACCGGCCGGATCTTCCCGTAGGTGCGCAGCTGCTCCATGACCCTCCGGGCCCGGTCGATGGGGATGGCGAAGCCGATGCCCTGGGCCTGGCGGATGATGGCCGTGTTGATGCCGATGACCTCTCCCAGGATGTTGAGGAGGGGCCCTCCCGAGTTGCCGGGGTTGATGGGGGCGTCGGTCTGGAGAAAGTCAGCGTACTGGCGGTTCCCCGCCGCCACCGTCCGGCCCGTGGCCGAGAGCACCCCCACGGATACGGTGTTGGAGAGGCCGAAGGGGTTCCCCACGGCGATGACCGTCTCGCCGATCATGAGGTCGTCGGAACGGCCCAGCCGGGCGGCGGGAAAGTTGCCCTCCCCCTGGATCTTGAGGAGGGCCAGGTCCATCTCCGGCGCCGAACCCACGAGCCTCGCGGGGTAGACCTTCCCCGTGTTGAGGGTCACCTGGATCTCGCTACCCCCCGTGACCACGTGTTCGTTGGTGAGGATGTACCCCTCGCGGTCGATGAGGACCCCCGAGCCCAAGGAGGTCTCCTGGGCGCCGGGCGGAGGCGAACCCCAGAAGTCGTCCCCGAAGAGGTCCCAGAAGGGCCCCCGGAAGGGGTTCTCCACCCGGTGCTTGGAGGAGATGTAGACCACCGCCGGCGCCACCTCCCGGACCACCCGGACCACCTGCGTCTCCCGCTGGGCGCGCCCCTGGGCCGCCGCGGGCAGGCAGGCGGCGAGGAGCAGGAGGGCCGCCGCCCTCCGGAAGAGCCCCGGGCCTCTTCTCTCCGTGCTTTCTCTCGCCATGGCCTTCACCGTCCCAGGAGCCTCGCGATCCGCTTCTCGATGGGGGGGTGGGTGGAGAAGAGGGCGAAGAGCCCCTCGCCGGTGAAGGGCTTCACGATGAACATGTGGGCCGTGGCGGGGCTGGCCTCCAGGGGGACCCGGCGGGACCAGGCGTCCAGCTTCTTGAGGGCGCCGGCGAGGCCGTAGGGGTTTCCGGCGAAGGCCGCGCCCCCCTCGTCGGCGGCGTACTCCCGGGAGCGGGAGATGGCCATCTGGATCAGCAGGGCGGCGATGGGGGCCACCACGGCGGCCACCAAAAGGCCCAGCGGGTTGTACCCGCCTTCCCGGTCGTCGCTCCGGCCTCCCCCGAAGATCGCGGCCCACCGCGCCATGCTGGCGATGAACATGACGGCGGAGGCGATGGAGGCGGCCACGGTGCCGATGAGGATGTCCCGGTGTTTGACGTGGGCCAGCTCGTGGCCGAGGACCCCCTTGAGCTCCTCCTCGGAGAGGAGATCCAGGATCCCCTGGGTCACCGCCACCGCCGCGTGGTGCGGGTTGCGGCCGGTGGCGAAGGCGTTGGGGGAGTCGGTGGGGATCAGGTAGACCCGCGGCTTGGGCAGGCCCGCCCGCTGGCAGAGTTCCTCCACCACGGCGTGGAGCCGGGGGGCCTCCGCCGCCGTCACCTCCCGCGCCCCGTAGGACATCAGGACGATCTTGTCGGAAAACCAATAGGAGAAGAAGTTGATCCCCAGGGAAATCACCAGGGCGACCAGCGCCCCGCCCCTTCCGGCCACGGCGCCGCCCACCAGCATGAGCAGGGCCGCCAGGGCGGTGAAGAGGACCATGGTCTTGAACCAGTTGCCCATTCTCGACCTCCAGGGCCTCCCTCGAGGGGGGCCTTCTTTTACTGTAACACCGCCGGGGCCTTTTCGAAGGCCAGGGTCTCCCCCGACCGCACCACCCGCACCGCGTCCCCCGGGCCGAACCGCCCCGAGAGCACCTCCCGTGCCAGCGGGTTTTCCAGGTGCCGCTGGATGGCCCGGCGCAAGGGCCGGGCGCCGTAGTCGGGGTCCCAGCCGGCCTCGGCGAGGAAGGCCTTGGCCTGGGGCGACACCTCCAGGGCCAGGCCCCTCTCGGCGAGCCGCCGCGAGAGCGCGGCCAGCTGGATCTCCACCACGGCCAGCAGGTCTTCCCGGCCCAGGGAGCGGAAGAGGATCACCTCGTCCAGACGGTTCAGGAACTCCGGCCGGAAGGTCCGCTTCAGCTCTTCGAAAACCCGCTCCCGCACCGCCTCCGTGTCGGCGGAGCCCATCTCCTGGATCCACCGGGAGCCCACGTTGCTCGTCATGACCACGAGGGTCTGCGTGAAGTCCACCGTCCGGCCCTTGCCGTCGGTGAGTCGGCCGTCCTCGAGCACCTGCAGAAGGACGTTGAAGACGTCGGGGTGGGCCTTCTCCACCTCGTCCAGAAGGACCACGCTGTAGGGCCTTCGGTGGACCGCCTCGGTGAGCTGCCCGCCCTCCTCGTAGCCCACGTAGCCGGGGGGCGCCCCGATGAGGCGGGCCACGGCGTGCTTTTCCATGTACTCGCTCATGTCCAGGCGGACCATGGCCCGCTCGTCGTCGAAGAGGAACTCCGCCAGGGCCCGGCACAGCTCGGTCTTTCCCACCCCCGTGGGGCCCATGAAGAGGAACGAGCCGATGGGTCTTCTGGGGTCGGCGAGGCCCGACCGCGACCGCCGGACGGCGTCGGAGACGGCGCGGACCGCCTCGTCCTGCCCCACCACCCGGGTTCGGATGCGATCCTCCATTTCGAGGAGCTTCCGGCGCTCCCCCTCCAGCATCCGGGCCACGGGGATCCCCGTCCACGCGGAGACCACCTCGGCGACGTCCTCCTCCGAGACCTCCTCCTTGAGGAGGGGGCTTCCCTTCTGCAGGTCCCTCAGCCGCTCCTGGAGGTCCTTGAGCCGGGCCTCCGCCGCGGGCAACTTGCCGTACTTGAGGCGGGCCGCCTCGTCGAAGTTCCCCACGCGCTCCGCCCGCTCCGCCTCACCCCGGAGGTCCTCCATCTCCCTCCGGACCTCCTGGATGGCGTGGATGGCCTCCCGTTCGGCCTGCCAGCGCGCCCTCAGGGTCTTCGCCTTCTCCTCCAGCGCCGAAAGCTCCCGCTCCAGCTCCAGAAGGCGGCTACGGGAAGCCTCGTCGTCCTCCTGGAGGAGGGCCTGCTTCTCGATCTGGAGCGAGGCGATCTTCCGCTCCACCCCGTCGAGGTCGTAGGGCTTCGAGTCGATCTGGATCCGCAACCGGGCCGCGGCCTCGTCCACGAGGTCGATGGCCTTGTCGGGAAGCCGCCGGTCGGGCAGGTAGCGGTGGGAGAGGGTCACCGCCGCCACCAGGGCCCCGTCGCGGATCCGCACGCCGTGGTGGACCTCCAGCCGCTCCTTGAGGCCCCTCAGGATGCCGACGGCGTCCTCTACCTTGGGCTCGCCCACGAAGACCGGCTGGAAGCGCCGCTCCAGGGCCGGGTCTTTCTCCACGTGCTTCCGGTACTCCCCCAGCGTGGTGGCGCCGATGGCGTGCAGTTCGCCGCGGGCCAGGGCCGGCTTCAGGATGTTGGCGGCGTCCATGGCCCCCTCGGCGGCGCCAGCCCCCACCAGCGTGTGAAGCTCGTCGATGAAGAGGATCACCCGCCCCTCGGAGGCGGCGATCTCCTTCACCACCGCCTTCAGCCGGTCTTCGAACTCCCCCCGGAACTTGGTGCCGGCGATGAGGGAGGCCAGGTCCAGTTGGACCAGGCGCTTGTCCTTCAGGGACTCGGGGACGTCTCCGGAGACCATGCGGAGGGCCAGCCCCTCCACGATGGCCGTCTTCCCCACCCCCGGATCGCCCACGAGAACGGGGTTGTTTTTCGTCCGGCGGGCCAGGATCTGGGTGAGGCGGCGGATCTCCTCGTCCCTCCCGATGACCGGATCGAGTTTTCTCAGGCGGGCCAGCTCGGTGAGGTCGCGGCCGTACTGCGAAAGGGCCTGGTACTTGCCCTCGGGGTTGGGGTCGGTGACGCGGTGGGAGCCCCGAACCTCCTGGAGGGCGGCCAGGAGCCGGTCCCGGTCGAGGCCCGCCTCCCGGAGGATTCGGCCCGCCTCCGTTCCGGAGGCCTCCAGGAGCGCCGCGAGGATGTGTTCCGTGGACAGGTACTCGTCCTTGAAAAAGCGGGCCTGCCCTTCCGCCGCCTGGAGAACCACCTGGGCCTGGCGGGAGAGACCCGGCTCGCCCGAGCCCCCCTCCACGCGGGGCAGGCGGTCCAGGGCCGCCTCCACGCGGTTCGTCAGGGGCAACGGGTCCATGCCCAACTTCTCCAACACGGCGGGGACGACGCCCCCCTCCTGCCGCACCAGGGCGAGGAGGAGGTGCTCGGGGGTGATCTCGGGGTTCCCCCGCCGCCGGGCCTCTTCCAGGGCGGCCTCCAAGGCCTCCCGGCACTTTTCGGTGAAACGGTCCCACTTCATGGTCTTGGCTCCTTGGCGCCGGGCGGTCTCGCCACCCTTTAGCGCTTCCTTAATATAATTTCTTAGTGCTTTCTTGTCAACTATCACCGCTTTTCAGGGCCTGCCGATTTATGAGACAATGGCGGCACGGAAGGAAGCCATGGACGAGCCGGTGCAGGTCGGCCGCTACCAGGTGCAGGAGGTCATCGGCCGGGGGGCCATGGGGGTGGTCTACCTCGCCTACGACCCGCAGATCGGCCGCCGCGTGGCCCTCAAGACCATCCGGCCCGCCGAGGGGGCCAAGCCCGAGGAGGTGGCGGAGAGCCGGGAGCGCTTCCAGCGGGAGGCGAGGGCGGCGGGGAGCCTCCTCCATCCCCACATCGTGACCATCTTCGACGTCTTCGAGGACCGCGGCACCCTCTACATCGCCATGGAGTTCGTCCAGGGGCGGCTTCTCGAGACCTTCTGCTCGAAGAAAAACCTGTTGCCGCCCGAACGGGCCGTGCGGCTGGTGGCCCAGGGCCTTTCCGCCCTCCACTACGCCCACCGGCGGGGCATCGTCCACCGCGACATCAAGCCGGCCAACCTCATGGTCCTTGAGGACGAGGAAACCCTGAAGGTGATGGATTTCGGGGTGGCCCGGGAGGAGGGCACCCACCTCACGCAGCAGGGCTTCGTCGTGGGAACCCCCCACTACATGTCCCCGGAGCAGATCGAGGGCCGCCCCCTGGACGGCCGCTCCGACGTCTTTTCCATGGGGGTGGTCCTCTACGAGCTCCTGTGCGGCGAGCGCCCCTTTCCGGGCGAATCCATCTCCACCGTGATCTACCGGATCCTCCACCATTCCCCCACCCCCCTCCGGGAGCTGAACCCGAGGGTCCCCAAGGCCTTGGACCGGATCGTGGAGCGGGCCCTGGCCAAGGACCCCGGTCGGCGCTTCCCCTCGGCCCAGGCCTTCGAGGAGGCCCTCCTGAGCTATCTGGAGACGGGGACCTGGGAGGACGCGCTCCCCGCCGCGGCGGAGGAAGCGGTCGCCGGGGGCGAATCGGTCCTTCCCCCCCCGCCCTCCACCGGGGCGCGCCGAAGGCGGGCGGGGCGCCTTTCCCGGCGGGTGCTGTGGACCTCTCTCCTCCTCGTGGTTCTGATGGCCGCCCTGCTGGCCGCCGGCGGCTTTTTCCGGGGCGGCACCGATGACCGGATTCCCGTGGACCCCTCCCGGGAGGAACTGCCCCGGCCGGTGGCCGTCACCACCGAGCCCCCCGGCGCCGACCTCTTCCTCGACGGCGCCCCCGTGAGCGCCGTGACGCTGAAGCGGGGAGACCGGGCCCGCCACCGCGTGGAAGCGCGCCTGGGCTGCCTCTCGGCCCAGTCGGAGGTGGACGCTGCCAATCCGCCTTCCTCCCTCCTCCTCCGCCTTCAGCCCGGGCCCTTCCGCCTCTCCGTCTCCTCCACCCCGCCGGGGGCGCAGGTTCTGTTGGACGGGCGGGAGACGGGCCTCCTCACTCCCTGCGAGGTCGTGCGGGAAGGCTGCGACCCCTTCGAGGTGGAGCTCCGCCTCTCCGGGTACCAGTCCCGAAAGGCGGCCGTGGACCCCCGGACCCAGCGGGCTCCGCTGGACCTCACCCTCGAAAGGGAGCCGGAAAAGGGCGCGTTGCGGGTGGTGGGGGGCTCTGCTATGATGCAGGTCTTCGAAGAGTCCCGCCTCTTGGGGGCGCCGGGGGAGACCTTCACCCTCCCGGCCGGGGAACACCGGATCCGCTTCGTGGACCCCGCCTTGCGGGGCTCGGCCGAGAGACGGGTCACCGTGGAGCCCGGCAAGACGGTGTCCGTGCGGGCTCCCGACTTCGAGACGGGCCGCGTCTTCCTCTACGGGAGGCCGGTGGAAGAGGGAAAGGTGCTGGTGGATGGCCGGTATCTGGAAGACCTTCCGCTCAACGGAAACGTCCCCCTGGCGGTGGGCCCCCACCGCTTCCAGGTGGTGGCCCCCGACGGACGATCGGTCACCTTCTCCTGGACCGTCCGCCCCGGAGACCAGACCCGGGTGGTGGACTTCGACCGGGGCAAAGCGGAGGAGCCGTAGGGCGGGCCTTCTCGCGCTCCTCCTGTCCCTGGCGGCCTTCGGGGCCCTCCCCACGCTTCCTCCCGCACCGGGGGAGCCCCCTCGCGAGGACCTCCGTTCCGCCGAGGCGGCCCTCGACGGCGGGAGGCCCGAGCGGGCCTACCGGATCCTCGAAAACCTCCGCGCCGTCTCCAGCGACGAAGGGGAGACCCTTCCTCTGCTCGCCCGGACCCTCCTGGCGCTGGACCGCCCCCTGGACGCCGCCCGGGTGCTGGGCCGGCTGGAGACCCCCACGGCCGCCCGGCAGATTCGGGCCCTTCTGGACAGGAACCTCGCGCGGCACGGGAAGGTGGCCCTTCAGGAAGCCCCCTTCCCCACCCCGGCCCTGGACCCCAGAATCCTCCGGAAGGCGTTGGCCGTGGCCCCCGCGCCGGAGGGCGGAGTCTACCTCCTGGGCCGGGACGCCCTCTTCGACGTGCGGGCCGACGGGCGTCTCCTGGCCACCCGGCCCCTGGCCGGAGCCCTGGACCTCTCCCTGGACGGCTCCGGCCGGCCGTTGGCGCTTGCCCGCGGGGTTCTCCTGTGGGGGGACCGGACGCTGAGCCTCCCCCCCACCTTCGGTTCCCCGGTCTCCGTCGCCTGCCTGCCCGAGGGGGTGGCCGTGCTCCTGGACGACCGCCAGCGACGCCTCATCAAGGTGAACCCCGAAGGAAAGGCCGTGGGGAGCGCCGGCATCCTCGTGCCCGACCCCGCCCTCGTGCGGACCGACTCCGCGGGGAGGCTCTACGTGGCCGACGGCCAGGGGGGGCGGATCTTCGTTCTCGGCGGAGATCTCAGCGTCCTCAAGGTCCTGGACCCGAAATCCCTGGGCGTGCCCATTCGCCGCCTTTCGGACTTCCGGGTGGACTTCGCGGGGAACCTCCTCCTCCTGGACGGGCGGGCCCACCGGCTGATCCTCCTCTCCTCCTCCGGGAAGGCCCTTTTCCTCTCCGGGGAGGAGAGCCCCCGGGTCTCGGCGGCGGGGTGGGACGGTCTGGACCGGATTCTCTTCGTGGACGGCAAGGTCCCGCGGTTGGGAGGGCTTCAGCCATGAGGCGCCTCCTCCCGGTTCTTCTCGCCCTCTGCCTTCCCCTTCTGCCTTGCTCCCAGGTGGAGGTGGAGGAGATCGGGACCCTCCAGGAGTCCTTCGGGAAGGCCGAGGCGGCCTTCCAGGCCTTCCAATTCCCCGCCGCGGTGGAGGCCCTGGCCCCGGTGGTGGAAACCCTCTCCCGGTGGGAGTCGGCGGGAAGGCTCACCGCCGGCGACGAGGCCCTGCTCCAGCGGTGCCTGGAGCTGAGGGGTGTGGCCTTCTTCAACCTGGGAAAGCTGGAGGAGGCCCGGGCGGACTTCGCCCGCCTGGTGCAGCTCCGCGCCGACTACCCCTTCTCGCGGAGCCGCGCCCCCAAGGTGGTCCGCTTCTTCGAGGAGGTGCGCTCCCAGTGGACGGGGACGCTGGCCCTGGACATCTCCCCCCCGGAGTGCCAGGTCTTTCTCGACGGCCGTCCCCTGGGCTCGGGAGGGATGCGCCAGGTCCCCGTCTTGAAAGGCCTGCACACCGTCCGGGCGGTGCAGTCGGGGTACGACCCGCTGGAACGGGAGGTGCGGGTGGAGGTGGGGGCGGTGGTCCCCTTCACGGCCCGGCTGATCCCCAACGCGCGCACGATCTACTTCTTCGTCCAGCCCCAAGGCACCGCCCTTTCCCTGGACGGGAAGCCGGTGGGCACCGCCGACCGCGCCGCCTCCGTGAAGCCCGAGTGGGCCGACTACGCCCGCTCCATCGGCGCGGACCCCTCGTCGGTCTACGTCATCTCCGCCCAGAATCTGCCCCCCGGCGAGCACCGGGTCACCCTCTCCAAGCCCTGCCACGCTCCTCGCACCTTCCTTCTCAACGTCGTCCTGGACCGGGAGAAGAACCTGCCGGGCTTCGTGAAGACCATCACCCTGGAGCGAAAGACCGTTCCCTTGGAGGTGGTCTCCCGCCCCTCCGGCGCCGAAGTCCTCCTGGACGGCCGGGCGGCCGGAACCACCCCCTTCCGGGACGGGAGCTTCTGCATCGGGGACCACGACATCCTCGTCCGCAAGGCCGGCGTCGGCGAATACCGGGCGCGCCTCCACGTGGCGGAGGGGGGCCCCTTCCGGGTGGAGGCGGTGCTACGGCCGACGTTGCTCTGGGTGGGCTTCACGCGCGGGCCGGAGGTGGCCCCCGAGGACCTGGCGGAAGCCTCCGCCGCGGCCGACGGCCTCTGGGGGGACCTGAATCTGTTTAACGGAACCTTCTCAGAGGAGACGAACCCCCTCCTCCCCGACACCTTCTTCGTGGCGGGGGTGGACCCCTCGGAGCGCGCCTCCGCCGCCGCCCTCCTGTGCCGGAAGTACCGCTGCCAGGGGGTGGTGGCGGGCCTCATGGAGCGGGCCGGGGAGAGGGAATTCCGATTCTCGCTGAAGCTCCTGGCGCCGGACTTTCCGGGGGAGGACCTCTTCACCGCCACGGGAGGCCCCGCGGACGGGGCCGCCGCCGCCCTCAAGCTCCTGGATGCGACGGTCCTGGACTTCGACCTCGCGGAGGTCCTGGCCCTGGGCGACGCCCCGGGGGGAGGGCCTTTCGTTCTTCGGGACCTCTCCTCCGCGGGGGGACCCGCCCCCGGGGACCGCCTTCTCGGGGTCGGCGAGGACCTGGTGGACTCCGCCTCCGAAGCCCGTGCCAAGCTCCGTGGGGTCAGGGAAGCGGAGGTCCGCTTCCTCCACGAGGGGAAAGAGGTCTCGGCCCGCCTTTCGGCCTCCGCCTTCCGGAAGGTGGTGGCGGCGGGGCCTTTCCCCCTCAAGCGGGCCCTCCTAGCCCAGCAGGCGGCCCTTTCGTCCGAATCGCCCTTGGAGGGCCGCGCCGCCGCCCTGAACCTCGCTTTCGCCGAGATCTCCCTGGGCCGGCCCCAAAAGGCGCTGGAAGCCCTGGAGAAGGCGCCGGCGGATCCGGGGGAGCCGGGACAGGCCGCCGTGGCCTACGCCCGTGCCGTGGCCCTGTTGCACCTCGGCCGGACGGAGGAGGCCCGCCCCCTGCTCCTGGCCGCCGCCGGAGTCCCGGACGCCACCCTGGACGGCCTGGGGGACCTCTTGGCGGCGCCGCTGGCCGCCGATCTCTTGAGACGGCTCCCCGCCCCGCCGGGCCTGGCGGCTGGCGGGAGCGTACCGTGACGTCGAGAGGAGGAACCGTGGACGCTGGAAAGCCGCCCATCGGCCGGCTCACCGGTCTCAGCCACGGAGCCGGCTGAGCCTGCAAGCTGAGTCCGCTGGACCTGGCGGAGGTCCTCCGCCGGCTGCCCGTCGTGGACGACCCGCGCCTCCTCACCCCTCCGGGGCACGTGGAGGACGCCGCCGCCTTCCTTTGGGAGGCGGACAGGGTTCTTCTGTTCACGGCGGACTACTTCACCCCGGTGGTGGACGACCCCTACGCCTTCGGCCAGATCGCCGCCGCCAACGCCTTCTCCGACGTCTACGCCATGGGGGGGCGTCCCCTGCTGGCCCTGAACCTGATGAACTTCCCCAGCCGCCAGTACCGCACCGACGAAATGGTGGAGATCCTGAAAGGCGGGGCCGACAAGGCCCGGGAGGCGGGGTGCCTCGTCGTCGGCGGCCACACCGTGGACGACCCCGAGCCCAAGTACGGCATGGCCGTGGTGGGCGAGGCCCACCCCCAACGGCTCCTTCGCAAGGACGGCGCCCGCCCCGGCGACCGCCTGTACCTCACGAAGAAACTGGGCACCGGCATCCTCGCCACGGCCTTCAAGGGCGGGGATATCCCGGGTGAGGCCTACCGGGAGGCCGTCTCCTCCATGGCCCTCCTCAACCGCGCCGCCTCGGAGGCGGCCCTGGAGGCGGAGGTCCGAGGCGCCACCGACGTCACCGGTTTCGGACTCCTGGGCCACCTGCTGGAGATGTGCCGGGAGGCTGGGCTTTCGGCGCGCCTCTCCTTCGGGGCCATCCCCTTCTTCGACGGCGTGGAGGCCCAGGCGCGGGACCAGAACATCCCCGGAGGCACCTACGCCAACCGGGACCTCGTGGCCCCCTTTCTGGAAGCCCACCCCTCGCTGGAGGAGGTCCACCTCCTCATGGCCGCCGACGCCCAGACCTCCGGGGGCCTGCTCTTGGCCGTTCCCCCGGAGAAGGAAGGGCGTCTCCAGGAAGCCGCCCGGGCCCGCGGCCAGGCCCTCTACCCCATCGGCGGATTCGAGGAAGGCCCTCCGGCCCTCCGGCTGGAGCCCTGAGCGCCTTCCCTTCCCCCGCCCCCGCGGCGCCCGCCCCCGCCGCCCTCGCCGCCCAACAGCCAGGCCCGGGTTCTCCGCGCGTCCCCCAGCCGGGAATCCTTTCCCGCCGCCCCCAGAAAGACGAAGGTGAAGGTCCGGTCCTTCAGGAACGGCCGCATGAGGAGGCAGTAGCCCGATTCGAGGATGTAGCCGGTCTTGGTGAAGCGGATGTCCCACGAGGGATCGTGGACGAGCCCGTTGCTGTTGCCGAAGGTCCGGAGGTGGCCGGAGTTCAGGGAACGGACCTCCAGGAGGCTCTGGCGGCCCATCTCCTCCAGCGTCCCGTAGCGGCGGACCTCCCGGGCGAGGAGGAGAAGGTCCCGGGCGGTGGAGACGTTGGCCGGGTCCAGGCCCGTGGGGTCCACGTAGCGGGTCTGGCGCATGCCGAGGGCCGATGCCTTTTCGTTCATGGCCCGCACGAAGGCCTCCACCCCTCCGGGGTGGACCCGGGCCAGGGCGTGGGCGGCCCGGTTGTCCGACGCCATGAGGGCGATGCGGAGCAGTTCCCCCCGGGTCAACGTCCACCCCACGGGGAGGTGCGAGGCGGAGTGCTTGAGGGTGTCCACGTCCTCCTCCTGGATCGTCACCCCCTCCGAAAGGGAACGCCCAGACCCCAAGACCACGAGGCCCGTCATCACCTTCGTCAGGGATGCGATGGGGCGCACCTCGTCGGCGTTCTTCTCGAAGAGGACCTCGCCGGTGGCGTCGTCGGCCACCACGGCGCTCTCCGAGCGCAAACGCAGGAGAGAAGGGGCCCGCCGAGGCCAGGGGCGAAGGCCGGCGGGCCGCCGCTCCCACTGCGGGGCCCACCCCTCGGGCCGCCGGGGAGGATCCAGGGGAAGGACGGGCAACAGGCCTAGGAGGGCGCAGAAGAGAATCCGGGAAATGGCCAACGGCGGTCCCTCGAAGGCGTCAGGAATGGATCAGGCCGAGGCGGGCGGCCTCCCGGCGGTAGGCCACGAGGTCTTGGTCCGAGAAGCAGACGAAGGTGACCTCGCGGGGCAGCGGGCTCTTCGAAAGGAAATCCGCCGTGGTCCCAAGGGCCACCGCGCAGGCCTTTTCCACGGGATAGCCGTAGGCTCCCGTGCTGATGGAGGGAAAGGCCACCGTCTGGAAGACCCGGTCCCGGGCCAGGCTCAGCGAGCGAAGGTAGCAGGAGGCCAGGACCTCCGCCTCCCCCGCGTCTCCCCCCCGCCAGACGGGCCCCACCGTGTGGATGACGAAGCGGGCGGGCAGGCCGTACCCCCGGGTGATCTTGGCGTCCCCGGTCTCGCAGCCTCCAAGGCGGCGGCACTCCTCGAGCAGCGAAGGCCCCGCCGCGCGGTGAATCGCCCCGTCCACCCCGCCTCCCCCCAGAAGAGACCGGTTGGCGGCGTTCACCACCGCATCCACCGAAAGGCGGGTGATGTCGCCCTTCACGATCCGAATCCGACGAGCCACTTCAGGATCCACCGATCCTCTCCTTGAGGAGATCCAGAACCCGCTTCCACGCCATCTCCGTCCAGACCCGGGCCTCCACCCACTCGGGAGAGCGGCACCACCCCGAATGGAGCAGGTGGACCTCCGTCTCCGTCCCCCCCTTTCCCTCCACGGGGTGGAAAGAAACCGACACGTGGGTCAGCGGGTCGCAGGTGTTCAGGATCTTCCGGAACTGCTTGGGCCCTTTCCATTCGAAGGCGAGGAGGCGCCCCGGCGCCGCCGCCGTCACCCGGCACCCGAAGGTGCAGTCGTTCTCCCGGTCGAACGGGTCCCAGAAGAGGTGAAACTTGCCGCCGGCGTACGGCTCCACCTCCGCGTGGCGGCAGAGCCACCGCTCCAGAAGGTCGTTCTGGGTGAACCAGGCGTAGGCCCGGTCCGGCGGAGCCCCCACCACCACCGACAGGTGAATGACCCTCGTCACCCGGCACCATCCCCTCCCCCGAGGGACCGGGGCTTACCAGCATCGCCCCAGGGAGGGGACGCCGTCAAGGGTATGAACCGAATCCTCTCTCTATGGCCATCCTTTCACCGCCATTCCTGCGTTGTCGCCGGCGTAGCGGGGAGGCATCTTCAGGTAAAAGACCGCCGTGTGGTCCCCCGAGGGCGTCACCTGGAGGGTCGGACTCCACGGGCCCGCTGCACGAAATCTCTAAGCCTGCTCTCTCACTTCGCCCCCTTCGCCGCCAAGTACGTCTTTGCCTCGCAAGCTTTCTTTATTGGGCCGCTTTCAAGTATCCCTTCTTCGCAAGATAGTTGAGCAGCATCTTCGCCTT